>CAXTVX010000049.1:0-26073 GCA_964247755.1 uncultured Acetobacteraceae bacterium | reverse complement strand
CAGACCGCCAAGGGCTAGCCGGATCGATGCTCGGTCACGGCTCCGGCCGAAAACACGACTTACGGAGCTCAGAGCGGCAGGTGGAGCGGGGCGGGAGCGTCTCGCACCCCAAAAATATGCAGCATCTGGACGCGCAGCGTCACCGGCAATAGCGGACTGCCGCAGCGCTAGGTGAGCATTTCAGCTGCGGACCAGCTTTAGCGGTGGGTCGGCGGGAAAGGCGCGCTCGTAATCCTGCAAGACCCGTCGGCCGCTGTTCTCATAATGCTCGGTCAGCGCGGCGACCGCGGTTTCGACATCTCGACCGACGACGGCGTCGACGAGGCGCTGATGCTCTGCGTCGATCGCCTCGCGTAGCGGCGGGGAGCTCCAGTATCTGTCGAGGATCACGCGCCGGTAGCGCCGAAACTGAGCGAACAGGATGCGGCAGAACTGCAGCGTCCACCTCGACTGGCACCCGGAAATAAGTGCATCGTGAAACAGCCGGTGCTGCTCCTCCCAGTTTTCGGCGTCGGGCGAATCGTGATCGACGGGGATCGGGGTCCGATTGAGCCGATGGGCTGCCGCTACCACACGCGCTTCCCAGCCTAAGCCGCCGTGCGCGAACGAATCGCGTATCGCCTGAACTTCGAGCTGCAGTCTCAGGGCGTTAATGTCCTTGAGATCGCGGTGCGACACTGGAGCGACGCGAAACCCGACATGGCCTTCGACGGTTGCTAGATGCTCGCTGGTCAAGCGCTGAAGTGCCTCGCGGATCGGACTTAAGCCTGCCCCGTACCTCTTTTTTAGCATGTCGAACGCGAGCTTAGTGCCGGGAGCTAGACGCCCGGAGACGATGTCAGCCGTCAAGCGCCGATGAACAGCCTCCGCCATCGTCATCTTCGCGCCATCGGGGCCACCATCCGCCTCGCACCCGGTGGCGTTCTCGGCCAACCCCAACCGCATCATCTCACTCCGTGCTCGCTACCACGCTATGCCGCGTGTTTGTTCGCAAATCCATCCTCGCTGTGCGGGCGCCTCCCTTCCTTGGGACTGATGGCGGCCACGATGGGCTGTTGACGCAACCTCGCCGGTAGCCTACCGTGAGGATGTTCGATAATCTGCACTTTATCGAAGAACCGTTATCGACCTGCCGCGCAGGCTGCAGCACTCGGGATGGGAGGAGCTCATGGCTACATCCGCGACCAACGATCTGAAACAGAACCTCGTCCTAGGATACCGGATCATGGGCATGCTGGGGCTAGGCAGGGGACTGCTCGCGCATCTCACCGCCCGGTCCCCCGACGCGGACACCTTCTGGGTATACACCTTCGGCCAAAGCGTCGAGGAAGTCAGCTTGGCAACCATTTGCGAGGTCGATTTCGACGGCAAACCGACGGATCCCGAGGCCCGCATCAATCCTACCATGGCAGCCCACGGCCCGGTCTACCGCGAGAACACCGGGGTGATGTGCATCGGGCATCATCACGGCGACAACGGCGTCGCGGCCGGCGCCATCGGTACCTCGCTGCTGCCGATCGATAACAATTCGGCGCGCTGGCACGGCGACGTGCGCTTGGTCGAGGATTACGAAGACACGTTCAGCATCGCTGAACAGGGCAAGATCATGGCGCGCGAGTTCGCGAGCGCGAGCGGCCTGATTCTAAAGCACCACGGCCTCATGGTAGCGCATGTCTCCATCGCGCAGACCGTGCTGCGGGTGATCGAGCTCGAATCCTCGCTTGGGGTGCAGTTGAAGGCGATGGCTGCGGGCGAACTTCATCTGATGCCCGACTCGGCGATAGAGGAAGCCAAGAAGTTCCTTAATTCCAACTTCTACTTCGACAACATGTGGGCGTATCTGGTTCGACGCGCGAAGCGCGAAGGTTGGGCCGATGACGTCGGCTTCTGACGCCGTGAGGGAGCTGCGGGTCAACGGCGAGACGCGTCGGGTCGCTGCGGAACCCGACACCCCTCTCCTCTACGTCCTCCGTAATGATCTGGGGCTGAAGGGTACGCGCTTCGGCTGCGGGGTCGGGGCGTGCGGCGCCTGCACGGTGCAGATCGACGGCCGTGCCGTCGCGTCGTGCGACACGCCGCTGTGGGCGGCTCTCGATCACGACGTCCTGACGATCGAGGGGATCGGCAGCATCGAGCAGCCGCATCCCCTGCAGCGCGCCTTCCTCGACATACAGGCGGCGCAGTGCGGCTATTGCATCAACGGCATCATCATGCGCTGCAAGGCGTTGTTAGAAGAGGACGGAGCGCCCGACGAAGGGCGGATTCTGGAGGCGCTCGACAAGCACCTTTGCCGATGCGGAACTCATGTCCGCATCCTACGCGCGGTGCGGCGGGCGGCGGGCCACGCATGAGCCGGACCGAGTTGGCGCCGCGACCCGATCTTGATCGGACGATGACGAGCTGGGTCGGCGTCAAGCCCGATGGCAAGATGGCGGACTGGGTTCGGTTCGAACCCGGCGGCCGGGTCCAGGTCCGTAACGGCAAGGTGGAATTGGGTCAGGGGATCGGCACGGCGATTGCGCAGATTGCCGCCGAGGAACTGGGGGTGCCGCTCGACGTGCTCGACCTTGTGTCGGGCGATACCGAATTATGTCCGAACGAGTGGTGGACGTCGGCAAGTATCTCGATTGAACGCGGCGGCCTGGCGGTCCGCATCGCCTGCGCCGAGGTGCGCGAGACGTTCGCTGCAGCGGCGGCTAGGCGCCTCGGAGTTGATCCCGCCACGCTGACGGTGCGCGACGGCTCGTTCGTGTCGGCTATGGGCGGATCAATCGACTACTGGCGTCTTCTCGACGAGGTCGATCTACATCAGGAGATCACCGGGATTGTCGCGCCCAAACCCTCCTCGGCGTACCGCGTGGTTGGGCGAAGCGTCCCGCGGCGCGACCTGCCGCGCAAGCTAAGCGGCGCGGCCTATGTCCATGACCTCGACCTGCCGGATATGTGGCACGGACGCATCGTACGGCCGCCATCGAGCGATGCCCAGTTGGCGGGCGTCGACGAGGAAAAGCTGCGGTCGCGCGTGCCGGCGGTGCAGATCGTCGTCAACGGGCGATTCGTAGGTGTCGTTGCACCGCGCGAGGAGGACGCCTTGCGCGCGATCGCGGTCGCGCAAACGGCGGTCCGCTGGACGACGCTCGCCGACCTGCCAGACCCGTCCGGCATGGTCGATTGGCTGCATGGTCATGTGCGCGACTCGACGGAGCTCGCCGAGCGATCCGCGTCTAAGCCGAACGACACACAGTCGTTCCATGCCACCTACAGCAAGCCTTATTTAGCCCACGCGTCGATCGGTCCGGCCTGCGCGGTGGCGGAATGGCGAGAGTACGACGGGATCGTACAGGGGCTAACCGTCTGGTCGCAGACGCAGGGAAATTTCGGGCTCCGGTCGCAGCTGGCGATGGCTTTGGGGGTGCCGGAGGAGATCGTCCGCGTCATTCATCAGGACGGCGCCGGCTGCTATGGCCACAACGGCGCCGACGACGTAGCGCTCGATGCCGCCTTATTGTCTCGCGCGCTCGGCCGGCCGGTCAGGGTGGTCTGGTCGCGCGAGGACGAGCTGGTCAGCGCTCCCTTCGGTCCCGCCATGACGATGGACCTCTCGGCAGAGCTCGCCGCCGACGGCGCGATCGTCGACTGGAAATATCAAGTTTACAGCCCACCGCATCTTTCGCGGCCGGGCTGGGGCGAAGGTGTCGGCCTATTGGCCGCGTGGCATCTTGCCGAGCCGTTTGCGCAGCCGGCGGTGGAGAACCCGTCGCTGGCGTTGGGCGGCGGCGGCGATCGCAACGCGGTACCCCCCTATCTCTTCCCCAACCAGTCGGTGATCCACCATTTCATCCAACGCGGGCCGCTGCGCAGCTCCGCGCTGCGCGCGCTCGGCGCGTTCGGCAACGTGTTCTCGATCGAGTGCTTTATGGACGAGCTCGCCGTGGCGTCCGATGCCGACCCACTAGCATTCCGGCTGCGCCACCTCACGGACGAGCGCGCGCGCGCGACGCTGGAGCGGGTCACGGCGGTTGCCAACGCCGCGCCGACGGCTCCCGACGACGGTGAGGTCCGCGGACGCGGCCTCGGCTTCTCCCGCTACAAGAACAGTGCGGCCTATTGCGCGGTTGTGGTGGAGGTCCGGGTCGACGAGCGCGTGCACGTCGAGCGGGTCTGGGCCGCCGTCGATGCGGGGCTGGTGGTCAATCCCGACGGCGTGCTGAACCAGATCGAGGGCGGAATCGTCCAGGCGGTCAGCTGGACGCTAATCGAGGAAGTCACATGGGACGAGAACCAGGTCCTGACTCGCGATTGGGAAAGCTATCCGATCCTTTCCTTCTCCGAGGTGCCTGCGATCGAGGTAGTGCTGCTCGACGCTGCTGATCGGCCCTCGAGCGGCGTCGGCGAATGCGCCGCCGGTCCCACCGCCGCGGCGATCGGCAATGCGCTGTTCAATGCGCTGGGCGTACGGGTACGCGACCTGCCGCTGACGCCCGAACGGATCGCCGCCGCCATGTAGACGAGCCGAGATCTTCGGCGCGGGCGCACCATCACTCCCAGTGGCGGCCTGCGGTCACCTATCAAATTCCCGATTGAAAGGATTACACATGAAATTGGTCAGGTTCGGCCTCGGTGGTGAAGAACGGCCCGGGGTCCTCGACAGCAACGGCAACGTGCGCAACCTGTCCGACGTTATCGGCGACATCACGCCGGCGACGTTGAGCGATGCAGCGCTCGACGAACTGGCTAGGCTTACACCGGAAGACCTGCCGCTGGTAGCGCCGCGCCCCCGGTTCGGTCCGCCCGTCGCCGGGATCGGCAAGCTCGTGTGCATCGGCCTGAACTACAGAGACCATGCCGCCGAATCGGGGTTACCCGTGCCCGCCGAGCCCATCGTGTTCATGAAAGCCTTGAGTTCGCTCGGCGGACCCGACGACGACGTGCTGATCCCCCGCGGCGCGGAAAAGGTCGACTGGGAGGTCGAACTCGGTATCGTGATCGGGAAGCGCACCTCCTATGTCGGTGTAGCCGACGCCCTTGATCACGTCGCCGGCTACACCGTCGTCAACGACGTTTCCGAGCGCGCCTATCAACTGGAGCGCGGCGGCCAGTGGACCAAGGGCAAGAGCTTCGACACCTTCGCCCCCGTCGGCCCGTGGCTGGTGACCAAGGACGAGGTGCCTGACCCCCAAAAATTAAGGCTCTGGCTGACGGTCAATGGCGAGCATCGCCAGGACGGCAACACGGGCAGCATGATTTTCGGCGTCGCCAAGCTCATCAGCTACCTCAGCGAGTTCATGACGCTCCTGCCCGGCGACGTCATCTGTTCCGGAACCCCGGCTGGCGTCGGCATGGGCATGAAGCCGCCGGCCTATATCCGGGAAGGCGACGTCATGCGGCTTGGCGTCGAAGGCCTCGGCGAGCAGCAGCAGCGCGCCGTAGCTTGGGGAACCGGCCGGGCCGGCGGGCTCGATCGCCACACCGCCGCCTAACCGAACGACGCCACACCGCTCCAGCGATTACCGCCAACCGGAGGGCGACGATGACCTTTAGAGCGCTGTTGCTCGAAAAGACCGAGGAGGGCTTTCGACGCGTCCTGAAGGATCTTCCCGACGACGCCTTGCCCGACAGCGATGTGCTGGTCGAAATCCAGTACTCCACGCTGAACTACAAGGATGGCCTCGCGATCTGCGACAAGGCGCCGGTCGTCCGCACCTGGCCGATGGTGCCGGGAATCGACGGCGCCGGCACCGTCATCGAAAGCCGGCATCCTGCCTGGAACGTTGGCGATCCGGTCATCCTGAACGGCTGGGGCGTTGGCGAAAACCATTGGGGCTGCCTGGCCGAACGCGCCAAACTTAAAGGCGAGTGGCTCGTCCGGCGGCCCGACGGCCTGTCGGCCCGCGACGCGATGGCGATCGGCACGGCGGGATATACCGCGATGCTCTGCGTCATGGCGCTGGACGGTCACGGTGTCGAGCCGGGCGACGGGCCGGTGCTGGTGACGGGGGCAACCGGCGGCGTGGGAAGCGTCGCGACCAGCCTGCTCGCCGCGCGGGGATACGAGGTCACGGCGTCGACCGGCCGGACGGAGGAGGAGGACTATCTTCGCGCCATCGGTGCCGCGCAGGTCGTTGATCGCGCGGCACTCGGCGCTCCCGGCAAACCGCTCCAACAGGAGATGTGGTCCGCCGTCATCGATTCGGTTGGCAGCGTTACGCTGGCGAATGCACTGGCCCAGACCCGCTATGGCGGGATCGTCGCGGCCTGCGGGCTGGCGCAGGGCGCCGACCTTCCGGCATCGGTGATGCCCTTCATCCTGCGCGGCGTGACGCTTGCGGGGATCGACAGCGTGATGGCGCCGCTGCCGCTACGCCAGCAGGCATGGGGCCAGCTCGCTACCCAGATACGCTCCGAGCAGCTCGCGCTCATCGCCAGCCAGATCGACCTGGCCGATGCGATTGAGGGAGCGGATCAGCTTATGCGTGGCGAGGTTCGAGGGCGTCTCGTCATCAAGATCTAGGAACGCGCGGGAGCGGGCGGCAACCAGCAAGTCGCCCGACCATCACCTCCCGCGCCAGAAGAGGAGAATGAGCGTGAGCGCCGTCATTGCACTGCCGCGTTTGATGCACATTGGTGCCGGCGCCTCAGGAAAAGCCGCCGAGGTTCTCGGCAGCTTGGGGCTTTGCCGACCTCTGATCGTTTCGGACCGCTACCTGGCAAAGCATGGTCATGTCGACCGACTTGCGGACCGACTGCGGGCCGCCGGCATGTATCCGCGTGTGTTCACCGACACCGTGCCCGATCCGTCGACCGCATCGATCGTCGCCGGCCTCGCGTTTCTGGCCGAGGGCGAGCATGATTGCGTGGTCGGCTTCGGCGGCGGCAGCCCCCTCGATTCCGCCAAAGCGATCGCGGTCCTCGGCCGGTTCGGCGGCACCATGCGCGATTACGCGGTGCCGCATGTCCAGGATGCGCCAGGCCTGCCGGTCATCGCGATACCGACGACCGCCGGAACCGGATCGGAGGCGACCCGCTTCACGATCATTACGGACGAGGCCACCAACGAAAAGATGCTGTGCGTCGGCTTGGCTTATCTTCCGATCGCGGCGCTGATCGATTTCGAACTTACCCTAACGATGCCGCGCCGCCTGACGGCGGACACCGGCATCGATTCGCTGACCCATGCGATCGAGGCCTACATCAGCAGCAAGGCCAACCTATTTTCGGACTCGATGGCGCTGCTGGCGATGCGGGCGCTGGCCCCGAACCTGCGCGCCGTCGATCGCGACCCGACCGACCGGCGGGCTCGAGAGGCGATGATGCTGGGCGCGACGCAGGCGGGGATCGCCTTTTCGAATGCATCGGTCGCGCTGGTGCACGGCATGAGCCGGCCGGTCGGAGCGCATTTTCACGTCCCGCACGGCTTGTCCAACGCCATGCTGTTGCCGGCGGTCACCGCCTACTCGGCACCCGCGGCGTTGGGCCGCTATGCCGAGTGCGCACAGGCGATGGGGGTGGCCAATCCCGGCGAGGGCGACCAGGCCGCCGTGGCCCGCCTGATCGACGAGCTGCGTGCGCTGAATGCTGAGTTGCAGGTTCCGACGCCCGCTGCCTACGGCATCGAGCGCGAAGCGTGGGAAGGCGTCATCGACGTCATGGCCGAGCAGGCGCTGGCGTCAGGATCGCCTGGTAACAATCCTCGCGTGCCTACCGCCGACGAGATCAAGACCCTCTATCGTGAGGTCTTCGCTTGACCGCGCCGCCGGCTAGAGCAAGATGCCGGCATGCGCTCCTGACGGGCAGAAGTCATCCTTGCTGCGACGGAACGCCTCGACGATGTGGCGTCGAACCTCCGCGACTCGATACGACCGGTGCGTGTCGGGATGCGACATGAGCCAATAGGCGCCGAGCACCTGGACGTCGGACAGGATGCGCACGAGGCTGTCGATTTGCCGTGCGGGATAATCGAGCAGGATGGCCACCCCCTCGCCGGCGCGGGTCGCCTCGATCTGACCCACCATGCTGCCGCACTCGAAGCGGGTCGGCATGTGGTTCGCCAGCTTGCGGCCATAATCGAGCGCCGCCGTGTGCATTGCCTCTTCAGAGTAGGTGATCAGCCGGTGGTTCTTCAATTCGTCGACCGTGGTGAGCGGGGGCGATGCCAACAGATATTCTCGCGACGCGTAGAGGCTCATGGTGTAATCGCCGAGCTTCTGAACGATAAGATCGCCCTGAATCGGGCGATCCAGCGTGATGACCAGGTCCGCTTCCCGTCGCGGAAGGGAGAAGCTGCGCGGCAACGCGACCAGCTGAACCAGAAGCTCTGGGTGCTTGCCGCTCAATTCCGCCAATGTCGGCGCGAGGAAATAATTGCCGAGACCGTCGGGCGCGCCGACGCGAACCGTACCGCGCAGACCCTTCGTGTCGCCGCATACGGCGGAATCGAAGCGCAGCAGCTCTGACTCGATCCGCTCCGCCGTCGCGAACATCGCTTCGCCGGCGGGTGTCAGCATGCAGCCGCCGGTGTGTCGCTCAATCAGCATAGTCTGCAGCGATTCCTCCAGCGCCGTGATCTGGCGACCGACCGTCGCGTGGTTCACGCCGAGGGAACGCGCGGCCGCGAGCATCTGGCCGGCCCGGGCGACCGCCAGAAAAACGCGGACGTGATCCCACTGCACCTAATCAAGCCTCATCGGCACGCCGACTGGTTACGAGCCGGCCAATTGATGCACAAGCGATCAGCTCGCTGTTCCGCCCATCATCGGCGAGCAGTGCACAAGCGATGTGCAAAAGTGAATGTTGAGACGAATAACCGCACGTGAAAATAGATGATTAGGCACATCAAGTCCTTGGGAACAGAACGCCGGGCTCGTCCGAGAGTCTAGGGTCCTGAGGTCATGCAAGACTGCCGCGGCATCGCGAGGGAGAGGTAGAGTGGACACGGACGTGATCGCCGTCGCCGACGTTCAGATATGCAACTTTATCGACGGTCGCATCTTAGCTCCGGCGAACGCGCGTTCGCAAGCCGTATCGAACCCCGGTCATGGCGGGCGCATCGGCCATGTCGTGCTCTCCGGGTCCTCGGACGTCGACGTGGCGGTCGCCGCGGCGAAGGCGGCGTTCCCGGCCTGGGCTAACACGCCGCCGCTGCGGCGCGCGCGCCTGATGAACCGATTTCTGTCGTTGATGCGGGACAGTAAGGATGATCTTGCCCGCGCGATCACCGCCGAGCACGGCAAGGTGTTCGCCGACGCGCAGGGTGAGGTGGAGCGCGGCATCGATGTCATCGAATTCGCCTGCGGGATCCCGCAGCTGCTAAAGGGCGACTTCACCGACCAGGTCTCGGGCAGCATCGACAATTGGACGCTTCGCCAGCCGCTGGGCGTGGTCGCAGGCATCACCCCGTTCAACTTCCCGGTAATGGTGCCGGCCTGGATGTATCCGGTGGCGCTGGCCACCGGCAACACCTTCGTTTTAAAACCCAGCCCCATCGATCCGTCGCCGTCGGTGATGGTGGCCGAGCTCATCCGGGAGGCGGGATTTCCGAACGGCGTCTTCAACGTCGTCCAGGGCGATAAGGACGCGGTTGATGCCCTGCTCGTCCATCCTGACGTGAAGGCGATCTCGTTCGTCGGCTCGACCCCCGTTGCCCATCGCATCTATCAGGTCGGCGCGGCGCACGGAAAGCGCGTGCAGGCGCTGGGTGGTGCCAAGAACCATCTCGTGGCCATGCCTGACGCTGATCCCGCGAAGGTGGTCGACGCGCTGATCGGCGCGGCCTATGGTTCGGCGGGCGAACGGTGCATGGCGATCTCAGTTGCGGTCCTGGTCGGCGGCGCAGCCGACGCAGTCGTCCCATTACTGCGCGAGCGGGCGATGCGGCTGAAGGTCGGCGACGGCATGGACGACGCCACCGAGATGGGTCCCATCGTCACCCAGGCCTCGCGGTCGCGCATCGAGGGCTACATCGCGAAGGGCGTCGAGGAGGGCGCAACGCTGTTGCTGGATGGTCGCGGTCACCGCGTCGCCGGCGCCGAAAGCGGATTCTTCCTCGGCCCGACACTGTTCGATCATGTTCGGCCAGATATGACGATCTATCGAGAGGAGATCTTCGGCCCGGTGCTGTGCTGCGTGCGTGTCGCCGACCTTAAGGAAGCGCTCGACCTCGTCAACGCGCATGAATTCGGCAACGGGGTCAGCTGCTTCACAGCGGACGGCCACACGGCGCGCGAATTCGGCCGGCAGGTCGAAGTCGGCATGGTCGGCATCAACGTGCCGATCCCGGTACCGATGGCGTGGCACGGCTTCGGCGGTTGGAAGCGCAGCCTTTTCGGCGACATGCATGTCTATGGCGACGAGGGCGTGCGCTTCTACACGCGGCAGAAGTCTTTGATGCAGCGCTGGCCCGCTGCGATCGCCAAGGGGCCGGAGTTTCGCATGCCTACGCATCAATGACGGTAGATCGCGCCTCAACGGAGGGGGGGGCACCCGAGGGCCTCCGGCGAGGACCGCTGGAAGGCGTCACCGTGCTTGATTTCTCGCGCGTGCTCGCCGGGCCCTACTGCACCATGATTCTGGCCGATCTGGGCGCACGGGTCATCAAGATCGAGAAGTTCGGGACCGGAGACGATACCCGCGCCTTCGGCCCGTTCGTGGACGGCGAGAGCGCGTATTTCTCCTGCTTTAATCGCGGCAAGGAGAGCATAGTCCTCGACATCAAAAGCCCGCGTGATCGAGAGCTGCTGGAACGACTGTTCGCCGAGACCGACATTGTCGTCGAAAATTTTCGGCCCGGGGTGATGGACCGGCTTGGCTATGGCGCCGAGCGATTGGCCAAGACCCATCCGCACATCATCTACGCGTCCATCTCGGGGTTCGGCCATACGGGGCCGTTCAGCGATCTACCTGGCTACGACATGGTCGTGCAGGCGATGGGCGGCATCATGAGCCTCACCGGTTGGCCAGACGGGGCGCCGGCCCGGGTCGGCACTAGCTTTGGCGATCTAGGCGCCGCGCTCTTCGCGACGATCGGCATCTTGGCTGCCTTGCATCGGCGTCATCAGAACGCGCAAGGTGCGCGCGTCGACATCGGTATGCTCGATTGTCAGGCCGCGTTGATGGAGACGGCGCTTGCCCGCTACGATGCGGAGGGCAAGGTGCCGAACCGAACCGGCGACAGCCATCCCTCCCTCGCCCCGTTCGAGAGCTTCGCGGCGAGGGACGGCCGCATCGTCATCGCTGCCGGTAACGACACGCTGTTTCTGCTTATGGCCGACGCCATCGGCGCGCCGGACCTCGCTTTGCATCCTCGGTTCGCGACCAACGACCTCCGCTGTCGAAATCGGCTGCAGATGATCGAGGCCATCGAGGCGATCACCCGCACGGCCAACGTTGTGCACTGGGTCAATCTATTGAACGCGGCAGGGGTTCCCTGCTCGCCGATCAACACGATCGACAAACTGTTCGATCATCCGCAGCTGCTCGCCCGAGACATGATCATCAAGGTGAAGAGCGGCGAGACGGGACGCCCCGTGCGGACGGCGGGAAACCCGGTGCGGATATCAGGCTATGTCGGCAACGATACGGCCAACCCCATCGCCGCGCCGCGGCTGAACGAGCAGCGCGAAGCGCTGCTGCACGAATTCATGGCGTCGCGCGAGGCCTATGCGCCGGCTGGCGCGGCTTACGCATCGGACGAGGCAAGTACTGGCATGGCCGAGCCGATACGACAAGTCCCGGGCGCGACGCCCATCGAAAGTATCGGCGCAGCGCGGGGCAAACCGCCACGGAGCCGTACAACCTCTGTGGCCGAGCCTAACGAGAAGGCCTCGGCATGAGCGAGATGATGGCACCGGTCGGTGAAGCATCGGTCAAGGAGCAGCAGGCGACGATCCTGGTCGAGCGCCGCGAACGGGTTGGCTTAATAACGCTCAATCGACCCAAGACGCTCAACGCGCTGAACCGCCAGCTCGCGCTCGAGACGCTGGCTGCCCTGCGCCGCCTCGATGCGGACGACCGCATCGGCGCCATCGTCATCACCGGCAGCCCGCGAGCATTTGCCGCCGGGGCCGACATCGCCGAGATGGCCGAGAAGAGCTTCACCGATTTCTACATGGACGATTTTCTCGGGCCGTGGGACGAGGTGCGGGGGATACACAAGCCCATCATTGCCGCCGTCGGCGGCTTCGCGCTGGGGGGCGGGTGCGAACTTGCCCTGCTGTGCGATTTCATCATCGCCGCGGAAGACGCGCAGTTCGGACAGCCGGAGATCAAGCTGGGGATCCTTCCCGGCATCGGCGGCTCGCAGCGGCTGGCACGGTCAGTAGGAAAATCGATGGCGATGGACATGGTGCTCACCGGCCGGACGATCGGCGCTCGCGAGGCGCTGGCTTGTGGCATGATAGCGCGCGTGGTCGCATCGGCAGACCTGTTGCAAACCGCCCTCGAGGCCGCGCACACGATCGCAGCCTACAACGCGCCGGCAGTGAGGATGGCAAAAGAGGCGGTTAATCTCGCCTATGAGGGTGGGCTTGCCGACGGACTTCGTCACGAGCGCCTGCTTTTTCAGGCGGCTTTCGCCACTGAGGGGCAGAAGGAGGGCATGACCGCCTTCGTCGCCAAACGCGCGCCAGTATTTCGGCACCGATGATCCGACTCCAGCGATCCGACAAAATCGCTGACGCCGGGTTGGATTGTATCAGTTCGTCTGCGTCTCAGTCCAAGTACTTGCTAAATTGGAGCGCGATGATGAGGGCATTGTCACCAACAGCGATCCGGCCTCCCCTGGCGCGATACAGCCATGGCATAGCCGTGCCGGCGGACCATCGCCTTGTGTTCGTGGCCGGGCAGCTTGGCATAACCCCTGACGACACTGTTCCGGCAGATTGCGAAGGACAGGCCGACATCTGCTTCCGCAACATCGCTGCCATTCTGGCCGAGGACGGGATGGCGATGAATAACGTCGTTCGCCTCAGTGTCTATGTGACGGAACGCGAGCACATGGCAGGCTATCGCCGCGCGCGCGATCGGCAATTTCCCGAAACACCTCCCACAACAACTTTGCTCATGGTCAGCGGCTTAGCACGAACAGAGTTCCTGGTCGAAATCGAAGCCATCGCTGCAGCGCCAGCATGATTCGACAGCAGATCACCGTCGGTCTCACCAGCCTAGGTGGTAACCGTCTGGTCTGGCCCGCGGTCAGTTCTGTTTGAGCCTAGCGGGGACGCCGGAGACGTTCCAGGGCAGCAGCTCGGCGACGCACTGGACGGGGTGGTCGGCGATGAGCACGCGCAGTGTCCTTGAGAAGATGCAAACACGAGAAGAGCTCCATGATCTCATCAAGCTTGGAGACTTTGAGGCGCTGGACGCTTTGATTGTTAAATCGGTGGCGCCCCTTAGTCCCACGGTTCATGACCCGGAAAAAGGTAAGCAGTGAATGAGAGCTCTTCTAAATACTTGATAGCCGAATACGGGCCCATCTATTTCAAGGGTCGCCAATCGAACGATCTTCCGCTTACTTCCAGCGGAAGCCATTGAGCTTGTGTTCTAAAGGGTCTTCAGCCATGGAATTTGCCTCAGGGTGCATCGAAGTTCTCCCTCGGGATCTGCGAATGCCGGCCCTTGGCTGAGGCGATGGAGTTCGATGTCGTGGTGGTGGGAGCCGGTCCGTCCGGCCTCGCGGCTGCGATCCGGGTGAAGCAATTGGCGCCGGAGGCTACCGTCTGCGTGGTCGAGAAGGGCTCCGAGGTCGGCGCGCACATCCTGTCGGGCGCTGTGATCGAGACCCGCGCGCTGGACGAGCTGATCCCGGACTGGCGCGAGCGCGGCGCACCGCTGAACACGCCGGCGACCCAGGACCACATGCTGTTCCTCACCGAGACCGGCTCGTACCGGGTGCCGATGCTGGGCACGGTGATGCCGCACATGGACAACCACGGCAACTACATCGTGAGCCTCGGCGAGGTGTGCCGCTGGCTCGGGCGGCAGGCGGAGGAGCTTGGCGTCGAGATCTATTCGGGCTTCGCGGCCGCGGAGCTGCTCGAGGACGAAGGCCGCATCGTGGGCGTCGCCACCGGCGACATGGGCGTGACCCGCGACGGCGAGTGCGGGCCGAACTACGCGCCGGGGATGGAGCTGCGCGCCACCTACACCCTGTTCGGCGAGGGCTGCCGCGGGTCGCTCGCCAAGCAGTTGATGGCGCGGTTCGACCTGCGTCAAGGCGTGGATCCGCAGACCTACGGGCTCGGTATCAAGGAGCTCTGGGAGATCCCGGCCGCCCGGCACAGACCGG
The DNA here is from genome assembly GCA_964247755.1 of uncultured Acetobacteraceae bacterium. Taxonomy (GTDB): domain Bacteria; phylum Pseudomonadota; class Alphaproteobacteria; order Acetobacterales; family Acetobacteraceae; genus Lichenicola. The sequence goes on along the minus strand of CAXTVX010000049.1, from coordinate 11,792 downwards.
GCCTCGTGCAGCACAGCTTCGGCTGGCCGCTGGACCGCTCCACCTACGGCGGCTCCTGGCTGTATCATTTCGGCGAGAACCTGGTTTCGTACGGCTTCGTGGTCGGACTCGACTACGCCAACACCTGGCTGTCGCCGTTTGAGGAGATGCAGCGCCTCAAGGCGCATCCGTCGGTGCGGCGCCATCTCGAGGGCGGCAAGCGGCTCTCCTACGGCGCGCGCGCCCTCTCCGAGGGTGGGCTGCAATCGGTGCCACGGCTGAGCTTCCCGGGCGGCGTGCTGCTCGGCGACAGCGCCGGCTTTCTCAACGTGCCCAAGATCAAGGGCACCCACACGGCGATGAAGTCCGGCATGCTGGCCGCTGAGGCGTTGGCGGATGCGCTTGCCAATGGCCGGCCGGCCGAGCCGCGCTCGTATACGAGGCGGGTGCGGGCCTCGTGGCTGTGGAGCGAGTTGCGCGACGTGCGCAACGTGCGGCCGTCTTTCGCGAAGTTCGGCGTGCTGGGCGGCGCGCTCTATTCAGGCTTCGATGCGATGGTGCTGCGTGGCCGCGCACCATGGACGCTGCGGCACCGGCATGCCGACAACGAGGTGCTCGACGATGCCTCCGCCTCGCCACCGATCGCCTATCCGAAGCCCGACAACAAGCTGACCTTCGACCGGCTGTCCTCGGTGTACTTGTCCAACACCAACCACGAGGAAAACCAGCCGGTGCATCTCCGGCTGCGCGACCCGGCTCGCTGGCAAGGCGTGAACTGGAACCGCTATAGCTCGCCGGAAAGCCGCTATTGCCCGGCCGCGGTGTACGAGGCGGTGGATACCGAAGCCGGCAGCGCGTCCGGTCCGCGCCTGCAGATCAACGCGCAGAACTGCGTGCACTGCAAGACCTGCGACATCAAGGACCCGACGCAGAATATCGACTGGGCCGCACCAGAGGGCGGCGGCGGCCCGAACTATCCCGGCGGCATGTAAAAACTTCCGAAAGCGACACCGAACCCATGAAACTCCTCGTCCCAGTCAAGCGCGTCGTCGACTACAACGTGAAGGTCCGGGTGAAAGCCGACGGCTCCGGCGTCGAGACGGCGGGCGTCAAGATGTCAATGAACCCGTTCGACGAGATCGCCGTCGAGGAAGCTGTGCGCCTCAGGGAGAACGGCGTCGCCACCGAGATCGTGGCGGTGTCGATCGGCGTGCAGCAATGCCAGGAGACGTTGCGCACGGCGCTTGCGATGGGCGCCGATCGGGCGATCCTGGTGCTCACCGAGGAGAGCCCGGAGCCGCTCGCGGTCGCCAAGCTGCTGCGCGCCCTGGTCGAGCGCGAGCAGCCCGGCTTGGTGATCATGGGCAAGCAGGCCATCGATGACGACATGAACGCGACCGGACAGATGCTGGCTGGCCTGCTCGGCTGGTCGCAGGGCACCTTCGCCAGTAAGGTCGAGCTGTCGGATGGGGTGGCGACGGTCACCCGCGAGGTGGATGGCGGGCTAGAGACGGTGGCCCTCACGCTGCCGGCAATCGTCACCGCCGACCTGCGCCTGAACGAGCCGCGCTATGCCTCGCTGCCGAACATCATGAAGGCACGCAAGAAGCCGCTTGAGACGGTGGCGCCGGGTGATCTCGGCGTCGATGCCGCACCCCGGCTGACCACGCTGAAGGTCACCGAGCCGCCGGTGCGCCAGGCCGGCATCAAGGTGGGCTCGGTCGCCGAACTGGTGGCGAAACTGCGAACCGAGGCAAAGGTGATCTGACCATGACCGCTCTCGTCCTGCTCGACCATGTGGACGGCCACGTCACGCCGGCCTCGCGTTCCGCCATCACCGCCGCAGCCGCCCTCGGCGATGTGCATGTCCTGGTAACCGGGGCCGGGATCGGTGGCGTCGCCGAGACGGCTTCGAAGATCGCGGGTGTCGGCCGCGTGCTCCGCGCCGATGCGACCCTCTATGACAAGGCGCTGGCGGAGCCGCTTGCGGCCCTGCTGGTGTCGCTTGCGCCCGCCTACGATCATCTGCTGGCGGCGGCCACCGCCTCCGGTAAGAACGTGATCCCGCGGGCCGCCGCACTCCTCGACGTGCAGCCGATCAGCGAGATCGTCGCCGTGGTCGATGCCGAGACATTCGTGCGACCGATCTATGCCGGCAACGCGTTGGCCACCGTGCGCTCGGCGGATGCGAAGAAGCTGATCACGGTGCGCGCCGCCAACTTCGATGCAGCGGCCGCCGAGGGCGGTAGCACGGCGATAGAGGATGTGCAGGCTGACGAGGCACCGGCCGCGCTCTCGCGCTTCGTGTCCGCCGAGCTGTCGAAATCGGAGCGTCCGGAGCTGGCCTCGGCGCGCGTGGTGATCTCCGGCGGACGCGGCATGCAGAACGGCGAAAACTTCAAGCTGATCGAGCCCATCGCGGATGCCCTGGGCGGGGCGATCGGCGCGTCGCGTGCGGCGGTGGATGCCGGCTACGTGCCGAACGACTACCAGGTCGGCCAGACTGGTAAGATCGTGGCACCTGACCTGTATGTCGCCATCGGCATCTCCGGCGCGATCCAGCATCTCGCCGGCATGAAGGACAGCAAGGTCATCGTCGCCATCAACAAGGACGCCGAAGCGCCGATCTTCCAGGTCGCCGACTACGGGCTAGTGGCGGATTTGTTCACGGCGCTGCCGGAGTTGCAGGCGGAGCTAAAAGCCGCCTAAACCTTGAGGAGACTTGAATGACAAAATGGGTCTACAGCTTCGGGTCCGGCCATAACGAGGGCCGCGCCGAGTTGCGCGACCTGCTCGGCGGCAAGGGCGCCAACCTAGCGGAGATGGCCGGCATCGGCCTGCCGGTGCCGGCCGGCTTCACCATCACCACCGAGCTGTGCACCGAGTTCTACCGCAACGGCCGCCGCTATCCGCCCGACCTCCGGGCCCAGGTTGAGGCGGCGATGGAGCGGATCGAGCAGGCGGTCGGACTTGGCTTCGGCGACGCCGAGCGGCCGTTGCTGGTTTCGGTGCGCTCGGGTGCGCGGGTCTCGATGCCCGGCATGATGGACACGGTGCTCAACCTCGGCCTCAACGACGACACGGTGACCGGGTTGGCCGCCTCCTCGGGCGACCCGCGCTTCGCCTGGGACAGCTACCGGCGCTTCGTCCAGATGTATGGCTCGGTGGTGCTCGGCGTGTCGCACCACCGGTTCGAGGAGATCATCGAGGACCACAAGAACGAGCTCGGCGTGATCGAGGACACCGCACTTGGCGCCGCCGCCTGGGCTCAGGTGGTCGAGGCCTACAAGGAGCTGGTCGCCCGCGAGACCGGCAGCCCGTTTCCTCAATCACCCGGCGACCAGCTCTGGGGGGCGATCGGCGCCGTGTTCGGCTCCTGGATGAACCCGCGCGCCAACACCTACCGCCGCCTGCACGACATTCCGGCCGAGTGGGGCACCGCGGTCAACGTCCAGGCCATGGTGTTCGGCAACATGGGCGCCGACTGCGCCACTGGTGTCTGCTTCACCCGCGACCCATCGACCGGTGAGAACGTGTTCTACGGCGAGTACCTGGTGAACGCCCAGGGCGAGGACGTGGTCGCCGGCATACGCACGCCGCAGCCGATGTCGCAAGCGCGCGCCAGGGAGGGCGAACAGTCGATGCAGGCGGTGCTGCCGCAAGCCTATGCCGAGCTGCTGCGGGTGCGCGACACGCTGGAGCGGCACTACCGCGACATGCAGGACATCGAGTTCACGGTGCAGCGCAACACGCTCTACATGCTGCAGACCCGCTCGGGGAAGCGTACCGCCGCCGCCAGCCTGCGGATCGCGATCGAGATGGCGCAGGACGGGCTGATCAGCCGCGAGGAGGCGATCAACCGCATCGCACCCGCCTCGCTCGATCAGCTGCTGCATCCGACGCTGGATCCCAAGGCCGAGCGCACCGTGCTGACGCGCGGCCTGCCGGCCTCTCCGGGTGCTGCCGGCGGCGCCATCGTGTTCTCTGCCGACGAGGTGGAAAGCCGTGCGGCCAAGGGCGAAGACGTGATCCTGGTCCGCATCGAGACCTCGCCGGAGGACGTGCACGGCATGCACGCCGCCCGCGGCGTGCTGACCACACGCGGCGGCATGACCAGCCACGCTGCCGTGGTGGCGCGCGGCATGGGCCGTGCCTGCGTCGCCGGCGCCGGCGGCATCCGCGTCGATTACAAGGCGCAGACGCTGTCGGCCAGCGGCCACGTGCTCAAGGCCGGCGACTGGATCACCCTTGACGGCGCCACCGGCGAGGTGTTCGCCGGGCGCGTCGCGACGATCCAGCCCGCCCTTTCCGGCGACTTCTCCATCCTGATGGGCTGGGCCGACGGCGTTCGCCGCCTCCGGGTGCGTGCCAACGCCGAGACCCCTGCGGACGCCGCCGCCGCCGCCCGGTTCGGCGCCGAGGGCATCGGCCTGTGCCGCACCGAGCACATGTTCTTCGCGCCCGAGCGCATCGGCGCGGTGCGCCGCATGATCATGGCCGAGGACGCGAGCGCGCGCGGCCGCGCGCTCGCCGCCCTGCTGCCGTTCCAGCGCGACGATTTTGCCGCCCTGTTCCGGATCATGGCCGGCCTGCCGGTGACCATCCGCCTGCTCGACCCGCCGCTGCACGAGTTCCTGCCGCACACCGAGGCCGAATTGGCCGAGCTCGCGGCCAGCATGGGCGAGAGCCTCACAGCGGTGCGGCAGCGCCACGCGGCCTTGTCCGAAAGCAACCCGATGCTGGGCCATCGCGGCTGCCGGCTGGGCATCACCTTCCCGGAGATCTACCGGATGCAGGCGCGCGCCATCTTCGAGGCGGCGGTGCTGGTGGGCCGGGAGACCGGCACCCCGGTCAGGCCCGAGATCATGATCCCGCTGGTCGGCAGCGCGTCGGAGCTGCGGGTGACGCGGGCCGACGTCGAGGCGGTGGCAAGCGAGGTGGTCCAGAGCTCGGGGGTGGCGATCGACTACACCGTCGGCACCATGATCGAGCTGCCGCGCGCAGCCCTGACCGCAGGAGAGATCGCCGCCCATGCCGACTTCTTCTCGTTCGGCACCAACGACCTGACCCAGACCACCTTCGGGCTGTCGCGCGACGACGCCGGCACCTTCCTGCCGCACTACGTCGAGCACGGCCTGCTGCCGAAGGACCCGTTCGTCACCATCGACCGCGACGGGGTCGGCGCCTTGATACGGATCGCGGTGGAGAAGGGCCGCGCTGCCAGGCCCGGCCTCAAGCTCGGCATCTGCGGTGAGCACGGCGGCGATCCGTCCTCGATCGAGTTCTGCGAAAGCCTGGGCCTCGACTACGTGTCGTGCTCGCCGTTCCGCATCCCGATCGCCCGCCTCGCCGCAGCCCAGGCAGCGCTGGCCCGTGCCAGGCAGACGGCGTCCTGATGCAAGAGGGCAGCCTGTTGTTTCACGAGACATCGGTTCGTGATCGCGCGCATCATCCACCTGGAGAGGCCAGATGACTGTCGCTTCCATCCTGATCTCCAAGCCGAGCAGGCTCGTCAAGGTCGACGCGGAGGTTCCGATCGGGGCCGTCACCGAGATCCTGTACCGGAACAAGATCGGCGCGGTGCTGGTGATGCGCGATGACGAGCTGCTCGGAGTGCTTTCGGACTGGGGCATTGTCAGGGCAATGGCGCTCAACCCGCACGGCGTGCGTAACATGCCGGCCGAGCGCGCCATGAAGCCGAGGCAACACGAGGCCGCTCCATCCACGACGCTCGAAGAGGCCATGCGGATCATGACGAGACACCACGTGCGATGCCTTCCGGTGTTCGAAGCCAGCAAGCTTGTTGGCATTGTCAGCATCGGCGACGTGGTCAAGTCACTGCTCGACCGGCAGACCGTGGCGGTAGACAGTCTCACCGCCTATATCGGTGGAAGTTGAGCCGCTGCGACCAGTGGACGAACATCGGGTCAGCCTGCATCTGGTTTCGGATGCCACCGGCGAGACGCTCAACTCGATCGCGCGCGCCACCGTAGCGCAGTTTGCGCACGCGCGTATCGTCTACCACCGTTGGAACCTGATCCGCACCAGGCTGCATCTACATCGCGTGTTGGAGGGCATCAAGGCAGATCCGGGCCCGGTGTTGTCATCGATGATGGACCGCAAGCTCAAGACTCAGCTGGACGCGGCCTGTGGAATTCTCGGTGTCCAACTCGTAAGCGTTCTGGATCCGGTTATTGCAGTCCTGCAAGATACTCTGCATGAGCCGGCAAAAGGTAGACCCGGCAGCCAGTACGTGCTGGACGAGGAGTACTACAGGCGCATCGATGCCATGCACTTCGTATTGGCTCATGACGATGGCCAGGCCGCCGCCGAGCTGCATCAGGCGGACGTCGTGCTGGTGGGGGTCTCGCGCGCGTCGAAGACGCCAACTTGCTTCTACTTGGCCAACCGTGGCGTCAAAGCGGCCAATGTGCCGCTGGTGCGGGAGCTGCCGCTGCTGCAGGAGCTGATGCAGCTTCGCAGCCCGGTGATCGGCCTGACGATCGACCCACAGACTTTGGTCGAGATCCGTCGCAACCGGGTGCGGGTCATGGCGCCCAGCGGCATCATGGGGAAGGTTACCGAAGCTGAGAACCCGTATGTCGATCTCCAGAAGGTCCGTGAAGAGTTGGGCTGGGTACGCCGCCTGTGCAACCGCAACGGCTGGCCAATGATCGACGTCAGCCACCGTTCGATCGAGGAGACGGCAGCAGCGGTGATCGAGATCAGGGAGCACTGGTCAAGCAGGTCGACACAAGATCGACCCAGAACCGCAGTGACTGATAAAGACAGGACACCGTCATGATCGCATCAGACACGCTCTTCTCGCGCCTGCACAAGATCTACCGGGTGGATACCGATAATTCTGGTATCGTTTACCCGTCCCGGGTGGTCAACTTTGCTGTCAAGCTGGTCAACAGTTGGTTTACGGAGCGTATCTTCCTGGAGCGCGATGCCCCCGACATCCGCGCGGTCTTCGCTTCCTTGTCCTGCAGCTTTTTGTCGCCAATGCGTCCGCAAGACGTTCTCGAGATCCGCCTCGCGCTACGGCGGATCGGCCGCTCGTCGCTTGGGTTCGAGCTGGTTGGCCATCGGGAAGCCGACGACCAGCTATGCTGGATGGCAGAAGCCGTTGCAGTGCTCGTTGATCAGCACAGCCTGAAGAGCCGGCTCATCCCAGATAAATTAAGATCGGTTCTGGATGTCGAGGCACTGCTGGCAGTTCAATCGCCCTTCGCCGACCGCACCCTGGCAACTTAACGATGTTTTTAAAGCGACTGACCTGATGTTGGTTTGGGAGGTCAGTTCGTTGATGCGGCGCGAACCCCGACCTTGCCGGCAGGGTTTATTGTTTCATGGTGTGGAGGAGGAGCCTACAACGTGAGCCCGTCATACAGCTTTCACGCTCGGCCTGACGGAACGGTCGCGTTCGACCATCACGGCGAGAACGGTGTTAACCGAACCATCTTCGACGTGGCGATGGCCCGGAACCTGCTGCTGATGCTAGAGCGCGCAATACGAGAGGTAGAAGGCTCGCAGTGATTTATTGAACACGGGTAGATCAAGAAGATCCGCCTCAGCATGACTAGGCTGGGGGACCTACCTGATCTTGAGACCACTTGGTTTCTAGAAGCGGATCTGTCAGCTCTCGCGCCAGCGTTCTGATCTTGGAGGTGGAGCACTTGGCCAATCACGCGTTCTGCATGATGTTGAGCGCGAGGCGCGTCGCCTTAGCGAAGTGGGTGCGGTGGAGGGAAACGGAGATGATCTAGTTGTGATGATGGCGGGAGCGAAGGTTGTTGCGGGATTCACCTTGCTCGCGGCAGAAGCGTCGGGCTGTCTCGCGGCTCTTGAAGCCGCAGATGCAACGGATCCTGCCCTTGATGCCGCGATGGTCCTGCTCGAGCCGATTGTTCATATAGGCGCTCGTCCGATGCCGGACCGTCCTGCCCAGCACGGTGCGGATCACCCTCGGGTAGGAGCCATGCCCGTCTGTCGTCACCCGATCAGGCCGGAAGCCCATGGTCGCTCGCGCTGAGCGGAAGAACGCCTTCGCCGCCTTCATGTCGCGCGTCTCGCACAGCATGGCGTCGATCAGGTTCCCGTCCCGGTCGATCGTCCGGTAGAGGTAGCACCAGCAGCCGCGGACCTCACCTGCCCCCGTAGAAGTGGGCCACCGGGCATGAGAGTTCCGAAGGCACTGCGGGGATGACGAGATAGGACGCAAGCATCACAAGCCGGAAGAGATTGTAGGCAAGCTGCGGCAGGTCGAGGTGCTGACGGCGCAGGGCAAGCCGGTGATCCAAGGGGTACGGGCGATCGGGGTGACGGAGACGACCTACTACAGGTGGCGCGCCGAGCATGGCGGCCTGAAGCTGGACCAAGTGAAGCGGTTGAAGCTGCTGGAGCAGGAGAACGGCCGCCTGCGCTGGGTGGTGGCGGACCTGACGCTCGAGAAGCTTGTGCTCAAGGAAGCTGCGTCGGGAAACTACTGAGCGCTGCCCGTCGTCGGGCGTGCCTGGAGCATGTGACGGCGACGCTGGACGTTTCCGACCGCCTTACCTGCCGGGTGCTGGGCCGGCATCGTTCGACGCAGCGCAGAGTGTCCAAGACGGCCGACGACGAGGCGGCGCTGACAGCAACGATCAACGATCTGGCCGGGCAGTTCGGGCGCTACGGATGTAGGCGGATTACGGCCCTGCTGCGCGCCGAGGGGCGGCAGGCAAACCATAAGCGCGTGGAGCGGATCTGGCGTGCCGAGGGTCTGAAGGTACCACAGCGGCAGCCGAAGCGCGGTCTCCTCTGGCTGAATGACGGCTCTTGTGTCCGGCTGCGGCCGGATCGACCGAACCATGTGTGGGTTTATGATTTCGTCGAGGATTGCACCCGGGACGGCCGCCAAGTTCCGTACGCTGAACGTGGTCGACGAGTTCACCCGCGAGGCTTTGGCGATCCGCGTGGGGCGCCAGCTCCAGGCGGTGGACGTCATCGACTTGCTGGCGGACCTGTTCGTTGCACGCGGCACGCCCGCGCACATCCGGTCGGACAACGGGCCGGAGTTTGCGGCGACTGCGGTGAAGGGCTGGATCACGGGTGTGGGTGCCGAAATCGCATATATCGAGTCCGGCAGTCCTTGGGAGAACGGCTACGTGGAAAGCTTCAACGGCAAGTTTCGCGACGAGCTGCTGTCGTGCGAGATCTTCAACACGCTGGCGGAAGCAAAGGTGCTGATCGAGCAGTGGCGCGTGCACTACAACACCGCTCGCCCGCATTTCTCCCTCGGCTACCGCCCACCGGCACCAGTGGTGATGGTGCCGATGCTCCCCCAGCCAACCACCGACCCTGGACCAACCGGCTCAGCTCAACACCAGAGCCTTATGCTCCACTGACGTTTGCATCGGACCACTCAATGGGGGCTGGTCAGGGGTATGATCGTCACATCTGGTCGCTGTTGGCCGGCATCCATCCCTCAAGCCGTCAGCTTTGGGAAAACCACAGGCAACAGCCCGTTGGTTCCACTATTTGCTGCCTACGTCAGCGCTCCTCCGCGCCCGCAGAGACCAGACCTTGACTGATCAGTCCGGAAACATTATCTAAAAACACTTCGTTACCACCAGGATAAAGTTACCACTAATGATATAGACAAAAGGTGCGCTCGCGTTTTTGTCTTACGGATCATGTTGTGCAGAGTTATGTTTGTGCACGTGGCAGATCGAGCAATTGGACAATATGATGGCTGACAACGATGCCGTCTTTCAGGCCTTTCGTCTCTGGCGCGGCAATCAGATGGCGATCGCGACGGTGATTTCGACTTGGGGATCCGCGCCGCGGCCTCGAGGCAGTCACATGCTCATTTGTTCCGACGGCCGCTTTGCCGGCTCGGTGTCAGGCGGATGCGTGGAAGGGGACGTTCTCGCCTTAGCAAACGACGTTATCGCGGAAGGAAGACCACGACGGAACACCTACGGGATCGCAGATGCGGGCGCGTGGGAGATTGGGCTGCCTTGCGGGGGCGAGATCGAGGTGCTCCTGCAACCGATATCATGCCAAGGCTTCCCGCCAACGCTCTTCGACGCCATAGAAACAGCGAGGGCAGGCGGACACTCTTGCGAGATAGAGACTGATCTCTCTACGGGTATAAGCACCTCCGTTCGCTCCGACACTGTTCATAATTTTGTCAATTACTACAGACCAGGGCGCCGCCTGCTGATCGTGGGAGGGGTTCAGATCGCCCAGTCCCTCGTTGAATTCGTTCGACTGCTTGGTCTTTCTCCAGTCGTGATCGACCCGCGAGCAAAATTCCTCACCAAGGATCGCTTCCCCACAGCCACGCTCGATGGCCGTTGGCCTGACGAGGCAATACGAGATCGTCGGCCCGAAGGGTCAACAGGAGTGGTGACACTCAGCCATGACCCAAAAATAGATGATCCCGCGCTCTTGGCAGCGTTGGGAACGCCGGCAGGATATATAGCCGCCCTCGGTTCACATCGCAGCCATGAAAAGCGCCTGGAGCGACTAGCGGCCGCCGGTATCAAAGAACGAGATCTCGCCCGTGTTGAGGGACCGGCCGGCCTTGCGATAGGAGCGGTTGGAGTGGCCGAGATCGCACTTGCAATCGCGGCAGCAATGGTGGCTAGGCTCAACTTGCTAGATCACGAGTGTCTGGACACTCGTGACATGATGAATTGAACTGCCGATGCACCATGCTGGCAGTGAGGCGCAGCTAAGCGACTTCGACATCCGCTCGATATAGCGACGTGCCATTTGCGGTCACGCCGGCTCCGCCGTCAGATTGATCACTGTAAGTCCCCGCCGATGCAGATCCAAGATCATCGCATCGTGGACCACCTTGCACAGCACCTGCATCGACTGCCGCCTTGGAACTACGCAAGCATGCTCAGAGCACAGCAGTCCGCTACCCGAGCCGCTACAGGGTTCTCATAAGGTTCATACGACAGATACTCGGCACCCGGACTTTTGAAATCAGATTACTGAGAGTCCGTTTGAGAATGCTCAAGCATGAGTGATGCGGCGGAGGAGCAGGCTTCCCATGGAGACGCGTATCATGGCCTTGGAGACGTCGGGGCGGGCCTCGTAGTCGCGCACCAGCCCGCGCCAACGTGTCATCCATCCGAATGTGCGCTCGACGATCCAGCGGTGCGGCAGGACCTTGAAGCCAGGCTCCCGGTCGGAGCGGCGCACGATCTCCAGCACGAAGTCTTTGAAGGCCGCCTTGTCGAGCAGCCTCGTTCGATCGTAGGCGCAGTCGGCGAACAGGTGCTTGAGCCACGGCCAACGCTTTCGCACGGCATCGAGGATCGCCTGTGCCCCGGCAATGTCAGAGATGTCCGCCGTGATGAGGCTGACCATCAGCAGCCGACCATCGGTGTCGACGGCGATGTGGCGCTTGCGTCCAACGGTCTTCTTGTTCGCGTCATAGCCCCGGGTTTTGCCATGCGGTGCTTTGATGGTCTGGCTATCGAGCACGCCGCCGGATGGATTGGCCTCGCGTCCATGCGCCTCCCGGTCCAGCATCAGCGACACGTCGTGGATGGTCTGGAACAGCATGCGGCGCACGAAGCGCCTGAACCACCAGTAGACGATCTGCCAGGGACCGGAATTGGTGGGCAGCATCCGCCACCCGCCGCCGCTACCGGCCATGTAGCGGATCGCGTTCAGGATCTTGCGCAGGTCAACGCCGACCTTGCGCCCGCGCCTCGGCGGCTGGTTCTGTCAGCTCTCGCGCCAGAGTTCTGATGGTTCTGTCAGCCCTCGTGCCACTGACGGATCTGGTGGCCGTTGGGAGGCTGACG
>CAXTVX010000048.1:0-28701 GCA_964247755.1 uncultured Acetobacteraceae bacterium | reverse complement strand
GTGGTCAGCGTGGTCGCCAGCAGCTGCTCGACCCAGGAGAACATGAAGCAGAAGAAGGCGGCGACTCCGATCCCGTTTCCGATCAGCGGCAGGAAGATCTTCACGAAGAAGCGGGGAAACGAGTAGCCGTCGAGGGCCGCCGTCTCGTCGATCTCGCGCGGCACTCCCGAGATGAAGCCCTCCAGGATCCACACCGCGAGCGGTACGTTGAACAGGCAGTGCGCCAGCGCCACCGCCCAGACCGTGTCGAACAGGTGGATCGAGTAGTAGAAGTTGAAGAACGGCATCGCATAGACGGCTGGCGGTGCCATCAGGTTCGACAGCAGCCAGAAGAACAGGTGCTTGTCGCCGATGAAGCGATAGCGGCTGAAGGCGTAGGCCGCCGGAAGCGCCACCGTCACCGAGATCACGGTGTTGATCGCCACGTATTCGATCGAGTGCAGAAAGCCGAGATACCAAGCGGGATCATTGAAGATGTGCGCATAGTTGGCAAGGCTCAGCTGGTGCGGCCACAACGACAGCCGCGACAGGATTTCGTCGTTGGTCTTGAACGACATGTTCAGGAGCCAGTAGATCGGCAGGAATAGCACCACCAGATAGGCGGTGATGCCGAGGGAGCGCCCGGTGATGCGCATCACACGTCCTTCCGGCGGTCGAGCTGCGTCATCACGGTGAAGAACACCCAGCAGATCGTCAGCGTGATGAGGTTGTACACGAGCGACATCGCCGCCGCGTTGCCGAGATCCACCTGGCCCAGCGCGATCTTCACCAAGTCGAGCGACAGGAAGCTGGTGGATTCGCCCGGACCGCCGCCGGTGACGATGGACGGCTCGGTGTAGATCATGAAGCTGCCCATGAAGCGGAGCAGCACTGCGATCACCAGGACCTTCTGCAGCTTCGGCAGCTCGATGTTGCGGAACACCGACCACCGGCTGGCCCCGTCGATCCGGGCTGCCTGGTAGAAGGCGTCGGGGATCGACTTCAGGCCGGCATAGGCAAGCAGCGCCACCATCCCGGTCCAATGCCACACGTCCATGACCACGATCGTCGCCCACGCGGAGGTCGGATCCTGCGTGTCATTGTATGGGATGCCGAGATGGGTGATTATGTAACCAAGCAGCCCGATGTCGGCACGCGCGAAGATTTGCCAGATCGTTCCGACGACCGTGTAGGGGATCAGCAACGGCAGCGCGATCAGCACAAGGCTGGCGCCGACCTTCCAGCCATGGCGCGGGATGCACAGCGCGGCAGCGACGCCCAGCGGCAACTCGATCGCCAGCACCACGAACGAGAAGAAAAGGTTGCGCACGAGTGCCGCGGCGAACCGCCCGCCGATGTCGGTCGTCGGATCGAGGAGGTTCTGGAACCATGCGATTCCGTTGAAGAAGAAGTTGTTCTGCCCCATCGTGTCCTGGACGGAGTAGTTGATCACCGTCATCAGCGGGACCAGGGAGGAGAACAGCACGAACACCAGCACCGGAACGACGAAGAACCAGGCCCGGTTGTTGATCGGCTTTTCCATCATGCCACTCCGCCGGATGCATCGCCGTCGATCCGCTCGTCGTCGACGTAGACGTGCAGGTGCTGCGGAGCCACGTGCAGCCGCGCGACGCTTCCTGCGAGGCTGGTTCCAGGCGGCAGCGTCGCCACCAACTCGTGCTCCCCGAGTACCACCCGCGCCAGTCGTCGACGGCCAAGATCCTCGATCCCCCGTACCGAGACCGGGATACCCTCCCCGCCCGAGGTGACGGTGGCATAATCCGGACGGAAGCCCAGCCGGACAACTCCTGGTCGCGCGGCATACCGGACGCCGAGCGGGAACGTGGCATCCGCGACCCGGGCGACGTCGTCCTGGAGCGTTGCCGGCAGGAAGTTCATGCCCGGCGAGCCGATGAAGTAGCCGACGAAGGCGTGCGCCGGCCGCTCGAACAGCTCGGTCGGCGTACCGATCTGCAACACGCGGCCATCGTTCATTACCACCACCTCGTCGGCGAAGGTCATCGCCTCCACCTGGTCGTGGGTGACGTAAATCATGAGCATGTCGAGCGCTTCGTGCACCGCCTTGAGCTTGGAGCGCAATTCCCATTTCAGCGCCGGATCGATCACCGTCAGCGGTTCGTCGAACAGCACCGCGGACACGTCGGACCGCACCAGGCCGCGGCCGAGCGAGATCTTCTGCTTGGCGTCGGCGGTGAGACCGCGAGCACGGCGATCCAGCACCGGAACGAGATCGAGCAGGATGGCGATCTCCTGCACGCGGGCCGCCGCGACCGCCTTGCTGACGCCGCGGTTGCGCAACGGGAACAGAAGGTTCTCCCGCACCGTCATCGTGTCGTAGATCACCGGGAACTGGAACACCTGGGCGATGTTGCGCCGCTCCGTCGAGACGTGGGTCATGTCGCGGTCGTCAAACAGCAGGCGGCCGTCCGACGGGATGACAAGGCCGGAGATGATGTTGAGCAGCGTGGTCTTGCCGCATCCCGAGGGTCCGAGCAGCGCGTAGGCGCGGCCCTGGCGCCATACATGATGGACCGGCTTCAGCGCATAGTGCCTCGCCTCGCCCGGATCACGTGTCGGATAAGCGTGACCGATGCCGTCGAGGGTGATGGTCGCCATGCTCGCCGCCTCAGCCCGCTACCGCGTGCGACCGGCGGGGCGCGACATCCGGCTGCAGCCGCGATCCGTCCGGGCCGAACACGAAGATCCCCGCACGATCGACCAACACCGCCGCCCGTGCACCCGGGCGCCAGTCATGGACGCCCAGCACCAGGCAGACCCAGACGGCAAAGCCGACATCGATGTGCACGAAGCTTTCCGAGCCGCTGATCTCGGTCACCGAGACCACCCCGGGAAAGGCGTCGCCATGCGATGCCGCGGCCTCGTCCTGCTCCACCACCGACGCGTGCTCGACTCGGAAGCCGATCCGGTAGGACCCGTCGGGAAGCGACGGGATCATCGCCTTGGGAAGCGGTGCGCCATCATCGCGACGGGCGCTGCCGCCGGTGATGACGATCGGCAACTCGTTCAAGGGCGGATCGGAGAAGACCCGCGCCGCGTCGATGTTGCCGGGATCGCGATACAGGGTCGGGGTGGCGCCTTCCTGCGTCAGCCGTCCCTGCCACAGCGTCGCGGTCCGTCCGCCCAGCAGCAGAGCCTCGGACGGCTCCGTGGTGGCATAGACCAGGATCGCGCCGGACGCGGCGAACAGGCGCGGCAGTTCCTCGCGCAACTCCTCGCGCAGCTTGTAGTCCAGGTTGGCCAAAGGCTCGTCCAGAAGCACGAGCGCCGCCCGCTTCACCAGCGCCCGGGCGATCGCGGTGCGTTGCTGCTGGCCGCCCGATAGCTCCGCCGGCAGCCGGCGCAGGAACGGCTCGAGCCGGAGCACCCGCGCCGCCTCGCCGACACGCGCCTCGATCTCGGCGTTGCCCACCCCGGCCACGCGAAGCGGCGAGGCGATGTTCTCGTAGACCGAAAGGGACGGATAGTTGACGAACTGCTGGTACACCATGGCCACCGAGCGGCGGCGCACGGGGATCCGGACCACGTCCTCGCCATCGACCAGGATCCGGCCGGCGGTCGGCCGGTCGAGGCCTGCCATAAGCCGCATCAGCGTGGTCTTGCCACTCAGGGTCGGGCCGAGCAGCACGTTCATGGTGCCACGCTCGAACGCGAGGCTGACCTCGTCGATGACGACGTCGTTGCCGACCCGCAGCCCGACATTCTCCAGAACCACGCTCATCGGACCTGCTCGACCTCCAAGCCGGCCTGGACCGGATCGGGAAACTGGGCGGCCACCAGAGTGCGTACCTTCTGGTCCACCGCGTCGCGTGCCACCGGGTCGAGCCGAAGCCCGAGCTTGGTGCGTCGCCACAGCACGTCATCCCCGGTCCGGACCCACTCTTCCCGCACCAGATAGTCCAGCTCCGCCTCCGTAAGGCCCGCGCCGAAGTCACGCCCGAGATCAGCGGCCGTATGGGCATCGCCCAGCAGGGTGCGCGCCCGCGTGCCATAAAGCCGCAGCAGGCGGCGGAGCTGCGGTCGCGGCAGGAAGCCGTAGCTTGCGGCCAGCGCGTCCAGTTCGCGGTCGAAACCGTCGCGCGAAAAGTCGCCACCCGGCAGCGGCACCGAGCCAGTCCAGCCGGCCGGCTTGCCGGACGGGCGCGGCAGGTGCCCGTCGAGCTTTGCAAGCACCGCCTCGGCCAGGCGGCGATAGGTGGTGATCTTGCCGCCGAAGATGGTCAGCAGGGGCGGACCGCCGGCCTCGGCATCGAGCTTCAGCACGTAGTCGCGGGTGGCAGCCTGAGCGGCGGAGCCGGAAGCCTGCTCATGCTCGGCGTAGAGCGGGCGGACACCGGAATAGGTCCAGCACACCATGTCCGGCGTCACCGGGCGCAGCAGGTAGTCGCTGGTCGAGCGGCATAGATACTCGATCTCCTCCGCCGAGGCGGCGACCACGGCGGGGTCGCCCTCGAAATCGCGGTCCGTTGTGCCGATCAGGGTGAAGTCCTGCTCATACGGGATGACGAAGAAGATCCGCTTGTCGTCGTTCTGGAAGATGTAGCAGCCGTCGTGATCGTACAGACGCGGCACCACGATGTGGCTGCCCTGGACTAGGCGCACCGGCGCACGGGTGTTGTCGCGCACCACCTTCTGCACCACGCTGTCCACCCATGGCCCGGCCGCGTTGATCAGGGTGCGAGCGCGGATGACTTCGCGCTGCCCCGCCTCGCGCTGGAGCGTGATCCGCCAACAGCCGTCGACCTTTTCGGCGGAAACGCATTGCGTCCGGGTCATGACGGTGGCGCCCAGGGATGCCGCGGCAGCGGCGTTCAGCACCACCAGACGCGAATCCTCGACCCAGCAATCGGAGTACTCGAAACCGCGCAGGAAGCTCGGCTTGAGCGGCTCGCCGACCACGTCGCGACGCAGGTCGACGGAGCGGGTTGGCGGCAGGCGCTTCCGGCCACCGATATTGTCATACAGGAACAGGCCGAGCCGGAGCAGCCATCGCGGGCGCAGCTTGCGATGGTAGGGCAGCACGAAACGGAGCGGCCAGACGATGTGCGGTGCGATCCCCCACAGCACCTCGCGCTCCCGCAGTGCCTCACGGACCAGTCGGAACTCGTAATATTCCAGATAGCGCAAGCCGCCATGGATCAGCTTGGTGGAGGCGGAAGAGGTGCCGGAGCCGAGGTCGTTCTGCTCGCACAGGAACACGCGGTGGCCGCGGCCGGCCGCGTCGCGCGCCACGCCGCATCCGTTGATGCCGCCGCCGATGATGGCGATGTCGTAAGGCTCAGGTTCCGGCAGCTGAGGTTCTGGCGCGAAGACCACCGACGACGTTCCCGGATGTGCGCGTTCAATTCCGCGCTTGGTTCGATTGGTGTTCTGTCACGGGCAAAGCGAACAGGCAAGCGCGCATGACGCAAACGCGGAGAAACCGTCTCAGGACGCGCCGTCGG
This sequence comes from uncultured Acetobacteraceae bacterium, assembly GCA_964247755.1. Classification (GTDB taxonomy): domain Bacteria; phylum Pseudomonadota; class Alphaproteobacteria; order Acetobacterales; family Acetobacteraceae; genus Lichenicola. The sequence continues at coordinate 23,239 of CAXTVX010000048.1, read as the reverse complement.
TGTCCTCCGGACCGGTCTCGATCACCTCGACGCTGGCGGTGCGGCACAGGGTGACGAGGTCGGGCGACGGCAGCCGGTCGGTGATGAGGATGTCGATCTCCTCCAGGCGCGCGATGCGTACCGGGGCGCGACGGCTGAACTTGGAGGAGTCCGTCACCAGCATCACGCGGCGGGCGTTCTCGATGATCGCGCGGGATACCTGGACCTCGCGGAGGTCGTAGTCGAGCAGGGTGCCGTCGGAGTCGATGGCCGAGGTGCCGATCACGGCGATGTCGGCCTTGAACTGGCGGAATGCGTCGGCAGCGAGGCGGCCGATGATTCCGCCATCGGATGGGCGCAAGGTGCCGCCGGCGACGATCACCTGGATCGCGGTGTTGCGGTAGAGTTCCAGCGCCACGTTCATGTTGTTCGTCACCACCAGCAGGCCGGTACGGCCGGCGACCGCACGCGCCACCTCCTCGGTGGTGGTGCCGAGGTTGAGGAACAGGGAGGTGTTGTCGGGGATCAGGGCGGCGGCGGCCTCGCCGATCAGGCGCTTGGCGTTCTGGGCGACCTGCTTGCGCGCCTCGTAGGCGAGGTTCTCGACGCCCGACGCGATGATGGCGCCGCCGTGCACGCGGCTGATCACACGGGCTTCGGCGAGCTCGTTGAGGTCGCGGCGGATGGTCTGGGGGGTGACGGCGAAGCGGGTGGCGAGGTCGTCGACGGCCAGGCGACCGGTCTCGCGCAGGAGGGCGGTGATGTCCTGCTGGCGGCGGGACAGGAGGCGGGGCGAGCGGTCCTCGCTCACCGGGGGGGGCTCAAGCGGCATCGGCGACGCCGAGGTTGAAGGCGATGGAGATACGGAGCGCGGTGCCGCGGTAGGGGCGGACCTGGTGGAACAGCCAGGAGGGGAACAGGAACAGGAGGCCGGGGCGCGGGCGGATGGTCTCGCCGCTGCCGGCGGAGGCGCCGTCCTCGCCGGCGAACTTCAGCGCGGGGGCATACATGCCGGGGGTGGCGCCGCGGGGGTCGAGCATCTCGAACTCGCCGCCCAGCGTGGGGTCGTCGGCGCAGCCGCCGTCGTCGACGTAGTAGGTGCCGGACCAGAAGGCGCCGGGGTGGTAGTGGCTGATGTTGCCGTCGCCAGGGCGGTTGACGTTGGCCCAGGCCTGGAGGGTCCAGCGCGGGCGGACGGGCTGGCCGTGGCGGTCGGCGGTGAGCTGGGTGGCGACGTGGCGGGCGAGGTCGAGGATCTCGGTGGCGGCGGGGCCGCCCCAGTCGGGGAGGTCGCGGGGGGAATGCCAGCCGCCGGCGTTGGAGGCCTGGACGGAGGGGGTGGCGTCGCGTCGGGCGAGGATGGTGGCGCGGAGGGCTGCGTTGCGGGCGGCCGCGTCGGGGAGCTGGACGGCGGCGATGGGGGTGGCGAAGAGGCCGCGCACGGCGATGTCGGGCATCGGGGGGTGTCCGGGGGGTGTTCGGGGCGGTGGGATGTTCGGGTTGGGGTCTAAGCGAACATGATGCGCGGAAGCGCTTGGGGGGACCAGGGGATTCGAACGGGGTGAAGGTGGGGAAAAGTGATATCATGAAGTGGCATCATGAACCGGATCTCGGGGTGACTTGGGGGTGGAATCAAGGATCGAGGGAGGCCTGGAAGGGGTCGTGATCGGTGGGGGCTGTGATTGCGGCGGCGAGGTAATGGCGCCGGGGTGAACGTGACGGACCGGAGGATGGGTTTGGACAGGCCATGCATGGTTGGGTCGGTTTGACCTGGGCGCCTTGGCCGGACAATTGAACGTTCCGGGCAGCCGGTGCTGGGATGCGGTCCATGACGGTTGCCCTCCGCGGGCCGATGACGCAGGCCGAGTTCCTCGACTGGGCTCAGGCTCAGGCAGGACGCTACGAATTCGACGGGGTCCGGCCCGTGGCCATGACCAGCGGCTCCGGCAATCACGCGCGGATCGTCGGCAACATCACCTTCCAGCTCCGCTGCCGGCTCGCCGATGACGGTCCGTGCGAGGCACTGGCGTCGGATGCCGGCATCCGAACGGTCGGGGACGCGGTTCGCTACCCGGACGTGCTGGTGACCTGTAGCGGGTTAGATGGATGGGAGCGGCTGGTTCCTGATCCCGTCATCGTCCTCGAGGTCGTCAGCCCGTCCTCGATCCGGGAGGACCGGATCCTCAAGCCGGCGGAGTATGCCGCGGTCCCGTCCATCAGGCGATATGTGCCGGTCGAGCAGTCCATTGTCGGGCTGACGGTGCTTTGGCGTGAGCGGGACGAGCCCGTGGCACTTCCAGACCCTGAAGGGCGGAGACGACCTCACTCTGCTAGAGATCGGGATCGAGATCCCGGTCGATAGCCTCTACGTCCGCGTGGGCCTGGAGGGGACGGCGCGGGAGTGATGGCCGAGAGCGGACCGTCCGCTCTCTAGCCCAGGCCCTAAAAAGCGGAAGCTGACGTTGGGCAGTTGCTTCGATAGTTTTCAACACTACGCAGACAATTGGGGTTTATAGATTTGGCCATTATCGCCGGTAATGGCCGCCCATGACCGGACTGGTAAACAGCGGCCATCTAATCTGGCAGAACAAGCTGATCAAGATAATAGATTTTAGCTTTATCCTCGACATGGAATATTGTCGAGTCTTTGTCGTGATATACAGAGGTTTCAAAGACTATATCTTTAGACCGATTTCTGTAGTCTAAAGTCGAAAACACGATACATCCGACGGCAGATGGAAGTCGCGGAGCTAGGTTTAGTTTTTTGATAAAAGATGGTTCATATTCTTCGAAGGTATCGATATCTTGTGTGCCTTCTGAGCCTAGCCTGGCAAGCTTTAGTTCGCCAGGAGCGACGGAAACCGGCTCGACATCGTCAATGGAAAAAGACTCTAGTCCATCATTAAATTCTTGCCTGACGCCTGGAAGTTTGTAAGCGCGATAAGCTTCTTCGCATGTAGAATTGGGCTTGCTCCTAATTAGAAGCGTCACTGTTTGCATGATACCCGGCTTGTTACCGAGGTTTGCTATCGATACGTTCTGAATAAATCGTAAACTACGTGTTGGGTTTTCTTTAATAGTAACTTTGCTGTCTATAATGCGAACACGAAGATCCGATCTGATATATATCGACGCCATGTAAAAGTTATAGATCGATATCAGCAATGCCACGGCACCCGTTAGGGTTGAAAAGTCAAGCCGCCGGGTCCAGCGGCGCCATCCTTGGGATTGTGGTTTCTGCCAACGTCCCCGCTGACGCATTTTCCTACGCCGGCTTTCCAAGAACGGGGTCATAGGGAGCCTTCATGTTCGGGGTTGTAGACGCTGACGTGTCAGGAGGCACTATAAGTGCCGCCGTGGCTAAGTCTGCTTTCTACTAACGTCGGCTACGCCCGCATCCTTACCTGAATGTCCGCTTCGAGAGCGTCGTCAAGCTCGAATAAATGACCAGGATGGGCGCAAAGCGGAAGGCGACGCTGTTGCGAACAATCCTCTTAAGAGAATGTTGGTGTGGGCGAGATACACCGGTCAGAGCTCGACGTCCCGCAGCTCGTCCTGCCGCGGTGGCAGGTCTTCCGGCTCCATCAGCAACCGCCGGAGGAGGCACCCGGGACAGGCGCTGCCACTCCTCGAAACTGAACAGCACGGCCTCGGGTCGACCATGCCGGGTGATGATGGACGGCCCGCCCTGCCGGGCCTGATCGATGACGGCCGACAGGGTCGCCTTGGCGTCCCGCAACTGGATCTCGTGCATGGTTGTGCCTTTGACCATTGTAGTCACGGTAAGCTCGACAGGTTGATTTGAGAAGCCGATGCCGTCGGCGTAGACCCGGCGCTAGGCGAAGGGGTTGCGGATGGTGAGGCGGCCGGCGACGAGGCGGCCGTTCTGTATGTTTTCGGACCAGAGGGTCGTGCAGCCGGCCTGGAGGGCTGTGGCGACGATCAGGGCGTCTTAGACGCTAAAGTTGTCGGCTTCGGCGAGTGCTAGGGCGGCGTCGTGGGTGGCGGTGTCCAGCGGGCGGATGTCAGGGCAGAGCGTGCGGAGGATGTCGAGCGCGGTCCTGATCTCGGGCCAGAGGCGCTTCAGCTTGCGGTGTGCGGTGCTGGCAAACTGGTTCAGCGCCTGGATGCTGATGGTGCCACCTTCGGCGAGCAGTTCGGTGGCCCGGGCGGCGGGAGGGTCGTCAGCCTGGATGGCGTAGATCAGGATGTTGGTGTCGAGGAAGGGTCTAGCGCTCATTCGCCTCGTCCCGGATCAGCCGAAAGCCGGGCGGGAGGGTATGATTCAGGGCGCGGAGGCGGGCGAGCGCGGTCTCGCGCGTGCGGTCCCGGTCAATCCGGAAGCGGCGCTCGCCGGCGATCTCGATCTTGTCGCCTTCCCGAAGGCCGAGGCCTTCGACGACCGGAGCCGGCAGGCGCACGGCCAGGGTGTTGCCCCATCTGCCGACCTGCATGTGCTCCTCTTGATCTGCGGATGACACGTGTATCAGGAGCGAGGATGCGGCCAGCAATCGGATTGCAAAGGCGAGCCTTTGCTGGGGTTTCAGGGGCAAAGCCCCTGCCCTTTCCTTCAGCCGGCGTCGCGCAGGACTTCGAGTACGGCTTCGCCGTAGCGGTCGAGCTTGGAGGCGCCGACGCCCTTGATCTCGGCCAGGGTGGTCAGGGTGTCGGGCTGGTCGGCGGCGATGTCGCGCAGGGTGGAGTCGCCGAAGATGACGTAGGGGGGGACGGCCTGGGCGCGGGCCTCCTTGAGGCGCCAGGCTCGCAGGGCCTGGAAGCGGGACTCGGCGCTGCCGTCGAGGGGGCGGGGCTGGCCGGCGGCGGAGCGGGTGGTGGGGGCGGCGGCGTCGGCCAAGGAGGCGGCGGCTTCCTCGGCGAGCAGGACGGGCTGTTCGCCGCGCAGGATGGGGCGGGCGACCTCCTCCTGCAGGGCGAGGCTGGCGTAGTCGCCGTGGATGCGCAGCGCGCCGCGGGCGACGAGCTGGCGGATCACGGAGCGCCAGAAGGTGTCGGGCTTCTCCTTGCCGATGCCATACAGGGCGAGCTCGTCGTGGCGGTGGCGCTTCACGGCGTCGGTCTGCTTGCCGCGCAGCACCGACACGATGTGCAGGGCGCCGAACATCTGGCCGGTGCGGTAGATGGCGGACAGCACCTTCTGGGCGGCCAGCGTGCCGTCGAAGGTGGCGAGCGGGTAGCGGCAGTTGTCGCAATGGCCGCAGTCGGCGCCGAGGGATTCGCCGAAGCAGTTGAGCAGGGCGCGGGTGCGGCAGCCGGTGGTCTCGGCGAGGCCGATCATGGATTCCAGGCGCTGGCTCATGACGCGCTTCTGCGCCGGCGGGGCCTGGCTCTGGTCGAGCCAGTGGCGGGCGCGGGCCATGTCCTCGCCGCCAAACAGCAGCAGGGTGTCGGAGCGCTCGCCGTCGCGGCCCGCGCGCCCGATCTGCTGGTAGTAGCCCTCCGGGCTGTCGGGCATGTCCAGGTGGACGACGGAGCGCACGTCGGGGCGGTCGATGCCCATGCCGAACGCGATGGTGGCGACGATCACCACCGGCTCGCCGGAGCGGAAGCGGATGAGGCCGGCGCGCTTCTCCAGCGGCGACAGGCCGGCGTGGAAGGGGATCGCCGGCCAGTCGCGCTCGCGGAGCGAGCGGGCGATGCGCTCGGTCTTGTTGCGGCTGCCGCAATACACGATCGACGCCTCGCCCTTGTGGCGGCCGAGCAGCTCGATCAGCTGGTTCAGCTCCGAGCCCTTGGGGCGGGCGGCGATGTGGAGGTTGGCGCGGTGGAAGCTCGCCACCAGCACCTCGGCGTCCGGCATCGCCAGCGCCTCGATGATGTCGGCGCGGGTACGCGGGTCGGCGGTGGCGGTGAGCGCGATCCGCGGCACGCCCGGCAGGCGCTCGGGCAGCTGTGCCAGCAGGCGATACTCGGGGCGGAACTCGTGGCCCCAGGCGGACACGCAGTGCGCCTCGTCGATGGCGATCACCGAGAGCTCGATCCGGGACAGGCGGTCGAGCATGTTGCCGGACAGCAGGCGCTCGGGCGACACGTAGAGCAGGTCCAGGCGGCCGGCAGCGAGATCGTTGCGGATCCGGTTGGCCTCGTCCGGATCGAGCTCGGAATGCAGCGCGCCGGCGTTGACGCCGAGCTGGCGGAGTGCTGCGACCTGGTCGTCCATCAGGGCGATCAGCGGAGACACGACCAGGCCGGTGCCGGGCCGGCACAGCGCCGGGAGCTGGTAGCAGATGCTCTTGCCGCCGCCGGTCGGCATCAGCACCAGCGCGTCGCCGCCTGCCATCACCCGGTCGACCGCCTGCCGCTGCAGGCCGCGGAAGCCGGGGAAGCCGAACACCCGCGACAGCACCGCGTCGGGGCCGTCGACGGCCGTCCCTCCCCGTGCCTGCTCTATGTCCAGCACCGGGGGATCAGGTCGGGGCGACGAAGCCGATCTCGACCCGGCGGGCGGCGACCGCGGGATCCTCGTTGGCCGGCGCCCGGGCGTGCTCGGTGATGCGCGCGGCCTGGACGCCGTCGGCACGCAGAGCTGCCGCCACGGCATCGGCACGGGATGCGGAGATGGTCTCGTCGGCGCCGAGGTTGCCGTGCGCGGCCGCGTAACCGGCGACCAGGAGGGGCGCATCGGGATGGCGCAGCGCCACCGCGGCGGCTTCCGACACCACCGCGCGGCCGGGTGCGTCGATCTCCGCCGAGCCCTTGGTGAAGAACACGACGTACTTGCGGCCGGTCTCGCTGCCGCCTCCACCGGGCATGGCACAGCCCGACAGGAGGCAGATGGCAGCAAGGATGGACAAGCGACGCATGGATCAGAGTCCCGGAGTTGTTGCGTCTACAGGTGCCGTCAAGGCGCGGGAGCCGTCAATGAGCCGGTTGCCGGCAGCCGGTCGACCGGGTGATCACGCCGCTGCCGCGGAGGCGATGCCGCCGGCCAGGCGCCAGATCCGGTCGAGCCGCTCGACCCCGGTCAGGCGGTGCGCGATCAGGATCACGGTGCGGCCCACCGCCGCCTGGTTCAGCGTCGACAGGAAGGCCTGCTCGGTATGCGCGTCGAGGCCGGTGGCCGGCTCGTCGAGGATCAGGATCGGCGCCGGGGACAGCAGGGTGCGGGCGAGCGCCACCCGGCGGGCCTGGCCGCCAGACAGGCCGGTGCCGCCTTCGCCGAGCCAGGTGTCCAGCCCGTCGGACAGCTCGCGCACGGTGTCCCCGATCTCGGCCTGGTCGAGCGCCTCCCACAGCTGGGCGTCGGTGGCGTCCGGACGGCCGAGCAGGAGGTTGGCGCGCACGGTGTCGGCGAACAGGTGGGTGGACTGGCTGAGCCAGGCGATCCGGGCACGCAGCGTTCGGGGGTCGAGCCGGGCGAGGTCGACGCCGCCCAGGGTGATCCGGCCGTGCTGCGGCGATGCCACGCGCAGCAGCAATGCCGCCAGGCTCGACTTGCCGGATCCGGACGGTCCCAGGATGGCAACGCGGGCGCCGGCGGGGATATCCAGGGTCAGGTGCTCGAACACCGGCGGCCGGTCGGGCTGCCAGCGGAACCCGACGTCGCGCAGGCGAAGCGCGTGGCCCTGCGGCACCTCGGTGCCAACCGGCTCGCGCGCATCGGGGCCGGACTCGCCCGCCTCCACCACCCGGGCGGCCGCGTGACGCACATGGCCCGCCAGCACGCCGGCCCGGGTCAGCCCGCCGGCAAGCTCAAACCCGGCCAGCAGCGCGAACAGCAGCAGGGCACCGGCCAGTGGCGGGATGCGTCCGAACAGCAGCCCTGCCAGGGAGGCGAGCAGCGCCAGCACCGCCGCCTGCTGGCACAGGAACGAGGCGGCGCCGGCGACGGACGCGTCGCGCGCCAGGACCTGCTGCAGCGACAGCAGCGCCTGCTCCCGGGCACGCACACGAACCAGCATCCGATCCTCGGCGCCGAAGGCGCGGATCTCGCGCAGGCCGCCCACCAGGTCAAGCACGGAGACGCGCAGGCCGGACGCCCGCTCGGACAGCGACCCGGCCTTGCGGCCGACCAGCCGCGCGGCCAGTACGGGAAACAGGAAGGCGGAGGCGGCAAACGGGAGCGCGACCGCGACGGCCAGGCCGGGGCCGTGACGCAGCGCCAGCAGGAACAGCAATGGCAGGGCCAGGACGGCGCCGGCCAGCGGCACGATGATGCGGAGGTAGAGCCCGTCCAGCGCCTCGACGTCGCCGACCAGGCGCGACAGCAGGTCGCCGGAGCGGCGGAAGCCGATGCCGCCGGCAGCCGTGCGGGCGACGCGGCGGAAGAACCAGACGCGGAGGTCGGCGAGCGCCCGGAACATGGCGTCGTGCGTGGCCAGACGCTCGCCGTAACGCAGCAGGACCCGCCCCGCGCCCAGCAGGCGAAGCAGCAGCCCGGAGGCTAGCACCAGCCCGGCTCCGGTGCCGGCAAGGCGCAGGCCGGAGGCTCCGAGCAGCGCCAGTCCGACGACGAAGGCCGCGAGCGATATCAGCACGCCCAGCGCCAGCGCCGGTGCGTGTCGCCGCCAGAGCGACAGGATGGCCAGGATTGGCGATCGTGCGGCGCGGCCGGACCGGGAGCTCATGCCGGGATCCCTTCCGCCTGCACCACGTGGCCGCGCGACAGGTGGATGCGCCGCCCCGGAAAGGCGTGCGCGGCGGAGGAGTGGCTGGCCAGCAGCACGGTGCGGCCGACCGCCAGGCGCTTCAGGCTGTCCAGGATCTCCTGCTCGGTGACCGGGTCGAGATGCGCCGTCGGCTCGTCCAGCAGCAGCAGCGGCGCGTTGCGCAGGAAGGCACGCGCGATCGCCACCCGCTGCGCCTGGCCACCGGACAGGCCGTGGCCGCCTTCGCCGATGCGGGTGTCGAGGCCATCGGCGAGCGTGGCGGCGAAGCCGTCCACGGCGGCGGCGCGCAGGGCTGCCGACAACTCGGCGCTTGACGCGTCCGGACGGGCGAACAGCACGTTCTCGCGTATGGTGCCGGCGAACAGCAGCGGACGCTGGCCGATCCACCCCGTCATCTGCGACAGGGCGTCCGGGACGATCGTTGCGAGGTCGGCGCCGTTCACGGTGATCCGGCCGGAGTCCGGCGTGACGAAGCCGAGCAGCATCTCGATCAGGGTGGACTTGCCGCTGCCCGATGGACCCACCAGCAACACGGTCTCGCGGGCGGGGATGCGGAAGCTGACATCGGCCAGCACCGGGCCGCGTGCGGCGTCCCAGGTGAAGCCGACCTGTTCGAATGCGACCGTTACCCCATGCGCGGCCACCGTGCGAACCGTGAGAGGTCCCTGCACAGGCGGGGACGGCGGGGCGGTCGCCGGTGTCCGGGCCAGCGTGTCCAGAGCCTCCGCCGCCCCGGCTGCCTGCATGCGGTCCTGATAGGCCAGCGCGAAGCTGCGCAAGGGCGCGAAGAACTCCGGCACCAGCACAAGCGCGAACAGCGAGCGCGGCAGAAGCGCCGAGCCGGCGGCGGCGGCCATGGTGTTGCGGGCGAGCAGGGCGCGCCCGTCGAGCAGGGCGATCAGCACCAGCGCGGCGGCGAACGCGCAGTCGAGAGCCGCGGAAGACAGGAACGCGATGCGAAGCACGCGCATGGTGCGTCGCCGCAGCTCGTCGGCCGCGGCGCCAAGTCGCAGCGCCTCGTCCTCGGCGCGGCCGGCCAGGACGATGGTGGCGATGCCGCGCATGCGGTCAAGGAACCGGGCCTGCAGGCGTGCCATCGCCGTGAACTGCTGACGGGCGGCCACGGCGGTGCCGATGCCGAATGCCGCCTGCGACACCGGAACCGCCAGCCCACAGCACAGCAGCACCAGCGCCGACCAAGGCTGCACGACGCTCACCACCGCCAGCACCAGGAGCGGCGACACCACGGCAAGGCTTGCCGCCGGGATCCAGCGGCCGAAGAACCCGTCCAGCGCCTCGATCCGGTCGACCACCAGCGCGGTCAGCGCTCCGCCGGTCTCCCGACGCAGCAGCGCCGGGCCGCGGGAGAGGATGGCGGACAGGGCCTCGCTGCGCAGGCGCCTGCGCGCCGCCGCCGCGGTTCCGGCGGCGCGTGTCTCCTGCTGCACCTGCAGGATGGCCCGGAACACGGCAAGCAGGCCGAACAATGCCAGGAGCGTCCAGTCCGAGCGCGTTCCGTACCCGAGCCGATCGGCATGCGGGGCGACGGTCCAGGCCAATGCACGTGCCAGCACCAGGGCAATGCACCAAGCCTGCCCGATCGCGAGCCCGGTGTTGAGCAAGCCGAGCAGGATGACCGGTGTCGACTGGCGACGTACGATCCGCGACTGGGTGCGCGACCAAGCGCGAACGAGAGCCTTGTCTGCCATCCCTCCGATTTAGCCACGCCGGGCGTCGATGCACAGGGTCGGGCGCGAACCTTGACGAAACGTCATGCCGGCGATCCGGACGATGTCACGCGTGTGCCGGCGCCTCCTGGTCGGCGTCCTGTGCCTCGTCATAGGTTTCCACCTTGGGGTTCAGCGGCACCAGCAGGGTGTAGCGCGTCCCCTCGCTCCGTCCCTCGGCGTCGGCCTCGCCCTCCAGCACCTCGAGCGTGGCGCCGAGCTGCCGGGCGAAGCCGCGGATCAGCTGGATGCCGAGGCCGTCGCGTATCCCGGTTTCGGTCTCGGCGCGGCCGGCCGGGATGCCGATCCCGTTGTCCTGGATCACCAGCTTGGCGATCCCCTCCATCTCCTCGGTCAGGCGCACCGACACCACGCCGCTGCGGCCGGCGGGAAACGCGTACTTGATGGCGTTGCTGACCGCCTCGGTGACCACCAGGGCAAGCGGGACCGCCTGGTCGGTGGACATGACGATGTCCGGCGCCTCGATCTCGAGGCGGATGCGGCGTCCCTCCTTCTCGCCGATCGCCTGGAACAGCTGCCCGCACAGCTCGATCAGGAACGAGCGCATGTTCAACGTGTGCAGCTCGCCGTCGGAATAAAGGTGCCGATGCAGCGTGGCGAGCGCCCGGACCCGGTCGCGCGCGGAGGCGAACTCGGCACGCGCTTCCGGCTGCCTGATCCGGTTGGCCTGGAGGTTCAGCAGCGAGGCGATGATCTGCAGGTTGTTCTTCACCCGATGGTGGATCTCCTTGATCAGCAGCGCCTGATGCGACTCCGCCAACCGCAGCCGCTCCTCGTGCGCGCTCAGGGCGTGGGTGGCGTCGGAAAAGGCGCGCGACAGCTGACGGAGCTCGATCGGTGTCGACCGGGTCAGCCTGGGCGCATAGGCGCCAGCACGGCGCCACTGGGTGACCGATCGCGTGACCGCCCGCAACGGCTGCACGATCAGGCGCGACGCACCGATCAGCACCGCTGCCAGGCAAAGCCCGAGCAGCAGCGCGATCGCCAGCACCCGCCACAGGAACACGGCCAGGGCCCGGCTTTCCGCCGGGTTCGGCAGGGTGGTGACCAGAAGATCCATTCCGGCCACGACGTTCCGGCTTAGGAAGCGTCCGACAGCCGGCGTCCCCGGTCGTGCCCCATGACTGGCAGGATCGATCCATCCGCAATCCGTGCACAACGGCAGCAGGCGGCCGCTTCGGGTGACCAGCCAGGCTTCGGTGCTGCCACCGGAGCCGAACCTCGAGCCCATGAGGTCGGGATCGACCAGATCGCTGCGTGGCCAGCCCAACCTCATGTCGGCGACCAGTTCGGCAGGACCATCGGGTCCGATGGTGTCCAGTGCGAGGCGGAGCAGCGGCTGGCGGGTGTTGGCGTCGCCGTCCAGCATCGGCGTCGTCACGACGCGGGATGGCATGACCGCAGCGGTGGCTGGCGGTTCAGTGGCGCTTCGGCCCGCCTGCTGGCATTGCTGCACGTCCCGGTCACCGATCATGAACAGGTCAGCCAGGGGCACGACGCCGAGCGCCCGGACCATCCGCAACACGGTGCCGCATCGTTCCGGATCTTGCAGGTCTGGCTGCGCTGCCAGCGCGCGGAGCATGCGCGTGGTGTCTATGATCTGCTGGTCGAGATGCGCCTGGAGAGCCTCGCCGGTTGCTGCTGCCCGGTTCGAGCTGGTGTCGAGGGTGGCTTCGTAGTTGTGCCAGGCCATCAACGCGCCAAGCGCCGCCACGGGAACCACGGAACACAGGATGATCACGAGCAAGCGGGCACTGACGCTGTCGAACAACCGCCGCAGGCGCCGCGGACGAGCGTTGCGACGTCGCCAGCGGCGGACGGTCCGGAGACCCGCTTCAGGCACCACGGTCATCGTCGATCAGCTTGCGCAATTCGTCCGGCACCGGTTCGTTCGCCACGTCGTCAAACATCTGGTGCAGGCCGCGTTGCAGCCACTGGTCGAACGCGCTGTCCGTCTTCCGCTTGCGCTTGGGAGCTCCTGCCGGACCGCTGGATTGTGAGGGCGTGTCGCTCGCTGACGTCATCAACCGGCTCTACCCCGAGACAAGAAAACGAAGCCGAGGCTCTCTGGGCATGGCAACGGGCCCATCAAGGGCCCGTTCCCTCACGAAACGAATGATTGCCGGCTTCGCGTCACACTGGCGGGTGGCGACGGCCTCCGGCGTCAGGCGGCGGGGCGGCGCTCCCGGGCAGCGGCAGCGAGACGAGCGTCCAGCGTACGGCTCAAGGCGGACGCGCGGGCTGCCGCGGCGCGGCCCTCGGCGTGCTCGGCGACTTCCCCGGTCAGCCAGGTCTCGAGCTGGCGGCGGGCACGGAACACCCGGCTCTTGGCGGTCCCGACGGCGCAGCCCGTCGCTTCCGCCAGCGACTCGTAGCTCATGCCCTGCACCACCACCATGATCAGCGCCTCGCGCTGGTCCGCAGGCAGACGGGTCATCGCCTTCCCCAGGTCCTTGAGCGCCAGCCGGTCCTCATGTGGCGCTTCGGTCGCGAACGCCGAGGCCGGCACGTCGTCGATGTCCGTGGTGTCGCGGCGCTTGCGCAGGTTGGAGATGAAACGATTGCGCAGGATGCGGTGCATCCACGCCGGGAAGTTGGTGCCCGGAATGAAGCTGGTCTGGGCGGACAGGGCGTTGCAGACGGCGTCCTGAACCAGGTCCTCGGCGGCGGCGCGGTTTCGGGTCAGGGCGAGGGCCTGGACCCGGAGCTTGGGGAGGATGGAGATGACCTGGTCGTGGAAGCTGTTCGACATCTGCACGCACTCCGAATTTCTGCCTGACCAATGGACGGCTTCGCGGCGGCGTTGCATGCGGTGAGACAGGTTCCCATCACGAAAAGGAGAGCCGCTCGACGCGACCCACGGCAACGTGTCCCCGGCGGCATCCCGACCGGCCCTTTACAGGATGGGCGCCTTCCGCGACCGTGCGCCCCGTGCCGGAACCGGATCGCGCTGTTGCACGCCGCGCCGACGCGGTGTCATGGATAACCGGATCCCGGATCCGGGGTGGCGCCGGCCCCATCCGACCGCAGGCCCGGCAGACCAGGAGGCAGGATGATCAAGCACCGCGACGCATCTGCGCCTCCGGGGAGATCGCGATCGGGATCAGTCGGCCGGGCTGCCCATGCTGCGCGCCAGCTGGCCACGGGCGCGCGACACCCGGGCCTTCATGGTGCCGATCGGCACGCCGCAGATCGCCGCGGCCTCCTCGTGGCTGAGCTCCTGCGCGCCGACCAGCACCAGGGCCTCGCGCAACAGGGGCGGCAGCGTCCACAGCAGGCGGGACAGGTCGGACAGGTCGCCGCGCCGGTGCGCTTCCGGTGCGTGCGGCACGGCGTCGGACACCTGCTCGCTCAGCAGCCGGGTCTCGCGGCGGCGGCGACGCGCCTGTTCGTAGAAGGCGTTGCGCTCGATGGTGAACAGCCACGCCTTCAGGTTGGTGCCCGGCTGGAACGACGCCTGGGCGGCCAACGCCCGGACCACCGTGTCCTGGACCAGATCATCGGCGGCAGTCGGATCGCGCGTCAGGAAGCGCCCGAAGGCGCGCAGCTCGGGCAGCAGGCTCGTCATCTGCCGATGGATCTCCTGCGACGGCGTGCCCTTGCCATCGGGCCGGTGCCCCGCCCCGAAGCCCCTCCCGCTCCCCTGCATCCGCTCGTCCAAATGCAATCCTATCCAGAGAGAGACGCCTGATGGCCAGCACGCGGCGCGATGATCTTCTCCGCGCCCTTCCCTATGCACGACGTTATGCTCGCGCCCTCACCGGAAGCCAACCACGCGGCGACCTGCTCGTCGCAGAAAGCCTGCGCGAGATGCTGGCCTCCACCGACAACACCCTGACGCCGCGCTACGGCCTCTACCACTGGGTCACCCGCCGCTTCGACGCCGGCATCTCGACCCTGCCGTCCCTGGTGGATGGGCTCAACTCCAAGCAGCGCCAGCTCCTGCTGCTGACGGCGCTGGAGGAGGTGCCGGTCGAGGACGCGGCACCGATCGTGATGCTGGACCTCGCCCACGCGTCGGCGCAGCTGGGCGATGCCCGCGAACGGCTGCGCGCCGCGGCCGCCACCGACGTGCTGATCATCGAGGACGAGCCGATCATCGCCATGGACATCGAGGAGCTGGTGCAGGGCTGCGGCCACCGCGTGGTGGGGGTCGCCTCCACGGAGGTGGACGCGGTGCGGCTGGCGCAGGCGACCAAGCCGGGGCTGATCCTGGCCGACATCAACCTGGGCCTCGGTGGCGACGGCACTTCCGCGGTGAGCCGGATCCTCAAGTACCATTACGCCCCGGTCATCTTCGTGACGGCCTATCCGGAGCGGCTGCTGACCGGCGAGGCGGTCGAACCCGCCTTCGTCATCACCAAGCCGTTCGAGCCGCTGACGCTGGCGATCGCCACCTACCAGGCCGTGAGCGGCGGCGTGGACCTGTAGGGGCCGGTCCGGTATCGAGCGGGAACCGCGTCTGCCGACCTACGTTCGCCCGGGACGTCGCGGGGCCGGTCCGAACGTGGGGAACCGCCTCGGGTCACGACTACCAGGAAGCGGTCTCGAGCCTGGCGGCGTGATGGACGCCCCTGCCGTGCCGGATCGGGCTTCGGCCCGGCCACCGGGACCCGCCGCGGTCGGAACCGCTACGCCTTCAGGATCGGAAAAAGCATGGACGTGATCGAACCGGTGAAGCAGGACACCGCCGAGGCCGTGATTCGCGGCAAGGGCGGACATGGCGCGCCGTCGCGCCTGCTGCTGCGCCCGGTCGCCGAGGCGGGACCGCTGCCCCCGGCATTCGACGCGCTGCTGCTGCCCGACGCGTTCTGCCACGACGGCATCAACGGGCTGACCGGGCCGCTCGATCCGGCGCTGCCCCCGTCCCTGCCGGATGTCCCGGTGCTGCTGGACCTGGACATCTCGCGCGTCGCCTCCGACGGCGCGGCCGCCGCCGCCCGGCCGGAGCTGTTCCCGCCGCGGCCGCCGGAACTGGCGCTCGATCCGCGGCACGAGTTCTCGGACGCCACTCACGACGCGCATCTGGCGACCTCCTCGGACGCCGAAGCAGTCGGCAGCTTCTGGGGCGGGATCCTGGGCCGCCTGTCCGGACAGGGCGTGTCCGGGGCGCGGCTGCTCGGCCTGACCCGGGTTCCGGACGGGCTCAGGCTGCCCCTGCTGCAGGCACTCCGGGCCTCGGCCCCGGGCATCGTGCTGATCGCCGATACCAACGGCGTGCCCTGGGGCGAGATCGGATCGCTCGCCGGGGTCGGGCTGGACGGGGTGCTGTCCTCCCTAGCCTGGTGGGACGGCAAGGCGGACTGGTTCGCCGCCGAGCTGGCGCTGCTGCGCCAGGTCGCGCCGGTCCTGGCGCCGATGCCGGCGGATCCGGATGGCGGCACGCGCCGCCTGCTCGGCCTCGCGGTCGCCGACGGCATCGGCTGGATCGTGCCGGCCGGCACGGCGGCGTTGGATGGGACGGACCGGCTGGCGGCGATCGCGGACCAGACCCGCGACCTCGGCCTGCCGCACCTGCTGTCGTCACCGGGCCAGGCGGTGACGGCGATCCTGCGCGGCACCACGGACGATCCGCGCACCAGCCACGACGCGACGCTGCTGCTCCTGAACACCAGCGCCATCACCCCGGCCTCGGTGGATCCGGCGGGCGTGCTGCCCTGGACCGGCGGGGCGTTCTCCGCCTTCGCGCCGCTGGTCGGAACCGACGATCCCACCGGACACGAGAAGCTGGTGCCTGGCCGCCCGGTGACGCTGCCACCCGGCGCGCTCTGCGCGTTCCGCGCCGACCGCCTGCACAACGGGACGCCTCTGCCGCTCGACGAGGAGTCGGCGATCAAGGCCGGGGGCTGGGCACGGCTGGCGCTCGAGGCGCCGAGCCCGGCGGTGGATGGCGGAACGTTCCCGGTCAAGCGCACCGCGGGCGACACGGTCGAGGTGGAGATCGACGTCATCGGCGATGGCCACGACATGCTGGCCGCGGTGCTGCAATGGCAGGGACCGGGCGACGTCGACTGGCACGAGACGCGCATGCGCCTGCTCGGCAACGACCGCTGGCAGGCGAGCTTCCCGCTGGAACGCCGCGGCCCGCATCTGTATCGGGTGCAGGCCTGGCGGGACATGTGGGCGACCTATCGCCACGAACTTGGGGCCAAGCACAAGGCAGGGGTGCCCACCGCGCTGGAGGTGGTGGAAGGCGTGGCGCATGTGCGGGACGCGGCACCGCGCGGCGGCGCCGGGCTGGACCGCGTGCTGCGGGAACTGGACGCTGCGGACGAGGATGCACGGCGCAGCACGCTGCTGTCGGACGAGCTGGCGGCGTTGATGGCGGCTGCGGACGCCAGGCCCTTCAGCGTCCGGAGCGCGGAGATCCCGGTCGATGCCGAGCGCACCGGCGCCGGATTCGCCAGCTGGTACGAGGTGTTTCCCCGTTCCATGGCCGACGATGCGGGCCGCCACGGCACTTTTGCCGACGTGGAGCGGCACCTGCCGCGCATCCGGGCGATGGGCTTCGACGTGCTCTACTTCCCGCCGATCCATCCGGTCGGCCGGATCAACCGCAAGGGCCCGAACAACACCCTCACGCCCGGGCCGGAGGACGTCGGGAGCCCGTACGCGGTCGGCACCGCGGAAGGCGGCCACGACGCGATCCACCCCGAGCTCGGGACGCTCGCCGAGTTCCTGCGCCTGCGTAAAGCGGCAGAAGCGGAAGGGCTCGAGCTGGCGCTCGATTTCGCGATCCAGTGCGCGCCCGACCATCCCTGGCTGCGCGAGCACAAGGACTGGTTCGACTGGCGGCCCGACGGAAGCATCCGCTACGCGGAGAACCCGCCCAAGAAGTACCAGGACATCGTCAACGTCGATTTCTATGCCCCCGACAGCGTGCCCGGGCTGTGGATGGCTTTGGCGAACGTAGTGCTGTTCTGGTGCGAGCAGGGGATCCGGCTGTTCCGCGTCGACAATCCCCATACCAAGCCGTTCCCGTTCTGGCAGTGGATGATCGCCGAGGTGCGCGCCCGTTATCCGGACGCGGTGTTCCTGGCGGAAGCGTTCACCCGGCCGAAGGTGATGAACCGGCTCGGCAAGGTGGGCTTCTCGCAGAGCTACACCTACTTCACCTGGCGCAACACCAAGGCGGAGCTGACCGAGTATCTGACGCAGCTCACCACGGAAGCGCCGCGCGACTTCTTCCGGCCGCATTTCTTCGTCAACACGCCCGACATCAACCCGCTGTTCCTGCAAAACACCACGCGGGCCGCCTTCCTGATCCGCGCCGCCGCGGCGGCGACCCTGTCGGGCCTGTGGGGTGTCTACAACGGCTTCGAGCTGTGCGAGGGGACGCCGCTGGCGCCGGGCAAGGAGGAATACCTGGACAGCGAGAAGTTCCAGATCCGGCACTGGGACTGGGACCGCCCAGGCAACATCGTGGCCGAGATCACCCGTCTCAACGCGATCCGTACCGAGAACCCGGCGCTGCGCACGCATCACGGCATCAGCTTCCTCCCCACCGCCAACGAGGCGGTGCTGCTGTTCGAGAAGGCGACGCGCGATCGCAGCAACACCATCCTGGTGGCGATCAGCCTCGACCCGAACCACGTGCAGACGGCTGCGATCGACCTGCCGCTGTGGAAGTGGGGCCTGCCCGACCAGGGCACGCTTGGCATTGACGACCTCGCCCAGGGCGGCAGCTTCGCCCTGTCCGGCCGCACCCATTCCATCACCCTGACGCCGGATCGGCCCTATCTGATCTGGCGCGCCGCACCAGCTTCCTGAGGCACCATCGTCATGATCCCCCTCGACCAGCCTTCCGCTTCCCGGGACCAGCCTCCTGTCACGACCAGCCAAGCCACGTTGCCGCCGATCGAGGACGCGCTCTGGTACAAGGATGCGGTGATCTACCAGATCCACATCAAGTCGTTCTTCGACTCCAACAACGACGGCGTCGGCGACTTCGAGGGCCTGTTGCAAAAGCTCGACTACATCGTCGATCTCGGCGTCACCGCGATCTGGATGCTCCCGTTCTACCCGAGCCCGCGCCGCGACGACGGCTACGACATCTCCGACTATCGCGGGGTGCACTCCGACTACGGCACGCTGAACGACCTGCGGCGGTTCGTGGTGGCGGCGCACGAGCGCGGCCTGCGCGTGATCACCGAGCTGGTCATCAACCACACCTCCGACCAGCACAGCTGGTTCCAGCGCGCGCGCCGGGCTCCTGCCGGATCTCCGGAGCGGGACTTCTATGTGTGGTCTGATACGGACACGAAGTACTCCGGCACGCGCATCATCTTCCTGGACACCGAGAAGTCGAACTGGACCTGGGACGAGGAAGCCAAGGCATATTACTGGCACCGCTTCTACAGCCACCAGCCGGACCTCAACTTCGACAACCCGCTGGTGATGGACGAGGTGTTGTCGGCGATGCGGTTCTGGCTCGACCTCGGCATCGACGGGCTGCGCCTGGACGCGGTGCCGTACCTGATCGAGCGCGACGGCACCAGCAACGAGAACCTTCCCGAGACGCACGACATCATCAAGCGGATGCGCACCGAGATCGATGCCTATGCGCCCGGTCGGATGCTGCTGGCGGAAGCCAACATGTGGCCCGAGGACGCGCAGGTGTATTTCGGCCAGGGCGACGAGTGCCACATGTCGTTCCATTTCCCGCTGATGCCGCGCATGTACATGGCGATCGCGCGCGAGGACCGGTTCCCGATCACCGACATCATGCGGCAGACGCCGGCGATACCGGAGAACTGCCAGTGGGCGGTGTTCCTGCGCAACCACGACGAGCTGACGCTGGAGATGGTGACGTCGTCGGAGCGCGACTACCTGTGGGAAACCTATGCGTCGGACAAGCGCGCGCGCATCAACCTCGGGATCAGGCGCCGGCTGTCGCCGCTGATGCAGCATGACCGGCGCCGCATCGAGCTGATGAACGGGCTGTTGCTGTCGATGCCCGGCACGCCGGTGATCTACTACGGCGACGAGCTCGGCATGGGCGACAACATCTATCTCGGCGACCGCGACGGCGTGCGCACGCCGATGCAGTGGTCGATCGACCGCAACGGCGGCTTCTCGCGCGCCGATCCGGCGGGCCTGGTGATGCCGCCGATCATGGATCCGATCTACGGCTACCAGGCGGTGAACGTCGAGGCGCAGTCGGCGGACCAGCATTCGCTGCTGAACTGGATGCGCAGGATGCTGGAGGTGCGCAAGGGCCACCGGGCGTTCGGCCGCGGCACCCAGCGCTTCCTGTTCCCGGGCAACCGCAAGGTGCTGGCCTACCTGCGCTCGCATCCGGCCGAGGATGGCCACGACGAGACGCTGCTGTGCGTGTACAACCTGTCGCGCTCGGCACAGGCGGTGGAACTCGACCTGCACGAGTTCATCAGGCGGGTGCCGGTCGACGTGATCGGCGGCTCGGTGTTTCCGCCGATCGGCCAGCTCACCTACCTGCTGACGCTGCCGCCCTACGGGTTCTACTGGTTCCTGCTGGCAACCGAGCAGGTGCTGCCGAGCTGGCACACGCCGACGCCCGAGCCGTTGCCGGACCTGTCGACCATCGTGGTGCGCAACATGATGACCGAGATCTGCATGGGTGCGTCGCGCAACCTGCTGGAGCGCGAGGTGCTGCCGGAATACCTGCCGAAGCGCCGCTGGTTCTCGTCCAAGAGCGAGACCCTGGGCGACATCGCCTTCGCCTACTCGGTGCCGCTGCGCGACGATCGCGACAACACCTCGCTGTTGACCGAGATCACCGTGCAGGTGGGCAACCGTACCGAGCGCTACTGCCTGCCGCTGGGCGCGGTTGCCGAGGAGAACGCGATCCCGGTGGCGCAGCAGCTCGCCATGACCCGGATCCGTCGCGGCCCGCTGGTCGGCTACGTCACCGACGGCTTCACAACCGACAACTTCATGACCAGCACCCTGGAGCGGATCGGTCAGAACGCCGACATCGCGCTCGACGGCGGCGGCCGGATCGAGTTCCGCAAGACCGACCGGTTCGACCAGCTCGAGCGTCCAGCCGAGATGCAGGTCCGCCGCCTGTCGGCCGAGCAGTCCAACAGCTCCGCGATCATCGACGACCAGATCGTGCTGAAGGTGGTGCGCAAGGTGCTGTCGGGCGTGCACCCGGAGGCGGAGATCTCGCGCTACCTGACCGGCCGCGGCTTCGCCAACACGCCGCCGATGCATGGCGAGGTGACGCGCTACGATGCCGACGGCACGCCGAACACGCTGATCCTGGTGCAGGGCTTCGTGCGCAACCAGGGAGACGGCTGGGCGTGGACGCTCGACTTCCTGGCCCGCGCCGCGGAAGACAGCGTGGAGGACGCGGCGATCGACCAGGAGGAGCAGAACGCGGACCTCTACAGCAATTATGCCGGCTTCGCGCAGGCGCTGGGACGGCGGCTGGCGCAGCTGCACGACGTGTTCGCGTCCGCCACCGACGAGCCGGCGTTCCATCCGGAGACGGTGACCGAGGCCGACCTCCAGGCCTGGGCGGACGGCGCGATCGAGCAGATCGACCGGGCGGTCGAGGCGCTCGGTCGTCTCCCGGCGACGGTCCCGGAGGAGGTGACGCTGCTCGCCAGGCAGGTGGTCGATCGGCACGAGGCGCTGCACGGGTTGGCGAAACGGCTGGCGGCGCAGGGTGTCGGCGCGCTGCGCACCCGGGTGCACGGCGACTTCCACCTCGGCCAGGTGCTGGTCGTGGGCGGCGACGCCTACCTGATCGATTTCGAAGGCGAGCCGGCCAAGACCATGGAGCAGCGCCGGGCCCATTCCTCGCCATTGCGCGACGTCGCCGGGATGCTGCGCTCGTTCGACTATGCCGGCGCCACGGCCTCGTCGCGGCTGCACAGCAACAGCGAGCGGGTGACGGAACGGCGGGCCAGGCTGATCGAGCAGTTCCGCAGCCAGGCTGGCGCCGACTTCCTGTCCAGCTACCGCGAGGTGCTGGAGGCGAGCGCCACGCCCTGGGTGCCGCGCGTGGCGGAGCAGTCGCTGCTCGACCTGTTTCTGCTGGAGAAGGCGGCCTACGAGATCCGCTACGAGGCCGACAACCGTCCCGACTGGATCGGCATTCCGCTCGGCGGGCTGAACGGGATCGCAACGCGCCTTCTGGGTGCCGGAGACGTGCCGAATGAGTGAGCACCTGCCGCATCCGGGCGCCGTCGATTCCTTCGTCCGCGCCAGGCACGGCGACCCGTTCTCGCTGCTGGGGCCGCACGCCGTGGAGGGCGGGGTTGCGGTGCGCACCTTCCTGCCGGAGGCGTCACGGGTCGATGTGGTCGACGCGACCAGCGGCTTCGTGCGCGGCACCCTGGCCAGGGTGCACGGCGACGGGCTGTGGTCCGGGCTGGTGCAGGGCGAGCAGCCATACCGCCTGCGCGTGTCCGCGCCGGATGCGGCCGGCGGCGAGGCGGTGCGGGAGGTCGCGGATCCGTACGCGTTCCCGCCGCTGCTCGGCGAGCTCGACATCTACCTGATCTCCGAGGGCCGTCATCGCGACTTGGCGCAGGTGCTCGGCGCGCACGTGGTGAGCGTGGAGGGTGTCGAGGGCACGCGGTTCGCGGTGTGGGCGCCGAACGCGCAGCGCGTGTCGGTGGTCGGCTCGTTCAACGGCTGGGACGGCCGGCGGAACCCGATGCGGGTGCGGCAGCCCTCGGGCGTGTGGGAGCTGTTCGTGCCCGGTGCCGGCGCCGGGGACCGCTACAAGTACGAGCTGGTCGGACCGGACGGCAACCTGCTCCCCTGGCGTGCCGACCCGGTCGCCTGGCAGGCCGAGGCGCCACCCGCGACCGCGTCCGTGGTAGCGGATCCCACGCCGTACGCCTGGACCGACGGCGACTGGATGGCACATCGCGGCGCGTGCCAAGCGCCGGACGCGCCGCTCTCGTTCTACGAGCTGCACGCCATGTCCTGGCTGCCGCACGAGGAGGGCGCGACGCCGGATTGGGAGCGCCTGGGCAACCGGCTGATCCCCTACGTCAAGGAGTTGGGCTTCACCCATATCGAGCTGATGCCGATCATGGAGCACCCGTTCGGTGGCTCCTGGGGCTACCAGGTGCTGGGGCAGTTCGCGCCGACCTCGCGCATGGGGAAGCCCGCGGAGTTCGCCCGGTTCGTCGACCGCTGCCACGCGGCAGGAATCGGCGTGGTGCTGGACTGGGTGCCGGCGCACTTCCCGACCGACGCGCACGGCTTGGCCCATTTCGACGGCACTGCGCTGTACGAGCACGGCAACCCGTTCGAGGGCTACCACCAGGACTGGAACACCTTCATCTACAACCTGGGCCGCAACGAGGTGCGCGGCTTCATGATCGCCAGCGGGCTGTTCTGGCTGCGCCAGTTCCATGTCGACGGGCTGCGCGTCGATGCCGTCGCCTCCATGCTGTATCGCGACTACAGCCGCAAGGAAGGCGAATGGGTGCCGAACCGCCACGGCGGCCGCGAGAACCTCGAATCGATCGCCTTCCTGCAGGACCTCAGCCGGGCCGTGAAGGACGTGGCGCCGGGTGCGATCCTGGTGGCGGAGGAGTCCACCTCGTTCCCGCATGTCACCCGCCCGGCCGACGAGGGCGGGCTGGGCTTCGACTACAAGTGGAACATGGGCTGGATGCACGACACCCTGCACTACATCCAGGGCGAGCCGGTGCACCGCAAGTGGCACCACGGCGAGATCTCGTTCGGCCTGGTCTATGCATTCTCCGAGCGCTTCGTGCTGCCGATCAGCCACGACGAGGTGGTTTACGGAAAAGGCTCGATGATCGGCAAGATGCCGGGCGCGGACGACTGGCAGAAGTTCGCCAACCTTCGGGCCTATTACGGCTTCATGTGGACCCATCCCGGCAAGAAGCTGCTGTTCATGGGCAGCGAGATCGC
>CAXTVX010000047.1:0-28809 GCA_964247755.1 uncultured Acetobacteraceae bacterium | reverse complement strand
CGAAGATCTGCCGGCTCAGCCAGGTCAGCACCGACCCCGCCGACACCTGCCCGCCCTCCACCATCCACAGCCCGTCGACCAGCGCGTGCGGATACGGCCCCCAGAACCCCGGCATCGGCCGCTCCGCCCCGAGGTGGAACAGGTGCACCACCGAGGTGCCGCCGATCATCAGCAGCTGCCCTGGCGCCACCGTATCGGCGCCCAGCATGCCGACATGCGCGTCGATCCCGCCTTGCGCCACCACCGGCCGCTGCGCGCCGAGCCCCAGATGCGCTGCTGCCTGCGCCGACAGCCGCTCGATCGCGTCCCCCACCGGCAGGATCGCCGCCGGCAGCTTACCCATGAGCCCCGGCACCCCGAACGCCTCGTACAGCTCGGGATGGAACCGCCCCGCCTCGCTGTCATAGTTCCACTTGCAGGTCGCGTTCATGCGCGAGCCCACCCACCGCCCGGTCAGCCTGAAGTTCACCCAGTCGAGGCACTCGCACAGCACGTCCGCCGCCGCGTACACCGCCGGTTCGTGCGCCGCGAGCCACATCGCCTTGGGCACCAGCCATTCCGCCGCGTCGCTGCCGCCGCTCCGCGCCATCACCGGATGCGTGCTCGCCCCCGTGCGCGACGCTTCCACCCCCGCCCGGCAATCCATCCACAGCAGCGCCGGCCGCAGCGGCGTGCCGTCCGCCGTGCACGCCACCACGGTGGACGCCGTGGTCGCCACCGCGATCCCCGCCACCGTCGGGTGCCCGGCCATCTCCATCGTCCGCCGGCACGCCGCCCCCAGCGCCTCCCACCACCCTTCCGGCGATTGCTCCGCCCAGCCCGGATGCGGATGCGCGGTCGGGTAGGTGACCTCCGCCGTGGCGACGATCGCGCGCCGCCCGAGGTCGAACAGCCCCACCCTTACCCCGCCGGTGCCGAAATCCAGTCCCAGCAGCAGGCTCATGGCACGACGCTCACGGCCCGCCCTACGGCCGGACCATGACCTTGGAGATGAACTCGTTGCGCTCCCTGAACTTCGTCATCACCTCCGGCAGCGCGTCCAGCCCCGGCTCGTGCGTGATCATGAACTCCCAGCGCAGCGCCCCGCTGCCCAGCTTCTCCAGCGTCGTGGTCCACTGTGCGCCCGGGAACGGCGCGCCGAACGAGTTCCACGACCCGTGCAGCGACACCTCCTGCCGCAGCATGTGGTTGAAGGTCGCCACCTCCAGCCCGACCTCCTGCGTCGGGATGCCGATGAACACCACATGCCCGCCCGGCCCCGCCATGCGCACCGCCAGGTTGGCCGTCGCCGGATGCCCCGCCGCCTCCACCACGAGGTCGCAGGGCGGCACCTCCGGTCGCGGCCCGTGGCTCAGGAACGCGTGTGTTGCCCCCGCCTCCCGTGCCTGCTCCAGCTTGCGCTCCGACACGTCCACCGCGACCACCTCGGACGCCCCCATCAGCCGCATCCACTGGATCGCGAACAGCCCGATCGGCCCGCACCCGACCACGCCGCCGGTCTGCCCGATCGCCAGCGGCGCCTTCCAGATCGCGTGCAGCGCGATCGACGCCGGATCCGCCATCGCCGCCGCACGCGGATCGATCCCCGCCGGCGTCCTCAGCAGGTTGCCCCGCGGCACCACGACATACTCTGCATACGCCCCGTCCCGCCTGCTACCGAAGTAATCGTAGTCGCGGCAGCGCGAGAAGCTGCCGGTCAGGCACTGGTCGCATCGCCGGCACGGGATCAGCGGCGCCACCGACACCAGCTCGCCCTCCGCGAACCCCTCGATGTTCTCGCCCAACTCGACCACGTGCCCGGAGAACTCGTGCCCGCAGATGATCGGCATCCGGTGCGCGCCCTTGCTCAGCATGCGCGGGATGTCCGAGCCGCACACCCCACACGCCGCCACGCGCAGCAGCACCTCGTCCGCCCCCGCCACCGGCCGGGGAACCTCCTCGACCCGTATGTCCCCGGGAGCATACATCACCGCTGCGCGCATCGTTCCGATCCCCTGCCTTTGTCGGCGGCGGCCTCCGCCGTCACCGTTCGTCCCCGTCGAGCTCCGTGATCACCGCGTCGAACGCCGCCAGCGGCGCGAAATGCGCCGGCTTCACCTGGCCGAGCTTGCTGCTGTCCGCGACCAGGAACGACTGCACCGCCCGTTCCAGCACCGTCCGCTTCACCGGCACCTCGTGGAAGTGCGAGCAGCTCGCCCCCTGCGCCGCGTGCACGCCGCCCGCCGACACGAACGCCTTGTTGATCCCGAGCTGGTGCAGGCTGCGCAGCGCATCCTCGGAGAAGAACGTCGCCGATTCCGCGTGGAACAGCCCGCCCAGCACGAACAGCCGTGCCCGCGACATCCGGCTCGCCGCCGCTGCGACGTTCAGCGCGTAGCACACGATCGTCACCGCAAGCTCAGCGGGCAGGGCCGCCATCAGATGCGGCATGGTGGTGCCGCAATCCACGAAGATGGTGTCGCCCGGCCGCACCAGCGCCGCCGCACGCCGTCCCGCCTCCGCCTTCGCCTGCACGTGGCTGCCCTGCTCGACGTCCAGCGCGTAGCCCGAGCTTCCACGCGGCACGATGTAGCCGCCCAGCAGGTCGAACCCGGTCTCGCCCTCCGCCAGGTCGCGACGCAGCGTCATGGTCGATACCGCCAACGCCCGCGCCGCGTCGCCCAGGCGCAGCGCCCCGTCCTGCGCCGCCAGCGTGCGCAGCCGGTCCAGCCGCATCGCCCGTCGGTCGCGTGACCCGGTCACGGCAGCAGGCCGCTGCTCCATGCTTTGCCCCGCCTCCCGGTTGACGCCACGACCCTCGATGTGACTAGACTACCAGATGTTACGATCTTAACAAACGGTCATGCCCATCCCGGCGCCAAGGAGCATTCTCCCCGTGCCCGACCCCATCGCCGGCCACGCCCTGGCTCAGCTGATCGACCACACGATTCTCAAGCCCGACGCCACCGAGGCGCAGGTCGCGCAGTTCTGCGACGAGGCCCGCACGCACGGCTTCCGCTCCGTCTGCGTCAACTCGGTGCAGGTGCCGTTCGTGGCCGCACGGCTGCGCGGCAGCGACGTGCGCGTCTGCGCCGTGGTCGGCTTCCCGCTCGGCGCCATGCTCCCCGCCGCCAAGGCCGCCGAGACCGCCGCCGCCGTCGCCGCCGGTGCCACCGAGATCGACATGGTGATCGGCATCGGCGCCCTGAAGGACAGCCGCCACGACGCCGTGCGCGACGACATCGCCGCCGTGCGCGCCGCCTGTCCCAGCGCCGTGCTCAAGGTGATCATCGAGTGCTGCCTGCTCACCGACGACGAGAAGCGCACCGCCTGCCGCCTGTCCGCCGAAGCCGGCGCCGACTTCGTCAAGACCTCGACCGGCTTCTCCACCGGCGGCGCCACGGTCGCCGACGTCGCCCTGATGCGCGACGCGGTCGGCTCCACGATCGGCGTCAAGGCGTCCGGCGGCGTGCGCACGCCCGAGGCGGTGCAGGCCATGGTCGCCGCCGGCGCCACCCGCATCGGCACCAGCTCCGGCATCGCCTTGATGACCCAGACCGCGCCCGCCGCCGGAACCTACTGAGACCACGCAACGGGTTAAGCCCGGCCCATCCCAAGCCGGCAGCCCACAGGGAGACCGACCATGACCCGGATCACACGCCGCCGCTTCTCGTTGCTCGCTTCCGCCGGTGCCGCGGCGCTGACGACCGGCATTATGCCCGCCTTCGCCGCCGCGGTGGACACCGCCGGCGTGCCCAAGACCATCGCCGCCAAGGTGACCAAGAAGTACTCGATCGCCACCGTGGTGAAGGTGGACGGCATCGCCTGGTTCGACCGCATGCGCGTCGGCGTGAAGCAGTTCGGTGCTGACCAGGGTCACGACACCTGGATGGTCGGCCCCAGCCAGGCCGACGCCGCCGCCCAGGTGCAGATCGTGGAAAGCCTGATCGCGCAGGGCGTCGACGCCATCTGCATCGTTCCGTTCTCGGTCGAGGCGGTGGAGCCGGTGCTGCAAAAGGCGCGCGACCGCGGCATCGTGGTGATCTCGCACGAGGCCTCCAACCTCCAGGCCACCGACTACGACATCGAGGCGTTCGACAACCACGCCTACGGCGCCAAGCTGATGCAGAACCTGGGCACCCAGATGGGCGGGCAGGGCGGCTACGTCGCCACCGTCGGCAGCCTCACCTCCACCTCGCAGAACGAGTGGATCGACGGCGCCGTCGCCTACCAGCAGGCGAACTTCCCCAAGATGACGCAGGTCACCAAGCGCATCGAGACCTATGACGACGCCACCACCGACTACAACAAGCTCAAGGAGATCCTGACCACCTACCCGACGCTCCGCGGCATCCTGGGCGCGCCGATGCCGACCTCCGCCGGCGCCGGCCGCCTGATCGCCGAGCGCGGCCTCAAGGGCAAGCTGTTCTTTTCCGGTACCGGCCTGGTCTCCGTCGCCGGCCAGTACCTCAAGGACGGCGACATCGACTACATCCAGTTCTGGGACCCCGCCACCGCCGGCTACGCGATGAACATCCTGGCCGTCATGGCGCTTTCGAAGAAGCCGATCACCCCCGGCCTCGACCTCGGCCTTCCCGGCTACGACAAGCTCGCCGCCAACGACCCGAAACGGTCCAACATCCTGTTCGGCCATGGCTGGGTCGGGGTCACCAAGGCCAACATGGGCGACTACAACTTCTGACCCGGCTGTTCCTCGCGTGACGACACCCGTGCTCGAACTGCGCGACGTCGCCCGGCACTTCGCCGGCGTGAAGGCGCTCGATGGGGTGTCGCTCTCGATCGGCCGCGGCGAGATCCACTGCCTCGCCGGCGAGAACGGTTCCGGCAAGTCCACCCTGATCAAGGTGGTCTCCGGCATCAACGCCGTCGACCGCGGCACCATCCTGGTCGACGGCACGCCCGTCCCCGACATGACCCCCCGCCAGGCGATCGCGCTCGGCGTGCAGGTGATCTACCAGGACTTCTCCCTGTTCGGGAACCTGACCGTCGCCGAGAACCTCGCGATCGGTGCCGAGCTCCGCGCCCGCCGCCGCGTGGTCAGCTGGCGACGCATGCGCACGCATGCCGAGGCCGCCGTCGCCCGCCTCGGCGTGCATCTCGACCTCGACGCCACCGTGGACAGCCTGCCCACCTCCGGCCGCCAGCTGGTCGCCATCGCCCGCGCCCTGATGGCCGACCCCCGCCTGCTGATCATGGACGAGCCCACTACCGCACTCACCGGCCGCGAGGTCGCCACCCTGTTCGGCGTGGTGCGCGACATCCAGTCCCGCGGCATCGCCGTGCTGTTCGTCAGCCACAAGATGCGCGAGATGCTCGACATCAGCGAGCGCCTCACCGTGCTGCGCTCCGGCCGCGTGGTCGCCGCCGGCCCGATCGCCGAGTTCGACGAGGCGTCCATCACCCGCGCCATGACCGGCAGCGACATCGCCGAGGCCTCCTACGACTGGCAGCCCGGTCCCACTGCCACGCCGCTGCTGGAACTCGATTGCCTCCACGTCCCCGGCGAGCTCGACGACATCTCCTTCCGCCTCCTGCCCGGCGAGATCGTCGGCATCTCCGGCCTGCTCGGCTCCGGCCGCACCGAGCTCGCCTTGGCCCTGTTCGGCATGCGCCCTAACTACCGCGGCACCATCCGCCTCGACGGCACCCCCGTCCGCCTCGACAGCGTGCAGCGCGCCATCGCCCACCGCATCGCCTACGTGCCCGAGGACCGCCTGACCGAGGGCCTGTTCCTGCCCGAAACCATCGACCGCAACATCGTCGCCACAGCACTCGCGCGCCTCAGCCGCTTCGGCCTGCTCCGCCGCCGCGCCGCCGCCTCGGCCGCCGCCGACACCATCCGCGCCATGGCCATCGCCACCCCCACCGGCGACCGCCCGGTGACGCAGCTCTCGGGGGGCAACCAGCAGCGCGTGGTGATCGGCCGCTGGCTCCTCCAGCAGCCCCGCCTGCTGATCCTCAACGGCCCCACCGTCGGCGTCGACGTCGGCTCCAAGGCCGGCATCCACGCCACCATACGCGGCCTGGCGCAGGCAGGCGGCCTCGGCGTGCTGATGATCTCCGACGACCTTCCCGAGCTCGCCGCCAACTGCAACCGCATCCTGCTGATGCATCGCGGCCGCCTGGTCGCCGAACTCCCCGGCGACGGCCCGGTGCCGCAGCGCGAGCGCGCCCTGTCCGACCGCCTGAGAGCGCTCGCATGAGCGCCACCACTGTCACCCCACTCCGCCTCGCAGCCTTCCGCCCGCTGCTCCGCCGCCCCGAGCTCGCGGTCGCCCTCGTCGCCCTGCTGGCGATGCTGGTGATCGGCACGGTCAATCCCGCGTTCTGGAACTGGTCCAACCTGTTCAGCCTGCTGCGTGCCAACGTCATCACCGGCATCCTCGCACTCGGCGTGATGGTGGTGATGCTGTCCGGCGGCATCGACGTCTCCTTCCCCGCCTTCGCCATCGCCGCCATGTACCTCACCATCAAGGCGATGGTCGCACTCCCCTATGACGGCGTGCTGCTCCCCTTCCTCGCCTCCACCCTGATCGGCCTGACACTCGGCCTGCTCAACGCCGTGTTCGTGCACGGCCTGCGCATGATCCCGCTGATCGTGACGCTCGGCACCGGCACCGCCGTGCGCGGCTTCCTGCTCGGCGCCGTCAGCGCCAGCCAGATCAACATCGACCAGATGCCCCCCGCCCTGATCGCCTTCGCCCGCACCGACCTGCTTCGCATCCCCCAGGCCGGCGGCCAGCACGCCGAGCTGTCGGCGATGGTGCTGCTCTACCTCCTGCTGGCCTTCGGCGTTCACCTCCTGCTCCGCTACACCCTGGTCGGCCGCTCCATCTACGCCCTCGGCGGCGGCGAGGAGGCCGCCAGGCGCGCCGGCTTCAGCGTCCGCGGCACCACCTTCTTCATCTACGGCCTGGCCGGCGCGCTCGCCGGCTTCGCCGGCCTGCTGCACGCCTCCATGATCTGGATCGCCAACCCGCACGACCTGGCCGGCACCGAGATCGACGTGATCGCCGCCGTGGTGCTCGGCGGCGTCAGCATCTTCGGCGGCCGCGGCAGCGTGCCCGGCACCATGCTCGGCGTGTTCACCCTGGTGATGCTGACCAACAGCCTGATCGTCATGCACATCGACACCACCTGGCAGCGCATCGTGGTCGGCCTGGTGGTGATCCTCGCCGCCGGCTTCACCGCCTGGCGCGACCGCGGCCGGCGCGCCGCATGAGCACCACCCTGCCGCCCCCCGCCACCCTGCCACCTGCCACCGCCCCACGTCGCGCCTGGCGCCCCGACCCCGCGCTGCTCCAGCTCCTCCTGCTGATCGCGCTGATCTTCGCCGTCATGTCGGCGCTGGACCCGCACAAGTTCCTGCGCCCCTACGTGTTCGAGTCCATCACCTACGTCGCCCCCGAGCTCGGCCTGCTCTCGATCGCGATGATGCTGGCGATGCTGACCGGCGGCATCGACCTGTCGGTGATCGGCATCGCCAACCTGTCCGGCATCCTGGCCGGCCTGTTCTTCCACGCCCATGGCGCCGCCCGCGGCCCCACCCTGATGCACATGGCGCCTGCCCCGGTGCTGCTCGGCATCCTGATCGCGCTGGCCACCGGCCTGCTCGGCGGCGCCGTCAACGGCCTGCTGATCGCCCGCGCCCGCATCACCCCGATCCTCGCCACCATCGGCACCGGCCAGGTCTACACCGGCATCGCCGTGGTCCTCACCGGCGGCCCCGCCATCGTCGGCTATCCCATGCTCTGGGGCGCGATCGGCAACGGCCAGATCCTGGGCGTCGCCGTGCCGCTCCTGGTGTTCCTCCTCGCCGCCGCCCTGGTGGCCTTGATGCTCACCGGCACCCCGTTCGGCATCTCGCTCAAGCTGATCGGCACCAGCGCCCGCGCCGCCCGCTTCGCCGGCCTGCGCACCGCGCGCACCGTGTTCCTGTCCTACGTGCTGAGTGGCGTGCTCGCGAGCCTCGCCGGCATCATCCTGTCCGGCCGCACCAACGCCGCCAAGTCCGACTACGGCGTGTCCTACCTGCTCCAGGCGGTGCTGATCGCCGTCCTCGGCGGCACCAACCCCGCCGGCGGACGCGGCTCCGTGCCCGGCGTGGCACTCGCCCTGCTGGCGCTGATGCTGCTCTCCTCGGGCCTGCAGCTGATGCGGTTCAGCAACTTCCTGGTCGACTTCATCTGGGGGGCGTTCCTGCTCCTCTCGATCGCGCTCAACGCGTTGCGCACCCGGACCCGCTGACGATGCGCCTGCTTGCCACCATCCCGCTGCACCAGGGCGGCCTGACCGCCACCGACCGCCCCGTGATCGAGGCAGGCGGCCTGTCCGCCGCCCTGTTCCGCTACCCCAGTGGCATCGACGCGCTGCGCCTGCGCAACCGCCGCGGCGAGCTGGTGATCCTGCCCTGGTTCGGCCAGATGATCTGGGCCGCCCACTTCGACGGCGTCGACCTCGCCATGCGCAGCGGCTTCGACATGCCGCTCCCGTCCGACACCATCGCCGGCACCTATGGCTGCTTCGCCTTCCACAGCGGCCTGCTCCGCAACGGCGTTCCCTCCGCCGCCGACGACCACGCGGCACACGGCGAGTTCCCCTGCGCCGCCATGCGCAGCGCCTCCCTGGAGCTGCTGGACCAGGACGGCACTCTGTCCCTGCGCCTGATTAGCGAGCGCGACCACGTGATCGCCTTCGGCCCGCACTACCGCGCCCGCCCCAGCGTCACCCTGTCGCAGGACTCCGCGCTGTTCGACCTCGCGCTTTCCGTCGAGAACCGCTCCGGCCGGCCGATGGAGCTGATGTACATGGCGCACGTGAACTTCGCCTTCGTGCCAGGCGGCAGGATCGTGCAACCCACCCCCTTCCGCCCCGACACCGTATCCGTGCGCCGCGCGGTCCCCGCCCATGTCCGCCCCGACCCCGACTATCTCGCCCTGATCGACGAGCTGGCCGCATCGCCCGCCCGGATGGAGGTGCTGGACCAGCCCGACCGCTACGACCCCGAGCAGGTGTTCTACCTGTCCGGCCTCGGCACCGACCCCGCCGGCCGCACCGCGCTGATGCTGCGCCGCCCCGACGGCGACGCCTTCGCCCTCGACTACGCCCCGGCCGAGTTCCCCCGCTGCGTGCGCTGGATCATGAGCGACCCCGACGCCGCCGTCGCCGCCTTCGCCCTGCCATCCACCTGCGAGCCCGAAGGCTACGCGGCGGAGCGCCGCAAGGGCCACGTCCGCCTGCTGCCGCCGCACGGCACCGCCCGGTTCGCCCTCACCCTCGGCCACCTCGACGCGTCGGAGGCCGACCGCATGGCCCTGCGCATCGCCTCCCTGACCCCCACCAACGGAGACGCCCCATGAGTGCGCGCATCGGCGTCATCGGCAGCAACATGGTCGACCTGGTCACCACCGTCGACCGCATGCCCCGCCTGGGCGAGACCCTGGCCGCACCCGCCTTCGCCATCGGCCCCGGCGGCAAGGGCGCCAACCAGGCCGCCGCCGCAGCCAAGCTTGGCGCCGACGTCATGATGGTCAGCCGCGTCGGCGACGACCTGCTCGGCACCTACGTCCAGCGCAACTTCGCCGACCTCGGCATCGACGCCCGCCACGTCCGCGCCGTGCCCGGCACCTCCAACGGCGTGGCGCCGATCTTCGTCGACGCCCACGGCGACAACATCATCCTGATCGTCAAGGGCGCCAACGACCACCTGCTGCCGGCCGACATCGACGATGCCGCCCCCGACCTGCTCGGCTGCGACCTCCTCCTGCTGCAGCTGGAGGTCCCGCTCGACACCGTCTATCACGCCATCGACTGGGCGCGCGCCAACAACAAGCCGGTGCTGCTCAACCCCGCACCCGCCACCGCCGCGTTGTCGCTGGACCGCATCGCCAGCGTCGACTTCTTCATGCCCAACCAGAGCGAGCTCGCGATCCTGACCGGGCTGCCGACCGACACCCCCACCGAGGCCGGGACCGCCGCGCGCGGCCTGCTGGCCCGCGGCATGGGCCGCATCGTGGTCACGCTCGGCGCGGAAGGCGCGCTGCTGGTCACTCCCACCGAGACCTGGCACGTGCCCTCGGTCCGGGTGCCGACGCGCGACACCAGCGGCGCCGGCGACGCCTTCATCGGCGCGTTCGCCGCCCACTACGTCCAGCACACCGACGTGCACGCCGCCCTCAGCCAGGCGACCCTGTACGCCGCCCATTCGGTAACCCGCCCCGGCACCCAGACCGCGTTCGCCAGCCGCGACGAGTTCACCGCCTTCTGTCTGGAACAGGCCCCCCCGAAGGGCGCAGACTGACACCGTCGAACAAGCGGACCGCGCTCCGAGATCCGCACAAGGGAGATCACCATCATGGTCGAGAAGGCCCTCGCCGACGTCGCCAAGGAAATCGCGATCCGGCCGCACTACGACAACTTCATCGGCGGCGACTGGATCGCCGCCACCCGCGGCCAGACCTTCGAGAACATCTCGCCGATCGACGGCCGCGTCATCTGCACCGTCGCCCGCTCCACCGCCGAGGACGTCGAGCTGGCGCTGGACGCCGCCCACAAGGCCGCCGACAGCTGGGGCCGCACCTCCGCCGCCGAGCGCTCGCTGATCCTGCTGCGCATTGCCGACCGCATGGAGGAACGCCTCGGCCTGCTCGCTCTGGTCGAAACCATCGACAACGGCAAGCCGATCCGCGAGACCACCGCCGCCGACCTGCCGCTCGCGGTCGACCATTTCCGCTACTTCGCCGGCTGCCTGCGCGCCCAGGAAGGCACGCTGTCCGAGATCGACCACGACACCGTCGCCTACCATTTCCACGAGCCGCTCGGCGTGGTCGCCCAGATCATCCCCTGGAACTTCCCGCTGCTGATGGCGGTGTGGAAGCTCGCCCCCGCACTCGCCGCCGGCAACTGCGTCGTTCTCAAGCCGGCCGAGCAGACGCCCATGTCCATCATGGTGTTCGCCGAGATCATCGCCGACCTGCTGCCCCCCGGCGTGCTCAACATCGTCAACGGCTTCGGCGTCGAGTGCGGCAAGCCGCTGGCGCAGAGCCCCCGCGTCGCCAAGGTCGCCTTCACCGGCGAGACCACCACCGGCCGCCTGATCATGCAGTACGCGTCGGAGAACATCATCCCCGTCACGCTGGAGCTGGGCGGCAAGTCGCCCAACATCTTCTTCGCCGACGTGATGGCCGACGACGACGACTTCCTCGACAAGGCTCTCGAGGGCTTCACCATGTTCGCGCTGAACCAGGGCGAGGTCTGCACCTGCCCGTCGCGCGCCCTGGTGCACGAGGACATCTACGACCGCTTCATGGAGCGCGCGATCGACCGCGTCTCGAAGATCCGCATGGGCAATCCGCTCGACGCCAGCACCATGATCGGCGCCCAGGCCTCCAACGACCAGCTGCAGAAGATCCTGTCCTACTTCGACATCGGCCGGCAGGAGGGTGCCAAGACCCTGATCGGCGGCGAGCGTGCCGACCTCGGCGAGGAGCTCAAGGACGGCTTCTACGTCAAGCCGACCGTGTTGGAAGGCCACAACCGCATGCGCATCTTCCAGGAGGAGATCTTCGGCCCCGTCCTGTCCGTCACCCGCTTCACCGACGACGACGACGCGCTGGCGCTGGCCAACGACACCCTGTACGGCCTCGGCGCCGGCGTCTGGTCCCGCGACGGCACCCGCGCCTACCGCTTCGGCCGCGCGATCAAGGCCGGCCGCGTCTGGACCAACTGCTACCACCTGTATCCCGCGCACGCCGCCTTCGGCGGCTACAAGCAGTCCGGCATCGGCCGCGAGAACCACCGCATGATGCTCGACCACTACCAGCAGACCAAGAACATGCTGGTGAGCTATAGCCCAAAGCCCCTCGGCTTCTTCTGAACCGGGGTGGGAATGCTACTGTGCTGGCGATCCGACGCGGAGCTCTGCGCTTCCGGTGCTCACGGCCGGACGGCCGCTCCGCTCCGGTTCTCGATCTCCACGCCGGCCACGTTCCATCGCTGCCGCGATGGAACGCTCTCGCTCAGCACAGCGCATTCCCGCACCTCGTCTAGGTCGTTTTCATGACCGAACAACCGGTCCCCCGCGTCACCGCCACCGACGCGGCGCGCGCGATGATCCGTCGCCTGCGCGACCAGCACGGCCCTCTGATGTTCCACCAGTCCGGCGGCTGCTGCGACGGCTCCTCGCCGATGTGCTACCCCGCCGGCGAGTTCCGCACCGGCGCACGGGACGTCCATCTCGGCAGCATCGAGGACACCGACGTCTTCATCGGCGCCGCCCAGCACGCCCTGTGGTCGCACACCCAGCTCATCATCGACCTGGTCCCCGGCCGCGGCTCCGGCTTCTCCCTCGAAGCCCCCGAAGGCGTCCGCTTCCTCACCCGCAGCCGCGTCTTCACCGACGCCGAAATCGCCTCCCTCGCCGGCCAGGACGTGTTGCAGACCTGATCCACGGTCACGGGCGAAGCGAGGAGCAAGCTCTGGCCGGGCCCCTCTGCTATGGCCCGTTACATGTCGTCATCCTTCCGCACGTCGTCGTCTGCCGCGATCACGCCCTCGGGCCTCGACCTGATCGGCAACACCCCCCTGGTCGCCCTGGACCGCATCCACCCTGGTCCCGGCCGCATCCTGGCGAAGGCCGAGTTCATGCAGCCCGGGGGCAGCGTGAAGGACCGTGCGGCCCGCGCCGTTCTGCTCGCCGCACGGGCGGACGGGCGACTGGCGCCCGGAGCTCCTGTCGTCGAGATGACCAGCGGCAACATGGGAGCAGGCCTCGCCGTCGCCTGCGCGGCGCTGGGGCACCCGCTGGTGGTCACCATGTCCGCCGGCAACAGCCCGCAACGCGTGCGGATGCTCGAGGCGCTCGGCGCCGAGGTCGTGCTGGTGCCCCAGGTCGACGGCGTACCGGGACAGGTGACCGGCGCCGACGTGAACGCGGCAGCAGACGTCGCTCAACGCATCGCGGCCGAGCAGGGCGGCTTCTACGTCAACCAGTTCCACGCCCCGGAGTGCCAGCAGGCGCATCGGGAAACGACCGGCCCTGAAATCTGGGCCCAGTCCGGCGGCCGGATCGATGCCTGGGTCGCCGCGGTCGGAACCGGCGCCACCTTCGGCGGTGTCGCCGCCGTCTTGCGGCAGCACAACCCCTCCGTCCTGTGCGTGGCGGTGGAGCCGGAGGGCTGTCAGCCGCTCGCAGGGCTTCCCGTCACCAGGCCCCGCCATCTGGTCCAGGGCACGAGCTACGGCAGCGTGCCACCGCACTGGAACTCCAGCCTGATGGACTCCACGATCGCCGTCACGGACGAGGACGTCGAGCACTGGCGGCGGCGGCTCGCGACCCGCGAAGGGCTGCACGTGGGCTACTCGTCCGCCGCCAACGTATGCGCCTGCGCATCTCTGCTGGCCTCCGGACGCCTCCCGGCCGAAGCCGTCGTCGCGACCGTGCTCTGCGACACCGGCCTGAAATACTGATCCCGCCGGCGGAACGTCATCCCACGGCTGTCCTTTTATCCGCGACTAGCGGACGCCTGCTCCTGACCCCTTCAACGTTCCTCGGCATCCCGGATCATCCTGCGGCGGCACGTGACAGCACCATGCGGTAGTGCACTAGGGCCTGTTAGCTCCTGAATCTATCTGTCGCTGCTCGCGTCCTGCTGCCTTTGGAGGATTGCCCGGCAGGCGACGCCAGCCTCTACCCAGTCGCAGGCATCGGCCAATCGGCAGGGCCAGCAGCAGGTGGCCGCAGCAGCTCGCGCAGCGCGGCTCTAGCGATGGTGGCCGAGTTGAGGGTACCGCTTCCCCAAAACTGCGCCGCTTGCGTCTACCGGCCGAGCGAGCGCGGGTTCAGCCAGCATAACCCGCCTCCACCAACAAGAGAGGCTTTCGAGATCGCGTGCTGGCTGCTGGTGCTGCCGACCGATCGGTGCGGCGCCGGTGCCACTGTTGGCGATGGCAGCGGCCCCTCGATGACCGGGTGCGCTTGGTGCATCCACTGGCTGCAGCCGGAGGGGCAGGGGATCGAGTCCGACTACCGTCAGGAGCTAACCCGCGCGTGGTGGGAGCAGAACGGCTATTG
Organism: uncultured Acetobacteraceae bacterium; assembly: GCA_964247755.1. Lineage (GTDB taxonomy): Bacteria > Pseudomonadota > Alphaproteobacteria > Acetobacterales > Acetobacteraceae > Lichenicola. The sequence goes on along the minus strand of CAXTVX010000047.1, from coordinate 14,738 downwards.
TATGAAGCTGGCGCCGTCTTCTTCAGCCGACGAGGATCGGAAGACCTATTGGCGTGCCACCGGCGCTCATGATGGTTGCGGGGATGGCGAGCGGATCCCGATGCAACCCGACGAATAAAGGTACCCATGGCCAACATCACTTGGAGAAATCGACTCGGTGCTGGGAGGGGCGGCCTCTCTGTGCTGGCTTATGCGGTCTCTTTAGCCGCTACGTTTCTGACGGCAGGTGGCTGGGCAACGCCAATAGTCATTGTCGTTGCAGCCTGCGCTTGGAATGTCTTTTTATTCTGGCCGGAGATAAGGTCGCTGAGGGTAGTGGTTCCGAAGGGAACCACTGCGCAGCCTGTAGGGTGGTTATACATATTTGCATTCGTGGGTGTAGGCGCTTTAGTGCTAGATGTATCTACGATTTATCTGCGGTATTCTCACGCCCCAAGAGCGCTCACTTCAGACGAATTCGCCCAGTCTTATATTAATGCAAAGTATTTTCATCTTGCTGACCTAGCTGATGCAAACAAGTTCATCGCCGGTAGGACATTTGAGAATGACTGGATTTATGGCCCAGCGGTAGTTGCGTTAGAGAATGGGTCTGATATTGAAGGTAGCAAATTTCTCGGAGACTTTGACCAAGTCTTTCAACCTGTACAGCCACAACAGCCAGTCGGCGCGGGAGTGATTGTCATCAGTGATGGCAAGTTTCGAAATTGCCACTTTATCAACGTAACTTTTGTTGCAACTCCAGAACTTATTGCGCGCTTTAGGGAAAGCAATTCTGGAGCCGGAACCTTGAATCCAGATACTAAACAATAAGAACGCCTAACAGAACCGCCTAGGGCCTGTTAGCTCGTGATCCAATCGCACGCGGCGGCGAGGCAGGAGCGACGCCTGCCTCGGCTGCCTGCCGGACGTCCTCTTCCTCGGCACGGATCTCGTCCACCAGGCGCCGGACGGCTTCTTCCACGAATGCGGCCGGGCTGTCGGCTCGCCCCTCGGCGACCTGCCGCTCGATCACGCGCTCAAGCTCGTCCGGCAACCGAACTGCACCCATCCCATCCTCCAATTCTCATTCTAGCACTTGGTCACCGCCGCTGTCGCTTCTGATGGACCAGCGTCGCTTGCTGTGGTCGCAGGCCGCGGCTCCGCTTCCTCGCCCTTGCCGAGACCACCCGGACTTGAAACAGGCTGACGGCGCACTCCCTCAGCCGCGGCGACTCCACGCCAACGTGTTCGACCCGCCCGTCGCGCCAGCGCCTGCCGAAGGCTGCCGAACGCTCCCCGGACCGACCTGAGATGCGCGACCGTCAGCCGCGCCGCCTCGAGCTCGCGCTCGAGCGCCCCGACCCGCCCGCACCCGGCTCCCGACGCCTCCAGCTCGGCCTTCAACCGTCTCACGGCTGCCCGCAACGCACCCGGTTCGTCCTGCTCCAGTTCCAGGCCGCCCGATCGCGACTGCGCCAGGACGCACCTCGCACGATCCCAGCTGTCCCGTATCCCTCCGGCATCGCTCGACCGCCGCAGGTGGACAAAGAAGTCGATCTCCCCCGGCACCGTGTCGACGATCCGCGCGCACATGAAGCCGCACTCGCCGATCGCCGCCAGGTTGCCCATCAGGTGGACGAAGCTGCCCGGCGTGAACACCCAGCAATGCGCGTCGCAGTAGGCGCCCGCCAGGACCGACCTGGCGTGCATCATGGCCGTCCCGATCTCCGTGATCGCCGCCCCGTCCCCCAACGGCTCCACGCCCATCCAGGCCACGTCCCGCTCGACGATGCGGTAATTGCCATAGAAGTCGATGACGTCCCGCGGCGTCGGCCGTGTCCGCTTCTCCAGACGGGCGGCGAGCACGTCCGCCAGCACCGTCTCCCGACGCGAGATGTCCATCGTGAACCGCCGGTCCGGCACGATGAGCCGCAACGCCCCATCCGGCCCGAGCACCGTCGCGATCTCCGAAAGCCACGTCACCAGATCCGGCACATGCTCCACCACGTGCGATGCCACGACATGATCGAACCGGACCTCCGGCCCCACCGCCGCGCGGAGCGACGACCCCGCCCACACCACGTCGACCGGAACGATGCCGTCGGCGCGCACGGTCGGATCCGACGCATACTTCATGCGAAGCTCTCCGGTCGGAACATGATCCAGGTACAGCACCCGATGCTGCGGCCGTCGAAGGATCGGCGTCGCCAGCGCCCCGATCTCGAGCCCGAGACCCGACGCCAGATCCAGGCCGTCCAGAAGCCGCGAAATGCGATCCTGCATGCCTTGCCTGCCACGCCACCGATGCGCGATACCGCTACAGCCTCCCGGCCGGCGGAACAAGAAACCCGCCAGGCTGCCCCTCCGACGTCCCGCCCCCTTCCGGAAACGACACCAGGTTCCGCAAGCTTCGGCTGTGCACCTCTGCGACGCGTCACCCACCACCGGTCGTCACCAGGTCCAGCGAGACCACTCCGGCACCACGCCGATGACGAAGCACACCCTCGCCACCACCCAACCTGCGGACCATGACCGCGGACAGCCGGAAGCCACCGTCACTCCCCGGCGGCAACCCGTTCATCCGTCCGGATCAGCGCGAGCAGCCGCGGGACGAAAACTCCTGGGGTACCATCCCCAGAACATCCGGTCTGTCAGGCCTCATGCAAGCCGCGCACGAACGCGTCCGCCGTCGCCACGCGCTCCGCCGCGCATGCCGACGAACCGCAAGCCGGCAGGACTGCGACCACCCCGAAACGTTTCACCGCCGAGGAACCGGAAGCGCGTCCGCCCTCGCCGCCGCGCCTTCGGACCTCGACATGCCTCCCCGCCTGGGCAAGGCTACCCGATCCACCCCGCATCCCGCCGCCTGCTTACACAATCCGATAGCACGAACTGCCACCCACCTTGCCCCTGCTCACCCGCCTGTTCCCGCTCTGGGCCCTGCTGGTCTCGGCCGTCGCCATCCTGTTCCCGGCCGCCTTCCACCCGCTCGGCCCCTGGATCACGCCGCTGCTCGCCCTGGTCATGTTCGCCATGGGCCTCACCCTGCGCCTGGCCGACTTCCGCCGCATCGCCCTGCGCCCCGCCCCGGTCCTGGCCGGCCTCGGCCTGCACTATCTCATCATGCCGCTCGCCGCCTGGGTCATCGCCCACGCCCTCGGCCTGCCGCCCGAGCTCGCCGCCGGCACCATCCTGGTCGGCAGCGTCGCCAGCGGCACCGCCTCCACCCTGATGGTGTTCCTGTCCGGCGGCGACGTCGCCCTGTCGGTCAGCATCAGCGCCCTGTCGACCGTGGTCGGCGTCGTCGCCACCCCGCTCCTGACCCGCCTCTACGTGTCCGCCACCGTCGCCGTGCACGGCTGGAGCATGATGCTCAGCATCGCCGAGGTGGTCGCCCTCCCGGTGCTGTTCGGCCTCCTGTGCAACCATCTGGCGCACCGCCTGGTCCGCCGCGTCGAGCCCCTGCTGCCCCTGGTCTCGATCACGGCGATCCTGCTGATCATCGCCACTGTGGTCGCCGGCACCCGCGGCAGCCTCCTGTCCGTCGGCCCGCTGGTGCTGGCCGCGGTCGTGCTCCACAACGGCATCGGCCTGCTCGGCGGCTACTGGGGCGGCCGCCTGCTCGGCTTCGACGAGGCGGTGTGTCGCACCCTGGCGTTCGAGGTCGGCATGCAGAACTCCGGCCTCGCCGCCGCCTTGGCCCGCTCCACCATCTCCCCTCTCGCCGCCCTGCCTGCCGCCCTGTTCTCCGTCTGGCACAACCTGTCCGGCTCGCTCCTCGCCGGCTACTGGGCCGGGCGGCCGGCCGCACCGCAAGTCGGACCGGGAGTCCTGACCAGGAGACCACTCCATGGCTGACCTCGTGATCGTCGCCTACCGTCCCAGGCCGGGATGCGAGGCGGCGCTGCTCGACCTGACCCGCGACCACGTGCCGCACCTGCGCCGCCTCGGCCTCGCCACCGATCGTCCGTCCCTGGTGCTGCAAGCGCACGACGGGGTGCTGGTCGAGGTGTTCGAGTGGAAGCCGGGTGCCATGGAGGCTGCGCATGCGCAGCCTGAGGTGCTGGCACTGTGGAAGCGTTACGCCGCCGTCTGCGACTACGTCCCGCTCGCCAGTCTCGCCGAGGCGACCGAGCTGTTCGCCCGGTTCACGCCGATCACGCCCTGAACTCCCGTGGCTACGCCGCCGCCAGCACCCCACCCATCTGCACCGCCAGCGCTTCCGCCACCCGGATGCCGTCGATCCCCGCCGTCATGATCCCGCCGGCATATCCGCAACCTTCTCCCGCCGGATACAGCCCCCGCGTGTTCAGGCTCTGCAGGTCCGCCCCGCGCGTGATCCGCACCGGCGACGAGGTCCGCGTTTCCACCCCCGTCATCACCGCGTCCGGCATGTCGAACCCCCGGATCTGCCGCCCAAACCGCGGCAGCGCGTCCCGGATCGCCGCCACCGCATAGTCCGGCAGGCATGCCGACAGGCAGGTCGGCGTCACCCCCGGCGTGTACGACGGCACCACCGAACCCAGCTCCGTCGACGCCCGCCCCGCCAGCAGGTCCCCCACACGCTGCGCCGGCGCCCGATACCCACCGCCGCCTGCCTGGAACGCCAGGCTTTCCCAGTGCCGCTGGAACGCCATCCCCGCCAGCGGCCCCTCGCCGAACGGCGCGAAGTCCTCCGGCGTCAGCCCGACCACGATCCCGGCATTGGCATTGCGTTCCGCCCGCGAATACTGGCTCATCCCGTTGGTGACCACGCGCCCCTCCTCGGACGTCGCCGCCACCACAGTCCCCCCCGGGCACATGCAGAAGCTGTACACCCCCCGCCCGTTGCCGGCATGGTGCACCAGCTTGTAGTCCGCCGCCCCCAGCAGCGGATGCCCGGCGTTCTCGCCGAACCGCGCCCGGTCGATCAGCGACTGCGGATGCTCGATCCTGACCCCCACCGACAGCGGCTTGGGCTGCATCGACACCCCCGCCCGGTGCAGCGCCTCGAACGTGTCGCGCGCGCTGTGCCCGATCGCCAGCACCACCTGCTCCGCCTCGATCGTGCCGCCATCGGCCAGCACCACCCCCTCGATCCGCCGCCCGCCCGCCCGGTCCCGCCCCACTGCGAACCCGGTCACGTGGCAGCCGAACCGGTACTCCCCGCCCAGCGCCTCGATCTGCGCCCGCATGCTTTCCACCACCGTGACCAGCCGGAAGGTGCCGACATGCGGCTTCGACACGCTCAGGATCTCTTCCGGGGCGCCTGCCCGGACGAACTCCTCGAGCAGCTTGCGCCCGTAATGCTGCCGGTCGCTGACTTGGCTGTACAGCTTGCCGTCCGAGAACGTCCCCGCGCCCCCCTCGCCGAACTGCACGTTGCTTTCCGGCGTGAGCACCGCCCGCCGCCACAGCGCGAAGGTGTCCACGGTGCGCTGCCGCACCGCCCGCCCCCGCTCCAGCAGCAGCGGCCGCAAGCCCATCTGCGCCAGCACCAGCCCCGCCAGCAGCCCGCACGGCCCGGTGCCGATCACCACCGGCCGCCGGTAGCCCGGCCGCGCCGCCTGGGCCGCACCATCCCCGATCACGAACCGATAGCGCATGTCCGGCGCCGGCCGCACCGCCTCGTCCCCGCCAAGCCGCGCCAGCACCGCCGCCTCGTCGCGCAGCATCACGTCGAAGCTGTAGACCAGGTGCACGGCCGTCCGCTTGCGCGCGTCGTAGCCGCGCCGGAACAGCGCGTGCGACAGCACATCCCCTTCCGGCACCCCCAGCCTGGCGGCGATGGCCGGCACCACGGCCTCCGGACGGTGATCGAGCGGCAGCTTGAGTTCGGTCAGTCGCAACATGCGGGGACAGACATCCAGGGATCGACCGATGACGTTGCGCTCGATATCGCCCTACCATCAGGGGCTTGCAAGCGCGGGCCGGGGAGCCGACGACGATGCACGACCACGCGCACCACCACGAGCCGGGACACGCGCATGTCCACGGACACGCTCATACCCACGCCCCGGCCAGCTTCGGCGCCGCGTTCGCGATCGGCATCGCGCTCAACCTCCTCTACGTCGGCGGCGAGGCGATCTACGGCGTCCTCGCGGGCTCGCTCGCCCTGCTGGCCGACGCCGGACACAACCTCGGCGACGTGCTCGGCCTCGGCGCCGCCTGGCTCGCCGCCGGCCTCGGCCGCCGCCTCCCTGGCGGCCGGTACACCTACGGCCTGCGCCGCTCCTCCATCCTGTCGGCGCTGTTCAACGCCATCCTGCTCCTGGTGGTGACCGGCGGCATCGCCGCCGAGGCGATCCGGCGGCTGATCGACCCGGCGCCGGTGTCCGGCCCCGTCGTGATGATCGTGGCCGCGATCGGCATCGCCGTGAACGGCGTCACCGCGTGGCTGTTCATGTCCGGCGCCAAGGACGACCTCAACCTGCGGGGCGCCTTCCTGCACATGGCCTCCGACGCCCTGACCGCGTGCGCCGTCGTGGTGGCCGGGCTGCTGATCGTTCTCACCGGTTTCCAGCGGATCGACCCGGCGATCAGCCTCCTGGTCGCCATTGTCATCGTCGCCGGCACCTGGTCGCTGCTGCGCCGGTCGGTCGAGCTGGCGCTGGACGCGGTGCCGCCGGGGATCGACCCGGCCGCGGTGGAGCGCACCCTGCGCGCTCTGCCGGGCGTGTCGGACCTGCACGACCTGCACATCTGGGGCATGAGCACCACCGAGACCGCGCTCACCGCCCACCTGGTCCGCCCCGGCCTGCCGCCGGACGACGCCCTGCTGCGCTCCGCCGCCGCTCTTCTGGAGCGCCTCTACGGCATCGGCCACGCCACCTTCCAGGTCGAGACCGGCGAGGACGGGGAGACCTGCCGCCTGGCCCCGGCGGAGGTGGTCTGACCTCCTCTTCCTGAACAGCGTTCACATGAACAGTGTTCAGAACAGGGCGAGCTGCCCCGACGGTCCACGCCCGATCCCGGGATCTTGCGGCGGCGCGAACTGCCGGGTGTCCAGCGCCACGTGCTCCGTCAGCCGATGACGCCGGATCGCCACCGCGTATCGCTGCGCCAGCAGCTCGGCATACGGCCCCTGCCCGCTGAAGCGGGTGCCGAAGCGGCTGTCGTTCAGCTTTCCTTCACGAGTCTCCCGTATCAGCTTCAGCACGCGCGCTGCCGCCAGGGGATAATGCTGATGCAGCCATGTCTCGACCATCGGCCTGAGCTCCCTGGGCAGGCGCAGCAGCGTGCAGCCGGCGCTGCGCGCTCCGACGGAGGCAGCGGCGCCCAGGATCCGTTCCAGCTCGCAATCGTTCAGCCCGGGGATCATAGGCGCCGCCAGCACCCCGGTCGGGATGCCGGCCTCCGCCAGCCGCCCGATCGTTGCCAGCCGACGCTCCGGCGTCACCGCGCGCGGCTCCATCCGGCGGGCCAGTTGCGCATCGAGCGTGGTGACCGACACCCAGGCGCGCACCAGCCCGCGTTCCGCCATGCGGCCCAGGATGTCCAGGTCGCGGAGGATGCCGCTGCCCTTGGTGACGATGCTGACCGGATGGCCGTAGCGCTCCAGCACCTCCAGCACCTGCCTGGTCAGGGCCAGGTCGCGATCCACCGGCTGGTAGGGATCGGTGTTGGACCCGAGCGCGATCGGCCGCACCACGTAGCCGGGGCGGCGCAGCTCCTGCTCCAGCAGCCGCGCGATGTCCGGCTTGAAGGTGAGCCTGGTCTCGAAATCCAGGCCGGGCGAGTAGCCGAGATAGGCGTGGCTCGGCCGCGCGTAGCAATAAACGCAGCCATGCTCGCAGCCGCGATACGGGTTGACCGCGCGGTCGAAGCCGAGGTCCGGGCTGGTGTTGCGCGAGATCGCGCTCCGGCTGCGATCCGGCGTCAGGGTGGTCGGCACCGGCGGTGGCGCGCCCTGCTCGTCGGCGATGCTGTCCCAGCCGTCATCGAAGGGCTGCACCAGGACCGGATCGAAGCGGTTGCCGCAGTTGCCGGACACCCCTCTTCCCTTGCGAACCGCAGGCACGCTGTCCGCCTTCTGCTGATCGGACATCCCGGTCCTTCCCGACTGCGCCTGATCCCGCCGATGTCCCATCCTGTCGGCTTCCGGCCGGATGTGCAAGAACGTATAGTGAACATCATCAAGATAGCCCAGGCTGGCCGACATGAAAGCGATGGGCCATGGACCTAGGACGGGATACGGTGGAGGCGGCGCGGACCGGCCTGCATGCCGTTGCGTCCCGCTGCCCAATTCGAGACACACCCTCAACATGCCTCTGATCGCCATCCTCGACGACCGCCTGACGAACAGGAACATCTACGCGCGCCTGGCCGCCTCCCTCGAGGACGGAACCGAGGTGGTCACCTTCGACGACCCGCGCTCCGCGCTGGACTGGCTCGGCCACAACGACACCGACCTGGTCATCACCGACTTCAAGATGCCCCATCTCGACGGCGCCGCCTTCACCCGGCAGTTCCGCGCCCTGTCCGGCTGCCTCGACGTGCCGGTGGTGGTGATCACCGCCTACGACGACCGTTCCTACCGGCTGCAGGCCCTGGAAGCGGGCGCCACCGACTTCCTGCAGAGCCCGGTCGACCACGCCGAGTTCGTCACCCGCGGCCGCAACCTGCTGCGCATGCACCGCCAGCACCGCATCATCGAGACCCGGGCCCGCACCCTGGAGCGCGAGCTGCAGGACAGCGAGCGGTCGCGCGAGAAGCTGCTCCGCGACAGCCGCGAGGCGCTGGCGCAGGTGATCGACACCGTGCCGGCCTTCATCAGCGCCACCAGCCGCGACGGCCAGGTGGTGTTCGTCAACGCGTCCCAGCTCGCCCTGACCAGCGGCTCCGGCGTCAGCCAGCCACCCGACCGCACCACCGGCGCCGCGCCGCCCGACGACTCCGCACCCGAGCCGTCCTGGCAGTCCGCCGCCACGCCGCAGCCCATCCTGGTGTTCGGGCCAGAGTACGAGCAGCGCAGCCGTTCCCTGGATCAGCTGGTGTTCCGCAGCGGCAAGCCGCTCTCCGCTTTCGAGCAGGAGGTGACGGACCAGGACGGCCAGCGACGCATCCTGCTGACCACCAAGTCGCCGCTGCACGATGGCACCGGCCAGATCGGCAGCGTGCTGACCACCTCGCTCGACATCACCGACCGCAAGCGCGCCGAGCAGCACCTCCAGCACGTCGCCAGCCATGACGCGCTCACCGACCTGCCGAACCGGCTGCTGCTGCGCGAGCGCCTCCAGCACCGCCTGGTCCGCAGCGGCCGCGCCACCAGCCTGCTGGCGCTGCACTTCCTCGACCTCGACCGCTTCAAGGAGGTGAACGACCAGATGGGCCACCATCTAGGCGACCTGCTGCTCAAGACGGTGGCGCTGAACCTGCTGTCCTGCGTCGGCCCGCACGACACCGTGGCCCGGATCGGCGGCGACGAGTTCGCGATCCTGCAGACGCAGGTCTCGCACCCCGACGAGGCGTCGGCCCTGGCGCGGCGGATCATCGCGCAGATCAGCCGCCCGGCGCTGCATGGCGGCCAGGAGATCTCCATCAGCGGCAGCATCGGCATCACCCTGGCCCCCACGGACGGCACCGACGCCGAGGCGCTGCTGCGCAATGCCGACCTGGCGATGTACCGGGCCAAGACCGAAGGGCGGAACAGCTACCGCTTCTTCGTCGCCGACATGAACGAGCGGGTCGGCCGCGTCCTGCGCATGAAGCAGGAGCTGCGCCAGGCGCTGCGCCGCGACGAGTTCGTGCTGCACTACCAGCCGCAGATGAACCTGCGCACCGGGCGGATCGCCGGGGTGGAGGCGCTGCTGCGCTGGGACCACCCGGTGCACGGCCTGCTGCTGCCGGGCGAGTTCCTGCCGGCGGTCGAGGAGGGCGGCCTGTCCGACGACATCGACACCTGGGTGCTCCGCCGGGCCTGCACGGACGCCGCGCGCTGGCAGCAGGACATCGCCCTGCGGATCGGGGTCGGCGTGAACCTGTCGCCGGTGCGGATCGGCACCGCCAAGACGCGCCAGATGATCACCGCCATCCTCGGCCAGACCGGGCTGGACCCGTCGCTGCTGGAGCTGGAGCTCACCGAGCGCGAGCTGGTCGAGGACCTCGACGCGGCCGCCGGCGTGCTCCGGGAGCTGCGCCAGCTGGGGGTCCGGGTCGCGATCGACGATTTCGGGATCGGCTATTCCTTCCTCAGCCACGTCAAGAACTTCCCCGTGGACCGGATCAAGATCGACCAGTCCTTCGTGCGCAACCTCCGCACCGACCCCAACGACGCCGCCATCGTGCGTGCCGTCATCAGCCTGGCGCATGGGCTGCAGATGACGGTGGTGGCGGAGGGCGTGGAAACCGTGGAGCAGCTGACCCACCTGTCCGGCGAAGGCTGCGACGAGATCCAGGGCTTCTACTTCAGCCATCCCCTGCCGATCGAGGCGATGCTGGCGCTGCTTCGCGAGGAGGACTCCTCCGTTGATTGACGCCCTCAGGACCGACCAGCCGCCCCCGCCGGCTGCCAGCCCGGTGGCGAAGCGGTCGGAATTCGAGATGAGCCTGAACCGGTTCGGGTTCGGCGTCATCGGCAGCGCCTACATGATTGCCGTTCATGCGACGGCGCTGACGCTCGAGCTGACCTACGTCGCCGCCTACTTCCTGTTCTCAATAGGCCTCCTGCTGCACATCCGGCGGATCCCGCGCCCGGTCATGGGCCGTGTCATCGTCGCCCTGTTCGCCGACTTCGGCATGATCTCGCTGCAGATGCATGCCGGGGGGGCCAGCACGTCGGTGCTCTACCCGATCTATCTCTGGGTCATCCTCGGCAACGGCTTCCGCTTCGGGCTGCGCTTCCTGTTCGCCGCCATGGTTGTGGCCTTGGCCGGCTTCGGCATCGTCTGCCGCACCACGCCGTTCTGGTTGCATGAACACTATCTCTGGCTCGGGCTGATGGTCGGCCTGATCATCGTGCCCGGCTACGGCGCCACGCTGATTGCCAAGCTTTCCGCCGCACGGCGGGAAGCGGAGGCCGCCGACCGGGCCAAGAGCATGTTCCTGGCCAGCGTCAGCCACAGCGTGCGCACGCCGCTGAACGCGATCCTCGGCAGCCTCGGCCTGCTGGAGGACAGCCCGCTGGACAAGGAGCAGCGCGAGCTCGCGCAACAGCTGCGGATCGGCTCGGACATCCTGATGTCGCTGGTGTCGAGCATCCTGGACTTCAGCCAGCTCGAGGCGAACCAGATGCCGGTCCGGATGTCGGCGGTCGATGTCGGCGGAATCGTGCTGAGATTGCGCCATCTGCTGGCGCCACAGGCCCGGGCCAAGGGCATCGGGCTGTTCGTTCACATAGGATGCGACGTGCCTCGGCTGGTGCAGAGCGACCCCCGTCACCTGCACGAGATCCTGGTGAACCTCCTCAGCAACGCGCTCAAGTTCACCGAAGCCGGCGACGTCAGGATCGCCGTGACCGCGCAGCCCGGCGCAGGCGACCAAGTCCGCCTCAAGATGGAGATCTCCGACACCGGGATCGGCATAAGCAGGAACGCGCTGGGTCGGATCTTTGAAAGCTTCACCCAGGCCGACCGCACCATCATCGACCGCTTCGGCGGCACCGGCCTGGGTCTGGCAACGGTGCGGCGCCTGGTCCTGCTGCTGGGCGGCACGATCGACGTCACGAGCCTGCCGGGCAAGGGCAGCACGTTCTCGGTGCAGCTCGATTGTCCCGTCGCCTTCGACGAGGAGGGCGGGGAAGAAACGATCGTGCCGTGCATCGTGTTCTTCCGGGAGCAGGTTGAGGACTCGCCGATGGATGCGCATCTCCGTCCGCTGTGCACGTCGCTGATCGTGGTGACGGACGCCGCGGCCCTGGCCGCCCGGCTGGACCACGTTCTTCCTGACGCGTCCGGCACGCTGCTTGTCCTCGATTGCCCCACGCGCGGCTCGCGGGACATCCTGTCACACCGGCTGGCCGAGCTCGACCGCAGCGGCGACCTTCCGCGTCTGCTGGTCGCCGCGGACGTCGATCCCGACGAGGCGGGCCGACTGGGCAGCTGGGTGACGAGTACGATCGGCAGCAGCTGTACTCCGGATGAGCTGCGTGCTGCCGTGCAGCGTTGCATCGTGCCAGTCATGGAACTCGCCCCTACGTCGAGCATCCCGGTCGCGTCGAAATCGTCCAGACTGCACATCCTCGTCGCCGACGACAACCTGACCAACCAGAAGCTGGTCGAGAAGATCCTGCACCGCGCCGGCCACAGCGCACACTTGGTCCGGAACGGCGAGGACGCGGTGATCGCGCTGACCGAACAGCGATTCGACCTGGCGCTGCTCGACCTCAACATGCCGGTCATGGGCGGACTGGACGCGGCGAAGGAGTACGCCTTCCTGTCGCTCGGACAGAAGGCCGTCCCGCTGGTGGCCCTGACCGCGGATGCGACCCCCGAAACGGCGGACCGCTGTTTCAAGGCCGGCATGGTCGCCTGCATCACCAAGCCGGTCATTCCGGCCGACCTGATCGCACGGATCCACGGCCTCGTCACGAACGCGGACGTCGCCGCACCGCCTGCTTCGGCCGTCTACGACATCCGCTCGCATCCGCAGTTCTCCGCCAACCGGGCGCCGCTCGACCTCCAGGTGATGGCTGAACTCGAACTGCTCGGCGGGCGTGACTTTGCCACAGACCTGCTCGAAGGCTTCATTGTGGAGGCTCGTGTCCTCGGCGTGCAGCTCAGGCAGGCGGCCGCAACCGGCGACATGCTGTCGTTCCGCAACGGGGCGCATGCGCTGCGGAGCGCTGCGGCCAACGTGGGCGCAAGTTCTCTGCACGACCTGTGCGGTCAATGCCGGAACCTGCCGCTTGCGTCGCTTGTCCAGAACGGCGTGCCGCTCGCCGAGCGGATCAGCAGCGCGATTGAGCGCATCGAGAACGAGATCCCGATGCGCGGTCGCGCTGTGCAGTGACCGGTGGACCATCAACCGAGGCCGGCCACGTGGAGCACGCTCATGGTGTCCACGTTGCCGACCTCGTACCCTGTCATTGTCGCAGCCATTCTCATTCCGCAGCGACTTGGCTCGCGGATCCCGTTACCGCCAGCATCCGCTTCGCCTGTGCCGTCGCGAGACGCTCCATCTTCCGGAGATCCGGTGCTTCCAGGTTCAACGCCGCATCCACCCAGATGTCGACAACGTCCCGCAACTCCTGCTCCGTAACAGGATTTACCCGCCGACGAGCCGCATAGACCGCGGAATAGGCATTATGCTTTCGCGCGTTGCGTTCGATGTAGGCCTGCGTCGCGTAATGACCGTCGCCGTCCTCCGCCAGCACGTCGACCACGCCCATCTCGAACAGCTCTTCGGCGGTATAGATGCGGCCGCTTAGGATCATCTTCTCCGCTCGGGCCGGATCAAGCCGGCGCGACAGGAAGCTGTAGGCGCCCATGCCCGGGAACAAGTTGAATAGGATCTCGGGAAGACCAAGCTTGGCGCTCCGTTCCGCGATGATCACGTCATAGGACAGGGCGCACTCGAAGCCGCCGCCCAGCGCATCGCCCTGCACCAACCCGATCGTCACCAGGGGCAGGCCGTAGGCGATCGAGTTGGTGTAAACTAGGTCGATGCAGGCGTGAGCATATGTCGCGAGCGCCGATCGCTCGCCGTTCCGGATCTTGTCGGCAAACAGGGCAAGGTCACCGCCCATGTTGTAAATGCCGGGAATATGCGATGCGCCCACCACATATTGCAGGGTTTCCCCACCGGTCTGCCGGGTGGTCGCATGCAGATCGCGTATGGAGGCGTGCATCCTGCCTATGTCACCCAGCAACTCCATGGTGAAGCAGGCTAGCCCGTTTGCTGGGCGCATGTAGTACCAGAGCGTGCGGCGCTCGATGTCCAGCGCGATATCGAGGTTCTCGAATCCCGCTTCGAGAACCCGATGCGGATCGGCAGGGGTGGCACGGTGCCCCGTGAGCGAGGCCGTGGGCGAGAGGGCGAAATTTCTTTTCGACTGGATCAAAGTCATGTGGGCGTCCTTGCTGGAAGAGCGCGCCTGCCTGACCGGCGTGTCGATCAACCATGCAGGACGAGGCGTCGCCCTCATAGTGTGTCGCGAAACGGGAGGAATGTTCCACCCGACATGCAATCTTAAATCGGGAGCAGCCGGTTTCGTTACTTAAGGCGATGGGTTAGTCTCAAAAAGAAGGCATCACGCCGGCGATCACGTTGGCTGCCTGCAGCGATCAGCGTGCCGCCAGATCCAGCACTGCCAGCAGCCCACGCTCGGTGCCGAACGCCAGCCGGCTCCCGTCCGGGCTGAACGCCAGCGCCGACACCGCGCCCCGTCCCGGACCGCAGGCCGGCAGCACCCGCTTGCTGGCGACGTCGGACATCAGCACCGTGCCATCCGCGAACCCGGCCGCGACGATGTCCTGCTGCGGGTGGAAGGCGACCCGCACGCACACCGAGTCCGGCACCCCGGCCAGCTCGGTCGGCGCCTTGCCCATCGGGCCGCCGCCGAAGAACGGCCACAGCACCACCGCTTCCGCGCCGCTGGTCGCCAGCCAGCGCCCGTTGCGCGAGAAGCCGAACGACAGCGTCTTCTGCGGATAGCCGCTCATGCGCATGTTGTGCCCGTCGGCCAGGCGCCAGCCATGCAGCTCGTTCTCCTGCATGGCCGTGACCAGCGCCTCGCCGTCCGGATGCAGGGCGACGCCGATGTGGCTTCCCTTCCAGGCGAGCCTGCGGGCGGAGTCCGACTTCGCCCCGGTGAACCAGAGCGAGGCGCCGTTGTAGTGCGA
>CAXTVX010000046.1:0-29034 GCA_964247755.1 uncultured Acetobacteraceae bacterium | reverse complement strand
ACAGGCCGCGCGAGCGGCAGTAGAACAGCTGGTCCTCGGAGATCTTCGAGGTGGTGGCCTCGTGCTCCGTCTTGGCGGTCATGTTTCGGTTCTCGATGTAGGGAACCGTGTGAGCGCCGCACTGGTCACCGATCAGCAGGCTGTCGCACTGGGTGAAGTTGCGGGCCCCCGACGCCTTGGGCATCACCCGCACCAGCCCGCGATAGGTGCTGTCCGAGCGGCCGGCGCTGATGGTCTTGGCAACGATGGTGGAGCGCGTGTTCTTGCCGATGTGCAGCATCTTGGTGCCGGTGTCGGCCTGCTGGTGGTTGTTGGTCACCGCCACCGAGTAGAACTCGCCGACCGAGCCCTCGCCCTGGAGGATGCAAGACGGGTACTTCCAGGTGATCGCCGAGCCGGTCTCGACCTGGGTCCAGGAGATCTTGGAGCGCGCACCGCGGCAGGCGCCGCGCTTGGTGACGAAGTTGTAGATGCCGCCCTTCCCGTTGGCGTCGCCCGGATACCAGTTCTGCACCGTGGAGTACTTGATCGAGGCGTCGTCCATGGCGACCAGCTCGACCACCGCCGCGTGCAACTGGTTCTCGTCGCGCATCGGCGCGGTGCAGCCTTCGAGATAGGACACCGACGCGCCCGCCTCGGCGATGATCAGGGTGCGCTCGAACTGCCCGGTGTTCTTGGCATTGATGCGGAAATAGGTGCTCAGCTCCATCGGGCAGCGCACCCCCTTGGGGATGAACACGAACGAGCCGTCGGTGAACACCGCCGAGTTCAGGGCGGCATAGAAGTTGTCTGCCGCCGGCACCACCGAGCCGAGATACTGCCGCACCAGCTCGGGATGCTCGCGCACCGCCTCGCTGATCGGGCAGAAGATCACGCCGGCCTTGGCCAGGGTGGAACGGAAGGTGGTGGCCACGGACACGCTGTCGAACACCGCGTCCACGGCGATCTGCGGCGCCTCGCCCTCGGGCAGCTCGACGCCGGCCAGCATCGCCCGCTCCTTGAGCGGGATACCCAGCTTCTCGTAGACCGCGAGCAGCTCCGGATCGACCTCGTCGAGCGACCTCGGGCCGGGCTTCCTCTTTGGCGCCGCATAGTAGTGCACGTCCTGGAAGTCGATCGGCGGGTGGCCGATCTTGCCCCAGCCCGGCGCCTGCATGGTCTGCCACGCCGCATAGGCCTTGAGCCGCCACGCCAGCAGCCAGTCCGGCTCCTCCTTGCGCGCCGAGATCAGGCGGATGGTATCCTCGCTCAGCCCCTTGGGAGCCAGGTCCATCTCGATGTCGGTCTCGAACCCCCACTTGTAGCTGGACTGGGTAAGGGTCTGAACGGTGTTCAAGGTTTCGGCGACGGCAGGCATCAGGGCCTCACTCGGCAGCAAGAATGGCGGCGCCGGGCATCATGCCCGGACGGTCGGCTTGATCATGGGCAGCTCGGTCGAAATCGGGGACGCCGCCGCAGGGCGGGAGGTCCATCTGGTCCAGCGTGATCCGGGTCAGCGCGGCGCGGATCGCCGCGTTGACCGGGTCCCATCGCCCGCGGATCGGGCAGGTTTCCTGCGCCTCGCAGCCGCCGGTGGCGCCATCGACGCAGGCGGTGAGCGAGATCGGCCCGTCGATCGCGTCGATCACGGCGGCGACCGGGATCGCGTGAAGGGACCGCGCCAAGCGGTAGCCGCCGCGCGCACCACGCGTGCTGGCCACCAGGCCTGCGGCGCCCAGCGCCTTCAGCACCTTGGCCACGGTCGGCTCCGGCACGCCGGTCGCCTGCGCCAGGGTGGGCGACGTGGTGACCTCGCCGTCATGGTGCGACAGGCGCACCAGCACCACGACCGCATAATCCGCGAGCTTGGACAGGCGCAGCATGAGGCCTCGGGAGGTTCAACAGGACCCGCTCGGTCCTGTTTGTGGCAGATGAGCCCGAACCACCGTAACGTCAAGACCTTGCGCGGTAGTTTGCCCACGGCGCCATCGGATCGGCCCCTCAATCGGCCGGGGATGCTTGACCGGACGGTGCGCTAACCGGCCGCCGCGCCGAACACCAGGCGCAGGCCGAGATACAGCACCCCGCCGACCAGCGCCCCGACCAGGGTGCCGTTGATGCGCACGAACTGCAGGTCGCGGCCGACGCGCAGCTCCAGCCGGTCGACCAGCAGCCGCGTGTCCCAGCCGGCGACCACGTCGGCGATGAAGCCGGACAACCTCGCACGCATTCCCGGCAGCGCCCGCCGCGCCAGGGTCCGCGCCGCCCGGTCGATCGCCTCGCGCACCGCCCTGTCCCGCCCCAGCACCTCGCCGGTGCGCTCGAGGGACTCCGCCACCAGCCGGGCGATCCAGCTGTCCGGCTGGGCGAGGTCGTCCTCGATCGCACCGCGCGCGCGGCCCCACACGTGGCCGGCCCACTGCTTCAGGCTGTGGTGGGTGAACAGCGTCCGCAGCGTGGCAGCCAGCTCGCGGCCGCGGTCCGGATCGGTCTCGATCAGGTCGATCTCACGGCGCATCCACAGCGTCACCGCCTCCCGCAGGTCAGAATCGTGCGGGTCGGTGCGGTCGAGCTCGGCGTTGATCGCGCCCAGCACGCGGCTGGCGACCGAGCCGCCGATCGCCCACCCGACCAGCCGGCCGCCCTGCTCGCGCACCCGGTCGGCGATCATCTGGTGCAGGTGCGCCTCGCGGCTCTTCAGCAGCATCTTGATCTGGTCGAGCAGGAACGACAGCACCTCCTGGTGCCGGTCGCCATCGACCAGCGCGCGCAGGCCGCGAGCCACCACCGGCGCCAGCTCCTTGTTGTTCAGCAGGCGCGGCAGCAGCCGGGCCAGCAGGTCCCGTGCCCGGCCGGCCTCCAGCCCCTCCAGCAGGTGCGGGATCATCCGCGCCGCAGCACCCTGCGCCATCTCCCCCACGTGCGGGTCCAGCAGCACCCCCTGCACCAGCAGCGGCAGGTCGATGCGGGCCAGCGCCCGGTCGATGTCGGCCTCGGTGAACACGTGGTTGGCGACGAAGCCGCCCAGCGCCCGGCCCAGCCGGTCCTTCTGCGCCGGCAGAATCGCGGTATGCGGGATCGGCAGGCCGAGCGGATGGCGGAACAGAGCCGTGACCGCGAACCAGTCCGCCAGGCCGCCGACCAGCCCGGCCTTGGCGGTCGCCTGCAGCAGCCCGGCCCAGAAGCCGTGCCCGGCTGCGTAGCCGACCAGGACCAGCCCGCCCATCGCCACCAGCAGCAGGGTGGCGCGACGCTTCTGCGCGGCCAGGCCCTGCCGCGCCGCCCGGTCCGGGTCGGGGATGGCGCCCGGTTCGGGAATGGCGTCCGCAACGGGATGGAGCCAGGCGGTCATCGGTCCCCGTAGCACCTGGGCGCGGCTTTGCCCAACGGCGCCGGCGGTGCCGCGTCTCGATATTGCGGCGCGGCAGCGGACATGGAACCCTCCATCTGCGCCGCCCGACCCTTGGAGCACGATCCGTCATGGACGATCCGAACCCGGTCCTCGAGGCCGACCGCCCCGACGATGCCCGGGCGCGCCTGGCGCAGCTGGTCGCGCTGACCGCGCAGCTGGTGGAACGGCAGGAGGAGGACCCGTTCGGCAACCCGGTGCTGGCGGTCGCCCTGCTGCTGTCGCGCCGGCTCGACGAGAACAGCCTGAGCATCGCCGAGATCGGCGACCTGGTGCGCCGCCTGCGCGACGACGCGTTCGCCGGCCGGGCCGGACGGCTCGCGCGCTATGTCGGCCTCGACGCCAACGCCGACACCGCCGGCCGGCTGCGCCGGATCGCGGCCAGGCTGGTGCGGCCGGACCCGGACGACAGCCCGATCCCGCTGGCCCAGTTCCGCCAGGCGATCGGCCGCACCCGGTTCGCCGCCGTGTTCACCGCGCACCCAACCTTCGCCCTGGCGACGCCGGTCTATGACGCGCTGGCCAAGGCCGCGGGCGGCGCCGGCACGGTGCCGGATCTGCGGTCGCAGCGCCCGGCCACACCGACGCTTGCCGACGAGTTCCACCTCGCCTCGCTGGCCATCGGGCGCGGGCGCGACGCGATCGACCGGCTGAACCGGGCGCTGCTGGAGGAAGCCGCCGCGCACTGGACGCAGGCCTGGGCCGCCCTGGTGCCGCGCCCGCTGATCCTGGCCAGCTGGGTCGGCTACGATACCGACGGACGCACCGACATCGGCTGGTGGGACACGCTGCGCCTGCGCCTGCGCATGAAGCGGCTGCAGCTCGAACGGCTGCACGCCCAGCTCGGAGCCCTGCAGGCGCCGCCGGTGGCGATGCTGGCCCGGGTGGACGGCGCGATCGGCGCGGTGGCCGCACAGATCGAGGCGGCGCCGGACCGCGCCGACGCCGAGCAGGTGGCCGCGTTCGCCAGGGCGTTGATCGACCGGCGCGAGGAGGCGATCCTGAACGCGGCGGTGCTGGACCCGTTCTTTGCCGAGGCGCTGGAGGCGGCGACAGGACCCGACCGGCTAGAGCTCGCCGTGGCCCGTGCCGGCTTCGTGTCGCACGGCATGGGTGCCGCCCACACCCACGTGCGGCTGAACGCCACCCAGCTGCACAACGTCGCCCGGCAGCGGCTGGGCATCCAGGACAGCCCGGAGAACCCGGCGCAGCGTCGTGCCCTGCTGACGGAGATCAACGAGGCGCTGTCCGAGGTGCACGCGGTGCCGGTCGACTTCGGCGCGCTGCTGTCCGAGCAGGCCTCGGCGGCGCGGCTGATGATGACGGTGACGCAGATCGTCAAGCACGTCGACGGTGCGAGCCCGGTGCGCTTCCTGATCGCCGAGACCGAGAGCGGCTACACCCTGCTGGTGGCGCTGTGGCTGGCGCGGCTGTTCGGGATCGAGGAGCAGGTCGAGATCTCGCCGCTGTTCGAGACGCGCGAGGCGATGATGAACGGCGCCCGGGTGGTCGAGGAGGCGCTGCGCTCGCGGCACTGGCGCGACTACCTCCGACGCACCGGCAAGCTGGCGCTGCAGTTCGGCTATTCCGACAGCGGGCGCTATGTCGGCCAGCTCGCCGCCACCTACCTGGTGGAGCGGCTGCGGCTGAAGATCGCCGACCTGCTCGCCGCGCGTGGTCTCGCCGACGTCGAGGTGATCCTGTTCGACACCCATGGCGAGAGCATCGGCCGCGGCGGCCACCCGTTCGCGCTGGCCGACCGGCTGGACTACCTGTCCACGCCGCATGCGCGGCTTGCCTTCGCGGCCGCCGGCATCGCCTGCCGGGAGGAGACGGCGTTCCAGGGCGGCGACGGCTACCTGTTGTTCGGAACGCCGGAGCTGGCGGACGCCACGGTCGGCGCGATCGCCGAGCACGCCTTCGCCGTCGTGCGCCGCGAGAACGACCCGATCTACGACCAGCCGGACTTCTCCGCCGACTTCTTCTCCGCGATCGGGCTCGGCATGACCGAGCTGGTCGAGGATCCGGGCTATGCCGGGCTGCTGGGCGCGTTCGGGCCGGCGCTGATCGACCGTACCGGGTCGCGGCCGGCGGCGCGGCAGAGCGATGCGGCCGGGGGTGCGGCACGGATCCGGCACCCGCGCGAGCTGCGCGCGATCCCCAACAACGCCATCCTGCAGCAGCTCGGCTGGTGCGCCAACACGCTGCAGGGGTTGGGGCTGGCTGCCGCGCGGCATCCGGACACCTTCGAGGAGTTCCTGACCGGCAGCCCGCGCTTCCGTCGGGCGCTCGACTTCGCGAGTCACGCGCTGGCGCATTCCGACCGCGACGTGCTGCGCGCGATCGTGTTGACGCTGGACCCTGGCGTCTGGCTCGACCGTGCCGCGCACGAAGCCGACCCGGCACGGCGGACCGCGCTGGTGACGCTGAGCCAGGGGCTGGAGCGGCTCGACCTGTGGGCCGACACGCAGTCGATGTTCCGTCGCATCCAGGCCGACCATTTGGCGCTGCGCACCGCCTGGCCGGACGCGCCGCGCATGGCGGTGCCCGAGATCCTGCTGCACGCGATCCGCCTCACCCTGATCGAGCGGATCTGGCTGCTGGCGACCCGGATCCCGTACTTCTCGCCCCGCGATGGCTTCACCCGGGAGGCGCTGGACGACCAGGTGCTGCGGCTGGAGATCCCCCACGTGCTGAAACAGATGGCGGAGATCTTCCCGCAGGCGCCGGAGCAGGCGGTGCCGCTCGACTTTCGCGAGCCGACCGGGCCGCGCGCCGCCCATGCCTACACACGCGAGACCGCCGAGATCTTCGAGCCGATGCGACAGCTATTCGAGCTGGTGCGCGAGATCAGCGTCGCGGTGATGCACGGCGTCGGCGCGTTCGGCTGAGCGTCCGGATCCTGGATCCTGGACCGACGCGGCCGGGCCGTCGGCGTGCCTGGCGGCTGAGCGAGCCGCCGCCGCCGCATGCGACGCCGCTGCCGGCGGCACCGGGGATCCGCCGCATCGTCGCCCCCAACCCCGGGCCGATGACCTATCACGGCACCAACACCTGGCTGGTGGACTGGTCCGGCGGCACCCTGGTGATCGATCCCGGCTGCGACGATCCAGCACATCTCGACGCAATCCTGGCCGAAGCGCAGGGCTGCGTGTCGCACATCCTGCTGACCCACACCCATGCCGATCACCTCGGCGGCGCGGAGGCGCTCGGACGGCGCAGCGGAGCGCCGATCGCCGGCCATCACCGCAGCGCCCACCCACAGTTCCAGGCGCCGCTCGGCCTGCGCGAGGGGGACCGGATCGGCAGCCTCCTGGTGCTGGACACGCCGGGGCACGCCATGGACCATCTGTGCTTCGCGACCGATGATGGCATCCTGTTCACCGGTGACCACGTGATGGGCTGGTCCACCTCCGTGGTGCCGCCGCCGCCCTTCGGCGACCTTTCTCTGTTCGTTGCCAATCTGGAGCGCGTTCGAGACCGCGGCGAACGGCTGATGCTGTCGGCGCACGGCCCGGCGATCGAGCACCCGCGGGCGCTGGTGCAGAGCCTGCTCGACCACCGCCAGGCCCGCGAGGCCTCGATCGCGTCGGTGCTGACCGCGGCGCCGTCGTCGTTCGAGGCAGTGTTCGGGCGTGCCTACCACAACCTGCACCCGGACCTTCATGCGCCGGCACGGGCCAACCTGCTGTCGCACCTGATCAAGCTCGAGGCGGATGGCCGTGCCATGCAGGACGCGCGGGGCTGGCGCTCATCCGGCTGATCCCGTAAGCGGTCGGATATCCGTGCCGAGGACCCCGTGTTGATCCGATCCCTGCTGCTGACGACGACCCTGCTGGCGTCGCCGCTCCTGTTCGTGACCGGCGCACGCGCCGACGATACCACCGTGAAGATCTCCAAGACCGACCACCCGGTGCCGCATCTGGAGAACGACGAGGCGGGCAGCGATGCGAGCGTCGAGGCGGGCGGTCAGCACGTGGACTACCATGCGGTCGCCGGCACCCTGGTGGTGCATCCGAGGGGCTGGGACGACGCGGCCAAGACGGGCACGGACGGGGACAAGTCGACCGACGACAACCCGACCGCGGAAGCGTCGATGTTCTACGTCGCCTATTTCCGCAAGGGCGCGCACGCGGAAAACCGGCCGATCACCTTCCTGTATAACGGCGGCCCGGGTTCGGCGACGGTCTGGCTCCACATGGGCGCACTCGGCCCCAGGCGGGTGGTGACGCTCGACCACAGCCACGGACCGGCGGCACCCTACCAGCTGGTCAACAACGACCAGAGCCTGATGGACGCGAGCGACCTCGTGTTCGTGGACGCGCCGGGCACCGGGTTCTCGCGCATCGCCGGCAAGGACAAGGAGAAGAACTTCTTCGGCGTCGACCAGGACGCCTACGCCTTTGACCAGTTCATCACCACCTTCCTGTCCAAGTATGGCCGCTGGAACTCGCCAAAGTACCTGTTCGGGGAAAGCTACGGCACCACCCGCTCCGCGGTGTTGGCCAACGAGCTGGAGCAGGACAACGTCGACCTCAACGGCGTGATCCTGCTGTCGCAGATCCTCAACTTCGACCTCAGCGTGGACGGGCCGCAGGCCAATCCAGGGATCGACGAGGCCTACATCGCCGCGCTGCCGACTTACGCCGCGACCGCGTGGTACCACCACAAGCTGCCAGGCACGCCGCCCGCAGACCTGCCGTCCTTCCTGACCGAGGTCGAGACCTACGCCAGCACCGACTATGCGGCAGCGCTGCAGCAGGGCGCGCTGCTCGACCACGACCATCTCGAGGCGGTGGCCGCCAAGCTGAACCAGTATACCGGGCTGCCGGTGGCGTATCTTGAGAAGGCGAACCTGCGCGTCGACGGCGGCATGTTCGAGCACACCCTGCTCAGCGACGACACCAGCAACACCGGCCGGTTCGATACCCGCTTCGCCGGCCCCAGCATGGACCCGCTGGCGAAGGAGGCGGAGTACGATCCGCAGTCAGCGGCGATCAGCTCGGCCTACGTGTCCGCGTTCAACGACTACGTGCGCCGGCAGCTCGGCTACGGCGGCACCCGGGCCTACAAGTCCGAGATCCAGATCGACAGCTGGGACATGAAGCACCAGCAGCCAAACACGACGCAGCCGGCGACCGGCTCGCTCAACGTGATGCCGGACCTGGCGGCGGCGATGGTGTACAACCCGAACCTCAGGGTGCTGCTCAACCAGGGCTACTACGACCTCGCGACGCCGTATTTCGAGGGCGAGTACGAGATGCGCCACCTGCCGATGCCGCGCGCGTTGCAGGCCAACATCGAGTTCCGCCACTACGAGTCCGGGCACATGGTCTATGCACACCAGGACTCGTTGAAGCAGCTGCACGACAACGTCGCCGACTTCATCCGCAGGACGCAGACGAGCGGAGGGACGGCCAAACCGCAGGTGTCCGGGAAGCAGGCCGGCTAGACGCTGTCGTGAACCTGCCCGGAGGTTGCAGACCCGTCTCGGACGGCGTGGCTCGGTTCGGAGGAAACAGTCCTTCCGTTTCCTGAAGACGGGAATCTGGCAACCGTAGCTGCACGACGATCATCGTGGGATGCTCGGAAAGATCGCTCACGCCAGTCAAGCCGACTGAAAGGTGCCGGGCGCGTGTCGCTGGAGGCGTCCCTTGGCTGTAGGCGTGGTGCTGAGCGGAGGTGGTCCACTCGCCGTAGCCTGGGAATGTGGCGTGGCCGGCGGCCTCGGCTCTCGTGGCTTTGTCCTTGGTGGCGCAGACCGGATCCTGGGTACCTCCGCCGGAGCGATGGTCGGGGCGCAGCTCTCTGCCGGGCGGGATCCTCAGGCGATGGCGCAGGCCATCATTGACGAGAAAGGGCGCGCGCTTCGGCCTGGGACCACGACACCATACCCGCAGGAGGCGGCCGCGAGGTTGCCGGAGATGTTCGCAAAAGCGCAAAGCGGAAACGCCGGCCGTGCCGAAGTGGGCGCATATGCTCTTCAAGCTGCCATACAGGAACCGGAGGCAGCCTACGTCGCACGCGTGGAGACCAGTCTCGGGCTGGACACGTGGCCGAAGCGGGACCTTGGGATCTTCGCCGTGGACGCAACGAGTGGTGCGGCCGTCATCTTCAGCCGGGAGACCGAGGCCACGCTCGGGCAGGCAATCGCAGCGAGTTGCAGCCTTCCCGGTCTGTCACCGCCCGTCAGCGTTGGTGGGCGGCGCTATCTGGATGGCGGCCTGCGCTCCGTCTCCAACCTTGATCTCGTTGGAAGCTGTGAGATGGTCATCGTCCTCTGCTTTCGGCCGCCAGGGCCGGTGGGGGACCGTATACTGGCCCGCACGCACTCGCAGGCGGAGGTGCTTGCCGCGAAAGGCGCCAGGGTCAGGATCATAGCGCCCGACGATGCGTGTCTCGCAGCAATCGGTCCCCACACCCTGGACACCATGCGACGTCCCGATGTCGCCTACGCCGGCACGCTTCAGGGAGCCTCGCTTGCCGATGACCTTCTTCGGTTCAGTGGACCTCTCGCAGACTGAGGCGACGTCATACCTGCACGGGATGAAGTGGCGATGTCAGCTCCCGGTCGAAAGCTGACCTTCTCATTGAGACCGGGGCTGCCGAACCACACGATCCTGACGGCCGCAGGACCGGGGACATGAAAAAGGCCGGTTCCTCACGGAACCGGCCTCCTTCACGCATCAAGCAGGACCGGGATCAGGCGGACTTCGCCATGATCTCATCGGCGATGTTGCGCGGCACCGGATCGTAGTGGTGGAACTGCATGGTGAAGGATGCGCGGCCCTTGGTCATGGAGCGTAGGTGCGAGATGTAGCCGAACATCTCCTTCAGCGGCACCTGGGCCCGGACCAGGATCGTCGAGCCCGAGCTCTCCTGGTTCTGGATCTGGCCACGGCGACGATTCAGGTCGCCCACCACGTCGCCGACATGGTCCTGCGGGGTGGTGCACTCGACGTCCATGATCGGCTCCAGGATCACCGGCGAGGCACGCTTCATGCCCTCGCGGAAGCAGGCCTTGGCCGCGATCTCGAACGCGAGGGCGGAGGAGTCGACGTCGTGGTACTTGCCGTCGAGCAGAGTGTACTTGAAGTCCACCGTCGGGAAGCCCGCCAGTACGCCGGTCGTGGCCTGCACCTTGATGCCCTTCTCGACCGCCGGGATGTACTCCTTCGGCACCGTGCCGCCGACCACCTTATTCTCGAACGAGATGCCGGCGTTGCGCTCCACCGGGGCAAACTCGATCTTCACCTCGGCATACTGGCCGGAACCGCCCGACTGCTTCTTGTGGGTATAGGTTTCGACGTGTGCCTTGCTGATGGTTTCGCGATATGCCACCTGCGGCGCGCCGATGTTGGCATCCACGCCGTACTCGCGGCGCAGCCGGTCGATGATGATCTCCAGGTGTAGCTCGCCCATGCCGGACAGGATGGTCTGGCCGGTTTCCTGGTCGGTCTTGAGGCGGAGCGACGGATCCTCGCCGGCGAGCTTCTGCAGCGCCAGCGTCATCTTCTCGACCGCCTCCTTGGTCTTCGGCTCGACCGAGATGTCGATCACCGGCACCGGGAACGCCATGCGCTCCAGCACCACCGGGTCGGCGGCGTCGGCCAGGGTGTCGCCGGTGCCGGTGTCCTTCAGGCCCACGAAGGCGGCGATGTCACCGGCCTGCACTTCCTTGATCTCGGCACGCTTGTCGGCGTGCATCTGGAACATGCGGCCGATGCGCTCCTTGTGGTCCTTGGTGGTGTTCATCACCTGATCGCCGGACTTGAGCGAGCCGGAGTAAACCCGCACGAAGGTGAGCGTGCCGTACTTGTCGTTGATGATCTTGAAGGCAAGGCCGGAGAAGTTGCCCTTGGGGTCGACCTTGATCAGGCGGCGGGTGCTCGGATCGGCATCCTCCTGGCCCTCCTCGGCGGCGACGCGGATGCCCTCGCGGTCGTCCGGCGCCGGCAAGTAGTCGAGCACGGCGTCGAGCAGCGGCTGCACGCCCTTGTTCTTGAACGCGGTGCCGCACAGCACCGGACGGAACACGCCGGAGATGGCGCCGGCCTTGATGCAGCGCTTCAGGGTTGCGACGTCGACGTCGCCCTTGTCGAAGTACTCCTCCATCGCCTCGTTGTCGACCGAGAGCGCGGTGTCGAGCAGCAGCTGGCGGGCCTCCGCGGCGCGCTCGGCGAGCTCGGCCGGGATCGGCTCGTCGTGGAATTTGGCGCCTAGCTCGCCGCCTTCCCAGATGATCGCCTTCATCTCGACCAGGTCGACGACGCCGGCAAAGGTGTCCTCGATGCCGATCGGCAGCTGCAACGGCAGCGCCACGATGTCGAGCTTCTCCTTCAGCGTGTCGAACGCGCGGTAGAAGTCGGCGCCGGTGCGA
The DNA here is from genome assembly GCA_964247755.1 of uncultured Acetobacteraceae bacterium. Classification (GTDB taxonomy): domain Bacteria; phylum Pseudomonadota; class Alphaproteobacteria; order Acetobacterales; family Acetobacteraceae; genus Lichenicola. The sequence continues at coordinate 17,266 of CAXTVX010000046.1, read as the reverse complement.
TCCAGCTTGTTGATGAAGATGATGCGCGGCACGTTGTAGCGGTCGGCGAGACGCCAGTTGGTCTCGGACTGCGGCTGCACGCCGGCCACGCCCTCAATGATGAAGATGGCGCCGTCGAGCACGCGGAGCGAGCGGTTCACCTCGATGTTGAAGTCGATGTGGCCGGGCGTGTCGATGATGTTGATGCGGTGGTCCTTCCACTCGCACGTCACCGCGGCCGAGGTGATGGTGATCCCCCGCTCGCGCTCCTGCTCCATGTAGTCGGTGGTGGTGTTGCCCTCGTGGACCTCGCCGATCCGGTGCGACACGCCGGTGTAGTAGAGGATCCGCTCCGTGGTCGTGGTCTTGCCCGCGTCGATGTGCGCGGTGATGCCGATGTTGCGGATCTTGGATAGGTCGGACACGGTTCGGGCTCCTCAAACCAGAAAGGCGCGACGGGACCAGGGCCCCGCGCGCCTTCCGGGGCCGCGGGCGATGCCCGACCGGCCGAAAGACTATTCGGGCCCTCACATGCGCGAGATGCCCCGGATTTGCAAGGACGAACCGGGCGTGATTGTGCCCGGGAGCCGGCCTTCAGGCGGTGGCGGCGGCCTGCTTCTTCGCCTGCGCGCGCTGGATGCGGCGCTTCAGCGACTGCGCTTCTTCCGGCAGGCGGCGGTTCGGCGTGGTCAGCAGGAACTCGTCCAGCCCGCCATTGTGCTCGATGGTGCGAAGCCCGTGCGTGGTGACCCGGATCCGCACGGTGGTGCCCAGCACGTCGGACAGCACCGACGTTTCCTGCAGGTTGGGCAGGTAGCGGCGACGGGTCTTGTTGTTGGCGTGGCTGACGTTGTTACCCGTCAGCACGCCCTTGCCGGTCATCTCGCAGCGGCGCGACATCGTTCGATCCTTAGGGCTTGGGCTTCGTCCCCGCCGGGCTGACCCGACCCGGGGACGAGCGAAAGGCGTCGGTGCGGGAGCCGGCGTCGCTCGAGACAGGCGCGGCTTATCGCGGAGCCGGCCCGATCCGTCAAGCGCCCGGACCGGATCAGGCTCGGCCGGCCTCACGGTCGTTGGACGGGTGCAGTTCGCCGGCGCGCACGCTGGCGATCGCGTTCTGCAGCATGCGGACCATCGCCCGTTCGTCCATGGTCCGGGCCAGCAGCCCGAGCGAGCCGCCCAGCAGGGCCGAGGCGATCGCCAGCGGCGGCAGGTTCTCGCCCAGCATGTATTCGATCGCCTTGTCGACCACCGCCCCGGCGTGGCTGAGCTCGGCCGGCACCGAACCGTCCTGTCCCAGAACCTGTTCTCCTCGGGGCTGCTCTGCTCGCGTCTGCTCTCCGCGCGTCTGCTCGGGCCGCTTGTCGCCGGTCGTCGGGTCCAGGCTCATCTCGTCTTCCCTCCACAGGCGGCACACATGGATCGCGGGTCCGTCCTATGCCAGGCCCGCGCCCTGCAGTTCAGGCGAAAGCAGGACGTCCGCCTCCGCCTCGGCCTCCTCCTCCTCGGACTGCGCCGCCCACATGCGGGCGTAGAGGCCGCCCTCCTCCAGTAGGGAGCGGTGGGTGCCGCGCTCGGCAATCAGCCCGTCCACCAGCACCAGGATCTCGTCGGCATCGACCACGGTGGACAGCCGGTGCGCGATCACCAAGGTGGTGCGGTCGGCCGCCACGGTGCGGAGTGCGGCCTGGATCTCCTGCTCGGTATGGGTGTCGAGCGCGCTGGTCGCCTCGTCCAGCACCAGCACGCGCGGGTTCTTCAGGATGGTGCGCGCGATCGCCACACGCTGCTTCTCGCCCCCGGACAGCTTGAGCCCGCGCTCGCCGACCCGGGTATCGTAGCCTTCGGGCAGGCCCGAGACGAAGTCGTGCACCTGCGCCAGGGCGGCGGCGTGCTCGATCTCGGCCTGGGTGGCACCTATCCGGCCATAGGCGATGTTGTAGCGGATGGTGTCGTTAAACAGCACCGTGTCCTGCGGCACCACGCCGATTGCGGCGCGCAAGGCTTCCTGGGCGCAGTCGCGCACGTCCTGTCCGTCGATCAGGACCCGGCCCTCGGTCACGTCGTAGAAGCGGAATAGCAGACGGCTCACCGTCGACTTGCCGGCGCCGGTCGGCCCGACGATGGCGGTGCGGCCACCGGGGCGCACCGCGAAGCTGACGCCGTGCAAGATCTCCCGGTTCGGCCGGTAGCCGAAGCGCACGTCCTCGAACCGTATCTCCGCCGGCGGCGCGTCGGCGAGCCGGGCTGGCAGCAGTGCCGGCACCGGGGGATCCCGCACCTCCTGGTCCTCGCCCAGCAGGCGGAACATCTGCTCCAGGTCCACTACGCCCTGGCGCAGGGAGGCATAGACGAAGCCCAGGAAGTTCAGCGGGCCGTAGAGCTGCATCAGGTAGGTGTTGACCAGCACGAACTTGCCGACCGTAAGCCGGCCGGCGGCCACACCGTTGGCGGCCATCAGCATGATCACCGCCAGCGCCACGGCGATGATGGTCGCCTGGCCCAGGTTGAGCATGTTGAGCGAGACCTGGGTGCGCACCGCGGCACTCTCGTAGCGCGCCTGGGTCTCGTCGTAGCGGCGCGCCTCGTGGCGCTCGTTGCCGAAGTACTTGACCGTCTCGAAGTTGAGCAGGCTGTCCAATGCCTTGGTGCTGGCCTCGCTTTCCACCTCGTTCATGCGCCGGCGGATGCCGATGCGCCAGCCGGTGAAGGCGACGGTGAAGCCGACATACACCACCACCGTCAGCAGGGTGGCGAGCGCGAAGCGCCAGTCGAACAGCCGCCAGATCACCGCGGTGACCATCAGCGTTTCCAGCAGGGTCGGCACGATGTTGAACACGCCGAGCCGGAGGATCAGCTCGATCGCCTGGGTGCCGCGCTCGATCGCCCGGGTCACGCCGCCGGTCTGCCGGTCCAGGTGAAAGCGCAGCGAAAGCCCGTGCAGGTGGCGGAAGGTCTGCATCGCCGCCACCCGGATCACCCGCTGCTTGACCGGCGCGAACACCGCGTCGCGCAGCTCGCCGAAACCGCCGCTGGCGATCCTGAGCAGCCCGTAGCCGACGATCAGTCCGATCGGCACCACCAGCAGGTGGGTGGGATCGCGGTGCGACAGCCGGTCGATCGCGCGGGCATACACGAGCGGCACACAGACCGTGGCCACCTTCGCCGCGATCAGCAGCACGATGGCCGCGACCACGTGCATCCGGGTCCGGAAGTCGCCGCGCGGCCAGAGATAGGGCAGCAGCCCGCGTACCGTCGCGAGCGCTGTCGGCCGCGACGCCTGCCCGGATGAAGGAGTCGTCATGCCCTCGATGTGGCATGCGACCGGGCGGTTGCAAAGGCGCCGCCGCCGATTGCCAACCCCGGGTGGCGAGGCCGCGTTGGCCACCCATGACCAGCCCCTTCATGCGACACGTCCAAACCTGCAACAACACGCGCCTGCCAGGCGGCCGCGTGTCCTTCCGCCTCGGCGACCAGCCGGTCGGATGGGTGGAACCGGCGCTGGCGCCGGCGCTGGAGCGGCACGGGGTCCGGCGCGAAGGCGACGCGCTGGTGCTGGAGGACCCGCTGCGGCTCCTGCCGCTGGGCATGGCGCTGTCTAGGGAGGGGCTGTTCCGGCATCGCGCCGAGCCGTTCGACGTGCGTGCCGACCCGGACGGCGCGGTGCTGGCGACCCTGGACCGCGGCGCCCTGCCCGCCTTCGGCATCCTGGCCGATGGGGTGCACCTGAACGGTCTGGTCGAGCGCGCGGACGGCACGCATCTCTGGGTCGGCAGGCGGGCGGCGAACAAGCTGCTCGATCCGGACAAGCTCGATCACCTGGTCGCCGGCGGCGTCGCGGCCGGCTACGGCAGCCGGGACACGCTGGAGAAGGAAGGCTGGGAGGAGTGCGGGCTGGCAGCCCCGCTGGCGCGCGAGGCGATCGCGGTCGGCACCATCCGCTACGTCATGGCGCGTGCGGAGGGGCTGCGACGGGACCGGCTGCACTGCTTCGACCTCGTGCTGCCGGAGGAGTTCCGGCCGGTGGCCAATGACGGGGAAGTGGCGGAGTTCAGCCTGCTGCCGCTGGAGGAGGCGTTCGTGCTGGTGCGCGATACCGAGCGGTTCAAGTTCAACGTCAACCTGGTGCTGATCGACCTGTTCCTCAGGCGCGGGCTGATCGATCCGGACACCCCGGATGGGATGGGGTTGAGAAAAAGTCTCGACGGATCGGTGTTGGAACAATCTCCGCCGCTTGGCCGCTGAAGGTCATCCCGTTTCTCAACCTCGGATTGTGAAGCGGATCGTTCAATAACAATGTTCTAGGCGATTGCGTTCAGGGCGGTGGGCAGGGTCGGGCCTTGGCTAAGTGCTTCCCTTACAACCAAGTTGTTCCCTATACGTTCTCATGTTGTCATGAGATTGGAGCAGGGGGATGGGCGGTGCGGAGGCGGTCGAAGCGCTGCGGGTCCGGATCGGGCGGATGGGCCGGTCGGGCACGGAAACCGCTATCAGAAAGTGCTTGCAGTTCGGTTTCGAGGCGATCGATCGGCGGTCCGGGACGGGCCTGGTGTGCGGAGCCCTGCACGAGGTGCTGGGGCATGGGCCCGACACCGAGCACGGCACCCATCCCAGCCTGCTGATCGCGGGGCTGCTGGCCCGGCACGATCCCGATCGTCCGGTGCTGTGGGCGATGCAGCGGGGTGACCTGTTTCCGCCCGGCCTCGCTGCGGTCGGCCTGCATCCGCGTCGGCTGATCCTGGTCGAGGGCGGTGGCGAGGTGCTGGCGGTGATGGAGGAAGCGCTGCGTCATGCGGGGCTGGCGGCGGTGGTCGGCGAGGTAGAGGGCCGGCTCGGCCTGACTGCGTCGCGCCGGCTGCAGCTGGCGGCGGAAGCCTCCGGGGTGGCCGCCTTCGCGATCCGCCGCAGCCGCCGGTTCGACGATCCGGCCCTGCTGGCGCCGAGTGCCGCGGCGAGTCGCTGGCGGGTGGCCGCGCTGCCTCCGTCGCAGGCCGGGGCCCCGCCGGGGCGCGCCGTGTGGCGGCTGGAGCTGCTGCGCTGCCGCGAGGCGTCTCCCTTTCACTGGATCGTGCAGGCCTGCGATGCCCAAGGTCGTGTTGCCGCCCTCCCCCGAGCCGCAGCGCCGGTTCGGGTTCCTCTGGCTGCCGTTGTGGCAGACCGACCGGCTGCGTCGCGATACGGCTGAGGAGCCGGACCGGCCGCTGGTCACCAGCGTCCGCGACGGTCCGCGCACGATCGTGTCGGCCGCCTGTGCGGCGGCGCGGCGCCTCGGCCTGTACGAGGGGATGCCCCTGGCGCAGGCGCAGGCCAGCGTGCCGGCGCTCCGTGTGGTGCCGGCACGGACGGAGGCGGATGCGCAGGCCCTGTCCGCCCTGGCCGGCTGGTGCCTGCGCTACACGCCCGCCACCCGGGCCGAGCCGCCGGACGGGGTCTGGCTCGACCTGACCGGCTGCGCCCACCTGTTCGGCGGCGAGGCGGCGCTGCTGTCCGAGCTCGGGCGGCGGCTGCGGCAGGCCGGGCTGTCGGCGCGGATCGCAGTGGCGCCGACGCCGGGGGCGGCGCATGCGGTCGCGCGTCACGGGGGCCGGCCGGCCTGGTCGGTGTCGTCGTCGCGGCTGCACGCGGTGCTGCATCCGCTGCCGGTCGAGGCGCTTCGGCTCGAGCCCGAGGCGGCGAGCCTGCTGCACCGCTTCGGTCTGCGCACGATCGGGGCCCTGGACGCGGTGCCGCGCGGCCCGCTGACGCGTCGGCTGGGCACGCAGGCGATGCTGCGGCTGGACCAGGCGTTCGGGCGGGTCGCGGAGCCGATCCGGCCGGACCTGCCGCCGGTGCCGCTGCAGGAGGGCCTCCTCTTCGTCGAGCCGCTGCAGGGGGCGGAGTCGCTGGCGGCGGCGAACGCCCTGCTGGCGGCGCGGCTGTGTCGCCGGCTGGACGCGGCGTGCCTGGGGGCCAGGCGGCTGGAGCTGGTGCTGGTGCGGCTCGACGGCTCGGCCTGCGTGCAGAACGTGGCGCTAGCGCGGCCGTCGCGTGCGCCTGGCCACCTCGGGCGCCTGCTGGACGAGCGGCTGGACCGGGTCGATCCCGGCGAGGGCATCGAGGCGATGTGGCTGTTGGCGTGCGTGGCCGAGCCGTTGGCGGCGGAACAGGCGTCGCTGTCGGAGGATCGCGCGCCGCCGGATCTGGCGCCGCTGATCGACACCCTGCGCAACCGGCTCGGGCCCGGGCGGCTGTGGCGGCCGGTGCCGGTGGAAAGCGACGTGCCGGAACGCAGCGTGCGTCGGGCCGGGTTCGACGCACCGGCAGGCGAGTCGAGCTGGCCCCCCGGCCTGCCGCGCCCGGTGCGGCTGGTGGAACCGCCGCAGCCGGTGCTGGCCCTGGCCGAGCTGCCGGACCATGCGCCGGCCGCGTTCACCTGGCGCCGCCGCCGCCACCGCGTGGTGAGCGCGGACGGGCCGGAGCGGATCGCCGGGGAATGGTGGCTGCGGCCGGGCGAGATGTTCGCGGTGCGCGACTACTTCCGGGTGGAGGACGAGGACGGGCGCCGGTTCTGGCTGTTCCGTCGCGGCAACGGGGTCGATCCGGCGACCGGCGACCTCGGCTGGTTCCTGCACGGGCTGTTCTGAGCGTGCAGGGCCATGGGCAGGAGCCGGTCAGGGACGGCCGGGTGGCGGCGGGATGGGGCCGAACGACGTGGCGCCGGGGGGCACGATGCCGGGCCCGGTCCCGTCAGGCGGCACCATCCCGCGACCGGGCGGCGCCGGATGCCAGGAACCGCGGTAGTTCTCGTCGAGCTGGCCCGCGTTCAGCCGGTCGACGTCGCTGTTGCCGGTGCCGTCCGCATAAGGCGAGCGCGGGGGCGGCTGCCGGTGGGTCGGCCGGGGGTCGGGCTGTGCCAGGGCGGTGGTGGAGGCGAGAAGCCCGGCCAGGACCAGGGCGGGTGAGCGGATGCGCATGGTGATCGTCCTCGATGCCGGGACATCGCTACGCCCGAACTCGTTCCGGGTTCAATACGTGTCATGAGCCCGGTCGAGCTCCAGGTCACCACCAACTACTCGTTCCTGCGCGGTGCGAGCCACATAGAGGAGCTGCTGCTGCGGGCGCGCGAGCTCGGCCACGAGGCGCTGGCCGTCACCGACCGCAACAGCCTGGCCGGCATCGCCCGGGCGCATCACCGGGCCGGAGAGGCGGGGATGCGGCTGGTGGTGGGGGCGCGGCTCGACCTGCGGGACGCGCCGTCGCTGCTGGTGTATCCGACCGACCGCGCCGCCTACGGGCGGCTGTGCCGGCTGCTCAGCCGCGGCAAGGCGCGCGCCGGCAAGGGCGGGTGCGATCTCGCCTGGTCCGACCTCGACGGGCTGGGCGAGGGGCTGCTGGCGGTGCTGCTGCCGGAGCGGCCGCTGGAGGCGCTGGACGACAGCCTGCCGGCGGAGCTCAACCGGCTGCGCGAAATGTTCGGCGACCGTGCCTGGTGCGCGCTGACCCTGGAGCGGCGGCCGAACGACCGGGCGCGGCTGCACCGCACCGAGGCGCTGTGCCGGGCGGCCGGGGTGGCGACGGTGGCGACCGGCGACGTGCTGTACCACGTGCCGGACCGGCGCATCCTGCAGGACGTGGTCACCTGCATACGCGAGGGCTGTACGATCGACGCGGCCGGATACCGGCGCAGCCGCTCGGTGGACCGCCACCTCAAGGGGCCGGAGGAGATGGCGCGGCTGTTCGCCGAGCATCCCGGGGCGCTCGCCGCCACGCGGACCATCATGGAGCGCTGCCGGTTCAGCCTGTCGGAGCTGAGCTACCGGTATCCGGAGGAAAGCGAGACGCCGGGGCTGTCGGACCAGGAGGACCTGGAGCGGCTGGTGCGCGAGCGCCTGCCGGTGACGTATCCGACGGGCGTGCCGGAGGCGGTGACAGCCCAGGTCGCGCACGAGCTCGGCCTGATCCGGGAGCTGGACTACGCGCCGTACTTCCTGACCGTGAACGCGATCGTGCGGTTCGCCCGGGAGAAGGGGATCCTGTGCCAGGGCCGGGGGTCGGCGGCCAACTCGGCGGTGTGCTTCGTGCTGGGCATCACTGCGATCGACCCGGTGGAGAGCAACCTGCTGTTCGAGCGGTTCATCTCCACCAGCAGGCGGGAGCCGCCGGACATCGACGTCGACTTCGAGCACGAGCGGCGCGAGGAGGTGATCCAGTGGGTGTTCGAGCGCTACGGCCGGGACCGGGCGGCGCTGTGTGCCACCGTGGTGCGGTTCCGGGCGCGCGGGGCGGTGCGCGAGGTCGGCAAGGTGCTCGGCCTGCCGGAGGACGTGACCGGGGCGCTGGCGGGACAGGTGTGGGGCTGGAGCGAAGGGGGCGTCGGCTCGGAGCACGCGGAGGCGGTCGGGCTCAACCTCGAGGACCGCCGGCTGCGCCTGACGCTGCTGCTGGCGCGCGAGCTGGTGACGTTTCCGCGCCACCTGAGCCAGCATCCGGGCGGGTTCGTGCTGAGCCGCGAGCCGCTCGACCGGCTGGTGCCGGTGGAGCCGGCGTCGATGATCGACCGGCAGGTGATCGAGTGGGACAAGGACGACATCGACGCGCTGCGGTTCATGAAGGTCGACGTGCTGGGGCTCGGCATGCTGGGCTGCATGCGGCGCGCCTTCGACCTGCTGGCCGAGCATCGCGGGCAGCGGATCGGGCTGGCGGGGATCCCGCGCGACGATGCCCTCACCTTCGACATGATCTGCCGTGCCGACACGCTGGGCACGTTCCAGATCGAGAGCCGGGCGCAGATGGCGATGCTGCCCAGGCTGAAGCCGCGCTGCCTGTACGACCTGGTGATCCAAGTGGCGATCGTGCGGCCGGGGCCGATCCAGGGCGACATGGTGCACCCGTACCTGCGTCGGCGGGAGAAGCTGGAAGCGGTCGAGTACCCGAAGGACAGCCTGCGCCGGGTGCTGGGGAAGACGCTGGGCGTGCCGCTGTTCCAGGAACAGGCGATGCAGGTGGCGATCCAGTGCGGCGGCTTCAGCCCGAACGAGGCGGACCAGTTGCGACGGGCGATGGCCACCTTCAAGGTCACCGGCGGCGTGTCGCACTTCAAGGACAAGCTGATCGACGGCATGGTGCTGAACGGGTTCGAGCGGGCGTTCGCCGAGCGCACCTTCAGCCAGATCGAGGGGTTCGGCTCGTACGGCTTCCCCGAAAGCCACGCCGCCGGCTTCGCCAAGATCGCCTATGCCAGCGCCTGGATGAAGTGCCACCACCCGGACGTGTTCTGCTGCGCGCTGCTGAACGCGCAGCCGATGGGGTTCTATGCGCCGGCGCAGGTGGTGCGCGACGCACGCGAACACGGGGTGCCGGTGCGGCCGGTCTGCGTGCGGGCGAGCGGATGGGACTGCACGCTGGAGGACGCGGACGGGCCGTTGCTTGCCGTGCGCCTCGGCCTGCGCATGGTGCGCGGCCTGTCGCAGGGCGATGCCGAGCGGCTGGTCGCCGGCCGCGCCGCCGGACCGTGGCACACGATCGAGGCGTTGCACCGGCGCACCGGGCTGCCGCAGGCGGTGCTGGAGCGGATCGCGCAGGCGGACGGGTTCCACGCTCTCGGCCTGGCGCGTCGCGACGCCCTCTGGGTCGTGCGCGGTCTCGGGACCGGGTCGCTGCCGCTGTTCGACGGGCTGGACCAGGCAGCGCCCGAGCCGGCGACGACCCTGGCGCCGCTGGGCGACGGCGGTGAGGTGGCCGCGGACTACCGCAGCGTCGGCCTGAGCCTCAATCGCCACCCGGTGTCGCTACTCCGTCCCGTGCTGCGGGCGCGGTCGCTGCGTCCGTGCAGCGCGCTGGACACGGTGCCGGACGGCCAGCGCCTCGGCGTCGCCGGGCTCGTGCTGATGCGGCAGAAGCCGGGTTCGGCCAAGGGAGTGATGTTCATGACGGTGGAGGACGAGGCCGGCATCGCCAACCTGGTGATCTGGCCGTCGCTGTTCGAGCGGGAGCGCAGCCTGATCCTGTCCGCCGGCCTGCTGGCCTGCCACGGCCGGGTGCAGCGGGCGGGAACGGTGGTGCACCTCGTGGCGGAGCGGCTGGAGGACCTGACGCCGCTGCTGCGCGAGCTGGAGCACGGCCGGAGCCCGGATGGACGCGGGCCGGCGCCGATCAGGGTGCCGACGCGGGACTTCCGTTGAGCGGCGGCCTCGCGCCGCGCCACAGCAGCAGTGCTGCGAGGAGGCCGAGGCCGAGCAGGCAGGCGGTGTAGCCGGCGACGCCGGGCCAGTGTCCCCTGCTCCAGAACCAGCCGCCGACCGAGCCCAGCACGCTGGAGCCGAGGTAGTACGCCAGCAGGTAGAGCGAGGCGGCGTGGCCCTTGTCGGCGATGGCGCGGCTGCCGACCCAGGCGCTGGCGACCGCATGCGACACGAAGAAGCCGGTGGTGAGGAGGGCGAGGCCGGCCACCGTCGCCGCCAGGGAGGGCAGCAGGGTGAGCGCCACGCCGAGCAGGCTGCAGCACTGGCCCGCGACCAGCACCGGCCCGCGGCCGAGCCGCGACGAGATCCGTCCGGCCAGCGGCGAGGCCACGATGCCGAACAGGTAGACGGTGAACACGGCGCCGGCCGGCCCCTGGCCGAGCGAGAACGGCGGACGCAGCAGGCGGAAGCCGAGGTAGTTGTAGATCGTGACGAAGGCGCCCATCGACAGGCACCCGGTCAGGAACAGCGCATCCAGGCCGGGATCGCGCAGGTGGCGGATCCAGGCGCCGCCCCGGGTGCTGCCAGCCGGGGACGCGTCGCGGCGCGGCGCCCGGGGCGGCGGCAGCAGGACGAGGAACAGGACGGCCGCCAGCAGGCAGCACAGGCCGGTGGCCAGCAGGCCGGCGCGCCAGCCGGCGTGGTCGGCGACGACGGCGGTGCCGACACGGCCGGCCATGCCGCCGAACGCGGTGCCGCCGATATACAGCCCCATCGCCGAGCCCAGTTCGCCCGGCTCGGTTTCCTCGGACAGGTGCGCCATCGCCACCGCCGGCACCCCGCCCAGCAGCGCGCCCTCGGTCGCCCGCAGCGCCAGCAGCGCGGCCCAGCCCGGCGCTCCGGACGCCAGGACGTTGCAGCACGCCGCCAGCACCATCGAGGCGCCCATCACCCGCTTGCGTCCGATCCGGGCCGCCAGCGGGGCGGTGCACAGGATGGACACGGACAGGAAGCCGGTGCCCAGCGACAAGGCCAGCGACGCGCCGGCCGGGCTGACGCGGAACTCGTCGCCGAACGCGGTCAGCAGCGGCTGTACGCAATACAGCAGCGAGAAGGTGGCGAAACCGGCCAGGAACAGCGCGATCCGCAGCCGCCGGGTGCCGCTGCCGCCGGCCGTCCCGCCGGGTGGAGCGGTCATGGCCTGACCCGGGCTGCGCAGGGCGATAAGGTCAAGGGAAGCCGTCCTCGGCCTGGGCATGCGGTCTGGCTGGGCATCCCTGCCCGCTTCAGGCAGCAGGCGGCTCCCACAGCTCGATCGGGCCTTCCGGATCGTGGAGGCGGGTGAAACGGCCGGTCTCGGGTGTGTCCCATCCGGCATCCGTCAGGATCGCGATGCCGGCTGCCGCAAGCTCGTGCAGCAGCAGGTCGAGCCCCGAGACACGCAGGTTCAGCATCCATCGCTTCCCCGCCGGGAAATAGTCGGTGGAGTCGGGAAACGGCGTGAAGACCGGACCGGCTGACTGATGCCAGCCAGGGTCGCCGGAGCCGATGCCAAGATGCTCCTGGTACCAGCGCGACAGGGAGCCCGGATCGTCCGACCGGAAGAAGAAGCCACCGATGCCCGTCACTGGCATGACCGCGATTCCCGTGTTGGACGACCCGACCGCCATCAACACCGGCCCGGATGCGAGTTGTCCAGCGGATGCGGTCTTCCAACCGGGGGACGGGACAACTACAGGTCGACGTCATGACAGCCGCCGAGCCTGGTCGCGTGACGATCTCCCCGATCCTGACGGTCGGCTACGAGGCCGCACGCTTCGAGCAGGTGCGCGATGCGCTGGTCGGGGCGGGCACGAGCCTGCTGATCGACGTGCGGGCGGTCGCTGCGTCGCGACGGCCGGGCTTCTCCAAGCGGCTGCTTGCGGGCGGGCTGGAGGAGGCCGGGATCGGCTACCTGCACCTGCAGCCGCTGGGCACGCCGAAGGACGGGCGCGACGCGGTGCGACGCGGCGATGTCGGCACCATGGCGCGCATCTTCCGGGCGCACATGGAGGGCGACCGATCGCAGGCGGCGCTGGCGGAAGCGGGCGCGCTGGCGACGGAGCGGCGGGTCTGCCTGCTGTGCTTCGAGCGCGACCATGTCGATTGCCACCGCGCCCTGGTGGCGGACATGATCGCGGGCCGGACCGGCCAGGCGGTGGAGCATCTGCGGGCCGCGATCGAGGGGCCGGAGCCGAAGCGGCCGCGCCGGCGCGCGACGTCCGCGAGGGAGCTGACACCATGACCGAGCCGATGCCACCGGTCGCCCGGCGCGAGGAGTGGCGGACCGAGCAGCTGGGCCACGTGCGGGTCGATCCCTATGCCTGGATGAAGGACGAGAACTGGCAGGCGGTGCTGCGGGACCCGGGCGCGCTGCGGCCCGACATCGCCGAGCACCTGCGCGCCGAGAACCGCTACGCCGAGGCGATGCTCGCCTCGACCGAGGCGCTGCAGGCCACCCTTGTCGCGGAGATGAAGGGACGGCTGAAGCAGGACGACAGCACCGTGCCGGTGCCGGACGGGCCGTGGGAATACTATTCGCGCTACGAGGCCGGGGCGCAGCACCCCGTGCACGCGCGGCGGCCGCGCGGCGGCGGGCCGGAACAGGTGCTGCTCGACGTGCAGGCGCTGTCGGAGGGCAAGGACTACTACGTGGTCGCGGCCGCGCGGCACGCGCCGGAGCACGACCTGTATGCCTATGCCGAGGATGCGCAGGGCTCGGAGGTCTACCGGATCCAGGTACGGGACCTCGGCAGCGGCGAAACCCTGCCGGGACCGGTGGACAGCTCCACCGGCGACTTCGCGTTCTCGCCGGACGGCGCCTGGCTGTTCTGGACCTGGCGCGACGACAACGGCCGGCCGGCACGGATCTACCGCCGACCGTCGCGCGGCGGCACGGACGTGCTGGTGTACGAGGAGCGCGATCCGGGGTTCTTCATCGGCGTCTCGGTGAGCGAGTCGCGCGCCTGGATCATGATCGGGGCCGGCGACCAGGAAACCAGCGAGACGCTGCTGATCCCGGGCAGCGACCCGACGGCGGAGCCGCGTGTCGCGGCGCCGCGGCGGAAGGGGGAGCGCTACGGCCTGGTGCACTGGCCGCTGCCGGACGCGGATCGCTTCATCGTCCACACCAACGCCGGCGGCGCGCTCGACTTCGCGCTGATGCAGGCGCCGGTATCCGATCCGGACCGCGGCTCCTGGCGCCCCTGGGTGCCGCATCGTCCCGGCCACTTCATCCTGGGCGCCAGCGCGTTCAGCGGCCACCTCGCCTGGATCGAGCGCTGGCAGGTCAACAACCGCATCCTGGTGGTGCGGGCGTCGGACGCGGCGGCGCCGGACATACGCGCCTGCGCCACCGAGATCGCGGTGCCGGAGGAGGCCTGCCTGTTGTCGCTCGACGGCTCGTACGAGTTCGACACCAGCGTGCTGCGCCATGGCTACCAGTCGCCGACCACGCCGCGGCACTGGTACGACCACGACATGGCGACCGGGGCGCGCACCCTGCGCCGGGTGCAGGAGGTTCCGTCCGGCCACGACAGCGGGCGCTACCTGACCCGGCGGCTGTTCGCCACCGCTCCGGACGGGGCGGAGGTGCCGATCACGGTGCTGATGCGGGCGGACACGGCCCTGGACGGCAGCGCGCCGCTGCTGCTGTACGGCTACGGCTCGTATGGCCATGCCATCGAGGCCGGGTTCTCGACGCGCACCCTGAGCCTGGTGGATCGCGGCTGGATCCACGCGGTGGCCCATGTCCGCGGCGGCTCGGAGAAGGGCTGGGGCTGGTTCCTGGACGGACGGGGTGCGGCCAAGCCGAACAGCTTCAGCGACTTCGTGGCCTGCGCGGAGCACCTGGTCGCCCATGGCTATGGTGTGGCCGGCGGCATCGTGGCGCACGGCGCCTCGGCCGGCGGGCTGCTGATGGGGGCGGTCGCCAACCTGGCGCCGGAGCTGTTCGCCGGCATCGTGGCCCAGGTGCCGTTCGTCGACATGCTGAACACCATGTCGGACACGTCACTGCCGCTGACCCCGCCGGAATGGCCGGAATGGGGCAACCCGCTGGAGGACGAGGTGGCTTACCGGCTGATCGCCGGCTATTCGCCCTATGACAACGTCCGCCCCTTGCCCTACCCGGCGATCCTGGCGATGGGCGGGCTGTCGGATCCGCGCGTGACGTACTGGGAGCCGGCGAAATGGGCGGCGCGGCTGCGCGACACCACCACGGGCGGCCACCCGGTGCTATGCCGGATCAACATGGACGCAGGGCACGGCGGCGCGTCCGGCCGCTTCGACAGCCTCAAGGAGGCGGCGCTGGTACAGGCTTTCGCGATCTGGGCGCACGGGCGGCGGCGTCCTGCTCCCGCGCGATGATCTCGGCCGCACGCGCCGCCATCACCCTCGGCAGCACGCCTTGGTGCAGCTCCTCGATCCGCGGCAGGTCGAGGTAGTGCATCAGCGACAGCCTGACCTCGCCGGCGGTGGCGATCATCGTCTCGGTGGGTAGCTCGTACAGGACCAGCACGGTGCGGTTGAGCACCCACGAGTTCTCGCGCCGCAACGAGTTCAGCAGGCGCGAATAGTACGAGATGTCGCGCAGGAATACGGTATAGAGCTGGTCGTCGTGCTTGATGCACTGGTACACGCTCCTTGTGCCGTGGCTCGTGGTCAGCTTGACGCTCCACCCCAGCCGATACATGAAGTCCGAGCCTGAGCGCTCCATCTGCTGCTGCGTGATCGAGAGCGGCCATTGCAGGTCCCGGGTGCGGCGCCTCACACGCAGCCGCCACAGCACCACCGTCACCAGCACCACGAGATAGGCGGCCACGACGGACCAGATCAGCCAGTTGTATCGCATTCGCTTGCCCGTCCCTTTCCCGGTTCCTGCCGGCCGTCGAAGGACGGAGATGTGGCACGGAATCCGGTGCGGTGTCGCCCCGCGCGGGGACGGAACGGCGCCCCCTACGCCCCGGCCGGCGTCGGCACGAACACGCGTTTGAAGGCGCGCAGCAGGACCTGGTCTAGCTTGGCGCCCATCTGCTCCATCAGCACGAACGCTTCCCGCGCCGGCAGGCTCGGCTTGTAGGACCGCTTCTCGATCAGGGCGGCGAACACGTCGCAGATGGTGGCGATCCGCACTGCGTCGGTGATCTCGTCGCCCTTCAGCCGGTCCGGATAGCCGCTGCCGTCGAGATACTCGTGGTGGTGGCGGACCACGTCCAGGATCGCCGGGTGGTGGCCGCCCTGCGCCACCAGCAGCTCGTGGCCGCCGGTCGCGTGGTTCCGTACCGCCGCCATCTCCTCGTCCGACAGCCGGTCGGTCTTGTTGATGATCTCGAGCGGCACCAGCGCCTTGCCGATGTCGTGCAGAATGGCGGCGCGGGTCATGCGCTCGCAGTCGCTGGCGTTGAACCCGAGCTGCAATACGAAAGCGCTCATGATGCCGGCCATCAGCAGGCAGTGCCGGTAGGTGGGATCGTGGATCATCGCCACGGTGCGCAGCCAGTTGCCGATCCCGTCGTTGCGCAGCGCCTCGGTCAGCAGGGAGGCGGCGCCGGCGGCGATCCCGTCATCGACCCGCATGCCGGTCGCGGCCGCGTTCAGCAGGTCGGCCAGGACGAAGCCGACGTCCTGGACCCGCTCCTGCGCGTCCGCCTGGTCGCCGGCACGCCGCTGGTGCGGCGGCAGCCGGAGCATCTCGCGCACGTGGGCGGCGACGGTCGCGGTCGGAGCGCCGGAGGATAGCACCACGGAGGCGCCCATCATCCGTGCCTGTACCGCTTCGCGCGCCGACGGCTCGTCGAGGAGGCAGAGGATCGGGATCGACCTGGCCAGGAACGGCCGCAACGCGCTCTGGGCGGCGTCGATCCCCGGCTTGTCGCGGAGCCGGATGCCGCTGGTGATGATCGCGTTGGGCCGGCCCAGGGGCTGGGCGGTCGCCGTGCCGAGGGCACGGGTCTCGACGTGGCACAGCAGCCGGAGCGTCCTGGCCAGGGACCGGCACTGCTCGTCCGGTCCGATCAGCAGCAGCTTTCGATCAGCGACCTGCATCCTGCCCTTCGCGTCCAGTGCCAGGGTCCGATCCGCGACAGCCTGCCGCACCAGGCGGACGACGTTCCGGAACGGCAGTCCTGCCGCCACATGTCGTTGCCCCGGTCATCCGACCGCAGAGGCGACTTCCGGCAACGTTACGCCCTGGTCATGAAGGACAGATTAATCGCGACGAGGCCCGGGACACTGCCCGGCCCGGCCGCATGATCCGGTCAGGCGGCGCGGTTGAGGCTCAGCTTCGACCAGGCGGCGGACAGCGCCGACACCAGGGCCTCGATCTCGTCGTCGCCGTGCAGCGGCGTGGGGGTGATGCGCAGGCGCTCGGCTCCGCGCGGCACGGTGGGATAGTTGATCGGCTGCACGTAGATGTCGTGGTCGTGCAGCAGCAGGTCGGACAGGGCGCGGCAGCGCACCGGGTCGCCGACGATCACCGGCACGATGTGGCTCGGGTTGCGCAGGTGCGGCAGCCCTGCCTCGTCGAGGCGGCGTCGCAGCGCCGCGACCCGTTCGGCATGGGCGGTGCGTTCCGTGTCGCTGCCGCGCAGGTGCCGCACGCTGGCAAGGGCGCCTGCGGCCACCGCCGGCGGAAGTGCCGAGGAGAAGATGAAGCCCGATGCGAAGGAGCGCACGAAGTCGCACAGCGCCGCCGAGCCTGCGATGTAGCCGCCGACCACGCCGTAGCCCTTGGCCAGCGTGCCCTCGATCACGGTGAGCCGGTGGGCGACGCCGTCTCGTTCGGCGATGCCGCCGCCCTGCGGCCCGTAGAGACCGACGCCATGCACCTCGTCGAGATAGGTCATGGCGCCGTGACGCTCGGCCACGTCGCATAGGGCGGCGATCGGGGCGACGTCGCCGTCCATCGAGTAGACGCTCTCGAAGGCGACGATCTTCGGCAGGTCGGGCGGCAGGGAGCGGAGGACGCGGTCCAGGTCGAGCGGGTCGTTGTGCCGGAACACGTGCTTGGGCGCCCGGCTGTGCCGCATGCCCTCGATCATGGAGGCGTGGTTGGCGGCGTCCGACAGCACCACGCAGCCCGGCATGCG
>CAXTVX010000045.1:0-30408 GCA_964247755.1 uncultured Acetobacteraceae bacterium | reverse complement strand
CCACCAGGTCGCGCTGCCCGCGCGCCTTGACCCGCAGCACGCAGAAGCCGTTCTCCGCGTTGTGGTAGGTTACACGCTCCACCAGACCAGACAGCGTCTCGGTCGGGGTCGTCGCGCCGGTACTCGTGCTGGTCGCCTGAGTCAGATCAGCATGTCCCTCAGCTGCCAGAAGCACCCTAGTCCGCCCACGTCCACGATAACCTCCGATCCCGCGCCACCACCGCCGTTCAACTCTGGGACATCGTGCCCCAGCACGCTCACCCTCCGAGAACGGCCTGCACACCTCGGCGTTCATCGCCTGCTCGCACCTCAGACGAGCCACCCGTCCGGAGGAACACGAATTGGCAGCAACACCTCGCACCCTCAAAGAACTCTACACGGCCGACATGCGCGACCTCTGGTCCTCCAACGACCAGATGCGGACCATCGTCCAATCCTTCGCCGCGAAGGCCACCGACCCAAAAATCAAGCAGCTCTTCGAGAAGTCCGTGAGCGGCATCGAGAAACACACTCAAGCCCTGCACGAGTTGGCCGAGGCTAGCGACAGCAGCCCCTGCCCGGGCATGCAGGGCTTGGTCGGTGAAGCCACCAAGCACGCTCTCGAATCCGACCTGCCCCCCGAGCTACGCGACCTGGAAATGATCGCCCAATACCAGCGCATGTCGCACTACGGTCTGGCCGGCTTCGGCACCGCCGCGGCCTATGCCGAGGCCCTTGGCATGTCCGAGCAGGCTGGCAAGCTCAAAGCCATGGTTTCGGAAATCTACAAGGCCGACGAGTTCTCCAGCAGCCTCGCCGAAAGCGCCCAGAGGTCCGCGGCTTAGTAGTTTACCACTTGACGACGGGCTGAGCGGCCCCAGACGACCTGCATTACCGCATCAACTTGACCTTCCTGCGCCTCGTACCGTGGGAGGCTGTAGAAGCGCAGAATTATGGCTTTTATCTATCGCAGGTGAAGGAAGTCGAATGATGGAGGAACGTGCCGTTCTAGCGGGCGGATGCTTCTGGGGAATGCAGGACCTGATCCGTAAGCTGCCGGGCGTGGTATCAACACGCGTAGGCTACTCGGGGGGCAAGGTGCCAAATGCGACCTACCGCAACCACGGCAACCATGCGGAAGCGATCGAGATCGTCTTCGATCCCACGAAGATCGCCTTCCGTGACCTGCTGGAGTTCTTCTTCCAGATCCACGATCCCACCACGCCTGACCGGCAGGGCAACGACCGCGGGCCCAGTTACCGCTCAGTGATCTTCTACACCGATGAGCGACAGAAAGCTGTCATCACGGATACGATTGCCGATGTGGAAGCCTCCGGCCTTTGGCCCGGCAAGGTAGTGACGGAAGTGGTTCCGGTCGGGCCGTTCTGGGAGGCGGAGCCCGAGCACCAGGACTATCTTGAGCGGATCCCGAACGGCTATACCTGCCACTTCATCCGGCCGAACTGGAAACTCCCACGCCGCGCCGCCGCGTAATTTGTTGGCGCGAGTGGCCGAAGTTGCTGGCGGTAGAGACCAGTGAGGATGGCCGGAAGGTGCATTGGTTCTTGCCCTGGATGTATCCCGTGGCGCTGCCTTCGACGCTTGGTAAGCGCCACGTGTGAGCGGTCTGACGGACTTCCACCAAATACGTTGTAGCCACAAAAACAGTTAGGGGATGAGGGGGTGTTCGGCTGGAACAAGCCTAAGCGGCCCAAGGTTGTCGCGTTTGATGCCATCGGGACGATGTTCCCACTGGAGCCGATGCGCCCCTCACTGATGGCGCTCGGCTTGCCGTCGGCAGGTCTGGAAAGCTGGTATGCCACTGCGGTGCGCGACGCCCTGGCCTTGACCGCTTCTGGCGACTTCAAACCGTTTGTCACGGTAATGGAAGGAGCTCTGGATCAGGTGCTGGGCGAGCAGGACCTCGGTCCGCCTCGCGCAGCACGGCGGGCCTTGCTGGAGCAGTTCAAGTATCTGCCCGCCCGTCAGGACGCGAGAGAGGCGTTAAACCTCGTGGCACAGGCGCGGATGCGCCCGATCCTGCTGACCAACGGCAGCGAAGCAAGCACCACGTCCCTGTTGCGACAGGCGGGGCTGGACCGGCTGGTCGAACTGGTCGTGTCCGTGGAGGACGTGAAGTTGTTCAAGCCTCGTCCCGAAGTCTATGCCCATGCGGCGCGGCAGTGTCGGGTACGGCTGAATCGGATGGCGCTGGTTGCGGTGCATCCCTGGGACATCAACGGCGCCAAGGCAGCAGGCTGCATCGGGGCCTACGTCACGGTGGACCGGCCATTCGCAAGCACCATGCGAGCACCGGACCTCCAGGCACCATCCCTTGCGGCAGCGGTCAGGGCACTGGCTACGCTATAGCTTCAGGTTGTGGATCGACCCCAGATAATGCCCTTCATCAGGGCCAAAGCCCGACCTCGGCAGGCCGCAAGACTTCGATCCGCAACGGGAGGGCATGTGGATGAGCTGCGGCAGCCTGCTGTTCAGGAAGCTCGTTCTTGCCGACCCAAGATCATGATCCAGCCGATTGTCTTGAACAGCTAACACATTAAGCGCACATCTTGGCCCGAAAGTAGGGCGAAAGGTGAGGCATGTCTGCGGCGACACAACCTAGCTTCCTCGACTCCGTCATCGGTGCCGATGGCGTGGTGGAGCCCGATCGCCTCAGCCTCGTCCTCCGGGTAACCCGGGGCGAGCTGGCGACCGCGTCCGGGTTGGCGCGGGACTCCGTATCCAAGACCACGCGCCTGCGTGCGCCTGCGACTCAGGCCCGCCTGCGGGAAGTAACGGAAATCGTCAACCGCATTCTGCCCTGGTGCGGTTCGGTGCCACAGGCCTTTGCCTGGTACCGGTCGCAGCCGATCCCCGCCTTCGGGGACCAGACGGCGGAAGACCTTGTCCGGGCAGGCCGGGCCCGACACGTCATGAACTACCTGTCCGGGGTCGCGCTCGGCGGATATGCGTGAGGCTGACCCGGGTCGTCTACCGGGCGCACAACCCCCGCTGGTCTTTCGCTCCCGACTCAGGCGAAGGCGCTGCCATGACCGGCGGACGCTTCAATCCGACCGGCCTGCCGGCCCTCTACACTGCGCTTCGCTTCGAGACTGCCTGGCTCGAGGCGCAGCAGGCGTTTCCGTTCAAGGCGCAGCCGATGACGCTATGTGCTTACGACGTCGATTGCGACGACGTGCTGGACCTGACTGATCCAATGACCAGGGCGACGCACGGGATCGGCTCAGCCGACCTGGCATGTCCGTGGAAGGACCTGTCGACCCGGGGAAAGACCCCGCCCAGCTGGGCGTTGACCGACCGCCTCATCGCCGGTGGTTGCGCCGGCGTCATCGTGCCGAGCTTCGCGTCCGGCGCCACGACGGCGGATGTCAACGTCGTGTTCTGGAGCTGGGCAGCAGGACAACCGCACCAAGTCCGCGTGATCGACGACCACGCCCGGCTGCCTCGAACAGGTGCGTCATGGACCTCTTGATGGCCCTCCTCCGCCGGTAGGAACGATGGACACGATCTCCAGGATCTCGTTGCCGTCGGCCGAGAACATCGTGTATCCGACACGCCGGTCAGACGGGATCCTGAACTTCACGCCGCCGGTGAAGCTGGTCATCGACTCCTCGTCCGACGGGTCGCCGTGCCGCCTATGTCTGCCTGATGGTCAGCCCACCGGAAAAGCCGAGGCTGATCTACGGAACCGCGCGCGACATCTCGACGGGCGGGGTCGAGATGTGGGGCATCCGCAGGGTGACCCGCAGAACCAACATCCGGTATGGCGGGCAGCGGCCGCTGCTCGTCTTTACGGACAACCTATCCATCGTCGAGACCCATGGCTCCACGCACGTCCAATATCGCTGGCTCAGCCGGAACGAGAGGCTGATGCAGCATCTGCATAATGCGGCCAACAGCCTCAGGGGGTCGATCCAGCTCATCCAGAAACCTCTTGAGGCGGGACAAACGGTGATCCAATGAGCAGCGACCCGACGATCCCGAACGGCAAAACCATCCGACCTGCGTTGTTCGAGGACGAGCAGGCACGACGGCGCAAGGCGGTCGAGACCGCGCGTGCCAGCAGCCAGCTGTCCGGGTTCGAGCCTGACCCGGCTGGCGAGGTGCTGAATGCGCGATACATCGCCGGCGAGCTAACAAGCGACGAGCTGACCGCGGCCATCCTTTCGCTCGCCGGCCTGCCGGTCCCGGATCGCTGAGACCCAGGACCGGACCGCAGGACGACGTCACGCCCGTCCCAGGCTCTCCTTCTCCGTCTGCCCATCTTGATCCGGCGCCCCGGTCTGCGCCGTCTCGGCATCGAACGTCCGCAGCCCGCGTCGCCGCCAGATCGCCTTGAGGTCGGTGGGCCGCTCGTCGTGCCGGCCGAGGCCGCGGAGCCTGTCCGCGACCTCAAGTAATGCGCCGAGCAGGGTGGCGCGATCGTCGTCCAGCAACGGGGCAAGCCCGGCCTTCTGCACCAGGCCGCCGAGCTCGATCAGGTGACGGGTGCGGGCACGCCGCTCCCGCTGCCAGTCCCGGGCGTCGCTCAAGGCGCGGTGCTTGAGCAGGCGGGCGAGGGCCTGCTCACTCCGCCGCAGCCTGGCCCAGGAGATCAGCAGCGCCACGGCGCGCGGGCTCGGTTGCCGGCCGCTGATTGGGGCGCACCGGAAACGCGGGATCGGCTTCCGCTGCCTTGCCTCCCTTGGCGAGGGCAGCTGCGGTCTCGTCGCGCAGGCGGATGAGGGCGTCGCGCAGCTGGTCGGCATCGAACAGCTTGTGGATGCCGCTTTCGAGGACAATCTCGCCGAGGGCGAGCTTGTGGCTGGTGAGACGCTTTTCGATGCGGGCCTTTAGGGCGTCGAGCTCGGGATCGATGTCGAGGGTCTTGCGAGGCATGGTGAGGTCTCCGGTGCGGATCAGTCCGCCCGGCAAGGCTCGGAAGCTTCGGTGCGAACGGCCAGCAGGAAAAATCACGGCCACACATTTTTCTGGGGTGGAGGAAGAAGCTCGTATGATCGACGTGGCATTGCTGCTGCCGTTCGTGCTGGCCAGCGTGGCGCTGATCGTCGCCGGCCTCGCGCTTGAACGGATCCGCTAGATCGCGCGAGGCGGATCGTCGTCTCGCACGCGTGCCAGCACCCGCAGCGTGTCCCGTGCGAACGACCTGCCGCCTGTTTCCGCATGCCCGTCGATGCGACCGTCGTCCGCCTCATGCGTTCCGGTTCTGCCCGGCGCGAACAGGCGTGGCTCGCGCCTGCCGCGTCATCCGGCTGCGAAGCGAAGTGGAGCGGCGTCAGGATGCGCGCTTAAACATCGCTATCGCGACGTCGGGTGGCCATGGTACGCTTCTGCATCGGAACACGGGTGCGGGGCGGGCTGCCGGATGGCGACCTACCACTTCCAGGCCAAGGTCATCGGTCGCTCCGCCGGGCGCAGCGTGGTGGCGGCTGCTGCCTACCGCGCCGCAGCGGCACTGCACGATGAGCGCCTGGGCCGGACGCAGAACTACCTGGCCAAACCGGGGGTGGTGCACTCGGAGATCCTGCTGCCCAACGGTGCGCCCGAGCGCTGGTGCGACCGCGAGCTGTTGTGGAACGAGGTGGAGCGGATCGAGCGGCGGCATGACGCGGTGCTGGCGCGCGAGATCGAGATCGCGTTGCCGCGCGAGCTCCCGCAAGCGGAGGCGATCGCGCTGGTGCGGGACTTCGTGCGTGAGCAGTTCGTGGCGCGCGGCATGGTGGCCGACCTCAACGTGCACTGGGGTGTCGCCTCGGACGGCGAGGCGCAGCCGCATGCGCACGTGCTGCTCAGCATGCGAGCGGTGGAGGGCGATGGCTTCGGCCTCAAGCAGCGGGACTGGAACGACAAGGCGCTGCTGCGCGGCTGGCGCGAGCGCTGGGCAGCCCTGGCCAACGAGCGGCTGGCGGAGGCGGGACACGACGCGCGCATCGACCACCGCTCGCACGCCGAGCGCGGGCTTGGGCTGGAGCCGCAGAACAAGATCGGGCCGGCTGGAGCGCGACGGGCACTGCGCGAGGAGGATGCGGAGCGGGCGGCCGAGCACCGGGCAATCGCGCGGCGCAATGGCGAGCGGCTGCTGGCCGACCCGGTGCTGGCGCTGGAAGCACTGACGCAGCAGCAGTCGACTTTCACGCAGCGGGACCTGGCGCGGCTGGTGCACCGGCAGTCGGACGGAGCAGCGCAGTTCGCGGCGGTGATGGCGGCGATCGATGCATGTCCGGAGCTGGTGCGGCTCGGCCGGGACGGACGCGGCCAGGAGCGGCTGACGACGCGGGCGATGTTGGCGACGGAGCGGCAGCTGGATGCGGCAGCCGTCGCATTGTCGACGCGGCAGACGCATGCGGTGCCGCTGCTACGGCGGCAGACGGCGATGGCGAGCGCGATGCTGGGCGAGGAGCAGGCGCTGGCGTTCGGACACGTGACGCGGGCGCGCGACCTGGCGGTGGTGGTGGGCTACGCCGGCACCGGCAAGAGCATGATGCTGGGCGTCGCGCGGGCGGCATGGGAGGCCGAAGGCTACCGGGTGCGCGGGGCGGCACTGTCAGGCATTGCGGCGGAGGGCCTGGAGGGCGGGAGCGGCATCGCGAGCCGCACGCTGGCGAGCCTGGAGCTCGCGTGGAGCAAGGGGTGCGACCTGCTCGCACGGCATGACGTGCTGGTGGTGGATGAGGCCGGGCTGATCGGCTCGCGGCAGATGGAGCGGCTGCTGGCGCGGGTGCGGGAGGCAGGGGCCAAGCTGGTGCTGGTGGGCGATCCGGAGCAGCTGCAGGCGATCGAGGCCGGGGCGGCGTTCCGGCTGATCGCCGAGCGGGTGGGCGTCGCCGAGATCACCACGGTGCGGCGGCAGCAGGCGAAGTGGCAGCAGGAGGCGACGCGCGAGCTGGCCACGGGGCGAACGGCGGAGGCCCTCGGCCGCTACGAGGCGGCGGGTGCGGTGCAGGGGCACGCGACGTTGGAGGAGGCCAAGACGGCGCTGCTGGCGGGATGGGATGCGGAGCGGCAGGCACAGCCGGAGGCCAGCCGGATCATGTTGGCGCACACGCGGGCCGACGTGCGCGACCTGAACGAGCGGGCGCGGGCGCTGCGCGAGGCGGCGGGCGAGACCTACTGGGGCCGCACGGTGCTGACCGAGCAGGGCGAGCGACACTTCTCGATCGGCGACCAGGTGCTGTTCGGGCGCAACGACCGCGGCCTCGGGGTCAAGAACGGCACGCGCGGCCGGGTGGAGTGGATCAGTGGCATCCATGGCGACCACGTGCTGGAGATCGCGGTGCCGGAGGCCGGAGGTGGCAGCCGGTGCGTGCGGGTGCGACTGGCCGAGTATGGGCACATCGACCACGGCTATGCGGCGACGGTGCACAAGACACAGGGCGTGACGGTGGACCGGGCGCACGTGCTGGCGACGGCGGGCATGGACCGGCACATGGCCTACGTGGCGCTGACCCGGCACCGCGATGGGGTGGCGCTGCACTGGAGCGCGGACGAGCTGGGCAGCCGGGAGGGCTTGCTCCGCATGCTCGGGCGCGAGCGGCTGAAGGACACCAGCCTGGACTACGGCGAGAACGAGAACACGGCGGCAGCGGCAACGACGCAGGCGTTTGCCGAGCGGCGCGGGCTGCATCCGCTGGTGCCGGTGAGCCGGATCGTGCTGCGCGCCGGGCAGGCGGCGGTGCGACAGGCAGTGTCGCTGGCTACGCTGGCGCGGCGCCGGGTGGAGCGGCAGACGCTCAGGGACGGGCTGCGGCCGCTGCTGGAGATGCTGCGCGAGCAGGCGCAGCTGGTGGATCGCCTGGCTGCACGGGTCGCCCGTCCGCCGGCACCGGCCAAGCCACCCGAAGCCACCCCGACCGCGCCCGTATCGCGTGGTCCGGGTGCGATCTTGCATGCCCTCGAGGCACTGGCGAGACATGAGGCACGATCGCTGAGGCCGGCGGTTCCGCCGGTCGCTCTGGTTCCCCAGGACGCCGCCGCGATGCGCGAGGAGCTGACGCTGGGGCTGATCGTCGCCAGCACGCCGGGACGCGAGCAGGACGGCCAGCGCCTGCTGCAGCGGCGTGGCGACATGCCATGGCGGGTGATGCGGCACCAGGAGCAGCAGCGGATGCAGCACGAGCTGCCGCCCGTTCTGCCGCTGGTGGGAGAGGGCGCCCATACGATCGAGAGGGTGCAGGCGGAGAGCCGGCTGCTGCGCACAGAAGCCGTGCTGCGGCGCGAGCATGCGATGCGGGGCCGCGCCGATGACACGGCGCTCAAGCAGGACTTGGTCCAGATGCGAGAGCGGACCGTGGTGCACGCGCTCTCGCCGCAGGCCCAGGCAGGGCTCGACCGGCTGGAGGCAGCTGCCGCGGCCGTAGGCTGGCCGCAGATGTGCGACGTTCAGTGGCAGACCGAGCAGTTCGGGATCGTGGGGTCGCTGCGGGCGCAGCTGATGGTCCAGCGGGCGCCGGTGCTGCAGGCGTGGCAGGCGATTGCGGCACAGCCGCGGATCCTGGCCGAGCTGGAGCGGCGCGAGGCGGTGCTGCGGCACCGCTGGGATGAGGACTTCCTGTTGCGGAGTGCTGCGGCCTGGCGGCAGCGGTCGGTCCCGCGTGCCCTGCAGGAACCCGCCAGCCGGCTGGCGGCGGAGGCGGTGCTGATCGGCTACGCACGCGTTGCTGCGGCGGCCGAGCAGACATGGCGGACGACGCCAACGGTCATGGCGGAGCCGGAAGCATGGGTGGCGCGGGCGTGGGCGATGTACGCGCCGAGGCCACGCATGACGGGACGACCGTCGCGTGATGCCTCGCCCGGTCCGTCGCCGGGCTGAGGATGGAAGGGGAGGCAGCCATGGTGGCTAGGACGGACGGCGACGCGGCCGGGCTCGGTGCGGCGGCGATGCGGCTGGAGCGGCGGGTGGCGGAGCTCGGGGCGGCGCTGGAGCGGCAGGACGGCAAGCTCGACGAGCTGCTGGCCCGGACCGAGCCGGAGCAGCCCGATGGGCCACCCCTGCACGAGCTGATCGCGACGCTGGTCGGGGTGGTGATGGACACGCAGCTGACCCTGCAGAGCATCGATCGGGAGCTCAAGCGGCAGTGGACGGACGAGGGGCGGCGGTGACCGGCGGCAATCTCTGGCAGCCGCGGCGTGAGCGGCATCTCCTCGGTCCGCCCACAACCCTACCCCCAAGGCTGTCCACGATCCTGTGGACAAACCATCAGGTCATGATGAGCCCGCGATGGCCAACTAGGCTCGAGTAGGTGCCACTGTCTGCTACACCGCCCTGTCAGTGCTGGGCGGCATGGCGCTTCAGGTCTTCCAGCGTGCAGTGCTCCAGCGCGCCGGCGTGGGTTGCCTCCAGCGTCACCTGGGGCGCGCAGCCGGCATCGAGTGCTTCCTGCCAGCGCGGCGCGCAAAGGCACCAGCGGTCACCGGGCTTGAGCCCGGGGAAGCCGTACTCGGGACAGGGCATGGACAGGTCGTTGCCATGCTCCTGGCTGAAGCGCAGGAACTCGGTCGTAACGACTGCGCAGACGGTATGGCTGCTGCGGTCCTGCGGCCCGGTGTTGCAGCAGCCGTCGCGGAAGAACCCGGTGAGCGGCTCGGCTGAGCAGGGTTCAAGCGTCCGGCCCAGCACGTTGTGGCTGGGCTGACGATCCGGACGGCCGGGGAAGCTTGCGGTATCATCCAGTGGCATGACGCGCTGCTCCATCAGGAAGGGTGGTGGGTAGACCGGTCATGGACACATACGAGCAGGGCTGACCGGCGGTTGCCATGCCAACATGATCCGCACCACTTCAAGCTTTCGGCGATCGATCACAGGACCCCGTTGCGCAACTGCTCGGGAAAACCTGCTGTCTGGTCAGCTACTTGGGTTTGGCGCAGTCCAAGTAGAGCAACGTCACCACGGACTCCATGCGCCGGGCCTGCTTCCCAGCTCCTGCCGAGAGCGAGGTCGAGAGGTCATGTTCGCCGTCAGGAGAAACTAACGGGATAACGTCGCTGTCCGCCGTTGTGCGGGGGGCGGGATTGGACAAGCGTGACCAGTCGACCGTGGTTGTGCCCTTTGTGGTGACGAAGCCGCTCTGGCAGGCAGAAATGGCTCGAACGTCGGTCAGCAATTCATCGTCGAAGGAAATGTGCCCCACGAACAGCCGCTTCATGGCAGCCATGGCGGCGGCATGAGGGTTGACGTCGGCATCGGCAACGGCCGCCGGTACGGGTGTAGCAAGAACAAGCATTGTTAGGACGAAAACGGATCGGCTGCATGTTCTGGGCATGGTCAGCGATACTCGCCGTAGAGAAACAGCCTGGTTTCGAACTGGCGGCGGTCGACCAGGCCACGCATCAGCTTGTGCTTGGAATAGACCTGCTGCGAAACCACCACCATCGCCTCGTGGCTCTTGTGCATGTTGACGAAATGGGTGGTCTGCGACCAGCCCCCGCCAGGGTTGTAGGAGAACGAGACCAAGGCATCGAACTCGTACTGGTGCAGCGGCACCAGGACGCTCCGCTGGACCTTGCCTTCGTAGCGATCGATGATGTTGTCGAGGAGGGCTGCCTCCTGCTGCTCGGTCAGGTTCAGCAGGGTCTTGTTGGTTGCAACGAACCGCTCGGCCGCCTCGCCGCTCAGCGTCGCTCCCTGGGCAGCCTTGGCAGCGATGGCCGGCGGAACGTTGACGAGCCCGAGATCGGTGGCAACGTCGTCGGCAGTCCGGTCCTTCATGTCGTAGCCGGGGCCGATGGTCACGCCGCTGCCAGCGCTCGGATGATGCAGGTGGTTGCTCACCCCACGCAGGCACTCACGCTTGATAATGAACAGCCGCCCTTGCGCCGACGTCCGCATCGTGGCCGCCGGCGATGCCGTGCCAGTGGGCATGGGGCCCTGTACCGCTTTCGCCCTGGCCGACGCCACGGCCTGGGTCAGTGGACCGGGATTGCCGAGCTGGACCGGTTTCGCACGCGGAGCGGCCGGTGCCGGCCGGGTCGATGCGTGGTGATGCGCAGCCTGCAGATGCTCGAGCGCCGCCAGGGTGTGCGGGCCGGCGATGCCGTCTGGCGGGTAGACCCGCATGCGGCGCTGCGCCAGGCGCACCGCGCGTTCTGTCTGCGAGCCGTAGACCCCGTCCACGGCAACATGCCGGTCATAGTGGCGCAGCAGCGTCTGCAGGTGCTTCACGTCCTTTCCACCGCTGCCCCGCGAAAGCGTCACCAAGGTCAGATCCCTTCCGGCTCTATGCGACATCGCAACAAAGCTGATCTAGCGTATTTTCGTCTGCACTGCTAGCAATGACAGCACGTGAGAGGGAGGAGTTCGATGGCAGGCAGCCTCAGCATCCGCAACGTGGACGACGAGCTGATTGTCCGGTTGAAGCGCAGGGCTGCCCGGCACGGACAGTCGGCCGAGGCCGAGATGCGCGACATCCTGCGACAGGTTCTCGGAGGCGAGGCGGAGACCGATTTCGAGCATCTGGCGGCCGAGCTCCGGCGCTTGACAGCCGGCCGTCACCACACGCCTGCCGAGGTCCTGCAGCGTGAGGGACGGGACGAACGGTGAGAGTGCTGGTCGTCGATGCGAGCGTCGCGATCAAGTGGGTGGTCGAGGAAGCCGGGACGCCGGATGCGCTCGCCCTGAGACGCTACCGACTTTCCGCGCCGGACCTGCTCATCCCCGAATGCGCGAACATCCTGTGGAAGAAGGTGCGTCGGCAGGAGATCAGCCGGGAGGAGGCCCTGCTTGCCGCTCGCCTGCTTGAGCGTGCGGACGTCGACCTGGTGCCGATGCGGCGGCTGCTCGAGCCGGCAACCCGGCTTGCCACCGTGCTGGACCACCCGGCCTACGACTGCATCTACCTTTCGCTCGCCCAGTCGACCGGATGCAGCTTCGTGACCGCCGACACGCGGTTTTGCGCCAAGGTGCAAGGCCATACTCTTCCTGACCAGGTAATGGACCTGGCGGGCGTCCTTGATCGACTGGATGCTAGGTTTAGACAATGAAGGGCGGAGTGGACGGAGGTCATGGTAGGACTGACGGGTAGCTTTTAACTTCTTAGCGAACCGCCGTACAGGGGTTATCGCAACAGCCTTCTTAGCTTTTTACCTATCTTAGAGGTCAGGCACTCGGATCATCCTTTCGCCGGCAGTGGTCACGACACTGCTTCAGCTGCACCGGAAGTGCGTAAGAGCTAGTATTTGATGCTCATCTACATACGACCGCTCAGGGTGCATGCGCTCCTACTTTCCAATGCCATTCTGCCAGGTGCCTCGAGCTCACTCAGGCACGTTGAACGTCGGTCGATGAGCATCGACCTCACAGTGGCGGTCTGCCGGCTGCGCTTGATCGCCAGCTTCCCCGCTAGCAACCTTACGGCCCGACATGGTCCCCCGATGCCTCTAAGTTGTCTCACCGCCAGCATGAGATTTCTGATTGGAGTATTTGCCGGTATATTGCCTGAAAGCACGTTGGTGGAACCCATTCCAGGGGGCCCGGGGGACGCATATCAACGGGCTCGTTGTGAATGTATGCGTCTTACCGTAGCAGAAGAGGTAAATAGTCCAATGGGCATCAGGGCGGAGAAGGCGGTAGATGTCGGATTGACGGGTGTCTGCGGCGTCTCTCCTCCTCCTGTCGTTTGAAAGCGAAGCTCTTGCCTCTTTAACTCCGAGAGCGACGGCTGACAAAAGTATGTACAATTTAGCTGATCATGCTGTGGCCAGTCGACTAAGGAAATTTTCATGATTCTTATGAGATTTCGGGCTAAGGCCCTTTATCGCTACCTTGATTTTGATGTGGTTTTCAACGAGCGACTTTCTTTCCTGACTGGCATCAACGGCAGCGGAAAGACATCCGTTTTGAACTGTGTTCAAGCGCTGCTAACGCCAGATTTCGGTGCTCTACAAGGACAGCTTTACGAAGAACTCCGCCTGGATTTTGAGATAAGTGAGAGCAAACGGTCTTTTATTACCGCAATACAATCGGACGATTCCGTCCGCCTCCTCGCCGGGGGAGTAGAAGCTCCGTTTGAATACAAAAAATACATGCCTGATCCGGAATTACCAAGCTTTCGACAAGTCGAAGGCGAGTTAGAACACTACCGAGACCTAATGGCCACCTCCACTAGCCATCCTCTTGTAGCTTTCATCAGCACGCTCCCTACGCCCATGTTTTTAGGTCTCGACCGTAGAGCGCGGTTCGCTGCCGATGATCGACGGCCTGGACTCACTTACCGGCCACGAGTGACGGTCAGGAAGCGTCTTCCCCGAAGCTTTCTGGGAACCAGCTTGAATGAAGCGGAGGATTTAGCGGTAGACGCTTACCGAGACGCTCAGATTGTAGCCGCCGGAGTTGGGGAGGATCTCCAGCGACAACTCATCCTAGACCTACTCACTCCCCTACAGGACGAACGATCTCATCTCACCACACCGACGTCTGCAGAAAAGCAAACGTTGACGCGCGTGAAGGATGACCTCGCCTTATTTCCGGCGATCTTCCATCTTCCAGCTGCGGAGGTGAATAAGCGGGTTGGGCCCTTTCTACAAAACCTTGAGAAGTTAATGCAGAAATTACCGGCCGATGTTGATGTGCAACGAGAATTCGGGGCGACCAAAACCCTTCCATCTTACGTGGACAGTTTGGTCCGCCGGAACGCCGCCAAATCACAGTTAAAAAGGATATCGGTCATATCGCAGACAGTGCAGACTTACAACGACCGTCGCGCATCTGCGTCAAAGGCGTTTGTCACTTACAAGAATCTTGTCAATGGATTCTTGAAAGATAGCGGCAAAGAGATCGATATTGGGCCTGATAGCAGAAACATAACCGTAAGAATCAAGGGAAACGAGCAAGCTGAGAATCTGTCCGCGTTGTCTTCAGGCGAGTCGCAGATATTTGTAATCCTTACAAACCTAGCTTTTGGTCCGCTCTCTAACAGCGCAAATGTATTTATTACCGATGAGCCTGAGCTTTCCTTGCACCTACGTTGGCAAGAACTGTTCGTAGATAGTGTCTTGGCAGCAAACGCAAACACTCAATTCATAATGGCAACGCATTCGCCCTCGATTATACTTGAACGTACTAAAGACTGTGTAGAGGTATTTGGAAAGCGGAGACGTCAGCGTCGTGCTTAATTATTCGCCGCGTGCCGCAAGGGCGCAAGCATTTCTGAAAAGCTTCTACAATGACGTGGATATTTTTGTTGAGGATAAAGGAAATCACAATATGTGGCTTCTTATAGCCCGATCCCTTCTGCCTGTAGGTACAAAACTAGACAGCGTGAATATGCTCGGTGGGAGAAATGCAGTGACTGAGGCATGTGCTCTTGATCAGAAAAATACAGGACGGAAAAAATTATATATCATAGATGGTAATCTCGACTTTCTGCTAAGCCGACGCATACCTCGTCTGAAGTACTTCTGCCGTATCAAAGCGAATAATGTGGAGAACCTCCTTCTGTCGGAAGAAGCTCTTGTTGCGACTGGTCTTGAGCATGCGCCGACAGTGAATGAGCACACTCTTCGCGAGAAGCTAAACTATGATCGTGTTGTCCAAGGCTTAAGTGAGGTCCTCAAACCGCTGTTTGTGGCCTATGCAGTTGTGCACAAACTACGCCCATCAATACAAACGATTGGATACTCGGTTTTCAAGCTAACGCGGAAGGTCGGATCAAGTCAGATAATTGATAAACTGAAAGTCGGCATGCGCGGATTTAAACTCTATCTGTGTGCTGCTCGGCAGGTTGGTTTAGAAGCCCTTCGCGAGGCGCGAGCTGAAATTCGGCAAAAGGCAGACCAGCTTTCTCTCAGTCAGATTGTCTCTGGGAAAGACTATCTCTTACCGCTTATTCTTTTGCACTTCAGGAGCGTCTGTGGCTACCCACGTGGTGACGAGAATTTCAAAGTTGCATTAGCGCGATCATTCCACCCGCTGTCAGATCCTAACTTTCAGCGACGAATGAAAAAGCTTACCGCTTGATTAGGTAGGCGGTTAAGGCCGCGGAACGCACGGAGAAATATGCAGGAAATTGCCGTAACATCGTTCGCATCATGTCGAGGGGTCTGGAGAACGGCGTACTGCGTCAAAGATTGAGACTGACGATTGAGAGCTAAGCGTCTCGCATACGACAGGACGACGGTGCAGTGATGGTGGAAACGCCGCTACCGCAATCGTTTATCACCTCTGATAACGTCCTTTATCAGGGGTTCCGACCAAGGCGGAGCAAGGTCCGTTCTCTTACTGCCGGCGCGAGCTAGAAATCCGCGACTTCGTGGTCCAACCCTACTTCGAGGTGGTGGCCACCGCGTCCACCGCCGCCTGGTAGCTCTCCGTATGCGCTTCACTTTGAAGGAGCGGAGCAGCGACCGCGCCCTGCCGTCGCTGAAAAAGCTGTGTGCATCGCGGTTGGGCGGGTTCGGCGGCACGCATGCCGGAGGTGGCGCAGGAGCGCCGTCACCCAAAGCATGACCGTGTTGACGCCCCGATATGGCTTGCCCGTGACCGCGTTGACCGGCAGCATCGGAGCTGCCCCGTTTGCCCCGTGATGCCACAGCATGCGCCACTTGCCGGCCCCGGCCTCGATGGCGGCGGCGATCTGGTCCGTGATGCGCTGATGGATGTCGGTCCGGCCTTCCGACTCGGCCCGGCGGTTGATGGTGTCTCCCATCTCGCTTCCCCTTGTGCTGTGAAGCAGCGCCCTGTAGCGCGCTGCTTCCCGGGGCCGCGTGAGCGGTGGGGCTGGAGGGGGAAAGCGGCTTCGCAGGGACTCGGGTGCACGGAGCCGCAGCGCAGCGGAGGCGGAGGAAGCTGGGTGGAAGCCGCTTTGGGGGAGAGAAGGGGCAACGCCCGTCGGCTTCATCTATGCCGCGTCGGCGGCGATGATCACGTCAGCGAAGAAGGCCCGTCAGGACCGCATCTGCCGCCACGCCCCCCTTTTTTGCTGCTGCGATGCGTCGGCTATGTCCAATAGCATCACCCCCATGGTGGGGGGTAGGGCGCGCGTTTAACGCTTGTATCCTTCAGCTTACACCCCCATCATGGGGGTAATGGAGAAGCGTAAGCCGGACTATGCCTTGGCGGACATCAAGGCGGCCTTCGCCGATCCGGCGACACTGAACCGGTCATTCGTGTCCAAGCAGGGAGCCGATGCCCTTGAAGTGGATGACGCT
Source organism: uncultured Acetobacteraceae bacterium (assembly GCA_964247755.1). Classification (GTDB taxonomy): domain Bacteria; phylum Pseudomonadota; class Alphaproteobacteria; order Acetobacterales; family Acetobacteraceae; genus Lichenicola. The sequence continues at coordinate 14,268 of CAXTVX010000045.1, read as the reverse complement.
GCGGTCGTGGCCATCATGCAGGCCCTGACTGCGGCGGATTTTGAAAAATCAATGACGTCCTACGCCGATCATCGGGTCTGGCAGGACGTCTACAAGCCCAAGGCAGCCGGTACTGAGCTGTATGTGAAGGTCACGCTCGATGCCCGGCAGGCCTTGTTTCTAATTAGCTTCAAGGAGGCCTGAGCATGGCGAAGATGCCAAGGGACTACCCGGAAACGATGGTCAGCCCGGAAAGCGGGCGGCCGATGATGCGCGGCGAGAAGCTTATCGCCTTGGTCGTGGGTGGGAAGACGTTCGAGTACCGCCAGCCTGGCTGGTGGTGTTCCCTGGATGACCCGGAGGATCACGACGGCCAGTTGGTTGACGACGACAATCTGGTCGCTGAGATGGCCCGGCGCACCGCCGAGGCGCTGGTGCGCGGTGAGCCGTTCCCGCCAGTGCTGATTCGCGCCATCCGGGTGCGCTGCGGCTTGTCCCAGCGCGATGCGGGCGAGTTGTTCGGCAGCGGTGAGAAGTCATTCGAGAAATATGAGGCCGGCCAGATCCCGCCTTCGAAGCCGACGCAGCGACTATTGCGCTTGGCTATGGAGCAGCCTGACCTGTTTTCTAAGCCGGTGCGGGGAACGGTCAAGATGCCGGCTGCGGTGGACGTTCGATTGATCCAGGACACTATCAAGGCTGCTAGTCTCGACCGTATCTACGCGCCACTGTTCAAGGATCGCGAAGATCGGCCATAATCAAGAGTGGAGAGCGTGCCTGCTGAGATAGCCGGTATTTTGAAAATTCAGCGGGTATTCGACGAGACGAACTGGGTCGAAGTGACCGTCAACACTGGAGGTTATTCCCAAATGGCCAAAACAAAGGTCTTCGTCAGTTACGATCATTCTGAGGATGTTCGCTACAAGCGCTTGCTACAGGCATGGGACGCGAACCCTGATTTCGACTTTGACTTCGATAGCCGAGGTCCAGATGTTGCTATCGACAGCACGGACGCAGCCGTTGTTAAAGCGGCCTTGACGACGAAGATGAAGTCAGCAACCCATCTTCTTGTCCTTGTCGGAGCCAAGTCGAACAGCAGCAAATGGATGACTTGGGAAATTGACCGTGCTAAGCAGTTTGACGTTCGGTTAAAACTTGCTGCTGTGAAGCTTGCGAAAGATAACGTAACGCCTGCAGGCCTACTCAATTGTGGGACAGCGTGGGCGACGAGTTTCGAACGAGATCGAATCGTAGAAGCTTTGAGAGCCGCAAAGGTCGGCTACTGAGCCCGTGGCGACAGGTAAGCCTTCGAACGTAGTGGCTGCACTTGCCGGGCGTCGCATTGATGTGGCTGACGCGGAGACTTCACGGTTTCCGCTCAGCCGCGTTTCAGCTGTTCAGGCGGCGCTCGTCGAAGTCTTGGCATTCCGACAGGTCGACCAACTCGTATGTTCTGCCGCATGCGGCGCTGACCTCCTTGCACTCGCTGCCGCCCAGCAGCTTGGGATCCGCCGCCGTATTGTCCTGCCTTTTGACGCGGACAGATTCCGATCAACCTCAGTTGTTGACCGCCCCGGTGATTGGGGGCCGCTCTATGATCGGCTCGTAACCGTTGCGCGCGAGACCGGCGACCTGCTTGTGATGAACGGGCGACCAGAAGACGATGACGTATATACTCAAGCCACTCGTGCGATCGTGCGTGAAGTAGGGCTGCAAGTCGGCTCCCGTTTGGCAATCGTTGTCTGGGAGGGTCGCACGCGTGGAGCGGGAGATGCTACGGAAGATTTCCGCTGCATGGCAGCTAGCGCTGGCTTTGAAGAGTTGACGATTCACACCTTTTAAACCGCTTTTGCTACGCCGCTAGGTAGGCCTGGTTTTGATGCAGAGACAGGGCTTTTGGGTTGGCTCGTACAAAGGCGCATCCGAAGGCGACTGGCCTACAGCTGGATCAGGGAGGAACGTTTGAGCAAAGACGTCCGAAAGGTTTGCTTTGTCATTATGGGGTTTGGCAAGAAGACCGACTTTGAGTCGGGTCGAACACTCGACCTGGACGCAACATATCATGAAATCATTAAGCCGGCCTCCGAGGCGAACGAACTTCGCTGTATCCGTGCCGACGAAGTGATGCACTCTGGGATAATTGATACTCCGATGTACGAGATGCTGCTGCGAGCAGACATTGTCATCGCCGATATTTCCACCGGCAACATAAACGCCGTTTACGAGCTCGGCGTCCGGCATGCTTTAAGGCCACATTGTACTGTGATCATGAAAGAGGCATCCGGCAGACTGCAATTCGACTTGGATCATGTGAGTACTTTCAAGTACGATCATCTCGGCGAAGATATCGGATCACGTGAGGCCAGACGTGCGTCTCGGGAGCTTGGTGAAATCATCAAAAAAGTGCTCGCCAATCCAGCGATTGACAGCCCTGTCTACACTTACTTGCCACTTCTACAGCAACCCCGGTTGAATGAGGCGGAATACCGCGAGCTCCTCGACGAGGCCGAAGCAGAAGGCGAGCGTCTTGGTACATTGTTGAGCACCGGCGAGACGGCTATAAGAAGCGGAGACTTTCCCGCTGCGGTGGCAGCCTTCCGTGCCGCTGAGTCCATGAGACCAGATGAGCCTTACATTCTTCAAAGACTTTCTCTTGTCGTCTACAAGTCAAAGCTTCCTTCGGAAGCGGAGGCTTTGATGGCAGCGCGGGGACTAATTGAGCGACTCTCGCCTGAGTCGTCGAACGATCCAGAGACACTAGGTCTTAACGGTGCTATTCGGAAACGACTTTGAGGTCTGCTGAGGGACCGCGTTCAACTCGACGCAGCTATCCGAAGTTACGGTCGAGGTTTTGAGGTCCGGCGTGACTATTACAACGGGGAGAACCTCGCGACCTGCCTCGAAATACGGGCTGGGGAGCAGTCCGACCCCAATGAGGCGCGATACGACCAAATGTCAGCACAGAAAACCCGTCAAACGCTTGCCGTGATCCTCGATGATATCATCGCCTCTACAAGCTTTACCGAGCGATCAGACCGTAGGTGGGTACGGGCAACTCGCGCTAATGTCGCTTTCGCACTGGGGGATCACGATCTCGGCTCTCTTCAAGAGCAGGAGTTTCGTGCAGAAAACCCTGCGCAATGGGAAGTGGAGACCTACGAAGCCGTAAAGAGCGCAGTTCTTCGCGGAAAGCCTTCGGCCTCGCCGGAGATTGAACTCTTGCCGATCATATCTCCTACACCTTGATGTCTGCTTTCTAAGGCTCCGGCTATCGATGACCTAGTAGACCACCTTAAACGTGGGGCTATCTTCCGGTCGTGTCCGGCGATGGTCATAGATGCGTGTTGTCGCGATATTGGCGTGGCCAAGCCACTCCTGCACCTTGGCGATGTCGGCCTGGTGATCGAGAGCGTTGGTGGCGGCGGTCGCTCGTAGCGCATGGGCGCCAATTTCAAACCCAAGCCCCGCCGAGTAGGCCCGCACCAGCTTGTAGACGCCATCCGCTGTGATCGCTCGCTCGAGCTGACAGGTGCGGTTGCTGCGAACCGGCCGGAACAGCGCACCAACTTCATCGGTGCCGTGACCGGCGGCCTCGAGATAGTCGTGGATCAGCGCATTGGTGCCCGGGTGCAGCGGCACGTAGCGTGTCTTGCCGCCTTTTCCGGAGACCTTCAGGTGCGGGACGCCCTTGCGTGCGTGCCGGGCGTCGCGGACCTTGAGTTTGCACAGCTCCTCGCGGCGGAGCGCATGGAACAGCAGCATCGACAAGATCGCCCGGTCCCGCTTGCTCTTGACGGTGTCCGTCTCGGGTGCCGCCAGCAGCTTCCGGGCCTGGTGGTCGCCGAGCGCAGGCGTCTTGCCTTCACCGCTCTCGGTCCGCGGGCGCTGCACGCCTTTCACCGGGTTATGAGTAACGGCGTTCCGGTCGCACAGGTGCTGGAACAGCGAGGCGAGCGAGGCCAAGCGATGCCGGATCGTGCTGCCGCCAAGGCCGCGCTCTACCAGCGCATCGCGCCAGGCGATGATGTGGGCGCGGGTGACGGTACGGAACTCCTCCGGCCGGGCAATGCCGACGAACCGCATGAAGTCTCCGACGGCGTGTTCGTAGGCGCGCCGGGTATTCGGGTTGCTGAGGTTGGCGAACCACTCCACCTCGGGGGGCACGTCGGCCAGCCGGTGGAACTCGGCCGCGGTCAGCAGCCGGGCGCCGGGGGTGACCGCGGGTGGGAGCCGGTCGGCGGACGGGCTGGCGGGCGAGTTGGCCATAACCGGAGATCCTACTATTGATAAAATCTGTTATCAATAATGAATAGGTAGGCGGCGGTATGTCGCAGTTCGGTGGAGGCGGGTTAGCCCAGGATCGTGTTGGCACGACGCTCTCGGTATGGACGCGCGTAGCGCCTCAGCGCTCCGAGCACCTAATTATAGTTGAAGCCCTATGACAGAGAAAAACCCCTTCCACATCTTCTACTCCTGGCAGAGCGACTCGCCAAGGAAGACTAACCTCGACGCCATCCGAAAGTCGTTGGCCGCCGCATGTAAGCGGCTGAGTCCGCAATACTCTGACCTGACGCTCGTCCCCGACGAGGCGACCCGCGGCACGAGCGGCAGCCCAAAGATCGTCGACAAAATAGTCGAGAAGATCGAGGCGGCAAGCATGTTCGTCGCCGACATTACCACCGTCACGTCGGCCGGTGCGGATCGGCCGTGTCCCAACCCCAACGTCCTGTTCGAGCTAGGCTACGCCGTCGCAACCTTGGGCTGGGAACGCGTCGTGCTCCTATTTAATGGGGCGGTCGCGGATTTCCCGGGAGACTTGCCCTTTGACCTGGCTAGGAACCGCGCTAGCCGCTACGACTACGCGCTCACCGACCCCGCCGCGCAACGCGCAAAGCTGGAGAAATTGCTCGAGGTCGCCGTCAAGGCGGTCGTCGACAAGAACCCAAAGCGACCGGCGGAGCTGAAGGGCCTCTCCCGCGAGAAGATCGAGCACGACCGTGATGTCGAAAATATGCGCTGGTTGATGGAGACGCTCCATCTGCCGACGTTGCAGGCGCACATCGACGACCTTCCTCATCTGGTCGCCGATCGCGCGATGTGGTTCCACGAGAACTACAAGGGCGTGGCCGCGAACGCCCTCTTCAGCGTTTACGATCCCATCCTGCGGAGTGCCGTTAGACAGTTGCTGCACAGCTGGGAAACGGCCCTGGCCCACGGTGTGCAATATACGCCCCTCTCGCATGGGCGAAACCTCTTCGCCAGCCCGGGCGATGCGCCGCTCGCCTCCGATCGGCAGGTTGCATGGGACGAGATAGAAGCTGCGCGCAGAAATATGGCCGAGAGCGTCTCGTCGATCCTCACTCGCCTAAGATCAGCCTATTTTGAAATCGATATACAGCGGACCAACGAGCAGGCTTGGAGGAACTACGTTGAGTTTCAGCAGGAGCTCGCGACGCCAAGCGCAAAGCAAGAAGAAGCAGAGTGAGTATGCTGTCCCCGAACGACGAATGGTGTACCAAGACATGATTCTTTCGGGAAGCCAGGGCACTGCTAGGAGAAATGCGATTGTCGGCTTTGGGGTCGAAAGCTGACGAGCGAGCACGTGATAAACTGGATTATCACGTGCTGATGGCAGGTAGGCTTGAGTCCAAGCTAGGTGGGTGCACTTCTGCTTTTCGCTCCATATCGGTCAGATGGCGGACAAGGACGACTTACCAGAAGCGGACATTGCCGCCACGTCGCCGGTCGGCCGAGATGGATGGATTGCGGCCCGTCGGCTTTCCGGCGGTCCAGTTCAAAAAGACATTCGTGGCACGACGACCATTGGCCGCAAGCGGAAGGACCGCTCTCGATAGCCTGGCTGCGAAGAACGGACTCTCGGATACCGGTATGGCCTGTATCTAAGCTAGCCACACCGGCCCGCCCGAAAAATGCACCTTACTGAACGGCTAGCCCACAGATCGAAACTTGCTCCGATGTCCTTCGTGGACGGCCTTATTAGACTCGTCGAACGCGGCCTTGATGCCGATCGCAATAAGGTTGCTTGGCCCTTTAACAGCTTTCGCCCGGACGAGTAGCCCGGCGCCGCCGCTCACAATGTTGCCGGTATCAGCCAGGACCTTGCTGTACAGTGGGTCAGTTTGGTTGTCGTTCGCTTTAACTCGCATCACGATTTCTTCCCTTTCACTCCGGGGTTAAGTTGTAGCTCCGCAGTCAAAACGCATTGGCTGCCATGGAATTCCGCGGACGCCCAGCCCCCCTTTGCCGCTTCGTCTCGGAACCACTCCTTGACGGGCTCAGTAACTCTCTCGCGCTGATCGTCCGGGTGCGCCTGGTTGTAGTTTCCCAAGACTTGGTTCTGACTAATGACGGCGGTCGGCTCATTGACGGACCGATCCTTTGGATCGGGGAACAAAAAGGGTCTGGCCACGCACATGCTCCAAGTTCAAGGCCACCTTTTGAGTACACCACCTGTACCTGGTACGCAACAGGCACTTGGCGGTAGGATGCCCTCGCCTTACAACGATTTGCTTACCAGATGTCCGATTTCGAGAGTGCTAGCGCGCAACCGGAACGTCCACCTCGGGTCGGAGGGGGCGAGAGGCCGGAGATGGCGAACACCTGCTTCCTACCTAGGGCCACCTAAACCCGCCTTTCCGCTTTCGGCCATTCCTGCTTCCAACAGCCCCTGATGACGGCCATTTACATTCCATCAAATGGGGGAATGGGTCGGAGAGGGGGTTCGTTCGTGTTTCAACCCGTGGAACGGACGTTTAGGGTTAAAAAACGAGGGGCGCTGCATGAGCATTAGAGGACTTTGACGACACAGCCCGACATCTCCTCGCCCACGACACCCGACATCGACACGGCGTGTGCTACCGTCCGGAGGGAGGTTAAGCTGCTCCGCGATGATCTCGGCGCACTTCGCCTTCTGGTCGAGACCGACGAGGTGGGGCGCTTTCTCCTCGACCGCGCCGTCACCGCAGCGGAGTTTGGCGACGCGTGCGCCCTACTCGCCGAGGTGCGCCTCGCCGCACCGGGCGCGGTGGTCGCGCGCAGCCTGTTGGAAGCCTTGTTCGGAACCTGTTGGGCAGCGATCAACGATGCCAACGGGCGGCTGTTGCTGGAGGCCGGCCGACGGGAGTTGCTGCGGATCATGCGGCTTAACCTCAACGCAGGCCACGCCAGCATTCGTCACAGGGACACCGGGGAGGACCATACCGCGAGGATCCTGGGGCATCCTGCCGTCGCGGAAGCCGAGCGCTTGCCCCGGTTCGATCATCTGGCCAGGCACGCCGGTCTAAAGAAGGTCTATGACGCCCTGTATGGGCTTATGTCCATGTTCGCGCACGGGGCCGGCAGCGAGTTTGCGGCTGGGGGCAGGCGGGAAGGCCTTATTTATGCGCAGCTGCACGCTGTGGCCGCTGTGGTGCGCTGCAACCACGTCGTCGTGACGAACCGCCTGCGGCACAGCCGCGCGACGACGCAGGAAGAGCTCGCCACCATCCTGAAGGTCAGGCTGTGAGCGGCCCGCGTTTCGTTGCCTACCTCCGGGTCTCAACCGACAAGCAGGGGCGATCTGGCCTTGGGTTGGAGGCGCAACGCACCGCTGTCGCCACTCATGTGGACGGGGCGCGCGGGCGCATCGTCGCCGAGCACGTCGAGGTGGAGAGCGGGCGCAAGAAGGACCGGCCGCAGCTGGCCGCGGCTGGAGGCATGCCGGGCTATGCGCGCCACCTCCGTCATCGCCAAGTTCGATCGGTTGGTCAGGAATGTCGCCTTCGTCAGCAACCTCATGGAGAGCGGCGTCGAGTTCGTCGCGGCCGACATGCCGACTGTGAACCGGCTGACGGTCCACATCCTTGCCGCCATGGCCGAGGAAGAAGCCCGAATGATCTCCGCCTGCACGAAGGTCGCGCTTGCCGCAGCGAAGGCGCACGGCGTGCAACTCGGCAACCCGCATCTGCTCGCGCGCGATCCTATCCTTGCGGCGCGCGCCAACGCGGTGCAGGTCACGAAGGCATGCATCCGAGCCGCCGCCGTGCTGCCCTACGTCGAGCAGGCTCGCCGCGCTGGTGCTGTGACGCTAAAGGGGATTGCTGAGGCGCTCATGGCGCGCGGCATGCCCGCATCACGAGGAAGGCATAGGTGGGCACCTGCACAAGTGCGGCGGATGCTTCAAGCCGCATTGTAAGCTCACCCGGAACCACGGTTCAAAGGACGGCTTCCGGTCCAGGCCAAACCTTAACGGCCAACTCCGCCAGCTCGCGCGAGCGCGTCAGGATGGCCGTTTCGTCCCAGGCTGGATGGGCGGTGATCACCTGGTTGAGGGCGAGGAGGCTCTGGGCGAGCCAAGGCTTTTTGTCAGCGAACGCCTTGTTGGATGCAGCGGAGTTTCCGGGCACTGTTATCAAGGTCAGGTTGCCGAGCGTGTGCAGCGCCGCAGCCCGTGCCTGGATTGTTGTCAGCATAACGGGGTCGGCACCTGTTACCTCGTCCGCCGGCGCCATGCGCCCATCCGGCAACGGCCAGTTCGTGGTCCAAATCTGCGGCATGATGTGCTCGACGGACATGAAGGCGGGCCGGGGCGTTTGAACCGCGTACTTCGACCGTAGGGCACACTCCAAGTCCCAGAGGAGGTCCGCCAGTCGCTCCTTGCGCTGAATCAGGTAGTACATCGGCTTTTCGACGAGCGCGGCGCGGAGCTCAGCGTCGTTCGGGAAGCGGACCGTGTCACCCCGCAAGCCAGCGAATGCGCCCGCCAGCGTGGCGAGGTTCACCCCTTCCGTGATCATTACACCGGTGAGGCGGGCGAACGTCTTGTTCAGGTTCTTGGGCGTCAACCCACACATGGCGCGACGCACAAGATAGGAATAGATTAGGCCGTAGAGCTTTGCCTTCACCGCCAGGTCAGCCTCCGCCTGGGCGATGCGGAATACCAGCGGGTAGGCCGTCGAGACCTCCCACAGGTCCAGCTTGCTGCCCAAGCGGGCGAGGTCGCTGCCCTCTCCGCCGAGTTCGAGTTCACGGTAAACCGGCCGGTAGGCAATCAACGCGTCCAGCTCGGCTTCCACCGTCGGAAACCGAGGCTTGCCCTTGGGCCGGGTGAACGCGCGGTACTCGGCATACAGCTCGCGCAGCGAGGTTTCCTCCCCGGTCTGCGCGGTGAGGGCGTGGCTGAGGAAATGGTCGATCCGCGGCCGTCGTGGCTTGGCGCGGGGCGAGTCGGCCTTCCAGAACCCGTTCTCCTGGTCGAAGGGCTTCCACTTTGCCTCGAACAGGGCTTCCGCCTCCTCGCCCTGCCCGGAGGCACGGTGGAAGATGTTGTTACGGACGAGGTCCATGGCCAGGAGCTGCTGCCCGCGGCTGTTGAGCGTCTCGAAGATCACCTGCGCGTCGTCATTCTCCGACAAGGTGATCACGACGAGCTTCAGATGGTTGAGGACAGCTGCGAGTAAGGCCTGCAGGCGCCGGCGATCGGCATCGGCCGGCTCGTCGGTGGGCGGCGGACTGGGCGCTTCCTCATCCGCCGTGCCATAGCGGGCGTAGGTCTCGATCCGTTCCCGAAGGAATGCGACAGCGCGCACGCTGGCCGGCAGGTACTTCTTGATCGGCTTGCCAGAGCCGTAGGTGAAGAACCAGTCAGGGTGCTTGTCCCGCACGGCCTTGAGGCCGCCATCGACGATGAGGTGGAAGATCGGACGATCTTCAGGTGTCGGCACGAGCCGGAACTGGGCATGCGCGTCTATGTCGCCGTGCATGGGCGGAACGTAGAGGTAGTTGTTGATAGCGGCCTTCAGCTCGGCGCCACCGAGCTGCGCCTCGACGTCCCGCAAGGCAACTAGGAAGAGTTGAAAGGTCGTCAGGCGCTGTTGGCCGTCGATCACCTGCACCCGCGGCGTTGCCCCGATCGTGAAGCCGTCGCCACCAGGCGCCAAGATCAAGGCGCCCATGTAGTGGCTGAACTTGGGTTTGCCCCCCAGAGCCTCCTCGGCCTTGGCGACCACGTCATCCCAGAATGGCTGTAGCTGCTCCTCGCTCCATCCGTACTGCCGCTGGAATACCGGCACGACGAAGCGACGCTGGTCGCCCAGCACGGAAATGACGGGGTGATCCTTTGCGTCCACAGATCCTCCAACTGAAGCGGTTCTGGTGAGCCGCAAGCGCGGCAAAGCCGAAACAGGCTCGCCTGGGATCAAGGCGAGATCAATAGACGCGGCCGGAACTAACGGAACGGCCGTCTGGTACGCACAAGCGGATAAAGCTGGAACGGACGGGCGCTGAAGCCGGGTGGAGCATACGTTTCGATGTTACGGGTGGCTGGCGGGTGATGGGGCGGGATGTCGGTTTGAGGTGGTCCCGTCTTGTCGGACAGGATCTGTCTGTCGATAAGCGTGGTTCTGGTTGTCGTCAGGCTGCCAATTTCTCCGGTCCGGCTGCCCGATATGCCTCATCGGGTGTCCGGCCCACCAGGGCGGAATGAGGCCGCTGGGTATTGTAGTAGCCGATCCACCGGGTAAGCCCATCCCGCAGTTCCGAGCCGGTCTCGAACGCGTGCAGGTAGACGCACTCGTATTTCAGGCTGCACCACAGCCGCTCGATGAACACGTTGTCCATCCATCGACCGCACCCGTCCATGGAGATGCGCACGCCTGCGTCCTTCAGCACGTTGGTGAAACGCGGCGAGGTGAACTGGCTGCCCTGGTCGGTATTGAAGATCCCCGGCCGTCCATGGCGGACCAGGGCCTCTTCGAGCGCGTCGATGCAGAACGCCGTGTCCATGGTGTTCGACACCCGCCAGGCCAGCACCTCGCGCATTGCCCAGTCCATCACGGCTACCAGGTAGAGAAAGCCCCTGCGCATCGGAATGTAGGTGATGTCGGCGCACCAGACCTGGTTCGGCCGATCGATCACCAGGTCGCGCAGCAGGTAGGGGAAATACCCGGTACTCCGGGTTCAGCACCGTGGCGCGTGGTTGCTGGTAGATCGGCACCAGCCCCATCGTCGCCATCAGCCGCCGGACGCGCTTGCGGCCAACGACGTGCCCCTCACGCTGCAGCTGGCGTGCCATCTGTCGCGAGCCATACCAGGGCGTCTCCAGGAACTGCATGTCGATGACCCGCATCAGCGTTAGGTTCTCCACCGTCTCGTCGACAGGCCGATGGTAGAACCCGGACCGGCTGACACCGGTCAGCGCACACTGGCGCACGATCGACAGATCCGGATGGTCCGGCTCGATCAGCTGGCGCCGCCGCTCCAGGCTCATCGACCGGACGCCTTGGCCAAAAAATCCCGCTCCACCAGTAGCTGACCAATCTTGGCGTGCAGCTTCTCCATCTCGGCTTCGCCAGCCCGGGCGCTCTCCTGAGCCGCCGTCTTGCCCGAGAAGACCGCCGCCATACCCTGCATGGCCTGCCGCTTCCACTCACCCACCATCGTCTGGTGTATACCGTGCTTCGTCGCCAGCTGTGCCGTCGTCAGCTCGCCCACGCAACGCATCCAGCGCCAAGCGCGCCTTGAACTCCGCTGAATACCGTATCCGCTTGCCCGTCATCGGGTCCGTCCTCTCGTCAGGGCGAACCAAGCTTACTACCTGTCCGAAATCTGGGGATCACCTCATGATTGCGGCAAAGACCGACCATTCAACCTCTTTGAAATGGTTGGTAAATTGGTTGCATCCATGACTGACTGGTATCAGGCCGTCACAGAGCAGGCTGCTGGACGGTGCATAGGCTAAGCCCCGCCTCTGCGGTGTGCAGGTTACCCATAAAGAAGTCAGAGCTTAGATGATTGATTGGTTGAAATCATGGTTGCTTGGTATCAAGCCATGCTTCAACTGCCTCATCGATGAGTGACTGTACAGGCCGACGTTCGTTGAAACCGATAGCTCGAAGTCGCTCATGTACGTCCTGCCGGGGTCGATAGGTCATCGAGACGCGGGCGATGGGCGGCGCGGTTGGCGGCTTGGCGCTCTCGGGGACATCTTCCTTGCGGACGACCAGAGCGGCGCTAAGCCGAGATATTGGTTGTGCCATTTGCGACGACTTTCTCCATCCGAGCGGCGAGATAGTTCCAAAGGGTGGTAATCTCGGCCGCGCTCTTGCTTTCAGCGTCAAGTTCGAACACGACCCGCCCATCAATCATCGAAGTAGGGAAATCAACCCGATGATGGATCGTCACAGGGGCGACTGTGCCATGCTGTGACAGCGAAACCGCGACGTCTGCAGTGATCCGAGCACGTTGAGTTGCCTGGTTGACCACAAACACCATCGGACGTCTGACGGAGTCGACAATGTCGACGGTTGCCCCAACAGCCCGCAGATCATGTGGGGATGGCTTAGTGGGTACGACAACAAGGTCGGCCATGCGGCATGTTTCGCGGATAGATTCTGTGATTGCTGGCGGCGTATCGATGACAACCAGTCCGATGCCGGATTTCCGGAGTTCGGAAAGAGTAGCTCCTAGACCTTCGGGTAAAATCCGAACCATGACAGGTGTGTCGCTAGAGCGCTCTCGGAACCATCCAGTGAGGCTGGCCTGGGGGTCCATGTCGATCATCACCACACTGCCGTGCTTGCCCTGGCGCTCTGCCTCTACGGCTATGTGACCGGAAAGTGTGGTCTTGCCCCCACCACCTTTTTGGGACGCGAACACTAGCGTCTGCATGTAGCTCGTCTCCCACCAACGACAGACTGGTTGAATGGTTGATACCAAGAAACCAATCAGCCATCTGATACCAAGCTTGCAGCCATAGCGCAACGAGTACAGCATGTAACTGTCGGGCTGTTCCGGCAGGCATCGAAGGAATTCGTGCAGAAGATCTAGAACGCGAAAAGGCGGCTCCCGAAGGAACCGCCTCTCCCAACCATTTGCGGGCTAATCTGATCGTCGCGGTTCAGATAATGCCCGCCACCAGGTAATTTTTCAAGCCCGTTGGCTTGAGAGCGGGAGAGCTTTGCCTTCGGTCTGCCATTGCGTCGTAGGGGACGACGATGCGGACAGGATATCGAGGCCCATGGCGGCGTGCATTGAGCTGGGCAAATCCGCTGCAGAAGGCGCCTGATCGTCACCAGCAGCATGTCTGGTGCCGGCGGAGCATAGCGAAGGGCGAGCGGTCGGGGAGGAATCCTCAATGACAGGCAAGCTGTTGGGACGGATCGGCCGTTCCAAGCGCGAGAAGGTGTTCGGCGAGGGCAGGGCGATCCCGCTCGACCGCAATGCCAAGGCGCGGATCTGGGCCTATGCGCTGGCCCGCACTGCGAAGCTGCGCCGTCCGGGCCAGCACCGCGGCCCGCTGACCCGGGCCATGCTGGACGTGCTGCGCACGCTGCTGTGGGGGTTCCACAACGGGATCAGTGGCCGGTGCTTCCCCTCCTATGAGCGAATTGCTGACTGCGCCCGGGTGCATCGGTCCACCGTGGCCCGGGCGATCATCGCCCTTGAGCAGCAAGGCGTGCTGACCTGGGAGAACCGCCTGGTGCACCAGCGCATGGCGATCCAGGGCCTGTTCGGCCCGCAGTGGATGAGGGTGCCCATGCGTACCTCCAACGCCTACCGCTTCTACGACTATCGCCGGGATGTCTTCGGCCGGCCGGTCGATCTGCCTTCTTCTCCTAAGTCGCAGAACTCGACCGGAACCATATTTCAAGAGAATCAAAAGCTTGCTCATGAACAAGCGGAGCGTGGAACGAGCACGCCTCTCGACCCCAGCCATCCGCTTGAGGCAGCCTTGCTGAGACTGGGGCAGGCCATGGCCAGTGCCTGAGCAAAACCAGTAGCGAGGAAGGCGAGTCTGCTCTCCTGGACAAGGATCAGCATCGGGTAGAAGCAGCTTCGGCCCTATTCTTCGGGCTCGGTTGTGAACAGCAGCGGGTAGCCCTTCTTGCGGGCCATGTCGGTCGCGGTGGTGGCCTTGGTCTCGGCCACCTCCTGCGTGAAGACCGCAACCACGCACACCCCACGCTGATGCGCCGTCATCATCACACGGCTGGCCTGCCCCTCGTCCATCCGGAACTCCGCCTTCAGCACCAGGACCACGAACTCCCGCGGCGTGAAGTCGTCGTTGACCAGCATCACCTTGTGCAGCCGTGGCCGTTCGACCTTGAGCTCAAGCTGGACCCGAGGAGGGGCGATCGTCTCAGGCATTGGCTGTTCCTTCGCAGGATGGCCGTCAGGCGGCGGCTTGTGGCCCGATCCTCGTAGATGAGCCGCGGCTGCTTCCCTGCAACCACTCGCGCAGCTTGGACCACCGCCTGCGGGCGTTGCCGTTCCTGACCGCCATGGCCAGCG
>CAXTVX010000044.1:0-30952 GCA_964247755.1 uncultured Acetobacteraceae bacterium | reverse complement strand
TGGAGCAGTCGATGAAGGAGGAGCAGGAGATGGGCGACTGGCTCGGCAGCCACCTCCCCGACATCGTGCAGGCCTACCTCAGCCACCGCACGTCCTAGCTCCCGACCGGGACGACCACCGACGCGAGCGGCCAGGAGCAATCCTGGCCGCCTTCACGTGTTGTGCGGGTCGACGCTCCTGAACCCGTATGTCACGTAGCGGGTCGACAGGCGATTGTTCTCGACCCACACCACCGTGAACCCTTCCGGCGTGCCGAGATGCGTACCGTGCCACCAGTTGCCGCTCACCGACCCGCAGGTGACATACGGCACGCCCCGCCACCACACCGTCTCGTTGACGTGCGTGTGCCCCTGCAACACGCCCAGCACGTTGTGCCCGTCCAGGAGTGCGATGACGTCCTGGTCGTTGACCACGCTGTTCTTGCGATGCCTCGGCGCAGGCAGCGTCGGCGGCGCATAGCTGTCATAGGCGGTCACGATCGGGATGTGGCTGACCAGCACGATCGGCATCCCTGCCGGTTGCGCCCGAAGATCCCCTGCCAGCCACGCCAACTGGTCCACGTCGATCCTGCCCTCGTAGTCCCGGTCCGCCGTGATCCCGATCGAGTCCAGCACCACGACATGCACGCCGCGGTGATCGAACGAATAGTACAGCCGGCCGAAATGGTCCTCGAAGAACTTCTTGCCATACAATGGATCCGTCGGCGCCACCCCGCTCGCCGGATACACGCCGAGGCAGTCGTGGTTGCCGATCGTGTGGTGCACCGCCATCCCGAGATCCTGCTCGGTGCGGGCATACAGCGAGACCAGCCGGTCGGCACGCAGACGGGGCACGCCCAGCGCGTCGAACACGTGGTCCCCGCCCTGGATCGCGAAGTCGCCGCCGAGGCTGCGCGCCCGGGCGAACGCCATCGCGCACCCGTTCGTGGCATCCAGCTCTGGCTGCAGGTGAGTATCGGTCACGAACAGGAACGAGAAAGGCTCATGCGGCCGGACCACGCCGCCGGATCGCGCCGCCGCTGCTGGCAGCGCCGCCTGCACCAATCCCGCCGCGCCGGCCGCTGACAGGAACCGGCGCCTGGTCCACGGCTCGATCATGACACACTTCCCCGCGCCGCGGTGCCGCAGCGGATCCGTCACCCGCTGCCCGTCCGTTTCCCCAGGCTAGGCCGTTCCGTCCCCACCGGGAGATGACGGTTTGAAGTCAGCCCACCGATTGCAGGTGATCTCCGAACTGTCTTTACCGCGTCATTCCTCCGTCATTGTCGAGCCCTACGAACGCGCCGCGGACATCGTCCGTCGCACCGAAGGAGGCTCGTTACCGTGGTTCCACCCGATCGCCGCTCGTTCCTGAAACTCGTCGGCTCCGGCGCCGTCGCCACCGCGATGCAGCAGAGCATCGGCCGCGCCCTCGCCATTCCGGCGAACAACCGCACCGGCACCATCCGGGACGTCGAGCACATCGTCGTGCTGATGCAGGAGAACCGCTCCTTCGACCACTATTTCGGCACCCTGCAGGGCGTGCGCGGCTTCGCCGATCCGCGCGTCATGCGCCTGCCGAACGGCAACCCGGTCTGGTACCAGCCCGACGGCGCCAGCTATGTCCTGCCGTTCCACCCGACTGCACCGGAGCTCGGCCTGCAGTTCATCGAGGACCTGGCCCACGACTGGGAAACCACCCACGTCGCCTGGAACAAGGGCGTCTGGGATGGCTGGGTCGCCGCCAAGGGCACCACCACCATGGCGCATCTCGCGCGCGCCGACATCCCGTTCCACTACGCGCTCGCCGACGCCTTCACCATCTGCGACGCCTACCACTGCTCGCTGCTTGGGCCGACCGACCCCAACCGCTACTACATGTGGACCGGCTGGGTCGGCAACGACGGCAGCGGCGGCGGCCCCGTGGTCGACAACGCCGAGGCCGGCTACGGCTGGTCGACCTACCCGGAGCGGATGCAGTCGGCCGGCATCAGCTGGAAGATCTACCAGGACGTCGGCACGGGACTGACCGAGGCCGGCGAGTGGGGCTACACCGCCGACGCCTATATCGGTAACTACGGCGACAATTCCCTGCTCTACTTCCACCAGTACCAGAACGCCGCGGCCGGCACGCCTCTCGCGAACGGCGCCAAGACCGGCACCGTCATCTCCTCCTCCGGCACCCTGTTCGACCAGTTCCGCCAGGACGTGTCGAACGACACCCTGCCGCAGGTGTCCTGGATCGTCGCCCCGGAGGCCTATACCGAGCACCCGAACTGGCCGGCCAACTACGGCGCCTGGTACGTGTCGCAGATGCTCGACATCCTCACCGCCAACCCGGAGGTGTGGAGCCGCACCGTCTTGCTCGTCACCTATGACGAGAACGACGGCTTCTTCGACCACATGGTGCCGCCGACCCCGCCGCAAGCCGCCATCAACGGCCAGTCCACCGTCTCGACCGTCAACGAGATTTTCCCCGGCAGCGCCGACTACACCCCCGGTCCATACGGCCTCGGCGCCCGCGTGCCGATGATCGTGGTGTCGCCCTGGAGCAAGGGCGGCTGGGTCAACAGCCAGCTGTTCGACCACACCTCCATCATCCGCTTCATCGAGCAGCGTTTCGGCCCGGACAACCCGCTGCTGCAGGAGTCCAACATCACCCCGTGGCGCCGCGCCGTCGCCGGCGACCTCACCTCGGCGTTCAACTTCCGCTCGCCGAACCAGACCCTTTCCACCCTTCCCGATACCGCCGCCTTCGCCCCGCCCGACGCGCTGCGCCATCCCGACTACAAGCCGGTGCCGCCAGCCAGCCAGGCCCTGCCGGCGCAGGAGCCGGGCCTGCGCCGCGCCCGCGCCCTGCCCTACCGCTCGTTGGTCGAGGGCCAGGCGAACCCGCAGACCGGCCAGTTCGCGATCTCGTTCGGCAACGCAGGCAGCGTCGGCACGGTCTACCAGGTGCGTTCCGGCAACCCGCTCGACCTGCCCAGGACCTACACCGTGCAGCCCGGCCTCACCCTGTCGGACCGCTGGACCGCCGCAAGCGACGGCAGCTACGACCTGTCCGCCTACGGCCCGAACGGCTTCCTGCGCGCCTGGCGCGGCAACCTGTCGCCCCTCGCCCACGCCGCCCTCACCGTCACCGCCGAGGAGGACGCCGTCTCCAGCGGCTTGGTGCTGGTGATCGCCAACGCCGGCTCGTTCACCGTGCATGCGGTGGTGACCGACGGCTACACCCGCCAGACCGTCCGGCGGGCGGTGCAACCCGGCCAGCAGCAGCGGGTCGCACTGGCGTTGTCGGAGCTGTTCGGCTGGTACGACCTGTCGGTTGCCGTGGAGGAGGACGCGTCCTTTGGCTGCCAGCTGGCTGGCCATGTCGAGACCGGCCGCGACAGCGTCACCGACCCGGCGCTCGGACTGCCCGCCTGATGTACTGGCCCCGAAATTCGCAGGTGAATTCCGGGGCTGAGCAGGCCACTCTCCGACTGAAAAGCCTGGTGTCCGGATCGCGCCATCCTGCAGGCGCGATCCGGCCCGCCTTCACGCACACGGCGACCATCGCCATCATCTTGACCCGTATCGAACAGCCCGCGTAATCGTTTCGATAGCGGCCGGAACGCGCCGCCCCACCACCTCGAACGGGCGACGATGATCCTGCGCACAGTGTCGGCCCTGCTGCTGGGCGCGCTCCTGGCCGGCTGTGCCGCCGGACCACAGGGCTGCACGGTCCAAACCGTCGCCGACCTCCCGCTCCTCCCACATGTCGGGATCACCGCGGTCGAAGCCACCCTCCAGGGCCGGAAGATCGCGCTGCTGATCGACACCGGGGCCAGCGTCTCGACGGTGTCGCGCAACGGCGCGCAGCAGTTCGACCTACGTCCGGGCGGCGATGCCCGCTACACCAACCTGGTAGGCATCGGCGGCGTCACCTTCGCGCCGATCGTGACCGTGCATGATCTCGGCCTCGGCCGCGGCCTAGCGCACAATCTCGACCTGCCGGTCGCCGCGGACTTCTCCAAGCCCGTCGACGGGCTGCCGGTATTCGGCCTGTTCGGTGCCGACTTCCTGTCGAACTACGACGTCGACATCGACGTGCCGCATCAGCATTTCGGCCTCTACAAGGCGACCGGCTGCGACTCCGCGATGCGGCCGTTCGACCCGCCCTATTTCGAGGTCCCGTTCCGCGACGAGGACGGCCACATCGCGCTCGACATCAAGCTGGATGGCCACCCGGTGACCGCCATCCTTGACACCGGCGCATCCTCGACGGTCATCGATCGGAATGCCGCCCTTGCCGCCGGCGTGACGCCGGACCTCCTGGCTGCGGACCGGACACGAACCGTGAGCGGGATCGATTTGCGGGCGGTCACGGTGCGCCGACATCGCTTCGGCAGCCTGGAGGTTGGCGACGAGCGGCTGAACAACCTTCTTTTCGAGGTCACCGACGTCCAGACCGGCGCCACCCTGCTCGGCCGCGACTTCCTGCGCTTCAACCGCGTCCTGATCTCCTATGGGCGCAGGACCCTGTTCATCCAGCCGGTCGCTCCCGGCGCTCCTGCCCCGCAGCAGGCGGAACCTGCCGCCGGCAGCGCCCGCCCGCGCTAGCCGCTCCTGGCCGAAGGAGTGCGGCCGGGTCGCCGGCGCCGACTCGGGCGCCTGCCCTCCGCCGCCTGCCGCAGGTCCGTCACCAGCGTCACCCCGAGCGCGTTCGTCGTGTCCCACAGCGGGCTCATCTGCCGGATGAGCATCGCCTGCACCTCCGGCCTGTCCCCGCTCCCGTCGAGGCGGTTGAGATCGTGCTGCAGCCCCTGGTTGAAGGTCAGGAACCGGGCCACCCGGAACGGCAAGTCGCCACCCAGGTTCCCGATCTGCCCTACGTAGGACAGGGTGATCGCCTGAAACGGCGCGTTCTCGCCGATCAGCGCTCCGAACTCGACGCTGCGCCCGGCATCCAGCTCCGCCAGCGCCGTCCACAGCTCCTTCGTCATCTGGCGCGTCTCGATCAGCCCGAGCAGCGCGTCGATCGCCCCGGCCAGCGCCAGCGCCATGCCCATGCGGTCGCGGCGCCGCTTGTAGGCCTCTACCGCCAAACCCCCGCCGAAGATGGCGATCGCGGTGGCGATGCTCCCGCACAGCGCGGCGAAGGTCGGCGTCAGGGTCACGGAATGCTGCCCTCGCTCCCCGCCGCGGTCTCGGCGCCTGCCGCTGGGCGGACCGGTACCGACCGGCGACAGGACGGGGACGTGCCAGATTTCCCGCCGGCCGTCACCTCCAGCGCCGCCGGTCGCCCGGAGCCCGGTTCAGGCCACGCGCACCTTCGAGATGAAGCTGTTCACCTCCACCGACAACGTTCCCGCCTGGCGCGACAGGTCGCCCGCCGCGGTCAGCACCTCAGTCGCCGCCGCACCGGTATCGTTCGCGGCCCGGCTGACACCCGAGATGTTGCTGGTCACCAGCTGCGTGTTTACCGCCGTCTGCTGCACGTTGCGCGCGATCTCCGAGGTGGCCGCGCCCTGCTGCTCCATCGCCGCCGCGATCGAGTTGGTGATCGCGCCCACCTCCTCGATCAGCCCGCCGATCTCGTGGATCGCCTCCACCGCGCCGCTGCTCGCCTGCTGCACCTGCGCGATCTGCGCCGCGATCTCGTCGGTGGCGCGCGCCGTCTGCTGCGCCAGGCTCTTCACCTCCGACGCCACCACCGCGAAGCCCTTGCCCGCATCCCCCGCCCGCGCCGCCTCGATGGTCGCGTTCAGCGCCAGCAGGTTGGTCTGGCTGGCGATGCTGGTGATCAGCTCGACCACCTTGCCGATCCGTGCCGCACTCTCCGACAGCGCCCGCACCGTGTCGTCGGTGCGACGCACGCTGCCCACCGCCCGGCCGGTCAGGTTGGCCGAGCTCGTCACTTGGCGGTTGATCTCGGCGATCGACGACGACAGCTCCTCCGCCGCCGCTGCCACCGTCTGCACCCCCGCACTCGACTCCACCGCCGCACGCGCCACCGCCACCGCCTGCGCGTCGGTCTGCGCCGCACTTCCCGTCATCGACGAGGCCGTCCCCTCCATCTGCGACGACGCCGACGCCAGCGTGCCGATGCTGCTGCCCATCTGCCGCTCGAACTCCGACACCAGCGCCTCCAGCCGGACGCTGCGCCCCTGCCGCGCCGCGTGCTCCGCCGCCTGCTCCGCCGACAGCCGGTCCGCTTCCGTCATGCTGTCCTTGAACACCTGCACCGCCGCCGCCATCGCCCCGATCTCGTCGCCGCGGCCGACCCCCGGCACCGCGACCGACAGGTCGTGACCCGCCAGCCGCCGCATCGCCCCCGTCATCGCCGCGATCGGCCGCGAGATGTGCCGGGTCAGCACCAGCGCCGTCCCCACGCTGAGCAGCACCACCAGCCCGATCCCGCCCGCGATGAACACCCGCGCCGTCGCGTAGCTCCGCCGGCTCAGCTCCCCATACGCCTGCCCCCGCGTCTCGTTGTACTTCAGGTCCCATTGCAGCACGTCCAGCAGCGCGTTGAAGTGCCCCGCCGAGGTCGTCATGAAGTAGTCGTGCGCGTCCCCGTCCTGCCCGTTCTCCTTGGACTTCTGCTCCGTCGCGATGTCGGCGCGGTACTTCGGCCAGGCGGTGTCGAACACCGTGGCGAAGTGCTGCCGTTCCTCGCCCGGCTCGATCGCCGGATCGTAGCTCGCCCGCCGCTGGCTCAGCGCCGCGATCGTGCTGCGCAGCGACGCCGTGACCGCCGCGCGCTCCGCGTCGCTGGCCGCCATCATCATCTGCGTCTCGCTGCGATGCACGTCCTGCAACGCCAGCTCCAGCCCTGCTGCCTTCAGCGTGCTGGGCAGGTAGTGGTCGCGGATCACCACCACCGCGCTGTTGGTCCGGCCCAGCCGCTCCAGCGAGAACGAGCCCAGCATGACGGATAGTACCGTCAGCACCGCGAACCCCGCCCCCAGCTTGGCACCGAGAGACAAGGCACGCGGTCGCCCGCGGGTGGTAGCAACGCCGTTGTTCGCGATCATGGTCGAAATCCCCGTTTGACAGGGATCATCGAGCCGAAAGGTTGACGACCCGTTGACTGCCCGCGCCTGCCTTACTCCCGCGGCGGCAGCGCCGCCCGGAACGCCCGCACCAGGCCTTCCGGGTCGCGCAGGGTCAGGTCGCGCTGCGGGAACGGGAACTCGATCTCGGCCGCGTGGAACGCGTCCCACACCCGCAGCAGCACGTCGCTTTTCACGTTCGCCGTCCCCTCGCGCGGGTCGGCGATCCAGAACCGCAGCTCCAGGTCCACCGAGCTGTCGCCGAGCCCGGTCAGCAGGCACACCGGCGCAGGCTCCCCCAGCACCCGCGCCACCCCGCCCGCCGCTTCAACCGCCAGCCGGATCGCCGCGTGCACGTCGGCGCTGTACGAGATCCCGAACCCCACGTGCAGCCGCACCAGGTCGTTCGAATAGCTCCAATTCACCACCTGCTGGGTGATCAGGTCCTCGTTCGGGATCAGGTATTCGGTGCCGTCCCGCGTCACCACCGACACGAAGCGCGCGTTGAGCCGGGTGATCCAGCCATAGGTGCTGCCGATCTCGATCACGTCGCCCGGCTTGATCGACCGGTCCAGCAGCAGGATCACCCCGCTGATCAGGTTGGACACCACCTTCTGCAACCCGAAACCCACGCCGACGCCGATCGCACCCGAGAACACCGCGAAGGCGGTCAGGTCGATGCCCACGGCACTCAGCGCCACCACCACCGCCAGCGTCAGCAGCGTCGCCCGCGCCAGCTTCGACGCCAGCACCTGCACCGACGGCGTGATGTCGCGCGCGCCCTCCAGTCGGCTCTCGATCACGTGCGACACGAGGTTCGCCGCCCAGATCAGCACCGCCAGCAGCAGCGCACCCTTGATCAGCAGCAGCACGCTCAGGCGCAACGTGCCGATGGAGAACGCCATCGATCCGAGCAGCGCCATGGCCGGGTCGATCAGCCCGGCGATGTTCAGCGCGGCCACGATCCAGGCCAGGATGGCGAACAGCCGCGCCAGGCGCGGGCTTCGCACCAGCCCCGAGCTCACCCGGATGACGATCCACGCCAGTGCCAGGGACTCCACCAGCCGCAGCAGCCGTGACGCCGTGCCGGCGGTCTCGAACGCCCGCTCCTCGAACCACACCAGCAGGATCAGCAGCAGCCACGGCAGCGCGTCCACCAGCCCCGCCAGCACCCGACGCACCGGCACCACCGTCAGCCGCGCGATCGGCGGCACCAGCCCCCGCACCAGCGGCCGGGCGACCGCCCGGCTCAGCAGCAACGCCGCGACGGCGGCCCCCACCTGCGCCAAGCTCGACCAGACCAGGACGTTCTGCCGGAGCCACACCACCGCACCGTCGATGGCGCCGTGCAGTAGCAGGAGGGCGGACTGGCTCGTCATGCCGCCAGTTGACCCAAACCCGGCGCCCTGTCGAGCCGGCCTGGAGGCGCTACGTCATTCCGCCTACCAGGAAGTATAGCGCGAATGCGAACTATGCCGCGCTGACCGCATTGTTGTTCGTCAGCCGAAAGCCGGCGATCGGCGTTACCCTTCTCGCTTTCGACGTGATCGACCACTCGCTGTTGCATGCGAGCAGGAGGGCTCACTCTGTTGAGCGACTCAAGGTTGTAAAATGTCCGTTTCGGCGCCACGTTGGCCCCGAAACGAGAGGTCGAGATGGCCCGCCAACCGCAGCAACAGCGTTCCGCGCCGTCAAGCGTCAACGCCAACATGTCCATGTCAGCCGCGGGACGAGCTGCCCTGTCGGCTCGCGAGGGCCTCGGCGGCCGGCCCGGGAACGAGGGCGGCTACTATGACGACTCCGCCGACAACTGCACCGTCGGTATTGGAACGTTAGTCCATTACGGCCCCTGTACGCCGGAGGAGCTCAACCGGCCCGCCAATCCGGCACAAAATCAGGCCGACTTCGACAATCGTGTCAGAGCCGCTGAGGACGCGGTGCGGGACGGCGTTCCCAACAGGCATCTCAATCAGAACCAGTACGATGCCCTCGCCTCGGGCGCCTACAATTCTGGTGGTGGCATGACGGGCGCGTTTGCTCAGGCTGACCGAGGTAATGATGCCGGTGTCGCCGACCAGATGCGCAGAAACGTCCTCATCCATCGCCACGATGCTCAAGGGCATCGGGTTGGACCGCCTGTCGCCTCGCGTGGACTGGCCAATCGTCGCGCCGGCGAGATCGCGCAGTACAACCGTTCGGTTGCACCAGCTCCCGTGCGGGGTCGGCAGTGAAGGCGAAATCCATTGCGATGGCCTGCGCGCTGCTAAGCACAGGCCCGACCCCGGCCTGGGCGACACAACTATCCGACTTCTTCGGAACCTGGAAGATCACCGAGATCGCCGGCTACGGCGACGTAAGCTCGGGCCCAAAATATGCCAAGCAAGGACTCGGCAAGACCGTGACCATCTCGACCGACAGCGTCTTGCTGCCCTCCGATCCGTGTGATCGACACTTGTTGACCTATGAGGTAGCAGATGTCGATGCCGTCTTGGCAAGCGGTTGGGAGGCCACCCGCCAAGACCTGGACCTAGGGAAGTTCAAGCTGGGCAAGCGCGCAGGACGCATCCATTCCGGGTGTGTGGACGCCCTCGTGCTCGACCGCAACGACCTCCTGATGACGTCGGGCGAGGGCGCGTTCTACATCGTTCACCGGGAATAGCGAGGCGGGGGGCGAAATTAAATTAGCTGAAGTTCTATATGCATAGGATAGAGTATAAATCTATCAGTCAAACTGAGACTTTTAACGTTCAGGATTGTAAATGGAGTTAATAGATGGCTAATCGGGTGAATCTTGACGCTATGATACCGCGTGAAGATTTTGGTCGTGCAGATGAAGAAGAGTTTGTTCTTGATTTATTCAGGGACTTTCCAATTTCGAATTTGGATTCAGGTTCGCCAATTCTAAAGTTGCTTCGTAAGCCTGATTTTCAGCGGGAAACCAACCACTGGTCTCCTGAACAAATTGCAACTTTTGTTGCGAGTTTTCTCGATAACGAAGTTATTCCTTCGCTTATTCTTTGGAAATCCCCAACGCATATCTTTGTTATAGATGGCGGGCATCGCCTGAGCGCTCTGCGTGCTTGGATTGCTGACGACTATGGCGACAGAGGAATCTCAATCAATTTCTATAAGGGTGAAATACCAGAAGATCAAAAACGTGTAGCTAAGAGAGCACGCCTTCTTGTTGAACAACGAGTAGGACGATTCTCAACGTTGCAAGGTCACGTAGAAAACAGATCACCTACAGATATTATGGGGCGTAGAGCTAGGCTCTTATTTACCCGAGCCCTTAATCTTCAGTGGATTCAAGGCAATGCGTCGGTAGCCGAGACCTCATTCTTCAAGATTAACTCTCAAGGTACACCGTTAGACGAAACTGAAACTATGTTAATTAAAAATCGACGAAAGCCAGTCGCCATAGCTGCAAGAGCAATCATTCGCTCGGGCGGCGGTCACAAATATTGGTCGGCATTTCCAAAAGAGAATCAGGAACAGGTAGAAAAGCTCTCTGAAAAGCTCTTTCAGCTTCTATTTAAGCCGGAGGCTGATACCCCTTTGAAGACTTTTGACGTACCAGTAGGTGGGTCGGTCTCGCCTGTCGATGCGCTATCGCTTTTAATAGAACTTCTAACGCTTACAGCTGATCGGAGGCTTGGTTCGGTCCCGGTAGATAAATATGAGGATGACGTCAATGGTGAGGGCACGATACGCGTCCTGTCCAACACGATCGACGTCCTGAGACGTATTACTGGAAACCACGCTAGCAGCCTAGGTCTACACACGGGCGTCTACTTCTATAACGAACGCGGGAAATACACTAGGTTCTTATTTCTAGGTTTTGTACTGCTTATTGCGGAGAAACTTCGAGACAACGACACAGCTTTTTTCAGAAAGTTTACTATGGCTTGCGAAGACATCGAAGTATTTTTGATAACTAACAAGTCGTTAATGGGCATAATCTTACAAAATTTGAGTAAGTCTCAGCGGGTGGCGAAAATGCGTGACTTGTTTTCTTTCCTGGTGTCAGAAGCACGCACGGGACGCCCTCTGACACCAGAAGCGACTATTTCTCACCTTGGGCTATTTGGTCGCTTCTACGACATCAATTCGATGCAAAGCAACGTAAGATTCAGCGATGACACAAAATCTATGTTGTACATTCGAAGTGCTTTGCAAAGTGCGCTGAAGTGTCCGCTCTGTCGCGGTCTTTTAGAGCCGAGGAAGTCGGTTTCCTATGATCACGTTGTCCCAGTACGTGAAGGAGGATTGGGCGAACCAGAGAACGGACAATTAGTTCATCCCTATTGCAATACCGGCTTGAAAAACTAGTTGTCTGATTTCCAGTCCTAGCCGGCATTTGATATGATACGCAGCCTACGGTCGGCCAGAATCGGAGACTCTATCATTCCCAACTAGTGTCAAATATCCGCATAGATATGCGTCTCGGCCGCTCCACCCGGATGCGTCACCGCCCCTAGATGCGCCGGCCCCACCAACTGCGCGAACTTCCAGATCGCCCCGCTCTGATAATCCGTCGTCCTCGGCCGCCACCCCGCCCGCCGCTCCCCCAACTCCGCCTCCGTCAGCGCCACCTCGATCGTCCCCTCCGTCGCGTCGATGGTGATCCGGTCCCCATCCCTCAGCAGCGCGATCGGCCCGCCCTCCGCCGCCTCAGGCCCCACATGCCCGATGCAGAACCCGCGCGTGCCCCCTGAGAACCGCCCGTCGGTGATCAGCGCCACCTTGTCCCCCATCCCCTGGCCATAGATCGCCCCGGTGGTGGACAGCATCTCCCGCATCCCGGGCCCGCCCTTCGGCCCCTCGTAGCGGATCACGATCACGTCCCCCGCCTTGTACGCCCCCGCCTGCACCGCCGCGAACGCATCCTCCTCGCAGTCGAAGCACAGCGCGGCTCCCTCGAACCGCCGCTCCTTCATCCCGGCCACCTTCACGATCGCCCCGTCCGGCGCCAGGTTGCCCTTCAGCCCCACCACGCCCCCGGTCGTCGTGATCGCCTGCGCCACCGGATAGACCACGTCCTGGTCGCGCGGGAACTCCACGCCCTTCAGGTTCTCCGCCAGCGTCCGCCCGCTCACCGTCATGCAGTCGCCGTGCAGCAACCCCCCATCCATCAGCGACTTCAGGATCACCGGGATCCCGCCCACCCGGTGCACGTCCAGCGCCACGTACTTTCCCCCCGGCTTCAGGTCCGCGATGTACGGCGTCCGCCGCATGATCTGCGCCACGTCGTCCATGGTGAAGCGCAGCCCCGCCTCGTGCGCGATCGCCGGCAGGTGCAGCGCCGCGTTGGTCGATCCCCCCGTCGCCCCCACCACCACCGCCGCGTTCTCCAGCGCCTTCATCGTCACGATGTCCCGCGGCCTGAGTCCCCGCTCCAGCAGCCGCATCACCGCCCGCCCGCTCTCGACCGCAAACCGGTCCCGCTCCTCGTACGGCGCCGGCGACCCCGCCGATCCCGGCAGCGCCAGCCCCATCGCCTCGCTCACCGTCGCCATGGTGTTCGCGGTGAACTGCCCCCCGCACGCCCCCGCCGACGGGCACGCCGCACATTCCAGCTCGAACAGGTCCTCGTCCGACATGTTGCCGGCCGCGTGCTGCCCCACCGCCTCGAACACGTCCACCACCGTCACGTCGCGGCCCTTGAACCGTCCTGGCAGGATCGACCCGCCATACATGAACACCGCCGGCACGTTCAGCCGCAGCATCGCCATCATCATCCCCGGCAGCGACTTGTCGCATCCCGCCAGCCCCACCAGCGCGTCATACGAGTGTCCGCGCATGGTCAGCTCCACCGTGTCCGCGATCGCATCGCGCGACACCAGCGACGACTTCATCCCCTGGTGCCCCATGGCGATGCCGTCCGTCACCGTGATGGTGGTGAACTCCCTGGGCGTTCCCCCCGCCTCGTCCACGCCCTTCTTCACCGACTGCGCCTGCCGCGACAGCGAAATGTTGCACGGCGCAGCCTCGTTCCAGCACGTCGCCACCCCCACCAGCGGCTGGTGGATCTGTTGCTCCGTCAGCCCCATCGCATAGTAGTACGACCGGTGCGGCGCCCGTCCCGGCCCTTCCGTCACATGCCGCGACGGCAGCCTGCTCTTGTCCCAGTTCGGCATGCCGCCCCTCCCTACCCGATCCGCCGCAGCGCCGCGTCGAGCCGCGCCGTTTCCTGCTGGAACGCCGTCAGCCGTTCCCGATTCTCGTCCACCACCTCGGGCTTCGCCCGCGCCACGAAGTCGGCATTGGCCAGCTTCCGCTCCACCTTCGCCGCCTCCTCAACCGCCCGCGCCCGCTCCTTCTGCAGCCGCGCCCGCTCCGCCCCGAGGTCGATTACCCCCGCCAGCGGCAGGATCAGGGTCGCCTCGTCCACCACCGTTTGTGCAGCACCCTGGGCCACCTCCGCCGGCACCTCGCCGTCCAGCACCGACACTCCGGACACCCGCGCCATCCGCCCGATCGCCTCGCCCCACGCCTCCGCCCGCGCCACCGTTTCCGCGCCCGCATCCCGCAGCAGCACCGGCGTCACCCTCGACGGCGGCACGTTCATCTCCGCCCTCACCGCCCTGATCTCGCCGATGAACCGCACCACCCAGTCCAGCTCCCGCGCCACTTCGGGGGCACCCTGGAGCCTTGCCGCCTCCGGCCACGACGCCACGATCAGGCTCCCCTCCGCCCCGAACCCGAACTCCGCCCACAGCGCCTCGGTCACGAACGGCATCACCGGATGCAGCAGCCTCAGCACGACGCCCAGCACATGCGCCGTCGCCGCACGCAGATCCACCGCCTCCGCGCCGCCCGTGTTGAACACCGGCTTGGCGAACTCCAGGAACCAGTCGCAGAACCGGTTCCAGGTGAAGCGGTATACCGCCGCCGCATACTCGTCGTAACGATACGCCTCCAGCGCCGCCCCCGCTTCCGCGACCGCCCCCGCCGCCTCGTCCAGGATCCAGCGCGCCAGCCGCCCCCGCGCCGCCTCCGGCTGGAACCCCTCGACCGGCCGCACCCCGTTCATCTCGCAGAACCGCGCCGCGTTCCAGATCTTGGTCACGAACGAGCGGTACTCCTCCACCCGCCTCGCCCCCAGCTTCACGTCCCGCCCCTGCCCGGTCAGCGCGCAGATGGTGAACCGCAGTGCGTCCGCACCGAACTGGTCGATCAGCTCGATCGGGTCGATCCCGTTCCCCTTGCTCTTGGACATCTTCTGCCCGCGCTCGTCGCGCACCAGCCCGTGGATGAACACCTGCCGGAACGGCACCTCCTCCATCAGGTGCAGCCCCATCATCATCATCCGCGCCACCCAGAAGAAGATGATGTCGTGGCCGGTCACCAGCACGTCGGTCGGATAGTATCGCGCCAGCTCCGCCGTCCGCTCCGGCCACCCCAGCGTCGAGAACGGCCACAGCGCCGACGAGAACCACGTGTCCAGCACATCCTCGTCCTGGGTCAACGCGACCGTGCTTGTATAACGTGATAGCGCCAACCGCGACGCTTCCGCCTCGTCATGCGCCACGAACACCTGCCCGTCCGGCCCGTACCAGGCCGGGATCCGGTGCCCCCACCAGAGCTGCCGGCTGATGCACCAGGGCTGAATCTCCCGCATCCAGGCGAAGAACGTGTTCTCCCACTGCCTCGGCACGAACTCGACCCGGCCGTTCTCGACCGCCTCGATCGCCGGCCCCGCCAGGCGCCCCGCATCGCAGTACCACTGCGTCGTCAGCCGCGGCTCCACCACCGCCCCGCCCCGCTCCGCATGCGGCACCTGGTGCACGTGCGGCTCGGCCTTCTCCAGCAGCCCCAGCCGCTCCAGCTCCGCCACGATCGCCGCCCGGGCCGCCTCCCGCGCCTGCCCCGACAACCCGCGCACGAACTCCGGATCGGCCAGCCCGGGCACCGCCCGCAGCTCCGCCTCGATCTCGTCCAGCACCACCCGCGCCTCGGCATCGAGCACCGACGGCATCGCCAACCCGTGCCGCTGCCCAACCGCGAAGTCGTTGAAGTCGTGCGCCGGCGTGATCTTGACCGCCCCCGTCCCCTTCTCCGGATCGGAATACGCATCCGCCACCACCGGCACGCGACGCCCGGTCAACGGCAGCACCACGAACCGCCCGACCAAGTCCACATAACGCCCGTCCTCGGGATGCACCGCCACCGCCGTGTCGCCGAGCATGGTCTCCGGCCGCGTGGTCGCCACGCTGAGGAAGCGCCCCGGCTCGCCCTCCACCGGATACCGGATCGTCCAGAGATGCCCGCGCACCTCCCGGCTTTCCACCTCCAGATCGGATATCGCGGAGCGGAACGACGGGTCCCAGTTCACCAGCCGCCTGGCGCGGACGATCAGCCCCTCGCGATGCAGCCGCACGAACACCTCGCGCACCGCGGCCGACATCCCCTCGTCCATGGTGAAGCGCTCTCGCGACCAATCCAGCGACGCGCCGAGCCGGCGCAGCTGCGCGGTGATGCCGCCACCGGACTGCGCCTTCCACGCCCAGACCCGTTCCACGAAGGCATCCCGACCGAGCTCGCTGCGCCGAATCCCCTCCCCGTCGAGCTGCCGTTCCACCACCATCTGCGTCGCGATGCCGGCGTGGTCCGTGCCGGGCTGCCACAGCGCGTCCCGCCCCTGCATACGCCGCCAGCGCACCAGGATGTCCTGCAGCGTCATCGTCAGGGCATGGCCCATGTGCAGGGTGCCGGTGACGTTCGGCGGCGGGATCATGATCGTGTAGGGAACAGCCTCGCCGCCCGGAGCGGCCGCGAAACGACCTTCGGCCTCCCAGATGGCGTAGAAGCGGCGCTCTGCCGCGTCGGGGTCGAAGTTCTTGTCCAGCATGCGGACAAGCCTAGAGAAACGCGTGCCACCCCGGAAGGCATGGGCGCGCATGCGCCAGCCGCGCCTCGCTCATGATCGGCGTCCCCGTCCCGACGTTCCCGGGGATCAGCCCGGACGGACCAGCCGCTCGATCTCCTGGCGCACCACCCGCTCGACCAGCTCCGGCAGGTTGGCGTCCAGCCAGGCCTTGAGCTGCCCGCGCACCTCGTCACGCGCGATGTCTTCCAGCGTCAGCCCGCCTGTGCGCGCCACCCGCATCTCGGCCGCAGCGGGCGGCTCCGTCCGCACCGCCTGCTTCAGCGACGCGAAAGCCTGTGCCGCGGCGGCACGCGTCTGTGGCGCCAGCAGGGTGTCGTCCGGCTCGTCCCCCAATGCATGGGTCGACCGTGGCGACAGCAGCTCTGGCACCACGACCGCGACGACCGGCGCCGCCACCGGTGCGGCTACCACAACAGCCGGCTGCGGCCTCACGGGCGGCGTTGGGTCCGGCTCGTCGAACAGCGCGGCGGCGAGCGCCGCCGCCGCTTGCGCAGCACTTGCCTGCTGGGAGCCGGCCGTCATCGGTGCCTCCTCGGGTGGGTGCTGCTGCAACATCATGGACGCCTCCAGCACCAGGAGCTCGTCCTCCTCCTCGGCCGGAGCGACCGGCGGCTCGGGCGGCTGCACGGTTGCCGACTCGTCCTCGCGTATAATCCGGCGGATCGAGGCGAGGATCGTCTCCATTGAGCCGTCGCCATCGGCCGAGTCAGCGGGCGCGGCCATCGTTCAGCGTCCCGGCTGGCTGACGGCGTAGTCGTTGATGCCGAAGGCGCGGTTCCTGACCGCGTTGTAGTACGCGGTCTCGTCGTAGAGCGGCACGCTCAGCCGCAGGTCGCGGGCGGTCAGGCGGCCGATCGCCGCCGCCACGCCGTAGGAGCTCAGCACCAGGTTGCTCAGGCTCTGCACCAGCGCCACCTGCGCGGTGAGCAGGGTCTGCTGCTGCTGCAACACCTCCAGCGTGGTGCTGGTGCCGACGATCGCCTGCCGCTCGACGCCATCGAGCGCGATGATGTTGGACTGGATCGCGGTGCGGTTGCTGTCGATCGACGCCTTGTACGACAGCAGGCTCTGCCAGTTGGAGATTGCCAGCTCGGCCGCGCTGCGACGCTGCACGTCCACTTGGCGCCGCCCCTGCTGCGCCGTCTGCTTGGCCTGACGCACGGCGGCATACTCGGCGCCGCCCTGGTAGATCGGCACCGTCAGCGTCAGCAGCCCCTCGCTGAGGAAGCTGCGCTCGTTGGGCAGGCCCTGGTCCTGCTGGTTGATGTACTGGCCCTGCAGGTTGAGCTTGGGCAGCAGCGCCGACATCGCCACGTCCACCGCGTCCTTGTCGGACGATTCGGTGAACAGGGCGTTAATGACGTTCGGGTTGTTCGACACCGCGACCGCGACGGCCTGGCCCTGGTTCTGCACCGGCAGCACCAGCGGCTGCGGCGGGATCAGGTTCGGCGGCGGCGGCGTGCCGACCTGCTGGGTATAGGTGGCCTGGGCGGTCTGCAGCGTGCCCTCGGCCTGCTGCCGTGTGGCGCGCGCGCTGGCAAGTGCCGCTTCCGCCTGCGCCACGTCGGTGCGGGTGATCTCGCCGACGCGGAACCGGTCGTTGGTGGCGCGGAGCTGCTCCTCCAGCACCTTCTCGTTGTTGATCTGCAGCTGCAGCAGCTGCTCGTCCTCGACCACGCCGACATAGGCGCTGACCACGTTGCCGAACACCTGCTGCTCGGTCGAGATCAGGTTGGCCCGCTCGGCCATCACCCGGTTGACTGCCTCGTGCGTCTGGCCGGTGGTGCGGCCGCCCTCGTAGAGCGGCTGCACCGCAGACACGCTGGTGGTGTAGCCGCGCAGGCCGTGCAGCGGCGTCGCCGGGATCGGCGTGAGACCCTGGTTGCCAGCGATGGCTTCCTCACCAGCGCTAGAAGCGCCGGTTTCCAGCGTGCCGCTCGTCGTCACCGAGATCGTCGGGCGCCAGCCGGCGACGGCGGTGGGCACGTTCTCGTCGATCGAACGCAGGTTCGCCCGCTCGGCCTGCAGCGTCGGGTTGGTCAGGTACGCCGACGCCAGCGCTTCCTGCAGCGTATGCGGCAGGAAACTCGGCTGGCCGCTGCCGTCGTACTTCTGGGCCAGCGCGGTGGTGCTGTACAGCAGGGCGACCAGTCCCGCGCCCACGCCTCGGCTGATCGGCATTCGCACCCTCTCCGTCACATCACCGGCATCGGTCGGAACCGCCACCGGAACGCTTCTCCTGCCACAGATCGCGGCGCCGCTTCTAGTCCTGCCGCTCCCCGACCGCTCAGAAGCTGAAGGCGGGTGGCGGAGTGAGCTCCGGAAGCAACGGCGTCGCGGCGTCGAACTGCGCTCTCGGCCGCAACGGACCAGACGCCTCCGCCGGAGCGCCCTCCGCCAGGAAGGCAGTGCGGACGCGGCCGGGCAGCGCCAGCACGCCGGCGATGCGGCCGCCCGGCGCCAGCTGCGGCGCCAGCGCCGGCGGCACCTGCTGCACCGCCCCGTCGATCAGGATCAGGTCGTACGGCCCGCCCCCGGGGTGGCCCCCGGCCAGCGGCCCTTCCCGATACTCGACCCCGGGTGCCAGCTCCGCGACCAGCCGGCGACCGATGGCGGCCAGCTCGGGGTTCTGCTCCAGCGCCACCACCGTCGTGCCGAGCGCCTGCATCAGGCAGGCGGCATATCCGGTGCCGGCGCCGACCACGAGAGCGCGCTCGCCACGCAGGGGCACCAGCACCTGCAGCAGGCGGGCGATCACCCGCGGCTCGGTCAGCACCCGTCCGCCGCCGAGCGGCACATCCTGGTCCATGTAGGCGCTGTCGGCGCGGTCCGCCGGCACGAAGCGCTCGCGCGGCAGGTGCCGCATCGCCTCGAGGATGCGCGGGTCGCTGACCTGCACCGGCCGGACCTGGGTGTCTACCATGCGCCGCCGCGCGAACCCCCGGTCGGGATCGCCGGACGCGTCGGCGCCGGCGGGACCCGGCTCGATGGAGGAAGCGGACTGGCTCATGGTGCTCCGTGGATCAGGCTGCGCGTCGGTTATAGGTGCCGACCCGGCGGGCGCCTAGCGCCGCGTCGGGAGGCCGCTTGACCTGCCAGCGACGCCACGGCATGACACGGGCCGCATCCGCCGGTCCGGTGGCAGAGTGGTGATGCAGCGGACTGCAAATCCGCGAATGTGGGTTCGATTCCCGCCCGGACCTCCACCTCCCTGCCGCGACGACCGCTTCCGGTCCCGGAGGCCGGAGGGATTATGGACCGGTGGGTCTGGCGGATCGGCAGAAGCGTGGCGATCCTGTCCGGCGCGTCGGCGCTCGCCCTGCTGACGCTTCCGCTGCTGCTCCTGCTGCTCATGGTGCTGTTCGACAGCACCGCCCACGGGCTGCTGGTGCTGCTCGGCCTGGTCGCGTCCTGGCTCCGCGCGCTGCTGCCCGCCGGCAGTGGCGGCCTTCCCGCCTACACCGCCATCGCGCTCGACCCGCTGCCGGTCGCGGCGTGGGCGGCGCTCCGGTCCGCACCCTGCCTGCTCGGCCTGGTGCTGGTCCTGTTGTCGCCGCGACCGGGGCCGCGCTGGGGCTGGATCGTGCTGCTGTGGCTGATCGCTGCGGCGGGCGGCGGGCGCCCGGTCGCGATCGCGCTGCTGCCAGGGCTCCTGGCGACGCTGCTGCTGGCGACGCGCTCCGGACGATTGCGGTCCCGTTGACCGCCCGGTGCAGCGGCCTCAGTGCCACACCTGGGCGAAGCGACCGAGCGCCACCACTGCCGCTCCCAGATCCGGCAGCAGGCATCCGGCCAGCAGCACCGGCGCCAGCCGCCGCGCCCGCAGCCACCCTGGCAGCGCCAGCACCAGGGACACCAGCAGCAGCAGTTCCGGCAGCAGCAGGTAGCGCCCCTGCACCCCGTCGATGAAGTCGCTCAGCGGCGGCCCGTAGCCGATCCGGAACGCCAGCAGCAGCAGCCCGACATAGGAGGCGGCCAGCAGCGCCAGCAGCGCCGCCGCTGCCGGCCGAGCCGGCTCGTCCCGCCGATCCACCGCCGCGAGCGCCAGCACCGCCAGCAGGAACACCCCGGCCAGCGCCGCCGGCACGGTGAAGTGGTACGGCCCGGGGCCGCCGCCATAGCGCCCCCAGCCATCCACCCACCAGAACCAGCGGTCGTTCCAGCCATTGCGCAGCAGCACCAGGACCGAATGCAGCGGCGCCCGCAGCATCGCCTGCACCGCCAGGTGCGGCTCCGCGCCGGTGTGCCAGTAGCGGCCGGGCACGAACGGATAAGCGAGGTTCCAGGCCAGGGTGGTGACGCAGCAGGCCGCGACGGCCAGACACCGGAACAGCCAGGATCCGCCTGGCGTCGCGAAGCGCGCGGACGGCACCAGCAGCACCAGCCCGGACAGCACGCACCCGACCGGCTTGAGCAGCCCGACCAGCACCAGCAGCCCGAGAAGCCCGATCATCCAACCTCGTGGCGGCAGCCGGTCCGGATGAAGGTGCAGGCGCAGGCAGCAGGCGGCAAACAGGGCCGGCAGCGCGTTGCCCACCGGGTCGGCGCTGAAGCTGCTCGCCAGGTGCAGCGCGGTCGGCCCCGTCAGCAGCGCCAGCGCCGCCAGACGCCCGAGCGGCAGCACCCGCACCACGCACCAGACGAGCAGCAGGTCCGCGAGCAGGTTGGCCAGACGGCCGGCATGCAGCTGCGACAGCAGGCCGAGATGCAGCATCCGCGCCGCTCCGACGCCGAGCGCCGCGGGCACGTAGGCCAGCGGCGAGAACGACGCGGTGGAGGGAAACGAGACGAGCACGCGATCGCGCGGCGCCTGCGACAACCGGCGCGACAGCGCCGCCAGTTCCTCGACCTGCATCGGCGCACCGGCAGCGATCGCCTCGTCGGCTCGCGCCTCGAACAGGAGCGCGCGCCCGTCCAGCCGACCGCCCCAGTCGTTCGGCCCGAGCCGGCGCGCCAGCGGATGCAGCGCCGCCACTTGCAGGGCGCGCCGCCAATGGAACGCCTCGTCGAACCCGCCCATCGGCGGCACCCGGAACACCAGGATGACGCCGATCACGGCCATGCAGGCCAGCACCAGGCGGATGGTGCCGGCCTCGGCATGGCGGGTCATGTTTCTTCCATCACCGGCGGCGGGTCGGATCAGTCATAGGCCAGCCGACGGCAGGTCGAGACCCCGTCGCGTTCCAGACGGCGCGCGACCCGCAGCGCCAGGCTCTCGGCCCAGGGCCGGGCGATCAGCTGCACGCCGATCGGCAGCGCGTCCTCCGGCGCCTGCGCCGGCGCCGACACCACCGGCAGGCCGATGAAGCTGATCGGCTGCGTCAGCAGGCCCAGGTTGGCGCGCGCCGACATCTCCCGGCCGCCGAGCCGGATCGTCGCGTCGCCACGCGGCACCGCCGCCACCGGCGTCGCCGGCGCCAGGAGCAGGTCCACGCGCTCGAACAGCCGTGCCGCCTCGCAGCGCAGCGCAGCCCTCACCCGCTGCGCCCGTATCGCCACCGCCGCCGGCAGCATCGCGCCGGCAATCAGCCGGTCGCGCACCCGCGGGTCGTAGAGGTGTGCGCGCGTGCGCAGCCATGGCAGGTGCAGCGCCCCGCCCTCGGCGCCGGTGAGGCAGAACGCCGCCGAGCGCGCCGCTTCCGCACCATGCAACTCGACCGGGACCACGGTCGCGCCGCCGCGGCCAAGCGCGTCCGCCACCCGCTGCACCGCCGACAGGGCCTGGTCGGACGCGTTCTCGCGGAACCAGCCCTCCAGCACGCCGACCCGGAGAACCGACACCGGATCCTCCAGCCCGGCCGAGGCCGGCTCGACCATCCGGTCCGCTTGCGCCGGGTCGTCCCTGTCTCGTCCCTGCAGGAGGTCGTAGGCGAGGGCGAGGTCGCGCACGCTGCGCGCGAACGGCCCGACATGATCCAGGCTGTGCACGAACGGAAGCACGCCCCTCCGCGACAGCCGGCCATAGGTCGGCTTGCACCCCCACACGCCGCACAGCGACGCCGGCACCCGGATCGAGCCGTTGGTATCGGTGCCGAGGCTCAGCGGCACCAGCCCGGCCGCCACCGCCGCCGCAGAGCCGCCGGAGGAGCCGCCGGCGATGCGGGCGGGATCGTGCGGGTTGGCGGTGTCGCCGTAGTGCAGGTTCTCGGTGGCGAAGCCGTAGGCGAACTCGTCCATGTTGAGCTGGCCGAGCAGGATGCCGCCGGCCCGTCGCAGCCGGGCGACGGCGGTGGCGTCGCGCACGGCCGGCGGCGCGTCCGCCAGCACGACCGAACCGGCGACGGTGGTGTCGCCGGCCACGTCGAACAGGTTCTTGACCGCGAACGGCACCCCGGCCAGGGGCCCGGCCGGCTCGCCCCGGCCGATCGCAGCGTCGAGGGCCGCCGCCTCCGCAAGCGCCGCCTCGCCACGCACCCGGGTGAAGCAGTTCAGCAGCGGATCGTGCCGCGCCACCCGGTCCAGCGCCGCCTGCACCACCGACACGGCCGAACGCTGCCGGCGACGGACGGCATCGGCAAGCTCGTGAACATCGTTCACGGAACGAATACGGGAGCCGGCTCGATGTCGGGCCGCAGCGGCACCGCCATCACCAGGGCGGCATGGCCGGCCAGCAGGTCGAGGCTGGCAGCGATCCCATCTAGCCAGGCCGGATCGAGCGGAAGGCCGAGCTGTGCCGCGCACAGCTCGGCCTGGGAGCGGAAGCGGTCGGTCATGCGGGAGCACCCGGTACGGCGCCGGACCGGTCCGGGGCGACGACCCGTGCGGTGCCCAGGTAGCCTACGTGCAGGGTCTCGATCCGCATCAGAAATGGCTCCAGCCGGGACGCCGGATCGCCATCGCTCGACCGGCCCCGTCGAGAACCGTCACTCCCTCGCCGGTCGAGAACCCGCCGATGCGGGTGACCGCGATCCCGGCATCCTGTGCGGCCGCCTGCAGGGCCGCTTCGCGATCGGGTGGCACGGACAGCAGCAGCTCGTAGTCGTCCCCGCCGGTCAGGCGACGCTCCAGCCAGTCCGGACCGGCGGCGCGTGCGGCAGCAGAGACCGGCACCGCTGCCGCCTCGATCCGCGCCGCGACGCCGCTCTCCCGGCACAGGTGGCCGAGGTCCTGGACCAGGCCGTCGGACACGTCGATCGCGGCATGGGCGATGCCCGCGAGCGCCAGGCCGAGACGCGGCTGCGGCAGGCGGTAGCGGTCGACCAGGGTGCCGGTGGGGTCGTCCAGCTCGCCCTGCAGGCAGGCGAGGCCGAGCGTGCCGTCGCCGATCGTGCCGGTCGCCCAGACCGAGTCCCCGGCACGGGCGCCGTTGCGCCGCAGCGCCGCGCCCGGCGCCACGTGGCCGAGCATCGTGAGCGACAGCACCAGCGGGCCGGACGTGGCCGTAGTGTCGCCGCCGAGCAGGACCACGCGGTAGCGGTCTTGGTCGGCGGCGAGACCGGCGGAGAACCCGGTGAACCAGTCCGGCGGCAGTTCGGGTGGCACCGATACCGTGAGGAGGTACCCGAGCGGCTCGGCTCCCATCGCCGCCAGGTCGGACAGATTCACCCGCAGCAGCTTGGCGGCCACGGTGCCGGGCGGATCATCGGGCAGGAAGTGCACGCCGGACACCAGGGCATCGGCGCAGACGACCAGCGAGCGGCCGGGGGGCGGATCGAACACCGCCGCGTCGTCGGCGAGGCCTAGCGCGCCCGGTCCGGCCAGGGCCCGGAAGTGCCGGGCGATGAACTCGAACTCCGGGGCGGGCCGGCTCACGGACGGTCAGGCGGGGCCGGGCAGGTCCGGCACTCCGGCCTCGGCACTGAAATCCTGCGGCCGCAGGCGGCGGCCGATGGCGTCGAGCAGGCCGTTCACCATGCGCGGCTCCTCGCCGAAGAAGAAGCCATGCGCGACGTCGAGGTACTCGTTGATCACCACCCGGCCGGGCGGACCGTCCTGCATGGTCAGCTCGCCGCTGGCGGCCCGGAGCAGGGCGCGCAGTACCGGGTCGAGCCGGCCGATCGGCCATTCCTCCGGGAGCGCCTCGACGATCATGGCGTCGAGCCGGTCCTGCTCGATGACGGCGGTGCGCACGATCCGGCCGAACAGCTTCACGTCGGCATCGGGCACCCGGCCCTCCTCGTAGCCGCCGGTGCCCGGCAGCTCGCCCAGGCGGTGGCGCACGAACTGGTCGATCACGGTCTCAGCACTCTCACCGCCCTGCTCGCTCTGGAACAGGGCCTGCACGGCGCCGACCCGCGCCGCGGTGCGCGGCCGGGTGCGCTGCGGCGGGCGAGCCCGATGCCGCGTCTGTTCCTCCGCCATCAGGATGAGGTCCCGAAGCGGTTCGATCGGCATGGAATGACGGTCATGGGCGCTTCATCGGCCCTTTGACCCGTCAGGTCCAGCCTCCCGTCCGGGCACGGGCGTCCCGGGAGCCAGGGAGTCCAGAATCACCTCGAAGTCGCGCGCCTCGCGGAAGTCGCGATACACGCTGGCGAAGCGGACATAGGCTACCGCGTCCACCTCGCGCAGCGTGTCCATCACCCGCTCGCCAAGCTGGGCGCTGGGGATCTCGGTATCGCCGGAGGC
The DNA here is from genome assembly GCA_964247755.1 of uncultured Acetobacteraceae bacterium. Classification (GTDB taxonomy): domain Bacteria; phylum Pseudomonadota; class Alphaproteobacteria; order Acetobacterales; family Acetobacteraceae; genus Lichenicola. Next base: position 6,479 of record CAXTVX010000044.1, on the reverse strand, counting down.
TTCCAGCTGACGCACCAGGCCGCTGACGATGCGCTCGATCCGCTCCTCGTCCACCGGGCGCTTGCGCATGGCGATACGGATCGAGCGGGCCAGCTTCTCCCGGTCGAACGGCACCCGCCTCCCGTCGGACTTGATCACCAGCAGCTCGCGCAGCTGCACCCGTTCCACCGTGGTGAAGCGCTGGCCACAGCCGGTGCAGAAGCGGCGCCGTCGGATCGCAGCACCATCCTCGTTGGGACGGCTGTCTTTGACCTGGGTATCCTCATGACCGCAGAACGGGCAACGCATGCGGCAGGTCCTGATCAGGTCCATTGGATCGTGCGTGACGACAGGTGCGCCCCCACATCGATCGTGACAAGGGCAGTGTCCTGTCGCCAGGCGCCCGAAGGAACCAGGAGGCTTCATGACACACCGCGTCACCCTCGCCGGCTTGATGCTTCTTATGCCCGTGCAGGCATCGGCCGCCGTGCCACAAGGCCTGAGCGTCAGCAACGGCTGGTTCGCCGTGGCGTCACAGACGCCGGTGATCGGCTTCTTCTCCATACGCAACACCGGCAGCCAGCCGCAGCTGGTGACCGGCTGGCAGTCACCCGGCTGCCACGCCATGCATCTGGAGGAAGCCAATGGTGGAGGACAAGGCAGCAGCAGCGGGCTGACGGTTCCGCCCGAAAGCAGGATGGCGTTCGTGCGTGGCAGCTATCACCTGTCCTGCGACGGGCCGAGCGCGACCCTCCAGGCCGGATCGACGGTGCCCGTCACCTTCAGCTTCAGCAACGGCGGCACGCTGACCGCGCCGTTCGCCGTGCGGGACGTCGGTGCCCATAGGCCAGGCCAAGCGGCGGGGAGCCCGAACGTGGCGGGGGATTGAGCATCAGGCGCACCGGCAGCCGGACGGGGATGGCACCGCGGCCGCACGACCGGTAGTGGTTCATGGCAGAGCATCGTCCCGACGCGGGCAGATTGACCGGAGCCATGCAGAGACACCATTCGGCTTCAACGGCACGATCGGATACCCGCACGAGCGGACCATGACGGAGGCCGGTGCGAGGCGTTCCCATCCCGCTCGACCCGGGACGGCACCGGCGCTGGCACCGGGGGCGGTGGACGAGGCCGTGCTGGCGGCCGCCCGGACCAGGCTGGCGGCCCATCCGGACGAGCCTCGGGCCTTGTTCACCCTGGCGGCGCTGCTGCTGCGGGCGGGACGTCAGGAGGCCGCCGCATTGCTGCCGCGGCTCGACCGGCACGAGGACTTCGCCGGCGGGTGGCTGACGATCGGCGACGCGCTGCTCGCCCGCGGCCAGACCGCGGCCAGCCTCGCCGCCGTACAGCGGGGGATGCGCGCCCTGTCGCGCAGCAGTCCGCCGGCGGCGCAGGCTGCGCGTGCCAACCATCTGCTCGGCCGGACGCTCCGGGCCGACGGCCGGGACGACGAGGCCGGCGCCGCCTTCGAACGCGGCGTCGGCCTCGATCCCCTGCATGCGGCAGGCTGGTACAGCCTGGCGGTGCTGCGGCAGGACCAGGGACGCGACGAGGATGCGGCGGTCGCCTACCGGTCAGCGCTTGCGGCGCAGCCGGATTTCCACGAGGCGGCGCTCAACCTCGGCGTGTGTCTCGGCGAATGCGGGCGGACAGAGGATGCGCTGGACGCTTATGCCAAGGCGCTGGCGCTCCGACCGGGCAGCTTCGGCCGGATCGCGCAGTCCCTGGTGTCAGGCCGGACCGGCCTGCTGTTCCTCGATCCCGGACAACTGCGCGCCGTTCTCGAGGCGCGCATCCGACCAGGCTGACCGCCCCGCCCTGACGACCCGGCGGTAGTGGCCGGTTTCCTCCAGCAGCACCCGGGCGGTGGCCTCGTAACGCGCCTGCTCGTCGGCATCGAAGGCAGCGGTGTCCAGGACCAGCGCCTCGCGGCGCACCGGGATGCACTGCGCGATCGGCATGCCGCGCGGCAGCAGGCCCTCGAAGTCCGGATCGACCCAGACCGCCGGGAACAGGATGCCGACCTCGTGGAACCGGTCGGCATCGACGAGGCCGCCCAGCAGCCGGAACGGCAGGTCGTCTCGGTTCAGCGGGTGGGTGACCAGGAGCGACCAGCCCGGCTCCAGGCGGATCGTCCAGAAGGCGTTGAACTTCACCACCAGCTGGTCCCCCCGCGCGAATGGCGTGCCGCCGACCTGTGCCGCGGCATGGAACGACATCGGCGCCCGCGGGTGGGTCGCGGTCGCCGGTCTGGGCAGGTTCCAGCTCCAGGACAGGGTGCGGTCGCCCACCCGCACATCGCAGGGCAGCGTCATCACGAAGCCCTGCATCATCGCGTCCACGAACGGCGGGCAATGCTTCACGGTGCGGATCGCGGCGCCGTCATGCATGTCTGAGGGGGCATGACCGGGCATGGTGCGCAGCCAATCCGGCAGCGCATCGCGGGCCGGGACCGGCGGCGGCAGCAGGTCGAGCAGGGCCGGGTCGCAACGGAAACGGACGCGCATCACGGGCTCCCAGTGCCGTGCCGTCTCAGGCGTCGTCGGTCGCCAGCGCCAACCGGACGGCGCGCTGCCAGCCACGGTAGCGTCGGTCGCGGTCCTCCGGCGACGCGTCCGGCACGAAGCGGCGGTCGAGCATCCAGTCTCGCGCGAACTCCGCGGGCTCCGGATACAGCCCGGCGTCAAGCCCAGCGAGATAGCCGGCACCCATCGCCGTGGTTTCCCGAAACGCCGGGCGGTCCACGGCAATGTCGAGCGTGTCCGCCAGGAACTGCATGGTCCAGTCGCTGGCCGACATGCCGCCATCGACCCGGAACACGCGGCGCTCGCGGCCGGCCGCCTCCGCGTCCTCGCCGTCGTCGGCCAGCATCGCCGCCAGCAGGTCGCGCGTCTGGTAGCCGACGCTTTCCAGCGTGGCGCGGGCCAGCTCCTTCTTGGTGGTGCCGCGGGTGATGCCGGTAACGAGGGCCTGGGCATGGCTGTTCCAGTGCGGCGCACCGAGGCCGGTAAAGGCCGGCACCAGGTAGACCTGCTGCGCCGGGTCGGCGGCCTCGGCCAGCCTCCCTGTCTCGGCCGAGCTTTCCACCAGGCCGAGCCCGTCGCGCAGCCACTGCACCGCGGCGCCGGCGGAGAAGATCGAGCCCTCCAGCGCGTAGTGGCGGAGACCCTTGCGCTGCCAGGCGATGGTGGACAGCAGGCGGTGCCGCGAGCGCTTCATCACCGTGCCGGTATTGAGCAGGATGAAGCCGCCGGTGCCGTAGGTCGCCTTGATGGTGCCGGGCTCGAAGCAGCACTGGCCGACCAGCGCCGCCTGCTGGTCGCCGGCGACGCCGCGGATCGCGATGCTGCCACCGAGCAGGTCCGGCACGGTGTCGCCAAAACCGCCGGCGCTGTCGCGTATGTCCGGCAGCAGCGAGGCGGGAACGTCGAGCAGCCGGATCAGCTCAGGGTCCCAGGAACCGCTGCGTATGTCGCAGAGCAAGGTACGGGACGCATTGGTGGCGTCGATCGCGTGCACCCGGCCGCCTGTGAAGCGCCAGATCAGGAAGCTGTCGACGGTGCCGAAGGCCAGCTCGCCGTTCACGGCACGCGCCCTGGCGCCCGGAACCCGGTCCAGCATCCAGCCGATCTTGGTGCCGGAGAAGTAGGGGTCGATGCGCAGGCCGGTGCGCTCGGCAACCAGCTCGGCGTTGCCGTCCTGCTCCAGGCGGTTGCAGATCGCGGCAGTGCGGCGGTCCTGCCAGACGATGGCGTTGTGGATCGGCCGGCCGGACGCGCGCTCCCAGATCAGGGTGGTCTCGCGCTGGTTGGCGATGCCGAGCGCCGCGATCCCGGACGCGGTGAGGCCGGCCTTCTGCAGCGCGGCGCGGGCGGTGCCGAGCACGGTGGCCCAGAGCGTTTCCGGGTTGTGCTCGACCCAGCCCGGCTGCGGGTAGATCTGCGGGAACTCCTCCTGCGCCTGCGCCACCGGGCGCATGCGCCCGTCGAACACGATGGCGCGGGTCGAGGTGGTGCCCTGGTCGACGACCAGGACGTGCGCCGGAGACGGACTGGATGAGGTCATGGGCGGTACACCCGGATGAGGTGGACCCGGACAGGCAGCCTGTCCGGGTCCGGTGTCGGATCAGCCTTTATTGGCGTCCGACGTGGCCTGTCCAGGGGCCCAGCTCTTGAGCAGCTCCTCGTAGGCGATGGTCTCCCCCTGCGGCTTCTCGTTGGCGAGCTTGCGCTGCGGCGCCAAGTTGCCGTCCTTCTCCGACTTCTTGAACCAGTACTCGGGCGTCATGACCGGGTTCATGATCGGGCCGAGATCGCCCTGCGCGCCGGAGCGCTGGATCCGGGCCATGATCGCGTCCTGGTCGCGGGCGAGCCCATCCATCGCCTGCTGCGGCGTGACCGAGCCGGCAATCGCGTTGGACACGTTCTGCCACCACACCTGCGCCATCTTGCCGTAGTCGGGCACGTTGACGCCGGTGGGAGTCCAGTTCTTGCGGGCCGGCGAGCGATAGAACTCTACCAGACCGCCGAACTTCGGCGCGAGGTCGGTCATCGCCTGGCTCCTGACGTCGCTTTCGCGGATCAGGTGCTGGGTCAGCACCGCCTTCTTCAGCGTGACCGACTTCGAGGTGCAGAACTGCGCGTAGAGCCAGCCGGCCTTCACGCGCTGCGGGTCGGCATATTTCAGCATCGTCCAGCAGCCGGTGTCCTGGTAGCCGAGCTTCTGGCCCTCCTTCCAATACGCGCCGTGCGGGCTCGGTGCCATGCGCCATTTCGGCGTGCCGTCGGCATTCATCACCGCTGAGCCCGGCTTCATCATCGACTCCGAGAATGTGGTGTACCAGAAGATCTGCTGGGCGATGTGCCCCTGCCCCGGTACCGGTCCGGCCTCAAGAAAGTCCATACCGGCCGCCTCGGGCGGTGCATACTTCTTCAGCCAGTCAACGAACTTGGTCAGCGCATAGACCGCGGCCGGGCCGTTAGCATCGCCACCGCGGCTGATCGAGGAACCGCGCGGACGGTTGCCCTCGAGGCGGATGCCCCACTCGTCAACCGGGCGGCCGTTCGGCAGGCCGCGGTCGCCGGCCCCGGCCATGGACAGCCAGGCGTCGGTGAAGCGCCAGCCGAGCGAGGGGTCCTTCTTGCCGTAGTCCATGTGGCCATAGACGCGCACGCCATCGATGGTCTTGACGTCGTTAGTGAAGAATTCGGCGATGTCCTCGTAGGCAGACCAGTTCTTCGGCACGCCCAGCGCGTAGCCGAACTTCTGCTTGAACTGGGCCTGCAGTTCGGGACGGCTGAACCAATCGTGTCGGAACCAGTACAGGTTGGCGAACTGCTGGTCGGGCAGCTGATACAGTTTGCCATCGGTAAAGGTGCCGAACGACAGGCCGATGAAGTCCTGCAGGTCGAGCGTCGGGCTGGTAACGTCCTTGCCGTCACCGGCCATGAAGTCGGTCAGCGATCCGCCGATGATGTCCTTGTAGCGCGGGTGGGTGCCGATGAAGTCGGAGTCGTTCATCCAGAAGTCGTAGATCGGATGGCCGGACTGCATCTCAACCTCGATCTTGTCGACCAGAAGCCCCTCGTCCATCAGGTCGTGGTTGACCTGGATCCCGGTGATCTCGGCGAACGCCCGCGTCAGCGTCTTCGACTCGTACTCGTGGATGTTCAGGATCTCCGAGACGCAGTTCACCTTCATGCCGGCGAACGGCTTGGCGGTCTTGATGAACCATTCCATCTCCGCCATCTGCGCATCCTTCGACAAGGTCGAAGGCTGGAACTCGCTGTCCACCCACTTCTTCGCCGCGTCCACCTGCTGCGCATGCGACGGGCGGCTGTTGATCAGGACACCGCTGCCGGCGGCGGTGACAGCGGCGGCCCCCTTGATCGCGGTGCGTCTGGTAATGTCCATTAGTTCCTCCTCGGGTTTATGCCGGAATGCCGCCTTCTCCGGGCTGGCTTCGGCGTTTCGGAAACGTCGGCGGGATCAGGCGAAGCGGAACATCGCTCCCCAGTAGATCACCGACAGGATGGCGGCAGGCCACATCGTAGTGCCGCCGGTGAAACGAATCCAGAAGATGTAGATGAACGCGGTGCCGATGAGCGAAACAAACAGTCGATCGCCGCGTGTCGTGGGAAAGCGCAGGATGCCGGTGCGCGGCGTTTCCGGACGATAGACAGCGAGCAGAGTCATCACCGTCAGCAACAGCACGATGACGACAAAGAATGCCGCCGTGTGCCAGTTCCAGGCCATCCAGCCCATATCGCAACCTCCTCAGACCCGGCCAAGGGCGAAGCCCTTGGCGATGTGGTTGCGGACGAACCAGATGACCACGGCACCGGGGATCATCGTCAGCACGCCGGCCGCGGCGAGCAGGCCCCAGTCGAGACCGGCGGCGGAATAGACACGCGTCATCACCGCCGCGATCGGCTTGGCATTCACGGTGGTCAGCGTGGTCGCCAGCAGCTGCTCGACCCAGGAGAACATGAAGCAGAAGA
>CAXTVX010000043.1:0-30970 GCA_964247755.1 uncultured Acetobacteraceae bacterium | reverse complement strand
ATGGCCCATGATCACGATGCAGGACGGGCGGGCGGCGAGCGCCTGCTTGAACTGGTCGATCATGGTTTCAGGCGCCCAGCCGGCATATTGCTCGTTGAGCTTCGTCACGCCGAGCGCGTGGGCGGCGGCTTCGGCGCCGTTGGTGCGTGCGAGCGTCGATCCGTCGCCGGCATTGCCGCCCATCTGCATGTAGATGGTGATGCCGTTGCCCGGCAGCCCGGCGGCGCGGACACGGGCCGGGGAGATGGCCGTGCCCGAAAGCAGCACCGCACACGCGAACGCAGCCTGTTTGAACGTCATCGGATCCTCCAGAACTCGTTTCTTGGTTTGTAGCCGGGGTGGACGCAGCGGCTCCCGGTGTCCCATCTCAAGGGCGCGACACGCCCGGTGCGCGGGGACCGGGAACCGCCGCGCCGCCGTCGGGACTGCGGGCGAGGCCGAAGCGGCCGAGCAGCGCCTGCCGCCGCGCCGGCTCGTCGGCCAGCAGGTAGAACACGATCGCCACCAGGAAGATCAGCCCCTGCACCGTGCGCACCCAGGCGCCCGTCAGGCCGGAGGCGACCAGGCCCGCTTCCAGCATGCCCATGATGAGCGCGCCGAAGATGGTGCCGACGATCGTGGCGCGGCCGCCCAGGATGGAGGTGCCGCCGATCAGCACCGCCGCGATCGCGGTCAGCAGGTAGCCGGACCCCTGATCGCCGAAGTAGTTCCGGTTCTCCAGCGTCAGCATCACCGCCGCCACGCCGCCGCAGGTGCCCATCAGCGTGAACAGCCGGACCTTCTCGCGCGCGACCGGGATGCCGACCACGCGCGCGACGTCGTTGCTGTCGCCGAGGAACAGGACGTGCTCGCCGAAGCGGTGGCGGTTCAGGACGAACCACAGGAACAGCACGATCGCAGCGGTCCAGACCGCCTCCATCGACACCTGGGTATACCATCGAAGCGGATCGTTGCCGCCCAGCCGGCCATCCACCACCCGCCATACCCAGCTCTCCTCGACGCCGCGCAACGCGTAGGAGCGGCCGCCGGACAGCACCGTCGCCATGCCGGCCCAGAAGAACTGGGTGCCGAGTGTCGCGATGAAGGACGGGATGCCGACGCGCGCGATCAGCTGGCCGTTCACCCAGCCGACCAGGCTGCCCGACAGCACGGCGATGACGGCGGCGAACCAGCCGAGGTCGTACTGCTTGAACAGGACGGCGAACACGAAGCCCGAGAACGCGATGATCGACGGGAAGCTGAGGTCGATCTCGCCGGCGGCGATCACGAAGGTGAGGCCGATCGCGAGCACCACCAGCGGCGGAAGCGTGGAAAGGAACGTCATGTAGATGTTCGGCGCCAGGAACACGAGCGGCGCCATGGCCATGAACATCGCCAGCATCAGCGCGAACACGATGATGATCGGCAGCCCCTCGATGCGCGCGAACAGGCTCCTTGGCTGCGGGCGGGGCATCAATGCTGGCTCTTCTGCAGGTCGATCAGGTACTCGGTGAGTTCCGGCACCGTCATGTCGCGCGGAGCGATGTCGGCGACGATGGCGCCGCGGTCCAGGACCACTAGCCGGTCCGCGACCTCGTGCACGTGCGCCAGGTTGTGCTCGATGTACACGCAGGCGCGGCCGGAGGACTTGATCAGGCGCACGAAGTCGAGGACCTTGCGCACCTCCTTGACCGCCAGCGCCACCGTCGGCTCGTCGAGCACGATCAGGTCGGCGTTGAAGTGCATGGCGCGCCCTATCGCGATGCCCTGCCGCTCGCCGCCGGACAGGTTCTTGACCGTGGCGTCGACGCCGATGCCGACGCCGCGGAAGCCGATGGTTTCCTCGAGAATCTGCTGCGCCACCGCCTTCTGCCGTTTCACGTCGATGAAGCCGAAGCGGTTGGTGATCTGGCGCCCGACGAAGAAGTTGCGCCACAGCGGCTGCTTCTCGCCGAGCGACTTGTCCTGGTACACGGTCTCGATCGACAGGTCGTGCGCCATGGCGACCGAATAGTTGGCCAGGTCCACCGGCTTGTCGCGCACGAAGATGCGGCCCGAGCTCGGCGCATAGACACCGGTCATGGTCTTGATCAGGGTCGACTTGCCCGCGCCGTTGTCGCCGATCAGCCCGACGATCTCGTTCCGCCCGATGCGAAGGTCGATGTTCCGGAGCGCGTGGACGGCGCCGAAGTACTTCTGGACCCCTTCCATCCGGACGATGTCGGCGAAGTCGCTTGTCGGCCGCGACGAGGGCGGGACGGTATCCCGGCTATCCTGTCCGGAGGAACGGACGGCGATATCGGCCATGACGTCTCCTGGGCGGCTCCGCCTGCTGGAACCGTTCCGCCCTCAATTGTATGAGTAACGACGCCGCGTCACGATCTTGTCAACCCTGCCGCTGCCGGGAGCCCGGAACGACCGGCGTCGGGCGACGTGCCGGATGGCGGGCAGGCCGACGCGGGACGCCATCAGGTCCGACCGGGGTCCGCAGCAGGACCACCGGCCACCCAGGGTAGCCCGGTGCCGGTCCGTCGCGAGGGCGCCGCCGCGCCCGATCCGGCAGGTCATTCCGCAGGCACCGCGGCCGGCGCCGAGCCCGTGCGCAGCCGGAGCCGGTCGAGCAGCAGGTAGACCGCAGGCGTGGTGTAGAGCGTCAGCACCTGGCTGAAGATCAGGCCGCCGATGATCGAGATGCCGAGCGGCTGACGCAGCTCCGACCCGTCACCGGCAGACAGCACCAGCGGCAGGGCACCGAGCAGCGCCGCCGACGTGGTCATGACGATCGGCCGGAACCGCATCATGCAGGCCTCGAAGATGGCGTCGCGGCTCGAGGCGCCGTGGCTGCGCTCGGCGTCGAGCGCGAAATCGATCATCAGGATCGCGTTCTTCTTCACGATCCCGATCAAAAGGATCACGCCGATCACGGTGATCAGCGAGAACTCGGTGTGCAGCAGGATCAGCGCCAGCACCGCGCCGACGCCGGCCGACGGCAGCGTCGACAGGATCGTCACCGGATGCACGAAGCTCTCGTACAGCACGCCGAGCACGATGTACACCGCGAGCAGTGCAGCCCCGATCAGCAGCGGCTCGCTGTCCAGCGACTGCTGGAACACCTGCGCTGTGCCAGCGAAGCCGCCGACGATGTCGCTCGGCATGTGCAGGTCGGCCACCGCCTTGCCGATCGCCGCCTGGGCAGCGGACAGCGAGCGGCCGGGGGCGAGGTTGAACGAGATCGTCACCGACACGAACTGGCTCTGGTGGTTCACCGACAGCGCCGTGTGCCCGCGCGCGAACCGCGCCACCGCGCCGAGCGGCACCATCGTCTCCGCACCGGTGCTGACCGCCGCCCCCGACGAGGCGACGCTGCTGCCGCTGGCGGCGATCGCGTTCTGCGCCGCGTTGCGCTGCGAGTTGTTGATGCCGTTGGCGGCGGCACTGGCCGAGGCGGCGCTGGCCGCGGTGACGGTGCCGGACGGTGCATTGGTGGTGGCAGACCCGCTCGGCGTGCTGCCGGAGGTGCTGATCCAGATCCGGTTCAGCACGTCCGGGTTCTGCCAGTACTGCGGCGCCACCTCCATGATGACGTGGTACTGGTTCAGCGCGTTGTAGATGGTCGAAACCGAGCGCTGCCCGAACGCGTCGTAGAGCGTGTTGTCGATCTGGGAGACGGTCAGGCCGAGCCTCGAGGCGGTGGCACGGTCGATCGTCACCACCGACTCCAGCCCGGCCTGCTGCTGGTCGGAGTTGACGTCGGTGAGGTCCGGGTTGCCCTGCAGCGCGCGCAGCAGCTTCGGCGCCCAGTCGAACACCTCGGCGGTGTTGTCGGCCTGCAGCGTGTACTGGTAGGCGGCGTTGGTCTGCCGGCCGCCGACGCGCACGTCCTGCGCCGGTGCCAGGATCAGCCGGCCCGGCACGCGCGCCAGCGCCCGTCGCAGACGCGTCGTCACCACGTCCAGGCTGTCGCGCGCGTTCTTCGGCTTCAGCGCCACGTAGACGTTGGCTGTATTGGTCTGCGCCGTGGAGCCGCCGCCGCCGGCGCCGGTGGAGCCGACCACGTTCTGCACCGCCGGGTCGTGCTGCACGATCGCCATCATGCGCGCGAGCTTGGCACTCATCGCCTGGAACGAGATGTCCTGGTCGGCCTGCACCGCGCCGATCAGCCGGCCATTGTCCTGAGTCGGGAAGAAGCCCTTGGGGATCACCACCAGCAGCCACACGTTGAGCGCGATCGTCCCCGCCAGCACCAGCAGCACCAGCGCGTTGTGCTGCAGCGTCCAGGCCAGCGTGCGGGCGTAGAAATCGAGCACCCACTGGCCGATGCTCCGTCGCTGCCGCGCCGCCGGCTCCCGCCGCGGCTTCGGACGCAGCACCAGCGCGCACAGCATCGGCGTGGTGGTGAGCGAGGTCACCAGCGACACCACGATCGCCGCCGACAGCGTCACCGCGAACTCGCGGAACAGACGCCCGACGATGCCGCCCATCAGCAGGATCGGCAGGAACACCGCGATCAGCGACAGCGTGATCGAGACGATGGTGAAGCCCACCTCGGCGCTGCCCTTGAGCGCCGCCTCGCGGCGCGGCATGCCGTCCTCGATGTGGCGAGAGATGTTCTCCAGCACCACGATGGCGTCGTCGACCACGAAGCCGGTGGAGATGGTCAGCGCCATCAGCGACAGGTTGTCCAGGCTGAAGCCGGCCAGGTACATCACCCCGAACGTGCCGATCACCGAGACCGGCACCGACACCATCGGGATCAGCGTGGCGCGCAGGTCGCGCAGGAACAGCCACACCACCGCCGTCACCAGCACCACCGCGATCACCAGCGTGGTCTCGGTGTCGCGGAGCGAGCCGCGTATGCTGAGCGTGCTGTCGGAGGCGAAGGTGATGTCGATGCCCTGCGGCAGGGCTGCCCGCAGCTTCGGGATCGCCGCCTTCACCGCGTCCACCGTCTGGATCACGTTGGCGCCGGGCTGCTTGAACACGATCACCAGCACCGCAGGCTTGCCGTTGGCGAGCCCGAGGTTGCGCAGGTCCTGCACGCTATCGCTGACCATCGCGATGTCGGTGAGGTGCACCGCGTGGCCGTTGCGGTAGGCGATCACCAGCGGCCGGTAGTCGGCAGCGTGGCTGGCCTGGTCGTTGGTGTAGATCTGCAGCCGCTGCCGGCCGAGGTCCAGCACCCCCTTCGGCGTGTCGGCGTTGGCGGAGGCCAGGGCCGCGCGCACGTCCTCCAGGCCGATTCCGTACTTGAACAGCGCGTATGGATCGAGCTCGACCCGCACCGCCGGAAGGGCAGCGCCGCTGATGATCACCTGGCCGACGCCGGAAAGCTGCGAGAGCTGCTGCTGCAGCACGGTGCTGGCGGCGTCGTAGATCTGCCCGCGGGTCAGCGTCCCGGAGGTGAGCGACACGATCAGCACCGGCGCGTCGGCCGGGTTCACCTTGCGGTAGACCGGGTTGCTCAGGAGGTTGGTCGGCAGGTCGGCCCGCGCCGCGTTGATCGCCGCCTCGACGTCGCGGGCGGCGCCGTCGATGTTGCGGTCCAGCCCGAACTGCAGGTTGATCCGTGTCTGCCCGACCTGGCTCTGCGAGGTCATCTCGGTCAGGTCGGCGATCTGGCCCAGGTGGCGCTCCAGCGGTCCGGCGAGGCTGGTGGCCACCGTCTCGGGATCGGCGCCGGGGAGCTGCGCCTGCACCGAGATGGTCGGGAAGTCGACCTCGGGGAGCGAGGCGACGGGGAGCTGGAAGAAGCCCAGCACGCCTGCGAACAGGATCGCCAGGGTCAGCAGGGTGGTGGCGATCGGCCGGGCAATGAACGGGGCGGAGATGTTCATTCCGCAGGCGCGGCGTCGCCGGCCTCGCGGTTGGCGCCGCGTCCGGTCAGCCGCACCGCGACGCGGTCGAAGGCAAGGTAGATCACCGGGGTGGTGAACAGGGTCAGCACCTGGCTCACCAGCAACCCGCCGACGATGGCGATGCCGAGCGGCTGGCGCAGCTCGGAGCCCGAGCCGCTGCCCAGCATCAGCGGCACCGCGCCGAGCACGGCAGCGAGCGTGGTCATCAGGATCGGCCGGAACCGCAGCAGGCAGGCCTGGAAGATCGCCTCGCGCGGCGACTTGTTCTCGGTGCGTTCGGCCGCCAGCGCGAAGTCGATCATCATGATCGCGTTCTTCTTGACGATGCCGATCAGCAGGATGATGCCGATCACCGCGATGATGTCGAGCTGGTGCCCGGTCAGGTCGAGCGCCACCAGCGCGCCGACGCCGGCGGAGGGCAGCGTGGACAGGATCGTCAGTGGGTGAACGAAGCTCTCGTAGAGAACACCGAGTACGATGTAGACCGCGACCATCGCGGCGGCGATCAGCAGCAGCTCGTTGGACAGGGAGGCCTGGAAGGCGGACAGCGAACCCTGGAAGGCGGTGGTGAAGCTGCCCGGCAGTCCGATCTGCTTCTCCGCGTCTCCGATCGCCGCCACCGCGTTGTCCAGCGAGGTGCCGGGCTGGAGATTGAACGAGATCGACACCGACGGGAACTGCCCGAGATGCTCGATCTGCAGCGGATCGTTGCGCACCGCGACGTGTACCACGGCCGAGAGCGGCACCTGGCCCAGCGCGCCGGTGGTGGGGGTGGCGACCGTGGCGGCGGTGCTGGCGGAGGCGGAGGGCAGGTAGATCCCGTCGAGCGCCTGCTGCAGCGAGCGCGCCTGGCCGGTGTCGGCCTGCAGGATCACGCGGTACTGGTTGGACTGGGTGTAAAGCGTGGAGGCGATGCGCTGGCCGAACGCGTCGTACAGGGCGTTGTCGATGGTGGCGGGCGTGATGCCGAATCGCGCCGCCGTCGGCCGGTCGATCACCAGGTCCAGCGCCCGGCCGTTGGTGTTCATGTCGCTGGTCACTGCCGTGAAGCCCTGCATCTGCCCGAGCCGCTCGATCAGCCTCGGCACCCATTGCGTGAACAGCCCGCCGGTTGGATTCTCCAGGAAGAAGTGGTACTGCGCCCGCCCCACGGTGGAGTCGATGGTCAGGTTCTGCACCGGCTGCATCGACAGGGTGATGCCGGGCACACGGCGCAGCCGGTCATCCAGCCGCGCGATCACCGCGGTGGCGGACGGGCGCTGCCCGCGGGCCTTGAGGGTGATCAGGACCCGTCCGCTGTTCAGCGTGGTGTTGGTGCCGTCGACGCCGATGAAGGAGGACAGGCCCTGCACCGCAGGATCCTGCAGGATCGCGTCCGCCATCGCCTGCTGCCGCGCCGCCATGGCACCGAACGAGATGTCCTGCGCCGCTTCCGAGATGCCCTGGATCGCGCCGGTGTCCTGGACGGGGAAGAAGCCCTTCGGGATCGCGCCGTAGAGCGCCACCGTGGCCACCAGCGTGAGCAGCGCCACCAGCAGGGTCAGCGCCTGGTGGTCGAGCACCACGGCGAGCGCACGGCCGTAGCCGGCGACGATGCGGTCGAAGCCGCGCTCCGCGGCGAGGTCGATCCGGTAGCGCTTGTCCGCCGGCCGGTGGCGGACCAGCAGCGCGCACATCATCGGCACCAGGGTGAGCGAGACCACCGCCGAGATCACGATGGTGACCGCCAGCGTCACCGCGAACTCGCGGAACAGCCGCCCGACCACGTCGCCCATGAACAGCAGCGGGATCAGCACCGCGATCAGCGAGACCGTCAGCGAGATGATGGTGAAGCCGATCTCCTCGGACCCGTTGAGGGCCGCCTCCAGCGGCGCCTCCCCGTCCTCGACGTGGCGGGCGATGTTCTCGATCATGACGATGGCATCGTCGACCACGAAGCCGGTGGAGATGGTGAGTGCCATCAGCGACAGGTTGTCGAGCGAGTACCCGAGCAGGTACATCACCCCCAGCGTGCCGACCAGGGACAGCGGCACCGACAGCGACGGGATCAGCGTCGCCGGCAGGGTGCGCAGGAACAGGAAGATCACCAGCACGACCAGCACCACCGCGAGTCCCAGCTCGAACTCGACGTCGTTCACCGAGGCCTGGATCGGCGTGGTCTGGTTGCTGAGCACCGCCACGTCCACCGAGGGCGGCAAGGTTTCCCGCATCTGCGGCAGGGCGCGCAGGATGTTGCGCACCACCGCGATCACGTTGGAGCCGGGCTGGCGCTGGATGTTCAGGATCACCGCAGGCGTGCGGCCGGACCAGGCGGCGAGCTGGTTGTTCTCCGCGCCGTTGATGATGGTGGCGACGTCGCCGAGACGCACCGCGTGGCCGTTCCTGTAGGCGACGATCAACGTCCGGTAGCCGTCCGCATCGGTGATCTGGTCGTTGTCGTTGATGGTGCTGCTCTGCGCCGCCCCGTCGAAGCTGCCCTTGGGCGTGTCGGTGTTCTGGTTGCCGATGATGGTGCGTATGTCGTCGATCGCCAGCCCGTACGACGACAGCGCGCGCGGGTTGATCACCACGCGCACCGCTGGCCGGTTGCCGCCGCTGATCGACACCAGTCCCACCCCTGGCTGCTGGCTGATCTTCTGCGCCAGGCGGACGTCGGCCAGGTCCTCCACCTGCGTCAGGCTCAGGGTGCGGCTGGTCAGCGCCAGGGTCAGCACCGGGGTGTCGGCGGGGTTGACCTTGTTGTAGATCGGCGGCGCCGGCAGGTCGGACGGCAGCAGGCTGGTGGCCGCGTTGATCGCCGCCTGCACCTCCTGCTCGGCCACGTCCAGGCTGAGGCTTAGCGTGAACTGCAGCGTGATCACCGAGGCGCCGCCGGACGAGATCGACGACATCTGGCCCAGGCCCGGCATCTCGCCGAACTGCCGCTCCAGCGGTGCGGTGACGGAGGTGGTCATCACCTCCGGGCTGGCGCCGGGCAGGAAGGTCTGCACCTGGATGGTCGGGTAGTCGACCTCCGGCAGCGCCGAGATTGGCAGGAAGCCGTAGGCGATGATGCCCACCAGCAGGATCGCCGCCATCAGCAGCGTGGTCGCCACCGGCCGCAGGATGAACAGGCGCGACGGACTCATCGAAGGCTCAGGGAGCGGCCCGTGGACCCGGGGTGGGGGCCCGCGCGCCGTGTCCCTTCCCCGGCGTGGCGGCCACGATCCGGCTGCCGTCGCGCAGCCGGTCCAGCCCGTCTGTCACCACCTTGTCGCCGGGCTTGAGCCCCTGCGTGATCTGCACCCGGTCGCCCTCGGCGGGCCCGGTCTTGACCACCTGCACCGCGGCGGTGCCGTTCGGCTTCGTCACGTAGACGAAATCGCCGGGTGCCCCGTGCTGCACCGCCGCCTGCGGCGCCACCACCACCCCGCTCAGCGTCTGCAGCAGCAGGTGGGCGTTGACGAACTGCTGCGGGAACAGGGCATTGTCCGCGTTCGGGAAGATCGCCCGCAGCTCGACGGTGCCGGTGGTGTTGTCGATCTGGTTGTCGGTGGTGGCGAGCGTGCCGGTGGCGATCAGCTTCGCGTCCGCCCGGTCATAGGCCATCACGGGCAGCGTCCGACCCTGCATCTGCGCCTGCACCGCGTCGACGTCGTCCTCCGGCAGGGTGAACAGCACCGAGATCGGCTGCAGCTGCGTCACCACGAACAGCCCGGCGGTGTCGCTGGTCTGCACGTAGTTGCCGGGATCGACCAGCCGTATGCCGACACGCCCGTCCACCGGCGAGACGATGTGGCAGTAGGCGAGGTTAAGCCGGGCATTGTCGATCGCGCCCTGATCGGTGATGACGGTGCCCTGGTACTGCTTGATCAGGAACAGCTCGTCCTGCGCCTGCTGCTGCGCGATGCTGTTCTGCCGGCTCAGCAGCTGGTAGCGCGCGCTGTCGGCCTGCGCCTGGGCGAGCAGGCCCTGGTCGTGCGCCAGGGTGCCCTGCGCCTGTTCCAGCGCCACCAGGTAGGGCCTGGGGTCGATCTGCGCCAGGAACTGGTTCCTGTGCACGAGCTGGCCCTCGGTGAAGCCGAGCGACTGCAGCTGCCCGTTGATCTGGGTCCTGACAGTGACGGTGTCGAGCGGCGTCACGGTGCCCAAACCGGTGAGGGTGACGTGGATGTCGCCGGTCCCGATCGTCGCCACCGACACCGATTGCGGCGGACCGCCGGCGGCGCGACCGGCCGGCTTGGCGCCGTGGCGGGCGCCCAGCAGCCACCAGCCCAGCAGGGCGACGAGGCCCACCAGCACGAGGCCGACCAGCACCAGCCAGAGCCGACGCGAGCGGCCTGCGGTCCTGGTCGGCCTGCTGCGCGTCAGCGGGTGGGCTTCGAGCGGCTGGTCAGGCGTGGCACGGCTCCAGCATCGACAGGGTGGGCATTACGATAGCGACATGATCTAGTCGATCCCGGCCGACCCTGCCAATCGGCTTTCGGCAAGTCCTGCGGCCCCGCCGACAGGCACCAGGCAGCGTGAAGGGCCGGTGATCCCTGGTCTGTCAAGAAGCAGGAAACGCGTTGCCACACAAGGGCCGGTCCCGCGCAGCGATTACTTGACGAAGTTTGCTTATTGTAACCGTTGCACCTCCGCTTGTACTCGACCTCGGTACGACTACTTCGGCTTTTTCCCACATCCTGCTGGACGACATGGGCTGATGGGAAGCGGTCATTCCACTCGAGCGGCTTCACGAGGGAAAGCGGATACGAACGTTCGCGAATTTCCCGCAGCGCAGCCCATGTTGCTATACATGGCCATGCCCCCGTCCTCGCCGCTTCGCATTGCCGTTCTCGGCGCCGGGAAGATCGGCAGCACGTTCGCATTCCAACTCTTCCAGGCTGGCCACGATGTCACGGTCATTGCACGGCCGGACTCCGTCCGGCTGGAGCAGTTGCAACGCGATGGAGGTATCATCAAGATCAGGGGCGAGCGGGCAAACGTTCGAGTGACCGACGTGCTCGACGAGCAGATGCCTTACGACCTCGTGATCGTCACGCTGCTGGCGCATCAGGCCGAGGCGGTCCTTCCAGGCCTGCGGCGCAGCGCAGCAGGATGCATCCAGTTCATGTTCAACACCTTCGGTCCTGAGCGCCTGCAGGAGGCGGTCGGCGTCGCGCGCTGTTCCTTCGGCATGCCGTTCGTCCAGGCGACGCTGAACGGAGACGGCAGGCTCAAGGCCACCATTGGTGCTGCCGGTCAGAAGACCATCATGGACCGGCAACGCTGGGTCGACGTGTTCAACGCCGCCGGATTGCCTGCCGCCGTCGAGCGCGACATGCCCCTCTGGCTTCGTTGCCACGTTCCGCTCTGCGTTGCGTTCGAGAGCGTGTCCGTTGCCGGCGAGCGGCGCGGAGGTGGTGCGTCGTGGAAAGACGCGGTCGTCCTGGCGCGCGGTATCCACGCAAGCTTCGCGCTCATCGAGAAGCTTGGGCATCCCGTCCATCCCGGGGGGAAGAGGCTCATCAACAGTTGCCCGGCGCGGGTGGTGGCGGTGATGCTCTGGTCCATGTCGCGGGTCCGGTCGTTCCGCGAGCTGCTGGCAACGGGAGAAGCCGAATGCCGCGCCCTGGTGGATGCCATGGTGGCTGCTGCGTCGCTCGCGAACCAGACTGTCCTCGTGTCCGACCTCCAGGCGATGAAGCCGTCGTAACGAGCTGTTCCAAGCAAGGGTGCCTCCGACGGTCTCCAACCGGTCGGGAGCCGGGCTCTGCCGCAAAGTCGACCGTCCCTCCATGAGGGATGAGCCTACACCACCGGCGTCGGCAGCGGGGCGTCGGCGAAGAACGCCTGGAGGTTGGCCAGCATGAGGTTGCCCATCGCCAGCCGGGTCTCGTGGGTGGCGCTACCGACATGCGGCGCCAGCGACACGTTGGGAAGCCGCAGCAGTGCCGCCGGCACGTGCGGCTCGTTCTCGAACACGTCGAGCCCGGCGGCGCCGAGGCGGCCTTCAGTCAGCGCCTCGACCAGGGCAGCCTCGTCGATGATCGAGCCGCGCGCGACGTTCACCAGCACGCCCTGCGGCCCCAGCGCGTCCAGCACCGCGCGATCGACCAGGTTGCGGGTGGCGGCGGAGGCCGCGGTGGCCACGAACAGCACGTCGGAGGCGGTGGCGAGGGCGAGTATGTCGTCATGGTACTCGTGCGGCGTTTCCTTCCGGTTCGGTCCGGTATAGGCGATGCTGCCGCCGAAGCCGGACAGCCGCAGCGCGATCGCCTGCCCGATCCGGCCGAGCCCGATGATGCCGTAGCGCAGGCCGGAGGCACGGCGTGCCAGTGCCGGCTGCGCGCCCGGCCACAACCCGTCGCGCACGTGCCGCTCCGCCGCCGGCAGGCCGCGCATCACGTTCAGCATCAGCGCGATCGCGAGGTCGGCGACGTCGTCGGTGAGGACGTCGGGGGTATTGCTGACGCGGACGCCGAGGCGCTGCATCGCGGGCAGGTCGACCCGGTCGTAGCCGACGCCGTTGATGGCGACGATGCCAAGTGCCGGCAGCCGCTCGGCGAGTGCGGTCTCGATGCCGAGATGGCCGCCGGTCACAACGGCGCGGATCGCGGCGCCGTGCTGCGCCAGGAAGCCTTCCTGCCCGGGCGGCTCCGGCCAGCGCACGATGTCGTAGGTCGCGTCCAGGATCGCCTGGGTGTGGGCAAGCACCGGGCAGAGCTGCAGCAGCGTGGCACCCATGTCGCGTATCCTCACAGAACCGACAGCACGCCGCCGTCGACGTAGATGACCTGGCCGTTGACGAAATCCGAGGCGGCAGAGGCGAGGAACACCGCGGTGCCGGCCAGCTCCTCCACCCTGCCCCAGCGTCCGGCTGGCGTGCGCCGGCACAGCCAGGCGTCGAACACCGGGTCCTCGCGCAGCGGCCGGTTGAGCTCGGTCTCGAAATAGCCCGGGCCGATGGCGTTGATCTGCAGGCCGTGCCGCGCCCAGTCCGCGCACATGCCGCGCGTCAGCATCTTCACGGCACCCTTGGACGCGGTGTAGGGGGCGATGGTCGGACGCGCCGCCTCGCTCTGCAGGCTGGCGATGTTGATGATCTTGCCGCGGCCTCGCGGGATCATCCGCTTCGCCACCGCCTGGCCGACAAAGAATACGCTGTCGAGGTTGGTGCGCATCACCTCGCGCCAGGTGTCCACCGGGAACTCTTCCAGGGTCATGCGCCGCTGGATGCCGGCGTTGTTGATCAGGATGTCGATCGCACCGGCTTCGCGCTCGATGCGATCGATCCCCGCTTCCACCGCGTCGGGATCGGTCACGTCGAACAGGCCGAGCCCGCCTTCCGGGGACCAGGCGGCGTCGCCGATGGCAGCGGCTGCGGCGTCGAGCCGCTTGGCGCTGCGTCCATTCAGCACGATGCGGGCGCCGGCCGCGGCCAGACCCTTGGAGATCGCGAAGCCGATGCCCTGGCTCGATCCGGTCACCAGGGCGAGGCGGCCGGACAGGTCGAACGCGTTGATGCCCATCCGCTTCCGCCCACCAGTTCGCCGGCGACGATGGATCTTCCGTCGGCGGCGAGGAGGTGGCATAGCGATGGGAACGGTCACATTGCAAGAGCCGGCGTCCCAGACCGGCGGTGACGGGGAGGCGACATGCTCGCGGCAGTGCTGCACGGGGCGCACGACCTGCGCGTCGAACATCGGGACGAGCGTGACCTCGAGCCGGGAGAAGCGCGGGTGCGCGTCGCGGCGGGCGGCATCTGCGGCTCGGATCTGTCGTACTTCAACAAGGGCGGCGTCGGCGACTTCCGGGTGCGCGAGCCGCTCACGCTGGGCCACGAGGTGTCGGGCACCGTGGTCGAGCTGGCGGCGTCGCCGGACTGGCCGCTGCCGGCTACCGTCGCAGTCGGCACGCCCGTGGCGATCAACCCGAGCCGGCCCTGCCTGCATTGCCGATACTGCCGCGCCGGGCGCGGCAACCTGTGCCGCAACATGCGCTTCCTCGGCAGTGCCGCGCTGACGCCGCACGTGCAGGGCGCGTTCTCCGAGCACGTCGTGGTGCGCGTCGATCAATGCGTGCCGGTGCCCGAAGGGATGGAGTTCCGGGTCGCCGCCTGCGCCGAGCCGCTGGCGGTGGCACTGCATGCGGTGTCGCGTGCCGGAACCCTGGTGGGGCGGCAGGTGCTGATCGCGGGCGCCGGGCCGATCGGGCTGCTCTGCCTTGCCGCCGCGCGCCATGCCGGAGCGGCGGCGATCACGATCACCGACCTGTTCGACCAGCCGCTGGAGATCGCACGCCGCATGGGCGCGGCGGAGGCCATCAACGTGCGCACGGATCCGGAGCGGCTGGAGCGGGCGGCGCAGGCGGTCGGCGGCTACGACGTGGCGATGGAGGCGACAGGTGCGGCGGCGTCCGTCGCGGTGCTGCCGTCGCTGTGCTGCCCGGGCGGCCGCATCGTGCAGCTCGGCATGCTTCCGCCGGGCGCGGTGCCGCTGCCGGTCAACCTGCTGATGGCGCGCGAGATCGACCTCCTCGGCTCGTTCCGGTTCCACGGCGCGTTCGACGTCGCGGTCGAGGCCCTGGCCCGGGGCCGGATCGACGTGGCGCCGATCCTGTCGGCGAGCTTCGCCTTGGCCGACGCCAACGAGGCCTTCGTGCTGGCAGGCGACCGGACCCGGGCGATCAAGGTGCACCTGGCCATCGCCTGAACGCGGATCGGCATCGGGAGAACCTGGATGGGACAGACCGGCGCGCCGCTGCTGGAGTTCGAGGCGCTCACCAAACGGTTCGGCGGCACGCTGGCGGTGGACGACGTGTCGCTGGCGCTCAGGTCCGGCGAGATCCTGGCGCTGCTGGGCGAGAACGGCGCCGGCAAGTCCACGGTGATCAAGATGCTGGCCGGCATCCACGTTCCGGACTCCGGCCGCATCCTGTTCCGCGGCCAGCCCTACAACCATCTCCGCGCGAACAAGGGCGCAGGCCAGTCGATCGCCTTCATCCACCAGGATCTCGGCCTGATCGACTGGATGACGGTGGCGGAGAACATAGCACTCGGCGTCGGCTACGCGCGCCGCCGCGGCCTGATCTCCTGGGCCGGCTGCGGCAGGCAGGCGATGGCGGTGCTGCAGACCATGAGCGCCGACATCGATCCGCAGGCGCGCATCATGCACCTGTCGCGCACCGAGCGGTCGCTGGTGGCGATCGGACGGGCGCTGGCGGCGCAGGCAGAGGTGCTGGTGCTGGACGAGCCGACCGCCAGCCTGCCGGCCGACGAGGTGGACCGGCTGCTGGCGGTGCTGCGCGACCTGCGGCGGACCGGGATCGGCATGATCTACGTGTCGCACCGGCTGGACGAGGTGTTCCGGGTCGCCGACGAGGTCGCGGTGCTGCGGGACGGCAGGCTGGTTGGCGTCAAGCGGGTGGCGGACACCGATCCGACCGACCTCGTCACCATGATCGTGGGGCGGCCGCCGGAGCAGCTGTTCCCGGAGCCGGGGCCGTCCGGAGGGGAGGTCTGCCTCCGGCTGGAGGGCCTGGTGGCAGGCGGGGTGGGACCGGTCGACCTCGTCCTGCGACGCGGCGAGATGGTCGGGCTGGTGGGCTTGCGGGGTGCCGGCCAGGACGCGGTCGGGCGGGCGCTGTTCGGCTGCCGGGCGGTGGAAGCCGGGCGCATGGTCCTGCACGAGGAGCCGTACCGGCCCGGTTCGGCCGCGGCCGCCATGGCGTCGGGGGTCGGGCTGGTCCCGGGTGACCGGGTGGCGGAAAGCCTCGGCATGCCGCTTTCGGTGCGCGAGAACCTGTTCCTCAACCCGTCGGCGCTCGGCCACGCGCTGCTCAGCCTGCGCTCGCCGGCCGCTGAGAATGCAGACTGCGTCGCCGCCGGCGCCCGGATGAGCCTGCGGCCGAACCAGCCGGGCCGTCCGGTGGAAACCCTGTCCGGTGGCAACCAGCAGAAGGTGGTGCTGGCGCGCTGGCTTGGCATCGCCACGCGGCTGCTGATCCTGGAGGAGCCGACCGCCGGGGTGGATGTCGGCGCCAAGGCGGAGATCTACGGCCTGCTGCGGGAGGCGCTTGCTGCCGGCCTGTCGATCGTCGTGGTCGCCACCGATTTCGAGGAGGTGGCCGCCATCTGCCACCGCGCCCTGGTGTTCAGCCAGGGGCGCGTCTGCGCCGAGCTTGGCCGCGAGGCGCTGTCGGTAGGGAGCCTGCTGCAGGCGGCCTCGGCCGGCGGCGTCCACCCCTCCCCGCCCGAAGCGCTGCCCGTCGTGCAAGGAGTCCCGGCATGAACTCGCTCAAGTCCACGGCGCTGGAGCCGGCGCCGGGCAGCCTGCGCGGCCTGCCGATCGGCCGGCAGGTCGCGGGGCTGCTGCCGGTCTACGGCCTCGTGATCCTGGCGGTGCTGCTGGCGCTTCTGTTCTCGCTGATCCTGCCGGACACGTTCCCGACCTGGCTCAACGTCCGCTCCATCCTGAGCGACAAGGCGGTGGTGGCGATGCTGTCGCTGGCCGCCACGGTGCCGATGATGACCGGCAAGATCGACCTCACCGTCGGCTACGGCGTGGTGCTGTGGCACGTCCTGGCGATCTCGCTGCAGATCAACGGCGTGCCGTGGCCGCTCGCGGTGCTGATCGTGCTGGCGCTGGGCCTGGTGTTCGGCCTGCTTAACGGGCTGCTGGTCGAGGTGGCGCAGATCGACAGCTTCATCGCCACGCTGGGCACCGGCACCGTCACCTATGCGGTGGCGCTGTGGTGGACCGGCGGCCGGCAGGTGATCGGCCGGCTGCCGCACGCGTTCTTCGAGCTCGACATCGCCCGCATCGGCGGCGTGCCGGTCCCGGCCTTCTACGTGGTCGGGCTGGCGGCGGTGCTGTGGGTGGTGTCGGTGTACACGCCGCTCGGGCGATACCTGTACGCGATCGGCGCCAACCCGCGCGCGGCCGAGCTGAACGGCATCCCGACCCGCCGCTACGTCATGCTCGCCTTCATGGTGTCCGGGGTGATCACCGCGTTCGCCGGGGTGATCCTGGCGGCCCGGCTGCGCGTCGGCCAGGCCAGCGTCGGGCTCGAGTTCCTGCTGCCGGCGCTGGTGGGCGCGTTCCTCGGCTCCACCACCATCACGCCGGGGCGGGTCAACATCTGGGGCACGGTGGTCGGCGTGGTGATCCTGGCGATCGGCATCTCCGGCATCGAGCAGCTCGGCGGCGCCTTCTGGGTAGAGCCGGCCTTCAACGGCGCCACCCTGCTGATCGCGATCGGGCTGGCCGGCTGGACCGGGCGCAGGCGGGTGATGGCGCGCGCGGTGCGCCCGGCGCCGCCGCCGGGACGCTGAACACCGACGGGTCTGCAAACAACGGCATCGCGCAAAGCGGCCGGAAACAGGGAAGCGGAACGATGAAACCAGGACTCCCGACGAGCGCCGGACTGGCGCTCCTGCTCGCCGGCACCGGCACGGCGGCGGCGCGGGACGCGCTGTCGCAGGCGCAGGCGGTGGTCGCGGCGGCGACCGCGCCTGCCTCGAAATGGGACGGGCCGACCACCGGCCCCAAGGCCGCCTCGGGCAAGACGGTGATCTACGTGGCGGCCGACCTGCGCAACGGCGGCATCCAGGAGGTCGGCGACGGGGTCAAAGAGGCAGGCCAGGCGATCGGCTGGACCGTGCGCGTGCTGGACGGACAGGGCAGCGTGTCGGGCATCCATTCCGCCTTCAGCCAGGCGGTGGCGCTGAAGCCGGACGGCATCGTGGTCGGCGGCTACGACGTGGTGCAGAACGCCGCCGACATCGAGCAGGCGGCGACGGGCGGCATACGCATCGTCGCCTGGCATGGCGGCCCGAAGCCGGGGCCGATGGCGGAGTACCACGTCATCAGCAACATCGGCAGCGACAGCGCCCGCGTGGCGAAGGTGGCCGCCGACTACGCGATCGCGCAGAGCGGCGGCAAGGCCGGCGTGGTCATCTTCACCGACAGCGCCTATGCGATCGCGCTGGCCAAGGCGAAGATGATGCAGGGCGAGATCCAGACCGTCCCGGGCTGCAGCGTGCTGTCGTTCGAGGACACCCCGCTCGCCGACACCTCGACCCGCATGTCGCAGCTCACCACCTCGCTGCTGCAGCGCTACGGCGCGAAGTGGACCTTCAGCCTGGCGATCAACGACCTGTACTACGACTTCATCGGCCCGCCCCTGATCTCGGCCGGCGGCGACGCGTCCGGGCCGCCGGTCAACATCAGCGCAGGCGACGGCAGCAACTCCGCCTACGAGCGCATACGCGGCGGGCAGTTCCAGGCGGCCACCGTGCCGGAACCGCTGCTGCTGCAGGGCTGGCAGGTGGTCGACGAGATGAACCGTGGCTTCGCAGGCCAGCCGGCCTCGGGCTACGTGGCGCCGGTGCACCTCGTGACGGCGAAGAACGTCGACCTGGATGGCGGCAAGAAGGACATCTACGATCCGGACAACAACTACCGCGATGCCTACAAGCGGATCTGGGGGCGCTGAGGGATGAGCGCGTTCGAGGTCGTGGACAAGCGGTTCCGTCGCTATGTCCTGTTCAATGCGCAGCCGGAGCGGATCGCGGACGGGTTCCGCTGGACCGAGGGGCCGGTCTGGTTCGGCGACGCCGGCTGCCTGCTGTTCAGCGACATCCCGAACAACCGCATCATGCGCTGGATCGAGGGGGTCGGCCTGTCGACGTACCGCCAGCCGAGCCGGTATGCCAATGGCGGCACGCGTGACCGGGAGGGGCGGCTGGTCTCCTGCCTGCACGGCGCGCGCGCGGTGGTGCGCACCGAGCATGACGGCAGCCTCACCACGCTGGTCGACCGCTACGAGGGCCGACGGCTGAACTCGCCGAACGACGTGGTGGTGAAGTCCGACGGCACGGTCTGGTTCACCGATCCGCATTACGGCATCGCGATGGATTACGAGGGCGAGGGCCGTACCGAGGAGGAGCTGCCCTGCCAGGTGTACCGCTTCGACCCGCGCGACGGTCGGCTCGACGTGGCGACCGATGCCTTCGCCTGCCCGAACGGGCTGTGCTTCTCGCCGGACGAAACGCGCCTCTACGTCGCCGAGACAGGACGGATGCACGACGACAGCGTCGAGCGGCGGATCCAGGTGTTCGACCTCGAGGGCAGCACCGGCCGGCTCGGCGAGGGGCGTGACTTCTATGCGCCGGAACTGGGCGCCGCGGACGGGTTCCGCTGCGACGAGGATGGCAACGTGTGGACCAGCGCCGGGGACGGGGTGCACTGCGTCAGTCCCGAGGGCGAGCTGCTGGGGCGGATCCGGCTGCCGCACGGGGTGTCCAACGTGTGCTTCGGCGGCCACCGCAACAGCCGGCTGTTCATCTGCGCCAGCAGCGAGGTGTATGCGGTGTATCTCAACCGGCGCGGTGCCGTCCGGCCTTGACCGGGCCGGCGCGCCGGGTTCCGGCCGCCAAGCCGACACTGCGCGACGTGTCGGTGCTGGCGGGGGTGTCGCGGATGACGGTGACACGCGTGTTCATCCGGCCGGAGCAGGTGCTGCCAGCCACGCGCACGCGGGTGCAGCAGGCGGTGGAGGCGCTCGACTACGTGCCGGACCGCGCCGCCGGCAGCCTGGCGACGCGGCGCAGCGGCTTCGTCGGGCTGATCGTGCCGACGGTCGCCAACGGCAACTTTGCCGCCCTGGCGGAGGGCCTGACCGAGGCGCTGCGTCCGGCCGGCTACGAGCTGCTGGTCGGCTACACCAGCTACAGCCTAGCCGAGGAGGAGCGGCAGGTGCGGACCCTGCTGTCGCGCCGGCCGGAAGCGCTGGTGCTGGCGGCGCCGCATCGCAAGCCGGTGCTGCGCCAGCTCGGCCAGGCGGGCGTGCCGGTGATCGAGGTGGCGGAGCTGCCGTCGCGGCCGATCGGACATGCCATCGGCTTCTCCAACCACGCCGTGGGGCGGGCGGCCGCCTCGTTCCTGGTCGGGCTCGGCCACACCCGGATCGCAGCACTCGGACCGGCGCGCAGCCGCGACCGGCGCGACCTGCGCGGCGAGGCACGGCTGCGCGGCTTCGCCGACGCGCTGCGCGCCGCCAGGCTGCCGACCGAGCTGGTCCGCGCCGACGGCGAGATCCCGTTCGCGTTCCGCCACGGCGCGCTGGCGATGGGGCGCCTGCTGGACGCGGCGCCGGAGGTGGAGGCGGTGTTCGCGGTGTCGGATCTCGCCAGCGTCGGCGCGCTGATGGAATGCCGCAGGCGGGGCATCGACGTGCCGGGCGGGCTGTCGCTGCTCGGCTTCGGCGACTTCGAGATCGGCCAGCAGGTGGTGCCGGCGCTCAGCACCGTGTCGGTCGACTTCGGCGACCTGGGCGAGCGTGCCGGGCAGCTGGTGGTGGAGCTGCTGCAGCGGGTCAGCATCGCGGGCGACGAGGGCGACGTCCAGAGCGACAGGACGGTCGACCTGGGCTTCACGGTTGTGGCCCGGGGCACGACCCAGGCCCAATCACCGGCAGCCGGAACCACATGAGGAGACGGGAATCATGGCAGATCACCAGGCGTCATCGGCAGGCAGCCGGATCGCGCTCGTCACCGGTGCCGGCAGCGGCATCGGCCGCGCCGTCACGCTGGCGCTGCTGGCGGAAGGGTGGTCGGTCGTGCTGGCCGGGCGCGACGCGGTCCGGCTGGAGGAAACGGCGCGACTGGCGGGCGACGACGACGCGGCGCGCACCCTGGTGCAGGCGACCGATGTGGCCGATCCAGGGTCGGTCGACGCGCTCTTCGCTGCCGTGCAATCACGGTTCGGACGGCTCGACCTGCTGTTCAACAATGCCGGCACCAACGTGTCCGGCGTCGCCTTCGAGGATCTGAGCTTCGCCGACTGGAACACGGTGGTCTCGGTCAACCTGACCGGCGTGTTCCTGTGCGCGCAGGGCGCGTTCCGGATGATGAAAGCGCAAAGCCCTCGCGGCGGCCGCATCATCAACAACGGCTCGATCTCGGCGCACGCGCCGCGTCCGGATTCGGCCGCCTATACCGCGACCAAGCACGCGGTCACGGGGTTGACCAAGACGCTGTCGCTGGACGGACGGCCATACGACATCGCCTGCGGGCAGATCGACATCGGCAATGCGGCGACCGCGATGGCGGCGCGCATGCAGACCGGCGCCAAGCAGGCGGCGGGACACATGGCGGTGGAGCCGATGATGGACGTGCACGACGTCGGCCGCGGCGTGGTGCTGATGGCCTCGCTGCCGCTCGACACCAACATCCCGTTCCTGACGATCATGGCCAATGCCATGCCGTTCCTCGGTCGCGGGTGACGGCGGAGCGGCGGAAGCGTCGCAGAGAATCTCACGTTCCTGGACGCCGGTACCTGCTCCGATCCGCCTCGTCCACCTCTCGACACGACGCCGGCCAGAACAGCCGACGCAGCAGGGAGGTCGATTCGAGCACGACGAGGCGGCGTCCGACCTGCGCCTGCAGGTCGATCCCCTTTGCCTCCACCAGGATGCTCCGAGTGAGGCCCTGGCAGCCGGAGACGATCGTCTGGTTCGCAGGAACGACAACGGTGGCGGCACCTCCAGGGCCGCTGGAACGCACAGTGAAACGTTCCAGCGCTGGCGGCACGAACCAGGTCTCCCACTGCTGGCCGATCTCGATCGCCGGATGACGCACGAGCCGGTTCGACACCAGCGAAAGCCGGCCGGGCGCGACGTCGGCCATGTAGTCGCTCGCGGGCAGACGGTGCGCACGAGCCAGATCCAGCACCGTGAGCAGACACAGGAGCGCCGGAGCCGCCGCCATGGGGACGCGCAGGGAGATTGCCAGAAGCAGGATCGTCGTTCCGGCTGTCAGGGTCAGATCCCGCGCTGCGGCCATGTCGGCGGCGGACCCGGTCTCGACCGGCAGAACGAGATTGGCATCGACATGCCCGAGCAGGTTGAACAGGATGCTGTAGGTCGTGCTGCTTTGACGGTCATAGATGAATTCGTTCGGCTTCTTGACGAACAGCATCGTGTTGGCGGCCGTGACGCCGAGCAGTCCCACGAGGCACAACGTCGGGAAGACGCCGCGCATCCTGTGCAGCCAGTAGGCGAGCCCCACCGTCAGCATCGGCGTCGACAGCACCCAGAACCGTGCCGGCCAGCACTCGCCGGGATTGACGCCGACGCCGGTCACCGCCGCGGCGATCCCCAGCACCAGCGCCTGACGAAGCAGGCGGCACGCCGGATCTTTGCCGGAGCGGTCGGTGCGCAGCGCACCGCAGATCAGGCCGGCATAGCCGACGACCCAGATCGGTGCGTAGGCGAGCAGCCCGTGGTGGACGTTGAAAAGCTGCATCGAGAGCACCGGGAACCAGTCCCAGGGCAGCGGTGGCCTGGCCGTGTTCACCGGGCCGGTGACGGCTCCATAGATCGCGAGATTGAGGCCGGCAAAGCCGATCCCCGTCACCGCGGCGATCGTCAGCAGCAACCCAGCGCGCAGCCAGAGGCGCCGTCCGAGGACCTGCACCAGCAGGCCGGCGAACAGCAGCGCCGCGACGACCGATCCGCGCATGTGCACGATCGGAATTATGATCAGGATCGCCGCTGTCAGCAGGTCGCCTGGCAGGCCTCGCCCCGTGGTCTGCAGGCGTTGCCACGCCCAGCAGACGAGCGCGAAGAGAAAGGTTTCCATGTAGAAAAGATGCAGGTAGGGCAGCAACGGCATCGAGAAAGCGAGAATGAACAGGGCGGCGAGCGAGGCCGTCGGGCCGGCGATTTGACGCAGCAGGCGATGCAGAACCGCCAGCCCGGCGATGCCGGCGGTCAGCGTGGCCATCCGCAGCCCCGTGATCGAGAACAGGCCCGCCAGTGGTGACAGGATCACCGGCAGGTAGACCCCGTTCATCACCACCACGCCGCCGCCGCCCGCAGGGAGGCTGGTGGCATCGGTATGCGACGCTCGCAGCATGACCTGGTGCCATTCAGCCAGCGGCATGGTCAGCGTGCCGTGCCGGATGAAGGAGGTGGCATAGAGAAGGTAGCGCTGCTCGTCACCGGTCAGGAACAAACGGTTGCCGAACACGACCACGAAGAGAAGCACCAGCATCGGCAGCAGGCAGAGCCAAGGATGACGGTCAATCCACATCCAGATCGACGAAAGGCGCCGGGGGCGGCTTCGCCTGATCCCGGAAGGAAGCGGACCAGGACCGTAACCCGGCGACGTACGGTGTTTCATCCGTCGACATGAAGCCGCGCCACTGGGCTGCGTCAACCGACCCCGGTGACCACCCTCGGCCGACCGGCCGTCAAGCTGCATTCACGCGAACCATCCGTTCCGGTCAGTCCAGGTTCCTGGCGTTCGCCACTCGTCACAGGCTGCCTAGGATTGGTTTCTGTCAAAGTCAGTCATCCTGGCAGGGATGGATCTGCAACGTCAGTGTTCATGACGGTCTCCAGCCGGATCCTGCCAGCAGGCTGCATCCTGGGCGCCGAGCGGGTCGTTGCCGAACAGCAGCGTGGGCGATCCGGATATGGACCAGGGCTGGTCGCCATAGTTGAAGGCGAAGCACAGGCTGCCGCGCCGGCGCAGACGGATGCCGGGCGGAAGCTCGGCGACCGGCAGCCCGGCGAGGTCGTGCAGGGCGTATCGCATCAGGGAGGACAGCAGCGGCTCGTCCGCCCAGGCGCCGCAGTACAGGATCCGGTCGTGGCGGATGACGGCCGGGCTGTCGTCGGCAAACCGGGCGACACAAGCGGCGCCGTCACGTGGCTCCAGCCATTCCCGCCAGCGCTCGGCCTGTCCCCCCACCGCGTCGCCAACGACACGATGCCGCAGCCCGTCCCGCAACGACTCCACCTGCGTCACCCGGCAAGGCAGCAGGGTCTGGAGCGGTCCGGGCGGCAGCGTCTCCGGGATTGCGAAGTCAGCGGTCTTGGACCCGCTGCGGGGCCCGAACAGCAGGATGGCGTCGGTCGCGGCGAAGGCCTGCATCGCGTCCGGCGTGATCGCCATCAGCGACGGCACCAGGACGGCCGCATAGCCGTCGAGCGGCGCGCCGGGCGGCAGGATGTCGATGTCGATGCCGAGACGGCGCACCGCCTCGTACCAGCGGTAGTGCAGCAGCAGCGCGTCGAAGCCCTCGCCCTGCGGCTGGATGTCGGCCATCCACAGGCTCTCGTAGTCGAGCACCATCGCTACCGGAGCGCGTCGGCTGTTCGGCAGGGTCTCCGTCCCTAGGCTCATCAACAGGTCGTGCAGCTCGCGTCCAACGATCCCGACCTCCCGGCCGCCCGCCGACAGGCTGCGGTCCGGCCGTTGCAGCCCGGCATGCATCTGTTCCTGCGCGAAGGGCGCCTGGCGCCAGCGGAAGTAGCTGACCACCTCGGCGCCGTGGGCCAGCGCTTCCCAGCTCCACAGCCGGACCATGCCGGGCTTCGGCACCGGGTTGTGACGGGCCCAGTTCACCGGGCCGGGCTGCTGTTCCATCACCCACCAGCGGCCGCGGCCGACGCCGCGATACAGGTCGTGGTGGAACGGCGCGATGTCGGGCAGCGAGGTTTCCGCCCATCCGGCGCGTTCGGCGTCGTCGAACGGGAAGCGCTCGAGGAAGCCGAGCGGATAGGAGTCCCAGCTCGCGATGTCATACTCGCGCCCGACCGTCCAATGGTCAAACTCGGTGAAGAAGCCCATGAAGTTGTGGGTGACGAAGCGGCCGGGCGAGCTGGCGCGCAGGATGGCCGCCTGCATGGCGCCATAGGCCGCCACCTGGTCCGAGCTGAAGCGCCGGTAGTCGAGACGGGCGATCGGGTTGGTCTCGGTCACGGCTCCGACCGGCGCGTCTATCTCGTCGAAGCCGCCGGCCTCCATGGACCAGAACACGGTGCCCCAGCGCGCGTTCAGGGTGGCGACGTCGCCGTAGCGCGCGCGCAGCCAGGCGCGGAACGCCGCCACGTCGTGCGGGCCGTACGACAGCACCGTGTCGTGACAGCCGAACTCGTTGTCCACCTGCCAGCCGACGATTGCCTCGTGGCTGCCGTAGCGCTCCGCCAGCTTCTCGACGATGCGTCGGCTTTCCCGCCACCAGTCGGGCGAGGAGAAGCTGGTGTGGCGGCGCGAGCCGAAGCCGCGCACACGGCCCTCGGCATCGACCGGCAGGATGTCGGGATGGCGCAGGACCAGCCAGCGCGGCGGCGTCGCGGTCGGCGTGCCCAGCACCACGCGCAGCCCGGCATGGCCGAGCACGTCAAGCGCGCGGTCGAGCCAGCCCCAGTCGAGGCGGCCCGGCTCGGGCTCGATCCGGCTCCAGGCGAACTCGCCGATCCGGACGTGGGTGATACCCATCCGCCGCATCGCCCGGGCGTCCTCGGCCCACCAGGTTTCTGGCCAGTGTTCCGGGTAGTAGCAGACACCCAGCATAAACGGTTCCTCCGGATCTCGGGCGTCGCGGATCAGCCCTGGCTGCCGTTCAGCAGGGTGCGGCCGTCCGGCGCGAACAGGTGGCAGGCTTCCGGCACGACCAGGACCTGCACGGCGTCGCCGATGGTTTCGCGCGCCAGTCCTTCGGTGCGCAGCAGCAGCTTGGTGCCGTCGGAGGCAGTCAGGTGCAGGATGGTCTCGGCGCCCAGGTGCTCGGCGAGGTCCAGCGTCGCGGACAGGATCAGGCCGGCGCCCTCCTCCCCGCTTCGCAGCAGACGCAGGTGCTCAGGCCGTATCCCCAGCGTCGCCTCGCCGTGCGGCGCGTTCGGCAGCGCGAAGCCGAGGCTGCCGCCGCCGGCGAGCCGCGCCGTGACGCCCTGCCCATCCTTGTCGCCTTCTGCCGGTACCAGCGTCGCCTGAAGAAAATTCATGCGCGGCGAGCCCAGGAAGCCGGCGACGAACAGGTTGTCCGGCCGGTGGTAGAGCTCCAGCGGCGTGCCGACCTGCTCGATCCGGCCGGCGCTGAGCACCACGATCTTGTCGGCCATGGTCATCGCCTCGACCTGGTCATGGGTGACGTAGATCATGGTGGCGCCGAGCTGGCGGTGCAGACGCAGGATCTCCACGCGCGTCTGCAGCCGCAATGCCGCGTCCAGGTTGGACAGCGGCTCGTCGAACAGGAACACCACCGGCTCGCGCACCATGGCGCGGCCGATCGCCACGCGCTGGCGCTGTCCGCCGGACAGCTGCGACGGGCGCCGCTTGAGCAGCGGCGTCAGCTCCAGCGTGCCGGCGACGGACGCGACGCGGCGCTCGATCTCCGCCTTGGGCATGTCGCTCATGCGCAGGCCGAACGAGATGTTCTCGGCCACCGTCATGTGCGGGTAGAGCGCGTAGGACTGGAACACCATGGCGATGCCGCGGTTGGCCGGCGGCACACGCGTCATGTCGCGGCCGCCGATGCTGAGCGTGCCGTCGCTGATCTTCTCCAGCCCGGCGATCATGCGCAGCAGCGTGCTCTTGCCGCAGCCAGACGGGCCGACGAACACGCAGAACTCGCCGGGCGCCACATGGAGGTCGAGATCGCGGATCACCTCGTGGTCGCCGAAGCGCTTGGCGATGTGGCTGAGCTGGACGTCCGACATCGGTGCTAGTCCTCCGCGTCCAGGGTCAGCACGAGGGCGGTCTCGGCCTGCATCTCCGGCAGCACCAGCCCGGCCTGCACGAGCAGCGCGCCCGGGACCACGAGCCCGTCCTCGAACAGCTGGCGATGCGCCTCCGTGCTGCGTGCCGGAACGGCCTGGGGCTCGGGCGCCCGGACCCAATAGCGCGCCTCGGGGTCGAGGCCGGGCAGGGACAGCGGCGCCGGGATGCGCCGGTCGGCGCTGGCGGTCTGCATCACGCACCAGGCAGCACGCCGGCGATCCTCGGCCACGATCCCGCGCGCCTCCCGCCCTGCCCGCTTCGGTACCGCGACGTGCAGGCCGCCATGCAGCAGCGGGCGCAGCCGCTTGTGCAGCGCGATCCAGGCGGCGAGCTCGACGCGCTCGGCCTGCGTCATGCGCAGCGGGTCGAGCTCGACGCCGAAATGGCCGAACAGCGCGACCGTCGCGCGGAAGCCGAGCGTGTGCACCCGTCCAGTCTGGTGGTTGGGGCTGGCCGACACGTGCGCGCCCATCACCTCTGGCGGATACAGACGCGAGAAGCCGCGCTGGATGGCGATGCGGTCGAGCGCGTCGGTGCAGTCCGAGGTCCAGACGCGGTGGGTGCGACGCAGCATGCCGAAATCGGGACGGCCGCCGCCGGATGCGCAGCTCTCGATCTCCAGTCCGGGATGCGCCGCGCGCAGGCGGTCGATCATCGCGTGCAGCGCCAGCACGTGGCGGTGGTAGGCAGGCCGCCCGTCGCGGCTCGCGGCCGCGACCAGGTCGCGGTTCATGTCCCATTTCAGGTAGCCGATCGGGTGCGCGCGCAGCAGGGTCCCGATCTGGTCCTCGATCCGCGACGCGATCTCCGGCCGGGTGATGTCGACCACCAGCTGCTGGCGTGCGGTGCGCAGCGGGCGCCCCTCGACATGCAGCACCGCGTCGGGAAAGGCGCGATGCAGGTCGCTGTCCGGGTTGACGCACTCCGGCTCTACCCAGAGCCCGAACTGCATCCCCCTGGCGACCACGTGCTCGGCCAGCGGACCGATCCCGTCGGGATACTTGCCCGGGTCCGGCACCCAGTCGCCGAGGCCGGCCCGCTCGTGGTGGCGGCCTCGCATCCAGCCATCGTCCAGCACGAAGCGCTCGATGCCCAGCGTCGCGGCCGCGTCGGCCTGCGCCTTGAGGGTGCCCTGGTCGTGGTCGAAGTAGTTGCCCTCCCAGGTGTTGAGCGTCACCGGGCGCGGGATCGCTGCGGCCGAAAATGGCAGCACGTGGCGGCGGACGTGGCGGTGGTAACGCTGCGACAGCCCGTTCAGCCCGGTCTCGGACAGGGTGGCGTAGACGGTCGGCGCATCCAGCGACTCTCCCGGAAGGAGGATCTGCTCGCCGGGATGCAGCAGCAGGCCGGCCAGCACCAGGCTGCGCCCGTCCTCCAGGCGCTCGGCGGAGATGCGGTGGTTGCCGCTCCAGCCGAGCTGCACGCCGTGCACGAGCCCGGAGTCCTCGTCGAAGCCGGGCTGGCCGCCGATCAGGGCCGGGATGTGCTCGTGCGAGCCGCGGCCGCGCCGGCTTTCTACCGTGACGCTGCCGCCGTCCAGCGTGGTCCGGCGTTCGGTGAACTCGTGACCCCAGTGGCCGTCGAAGCAGAGCAGTTCGGTGACGCCCTGCGGCCACAGGATGCCGCCGGCACCAAGATGCTCGACCCGGAGCGGAGTATCGCCACGGTTCACCACCGTGCAATCCTGGACAAGCACGTCGTCGTCCGGCGCGAGGCCAAGACGGAGGACGCAGCCGATCTGTGCCACCGGATCCTCCAGGCGCAGGATCAGCGTCGACCTCGCCTGGTCCGCCGTCTCGAGCCGGAACTCCGCGGTCCAGTCACGCCCGTCGTCGCGCACTGCGGCAAAAGCGGGCTGCCGCATCGGGCCGGCGCCGAGCGTCGGCAGCAGCAGCGCGTCGGTGTGGTCCTGGTCGAGGGCGTTGCGGGCGACCGCACGACTGCGCAGCGCCGGCAGGACGGCAAGATCGAGCCCGTCCGGCAGGCGCGGCCCCCAATAGGCGATTTCCGGGCTGGAGCCGCGCGGCAGCAGCAGCAGGGTCACGTGCGCGCCGTCGAGGCGCAGGGCGGGCGGGATGACGGTCATCCCTTGGTCGCGCCCAGGGTCAGCCCGGTCACGAAGTGACGCTGCATCAGGAAGAATAGCAGCACCGACGGCGCCGCGGCGATCAACGCGCCGGCCGACATCAGCTGCCAGGAGGCCAGCCACATGCCGCTCAGCGCCTGCAGCCCGGCGGTCACCGGACGGGCGCTGTCGGACTGCACCAGCACGAGCGCCCAGAAATAGTCGTTCCAGATGAAGGTGAACACCAGCACGGCGAGTGCCGCCAACGCCGGGCGCACCAGCGGCAGCACAATGTGCCAGAAGATGCGCAGCTCGCTGACGCCGTCAAGCCGCGCCGCCTCGGCGAGCGCGTCGGGCAGCTCGCGCATGAAGTTGCGCATGAATAGCGTGCAGAACCCGGTCTGGAACGACATGTGGAACACCACCAGCGCCCAGATGGTGTCATACAGCGGGATCACGTGGATCATCAGGTCGCGGACCGGGATCATCAGCACCTGGAACGGCACGAAGTTGCCGCCGATGAAGATCGCGAACAGCACGAGGTTGCCGCGGAAGCGGAACTTGGCCAGCGCGTAGCCGGCCATGGACGACAGGGCCAGCGTGCCGGCGACGGCGGGCACGGTGATCATCACGCTGTTGAGCAGGTAGCGGCCCATCGGTGAGCTGGTGAACACCGCGCGGTAGTTGTGCACGGCCATGATCCGGTCCGGCCAGCCCCAGTAGTTGCCGCGCGATAGGTCCTCCAGCGAGCGGATCGAGGTCAGCGCGATCGCCAGCAGCGGCAGCAGCCAGATCACCAGCACGACCGGCACCGCCGCGTTGTAGCCGAACCGCCCGAGCGGACGGGCGTCCTGGATCGGTGCCGGGAACATGGCTATGTCCGCTCCCGCCGCAGCAGCGACCACAGGAAGAAGGCGATGTAGATGTCCATCAGCAGGAACAGCACGGTGGCGATGGCGGCACCATAGCCGTAGCGGAACGAATGGAAGGTCTGGTCGTACATGTAGTAGGCCAGCACGGTGGAGGAATCGAACGGACCCCCCTTGGTCATGATCGACACCAGGTCGAACGAGCGCAGCGCCCCCACCACGCACACCACCACCGCGATAAAGGTCGCCGGCCTGAGCTGCGGCAGGATGACGTGGCGGAACAGCCGCCAACGGGACGCGCCGTCCAGCCGTGCGGCTTCCACCAGCTCCGGGTTGATCGCAGTCAGGCCGGTCAGGTACAGGATCATGCAGTATGCGGTCTGCGGCCACAGCCCTGCGATGATCACGCCTGCCGTGGCCCAGTTCTCGTCCTCCATCAGCGCCACGTGCGGCAGGTGGACGGCGTGCAGCACGACGTTCAGCAGGCCGAAATTGACGTTGAAGAACCAGCTGAACACCAGGCCGACCACGACCTGGCTGATCACGAAGGGGAAGAAGAAAAGCGACTTGTAGAACCGCATGCCGCGTATGCTCTGGTTTAGGAACAACGCCAGCACAAGCCCGAACACCGGCGCCAGCATGTAGGCCAGTAGCCAGTACACGTTGTTCCCGAGGGCGGTGTAGAACGTGCCGTCGTGCAGCAGCTCGGCGTAGTTGCCGAAGCCGACATACCGCATCGGGTGGATGCCGTCCCAATCGTGCAGGCTGATCCAGAGCGAATCCAGGATCGGCCAGATCACGAATACGGCGAAAAACAGGCATCCCGGCGCCAGCAGGATCGCCGGCGTCAGCGTCATCTGGTGTCGACGCCACCAGTTCTCGCTCACGAACGGAGCGGCGCCGAACGGTGATGCCGCCTGGGAGGACGATGCCATGTGAGCCTGCATCCTGTCGTTGTGCTCGTCCGGGAAAGCGGCTCAGCTCGGCAGCGGACCGTAGATGCGCTGGCGGGCGCGCTCGATGTC
Organism: uncultured Acetobacteraceae bacterium; assembly: GCA_964247755.1. Lineage (GTDB taxonomy): Bacteria > Pseudomonadota > Alphaproteobacteria > Acetobacterales > Acetobacteraceae > Lichenicola. Next base: position 641 of record CAXTVX010000043.1, on the reverse strand, counting down.
GGCGAGGATGCGATCCAGTCTCGCCGGCCGCACCATGAATTCCTGGAACCCCTTCATCGCGATGGTGGCCAGATCCTCGCTGGTGTCACGATCCAGGAACTGGGTCAGGTCGGCAGCGCTGGTCAGCATCTTCTGACCTTCCTGGAGGAAGCGGTCGTCGAGAACAACGGAATGGATGTTCTCCGGGACCTGCTTCTCGGTCCGGTTGATCATGGTCTGCACGTCGGCACGCATCATGAACTGCAGGAACCTGCGTGCATCCGCCTTGTTTTTGGCACCCGACGGGATGTGCACCGTGTCTACCGGCGCCTCCTCGGCCCGTGGCAGGCCGGGGGTGATCGCGGGGAAGTCGCTGAACGCCATCTTCGGCAGCGCCTCGGGCGGGATACTCTCGGTGATGAAGTTGCCGATCAGCATCATTACGCCGGTGCCCTGGTAGAGCTGCGATTGCGCTTCCTGCCAGGACAGGCTGGTGTGGTTGGCGACGAAGCACTTCTTGTCGACCAGCTCCTTCCAGTGCGCGAACACTGCCTTCACCTTGGGGTCAGTCCAGGCCACCTTGCCTTGCATCAGCGTCTGATGGAAATCGTAGCCGTTGGTGCGCAGGTCGAGGTAGTCGAACCAGCCGGCGGTCGGCCACA
>CAXTVX010000042.1:0-31360 GCA_964247755.1 uncultured Acetobacteraceae bacterium | reverse complement strand
TGTCGACGCCGCGTGGCGTCCTGTCCGATGCGGAAGCCCGCGCTGCCAATGTCGGCGGCGAGGTTCTGTGTCGGGTGTTCTGAGGAGGGACGGATGTCACGCGTAGGCAAATATCCCGTCGAGATCCCGCAGGGCGTCGAGGTCGCGATCGTCGAGGGGATCCTGACCGCGAAGGGCAGGCTCGGCGAGCTGAAGCTGCCGTTGTCGCACCATGTCGAGACCACGGTCGCGGACAACCGCGTGACCGTGGTGCCGCGCGGCACCGCCGCACCGGCACGGATGATGTGGGGCACGACCCGCGCCCTCGTTGCGTCGATGGTGAAGGGTGTGTCGACCGGCTACTCAAAGACGCTGGAGATCACCGGCACTGGCTACCGCGCCTCGATCCAGGGCGCCAACTTGGTGATGAACCTCGGCTACTCGCACGACGTGGTGTATCCGGTCCCCGCCGGCATCACCATCACCACGCCGCGTCCGACCGCGGTGACGGTCACCGGCGTCGACAAGCAGCGGGTTGGCCAGGTGGCGCTCGACATCCGGAACTTCCGTGCGCCGGAGCCCTACAAGGGCAAGGGCGTGCGCTACGACAACGAAGTGATCCGGCGCAAGGAAGGCAAGAAGAAGTGAGCACGCAACAGGATCTGCGGGAGCGGCGGCGCGTCCGTCTCCGGTTCCAGCTCCGGCGCAAGGCGGCCGGGCGTCCGCGCCTGTCGGTGTTCCGCTCCGGCAAGAACATCCATGCGCAGGTGATCGACGACGTCGCCGGCAGGACGCTCGCTGCCGCCTCGTCGCTGGACAAGGGCCTGCGCGAGCAGCTCGGGACCGGCGGCAACAAGGACGCGGCGGCGGCGGTCGGCAAGCTGGTGGCCGAGCGTGCGCTGGCTGCCGGGGTGAGCCGGGTCGTGTTCGACCGTGGCGCCTATCTGTATCACGGGCGCGTCAAGGCGCTGGCGGAGGCTGCCCGCGAGGGCGGCCTCGCCTTCTGAGGGAAGCGGGACATGGCACGTGAACCCAGGGAAGGCGGCCGCGGCGGCCGCAGCGGCGGCGGCGAGCGGGACCGAGACGGCGACGATCTGATCGACAAGCTGGTCACCATCAACCGCGTGGCCAAGGTGGTGAAGGGCGGACGTCGCTTCGCCTTCGCCGCACTCGTTGTGGTGGGCGACCAGAAGGGCCGGGTCGGCTACGGCGCCGGCAAGGCGCGCGAGGTGCCGGAAGCGATCCGCAAGGCGACCGAGCGGGCCAAGCGGACCATGATCCGGGTGCCGATGAAGGAAGGCCGCACGCTGCATCACGACTCCACCGGCCATTTCGGTGCCGGCAGCGTGGTGCTGCGCTCTGCAGAGGCCGGCACCGGCATCATCGCCGGTGGCCCGATGCGCGCGGTGTTCGAGAGCCTCGGCATCGGCGACGTGGTGGCGAAGTCGCTGGGCAGCCGCAACCCGCACAACATGGTCAAGGCGACCTTCGACGCCCTGGAGCGCTGCGCCAGCCCGCGCACGGTGGCCAACCGGCGCGGCAAGAAGGTGTCCGATATCCTGGGCAAGCGCGAAGGCGTGGCGGAGGGAGCCGATGTCTGAGACCACGAAGAAGGCGACCGTGCGCGTCAGGCAGATCGCGTCGGGCAACGGTCACAAGCCGGGGCAGCAGGCGACACTGGTCGGCCTGGGCCTGGACAAGATCGGCAAGGTCCGGGAACTCGAGGACACGCCCTCGGTGCGCGGCATGATAGCCAAGGTGCACCACCTCGTGCGGGTGGAGGATTGAGATGGAACTGAACCAGCTTCGCGACAACGCGGGCGCGCACTACCGCAAGAAGCGGCTCGGGCGCGGCATCGGCTCGGGCAAGGGCAAGACGTCCGGCAAGGGCGTGAAGGGCCAGAAGGCGCGCGAGGGTGTGTCGCTGAACGGCTTCGAGGGTGGCCAGCTGCCGATCTACCGGCGCTTGCCGAAGCGCGGCTTCAAGAACATCTTCCGCAAGGAATACGCGCCGATCAACCTCGGCACGATCGAGAAGGCGGTGGCAGACGGCAGGCTCGCGGCCGACGGCACCGTGACCGAGGACAGCCTGCGCAAGACCGGGCTGGTCGGCAGCGGCAAGGTGCACGGCATCCGGCTGCTGGCGACCGGCGAGCTGACCCGGGCGATGACGATCGAGGTGTCCGGCGCGTCCGCCGCGGCGATCGCGTCGGTCGAGAAGCTCGGCGGCTCGGTGCGGACCACGGTGGCGAAGGCGACGCCGCCGGAAGCGTAGGCATCAACGCCGAGACGGCCGTTCCGGCGGCCGGGCGCGAATCGTGACGGGTTGCCTGCACGGCGATCCGGGCTAGAACAGGCAGCGCCGTGCGGTTGGACCCGTGCGGCGCTGTTCTCGTGAGAAGGGGTGGGAGTGCGATGGCCTCCGCGGCCGAGCAGCTTGCTGCGAACATGAACCTCGGCAGCTTCGCCAAGGCGACCGAGCTCAAGAAGCGGATCTGGTTCACCCTGGGTGCGCTGATCGTCTACCGTCTGGGGACCTACATCCCGGTGCCGGGAGTGGACGCGCGGGTGATGGGCCAGCTGCTGGCACGCAACCAGGGCGGCATCCTGGGCATGTTCGACATGTTCTCCGGCGGCGCGCTGGGTCGCATGACCGTGTTCGCGCTCAACATCATGCCCTACATCAGCGCCTCGATCATCGTGCAGCTGATGTCGTCCGCGATCCCGACGCTGGAGGCGATCAAGAAGGAGGGTGAGCAGGGGCGAAAGAAGCTCAACCAGTACACCCGCTACCTCACGGTGTTGATCGCGCTGTTCCAGGCCTATGGCATCTCGGTGGGACTGGAGAACATGCACGGCGCCGGCGGGCTGTCCGCAGTGATCGATCCCGGGATGTTCTTCCGCTTCTCCTGCGTGGTCACCCTGGTGGGCGGCACGATGTTCCTGATGTGGCTGGGCGAGCAGATCACCTCGCGCGGGGTCGGCAACGGCATCTCGCTGATTATCTTCGCCGGCATCGTCGCCAACCTGCCGCACGCGCTCGCGACCCTGTTCCAGCTCGGCTACACCGGCGGCCTGTCGCCGGTGTTCGTGCTGGTGTTCCTCGTGCTCGCGGTCGCGGTGATCGCGTTCATCGTGTTCATGGAGCAGGCGCAACGGCGGGTGGTGATCCAGTATCCCAAGCGCCAGGTCGGCAGCCGCATGACCGGCGGCGAGTCGACTCACATGCCGCTGAAGGTAAACACCGCCGGCGTGATCCCACCGATCTTCGCCTCCTCGGTGTTGCTGATCCCGGTGACGATCTCGGGCTTCGCGTCCGGCAACGCCAACCTGCCGCACTGGCTCGGATTCCTGGCGCAGCAGCTCGGCCAGGGACGACCGCTCTACATGATCTTCTACGCGGCGATGATCCTGTTCTTCTCGTATTTCTACGCTGCCGTCGCCTTCAACCCGCAGGAGACCGCGGACAACCTGCGCAAGCAGGGCGGCTTCATCCCGGGCATACGGCCCGGCGCCAACACCGCCGACTTCCTCGACCGCATCCTGGTCCGGCTGACCACGATCGGCGCGATCTACCTGGTCGTGGTGTGCCTGCTGCCGCAGATCCTGATCAGCCGCTACAACGTGCCGTTCTACTTCGGTGGCACCAGCCTGATCATCATCGTGTCGGTGACCATGGATACGGTGACGCAGATCCAGTCGCACCTGCTGGCGCACCAGTACGAGGGGCTGATCCGCAAGTCCCGTCCGCGGGCGCGGCTGCGGTGAACCTGATCTTTCTCGGGCCGCCCGGCGCCGGCAAGGGGACCCAGGCGAAACGGATCGAGGTGCTGCACGGGATCGCGCAGATCTCCACCGGCGACATGCTCCGCGCTGAGGTACAGGCCGGGAGCGCGATCGGGCGGGAAGCCAAGGAGGTCATGGCTGCCGGCGGGCTGGTGTCGGACGGGATCCTGATCGCGATGCTGGGCGAGCGGGTCGGCCGCCCCGACTGCGCACGCGGCTTCATCCTGGACGGGTTTCCGCGCACCACGGTGCAGGCGGAGGCGCTCGACACGATGCTGTCCGGTCGCGGGCTGAGGATCGACGCCGTGCTGTCGCTGTCTGTAGACGAGGCGGAGCTGACCGAGCGCATCGCCGGGCGATACACCTGTGCCCGATGCGGCGCCGGCTATCACGACCGCTACAAGCAGCCGCGCGTGGCCGGGACCTGCGACGTGTGCGGGAGCCACGAGTTCATGCGCCGCGCCGACGACAAGCGCGAGACTGTGACGGCAAGACTCGAAGCCTACCGCCAGCAGACCGCGCCGATCCTGCCCTACTACAAGCGCCAGGGGCTCGTGCACGACATCGACGGCATGGCCGACATCGGCACGGTGAGCGCCGCGATCGACCGCGTCCTCGAAGCGGCGACGACGGCTGAGAGCATCACGGAGATTTGATAGCGTTTCGTTGACTTCGAGGACGCGGCCGCTATAGTGCGCGCCCTCAGCCAGGACTAGAGCCTGCATCCGGATCGGATGCCTGGAGCTGCCGGCGGATCCCGTCATCCACGAGCGTCGTCCGTTGCGGACGATGGTCGTGCGACAGGCGAACACCACATTGCCTGGCTGCAGCCGGGATCTACTGGCCCGGGCCGATCCGGGCGCACGAGGAGTGACTGGCGTGGCGCGTATTGCCGGCGTGAACATCCCGACCACGAAGCGGGTCGTCATCGGCCTGACCTACATCTTCGGCATCGGGCCGGCGAAGGCGCAGCAGATCTGCACCCAGCTCGCGATCCCGCCCGAGCGTCGGGTCAACGAGATGTCGGACGACGAGGTCCTGAAGGTCCGTGAGCTGATCGACCGCGACTTCCGGGTCGAGGGCGACCTCCGTCGCGAGCTGTCGATGAACATCAAGCGGCTGATGGATCTCGGCTCCTATCGCGGCCTGCGTCATCGTCGCGGCCTGCCGGTCCGCGGCCAGCGGACCCACACGAACGCCCGCACCCGCAAGGGCAAGGCGGTGGCGATCGCCGGCAAGAAGAAGGCGACCAAGTAGGTCGCGCCAGCCACGCCTCGAGACGATCCCAGGGCGTCCCGCACGCCCCACGAACAACCAGGATGAACCACCATGGCGAAGGCCGCCGCGCCGCGTGTCCGCAAGAAGGAACGCAAGAACATCATTTCCGGGGTGGCGCACGTACTGTCCACCTTCAACAACACCATGATCACCATCGCCGACGCGCAGGGCAACGCGATCGCCTGGTCGTCCGCCGGCAGCCAGGGCTTCAAGGGCTCGCGCAAGTCGACCCCGTACGCGGCGCAGGTCGCTGCCGAGGATGCCGGCAAGAAGGCGCGCGAGCACGGCATGGAGACGCTCGAGATCGAGGTGTCCGGTCCGGGGTCGGGTCGCGAAAGCGCGCTGCGTGCGCTGCAGGCGGTCGGGTTCTCGATCACCGCGATCCGCGACATGACGCCGGTGCCGCATAACGGCTGCCGTCCGCGCAAGCGTCGCCGAGTCTGAGGCCGCGCCGGGCTGATCGGTCCCGGAACTCCTGTTGAACGCTGCCGGGTTTCCCGACGGCGCCGCCCGCCGCAGCCTCATCGCCCATTTCGGGAGATGGAGCGGGTGGCGCTCTTTTACGAAAGGCCACGCCCTTGGCGCTCCAGAACAACTGGAAGAACCTGATCAAGCCGGAGAAGCTGGACATCGAGTCCGGCAACGAGCCGCTGCGCACCGCGACCGTGGTCGCGGAGCCACTGGAGCGCGGCTTCGGCATGACGCTCGGCAACGCGATCCGGCGCATCCTGCTATCCTCGCTGCAGGGCGCTGCGGTGACGGCGATCCAGATCGACGGCGTGCTGCACGAGTTCTCCTCCATCGCCGGCGTCCGTGAGGACGTCACCGACATCGTTCTCAACATCAAGCAGCTCGCTCTTCGCATGCACGGCGAAGGCCCGAAGCGCATGGTGCTGACGGCGACTGGCCCCGGCGAGGTCAAGGCTGGCCAGATCCAGGTCGGGCACGACATCGAGGTGATGAATCCGGACCTGGTGATCTGCACGCTGGACGACGGCGTGAAGCTCGGCATGGAGTTCACCGTCAACCTCGGCAAGGGCTACGTCCCGGCCGCCGCCAACAGGCCCGAGGACGCGCCGATCGGGCTGATCCCGATCGACGCGATCTACTCGCCGGTGCGCCGCTGCTCGTACAAGGTCGAGCCGACCCGCGTCGGGCAGGTGACCGACTACGACAAGCTGCTGCTCACGGTGGAGACCAACGGCGCGGTGACTCCCGAGGATGCGGTGGCGCTGGCCGCGCGTATCCTGCAGGACCAGCTGCAGCTGTTCATCAACTTCGACGAGCCGCGCCCGGTCCGCACCGAGGAGCCGCAGGACGACCTGCCGTTCAACCGCAACCTGCTGCGCAAGGTCGACGAGCTCGAACTCTCGGTCCGCTCAGCGAACTGCCTGAAGAACGACAACATCGTCTACATCGGCGACCTGGTGCAGAAGACCGAGCAGGAGATGCTGCGCACGCCCAACTTCGGCCGCAAGTCGCTGAACGAGATCAAGGAGGTTCTCACCTCCATGGGTCTGGCGCTCGGCATGAACGTGCCGACCTGGCCGCCCGAGAACATCGAGGATCTCGCCAAGCGTCTCGACGAGCCGTTCTGAGCGCACACCGTTAACAGGAACAGATCACCATGCGTCACGGTGTTGCCGGCCGGAAGCTCGGCGTTACCTCCACCCACCGCCTCGCCATGTTCAGGAACATGGCGGTGGCGTTGATCAAGCACGAGCAGATCACCACCACGCTGCCCAAGGCCAAGGAACTGCGGCCGGTTGCGGAGAAGCTGATCACGCTGGGCAAGCGCGGCGGCCTGCATGCGCGCCGCCAGGCCTATGCGCAGCTGCGCGACGACGTCATCGTCGCCAAGCTGTTCGGCGTCATTGCCGAGCGCTACAAGGCGCGCGCCGGCGGCTACACCCGCGTGCTCAGGGCGGGGATGCGTCACGGCGACGCCGCGGACATGGCGGTGATCGAGTTGGTCGAGCGCGACGTGTCGGCCAAGGGCCAGGACAGTGGTCCGCGCCCGGTGGTAGAGAGCGAGAACGACTACGCAAACTGACGCCGGCCGGTCTCGCCACACGGGTTGATGGAGCGGCCGGACCTCGTGTCCGGCCGTTTTCTTTTGTCGGGCAAATACCGCTGCGGGCGGCTTCCTCGTCTTGACTTGGGGGTCGTGGCGGTGCCTGTTTCCGGCCTAACGGGATGCTGCGGAGCCTGACGGATTTCCGCTGACGACCCCGAGGGACGGGAGATGATGATGTTCGATGCCGATGATGCGTCACCGGAGGGTGGAACCGTGCGCGACCTGACCAGGATCGCTGCGGCGGCCCAGTCCCGTCGCGGGCTGCTGCAGGGTGGCCTCCTCGGCGGCGCCCTGGCGCTGGTCGGCGGTGCCCGCGCTGCCGAGGCCGCATCGGCCGGACCGTTCCCGAGCCATCCGAACTGGCGCTTCGTGTTCGTCAACCACGTGGCGACCAACCCGTTCTTCACGCCCACGCAGTACGGGATGGCGGATGCAGCCGCATTATACGGCTGCCAGACGCAATGGACCGGTTCGGTGACGTCCGACGTCGGCCAGATGGTGAGCGCAGTGAATGCCGCGATCGCGGCGAAGGCGAGCGCCATCGCCGTGGCGATCATCGACCCGCACGCCTTCAACGAGCCGGTGGAGCGCGCGCTGGAGGCCGGGATCCCGGTGTTCGCCTACAACGCCGACGCGCCGGTCGGCAGCGGCAACAAGCGTCTCGCCTATATCGGACAGGATCTCTACCAGGCCGGCGTGCTGATGGGTCAGCGCATCGTCAGCCTGATCGACAGCGGCCCGGTCGCGCTGTTCATCGCGACGCCAGGCCAGCTCAACATCCAGCCGCGGCTCGATGGCGCCAGCGACGTCATCAAGAAGTCCGGCAAGTCGATCACCATCGACGTGGTCGCGACCGGCGCCACGGTCAACGAGGAGATCTCCAAGGTCAAGTCGTACTACCTGGGCCACCAGCAGGTGAAGGGGATGTTCGCGGTCGATGGCGGTACCACCCAGGGCATCGCCGAAACCATGGACCAGTACGGCCTGGCGGCGAAGGGCGTGCATGGCGGCGGCTTCGACCTGCTGCCCCGCACGCTGGAACTGATCAAGAAGGGCTCGATGGACTTCACCATCGACCAGCAGCCCTACCTGCAGGGCTTCTACACGGTGATGCAGATGGCGACTTTCCTGGTGTCAGGCGGTCTGGTGGGGCCGGCCAACGTCAACACCGGCCTGAAGTTCGTCACCAAGGAGAACGTCGACCCATACCTGTCGACCTCGACACGCTACGAGGGCAAGTCGGCGCAGGCGCAGATCGTGCCGCGCAGCGGCGCGATCGCGGGCTAGGACCACAGGAGGTGTCCGCCACGCGAAGCACAGCAGCGCCGTCGCAGGTCTCCCGGGTGGGCCTGCTCGACGTGGTGCTGCGCTGGCGGGAGGCGAGCATCCTGGCCGTGCTCGTCCTGCTCGTGATCTACTTCGAGAGCGCCAACCGCGACTTCCTCTTGTCGCGGGCGAGCCTGGAGAACCTGTCGCAGTTCATAGCACCCGCGGCGATCATCTCGCTTGGCGAGATCATGCTGATGATCGGCGGCGAGATCGACCTGTCGGCCGGGATGATCTTCGCCTTCGCGCCGTTCGTGATGCACTTCGCGGTCGTAGCCGGCTTGCCGCCGTTCGTGGGCCTGCTGCTCGGGCTGCTGGCGAGCGCCGGGGTCGGGCTGGTCAACGGCGCGGTGACGCTGCTGCTTCGGGTGCCGAGCTTCGTCACCACGCTCGGCACCATGTTCCTGCTCAACGGCATCACCCTGGTGCTGTCGGCCGGCACCCCGGTCGACACTCCCGGCAGCCCCGGGCTGCAGGCCTTCTTCGGCCATTGGGGCTACAGCGAGATCCTGTGGGCGGTGCTGCTGGCCGTGATCATGCACACCGTGCTGCGCAACACCCGCTGGGGGCTGCATACCGTGGCGTCGGGCGGCAACCCGATCGGCGCCAGCGAGGCCGGCATCAACGTCACCCGGCTCAAGATCGGCAACTTCGTGCTCAGCGCGGTGCTGTCCGGCTTCACCGGGGTGCTGGAGGATTTCCGCATCTCCTCCATCGACCCGCAGGCGGGCGGCAGCCAGATCATGTTCCTGGCGGTGGCCGCCGGCGTCATCGGCGGCACCTCGCTCGCCGGCGGTTCCGGCACCATCATCGGCGGCCTGATCGGCGCCGCCGTGCTCGGCGTGCTGAACGACGGCTTCACCCTGATCGGCATCAACGCCTTCACCTTCAACGTCATCCTCGGATCGGCGATCCTGCTTGCCATGATCTTCAACATACAGGTGACCCGGCTCCGCCGCGGCGGAGCCGCCGCATGAGCGCCACCCAGCCGGACCGTCCCGAGACGCTGCGGGCCGAGAACATCGTCAAGCAGTTCGGCGCGGTGACGGCGCTACGCGGGGTGTCGCTGCACCTGCGGGAAGGCGAGATCCTGGGCATCCTGGGCGACAACGGCGCCGGCAAGTCGACGTTGATGAAGATCCTGACCGGCTACCAGCTGCCGACCGAGGGCCGGCTGTTCGTGCACAGCCAGGAGGTGGCGCTGCGTTCGGTCGACCATGCCCGCTCGCTCGGCATCGAGTGCGTGTACCAGGACCTGGCGCTCGCCAACGGGCTGTCGATCTACCACAACATGTTCCTCAACCGGGAGATCGTCTATCCGGGACCAATCCGGTTGCTGAACAACAGGGCGATGCGCCGCCGCACCGCCGAGCTGCTGGAGGAGATCGGGGTGCACGTGCCGTCGGTCGACCTTCCGGTCGAGCGGCTGTCAGGCGGGCAGCGTCAGGCGATCGCGGTGGCGCGCGCGGTGAACTCGGACGCGCGCATCCTGCTGCTGGACGAGCCGCTCGCGGCAATGGGCGCACGCGAGGCCGGGCTGATCATCGACCTGATCCTGCGCCTCAAGGCGAAGGGCAACCTGTCGATCGTCATGATCATGCACAACTACGCGCAGACCCTGGAGATCGCCGACCGGATCATGCTGATGCAGCGCGGCGGCGTCACCTACGAGAAGGAGGCTGCGTCCACCTCCGTGCCTGAACTGATGGACATCGTGCGCCGGGAGTATCGTGCGCTGCGCGCCGGCTAGGACGCGTTCCTCGCGCATGTGAACACCGTTCACGCGGCGGGTCCGTGTTGCGCCCTTGATCTTCTCCCGCTCCCCATCGACCTGTAGGCCGTAGGGGATCAACTCATGAACACGTCGCTTATTGTGCTGGCCGTTGTCGTGCTTGTCGCCCTCGTGGTGTTGCGGGCGTCGGTGCGGATCGTGGGGCAGTGGCAGCGCGCGGTGGTGCTGCGGCTAGGTCGGTTCCTGGCGATACGCGGGCCGGGGCTGTTCTTCCGGATACCGTTCATCGACCAGATCCAGACCGTGGTCGACATGCGCATACGCACCACCGAGATACGCGCCGAGGAGGCGCTGACGCGCGACACGGTGGCGATCGGCATGGACGCGATCGTGTTCTGGCGGGTGATCGACGCGGCGAAGGCGTCGCTGGAGATCGACGATTTCCGCCTGGCGGTGGAGCGGGTGGCGCAGACCAGCTTGCGCGAGATGATCGGCACCAGCGACCTGTCGCGGCTACTGTCGGACCGGCAGGTGGCGGACCAAGAGCTGCAGCGCTCGATCGGCGCTAAGACGCGGGAATGGGGCGTCGCCGTCACCTCGGTCGAGATCAAGGACATCGGTATCCCGGCCTCGCTGCAGGACGCGATGAGCCGGCAGGCGCAGGCGGAGCGGGAAAAGCAGGCGCGGGAAACGCTGGCCTCGGCCGAAGTGGGCGTGGCGCGGCAGGTGAGGGAGGCGGCGCTGATCTACGCGTCGGATCCGACCGCCTTGAAGTTGCGGCAGATGAACCTGGTGTACGAGATGAACAAGGAGCGTGGCACCACCATCATCATCCCGAGCGACCTGGCTTCGGCACTCGGCACGCTGGGCCTGCGCGACATGACGCAGCCACCGGCAGCGTCGTAGCGTGGTCGCAGCGGGTTTCCTGCGGGTGGTCGATCTCGAGACCACCGGCAACAGCTTCACCGATGGCGGCGTGGTCGAGATCGGCTGGCAGGACGTGGCACCGGGGCCGGAGGGTTGGACCCTGCGTGGCGGGCCGCAGGCGATGCTGATCGATCCGGGCAAGCCGATCTCGTCCGCGACTTCCGCGATCCACCACATCGTCGACGAGGACGTGGCGGGGGCGGCTGGCTGGCTGTCTGCGGCGCCGGACATCCTGCGTGCCGTCCCGGGCCCGGCGCCGCTGGCGCTGGCGGCCCACCGGGCGTCGTTCGAGCAGCGTTGGTGCGTGCCGGCCCTGAGCGGAGGCCTGCCCTGGATCTGCACCTACAAGAGCGCGCTGCGGATCTGGCCGGATGCCCCCGGGCACTCGAACCAGGGGTTGCGCTACTCCCGCCGGCCGGAGGGGCTGGACCGGGCGATCGGCCTGCCGGCGCACCGCGCCGGTCCGGACGCCTACGTCACCGCGTTCCACCTGCGCGACATGCTGCGCGAGGCGACGCTGGACCAGCTGCTCGCTTGGTCCGTGGAGCCGGCCCTGCTGGTGAAGGTGCCGTATGGCCGGCTGCGCGGTCGGCGCTTCCGCGATCTCCCGGCCGAGGAGCTGGAGCGGCTGCTGACGGCCGAGCGGACGGACGGCGATCTGGCCTTCACCGTCCGCCACGAGCTCGGCCGAAGGAGCCAGGAGGCCGCGTCCGATCCTGTCGCAGCCGAGCCGGATCAGAGCCTGCTGTCGCTCTGAGCGTCCTGGTGGTCGCAGGGCCGTGATTAAATCGGATCCGGCGCATCCGGCGCAATGTTGCGGCGTTGGAAGTTTCAAGAGGCCGAGCAATCACGATCGGCGAATCCAACTGGAGTATCATGGCGTGGTCGATACGAACCGCATTGAGGGCGCAGCGGAAGACACGGTCGGCAAGCTGCAGGACGGGATGGGCGGCCTGCTCGGCGACACCGCGACGCAGGCCAAGGGCAAGGCGAAGCAGTTCGCCGGCCAGGCGCAGGGTTACTACGGCGAGACGCTGGACACGGTGCGCGACCTGACCGCGGACCAGCCGCTGGTCGCGGTCGCGGCGGCTGTGGGCGTGGGCTTCATCCTGGGCGCGCTGCTGGCGCGTCGCTGACCGGCATGGGGCACGGCGTGCGGCGGAACCTTTCAGCGACCGTTGGCGTTGAGCAACGAACCTCGCCGACGAGATAGGACGAATACCATGCTCAAGCTCGCTCTCCTGTTCCTGGTCATCTCGATCATCGCAGGCATCTTCGGCTTTTCCGGCGTGTCGGCCGCGACCGCCGGGATCGCCAAGACCCTGTTCTTCATCGCCATCGTGATCTTCCTGATCTTCCTGGTGCTCGGCCTCATGGCGGGCAAGGCGATCTTCTGAACGATGGCACCGGCCGACACCGTCAGGCCCCGGCATCGAAAGGTGCCGGGGTTTTTTGCGTCCGCTCCCTGCGGCGACGATGTTCAACGGGTCCAGTAGCGGGCCATGATCTCGGTGGCCCAAGCGGGCTGGTGAAGCGTGCCGCGCGGGAGGAAGCCGCGCATCACCGGCTTCACGTCCAGCACCGGCGTTCCGTGCACGGCGTCCAGACCCTGCACGTCCAGTCGAAGCCCCTGGATGGAGAGCAGCCGGCATGTGCTGACACCGAGGCGGTTCGGCCTGTTGCTTCCGCGCTGCGCGAAAATGCCCACTTCCGGCCAATCCGCCCGACCGCGCGGATGGCGGACGTCCATCGTGACGTCCGCCTCGGCGACCTGGTCGAAGACGAACACCACCTCGACGTGGCTGAACTCGTCCAGCCTGCGTAGCGCCGACGGCGCGAAACGTTCCGCGTCCAGCTCGATGGCGGCGCGGCTCGCACCCCAGCCGTCGTCCTCCGGAACCGTCCTGCCGCCCTCGACGCGACCGATCGGGCGTAGGGCGATCGTCAGGGCGTCCATCCTAGTTGCGGTCCTTCTGGATGAAGGAGGGCAGGAACGGGTTGTCGACCTGCAGCGCGTCCTTGCCGATCAGCTCGGACGTGTCCCAGCCGCCGCCCAGGTCGTCGATCAGCGACACGCTGGCCAGGATCCGGTTCTCCTGGATGCCGAGCAGGGTTTCGGCGTTGGTCAGCGCGGTGGTCTGGTCGGTGATCACGGTGGTGTAGATCGCGGTGCCGGCCTGGTACTGGTTCAGCGCCACGGTGACGGTCTGGTTGGCGAGATCGACCGCCTGCTGCTGCGCCCGCGCCTGCTGCTCCAGGATGCGCAGCGCCGCCAGCTCGTCCTCGACGCCCTGGAACGCCGACAGCACCGTCTGGCGGTAGGTGGCGATGCTCTCGTCGAAGGTCGCGCGTGCGGCGCGCACCGCGGCGGTGCGCTCGCCGCCGTCGAACAGCGTTTCCGCCGCAGACGCGGCCAGCGACCAGGAGCGGTTGGCGACCTGGATCAGCGAGCCCAGCGGGTTGCCGGCATAGCTGGCGGCGGCGGACAGGCTGATGGTCGGGTAGAATGCGGCGATCGCCACCCCGATCAGCGCGTCCTCCTCCTCCATGGAGCGTTCGGCCTCGGCGATGTCGGGGCGCCGCTGCAGCAGCAGCGATGGCACCGTCACCGGGACCGCCGGGATCCGGCTGGCCAGCGGCGCCGGGGGCAGGCTGAGGTCGGACGGCGGATGGCCGGTCAGCACGGCGATCGCGTGCTCGTACTGGGCACGCAGGATGCCGACCTGCACCGCCTCGGCCCGTGTGGTCGCGGTCTGGGTTTCCGCCTGCAGCAGGTCGGAGGGCGCGGACACGCCGGCGGCGGTACTGTTGCGCGTGATCTGCTCGCTCTGCTCGTAGAACACGACGAACTGGTTGAGCAGGGTCTGCAGGCTGTCCTGGTAGCGCATCTCGAAGTAGTCGGTCGCGAGCGTCGTCTGCTCGGACAGGCGTGCCGCGTCCAGCGTGGCCTGGCTCACCTGGGCCGCGGCGACCTGGCTTTCCACCTGGCGGCGGATCGCGCCCCACACGTCGAGGTCCCAGCTGGCGTTCCCGTCCAGGGAATAGGTGGTGAGGTTGTAGCCGCTGCTGCCGGTGTTGAGCGCCGAGGTGCTGCCGACGCCGCCGAGGCCGGTCGCGACGGTGCTGCCGCCGATGCTGCTCCCGCCGCCGCCGTTGCCCTGGCGGGTGACGCCAGGGCTCAGGCTCGCGGTCGGGAACAGGCTGCTGCGTGCCTCGTCGACCAGGGCGCGGGCCTGGCGGAACGCGGCCTCGTCCGCCTTGATGGTCTGGTTGGACACGTCGATCTGCGCTTCGAGCTGGTTCAGCACCGGGTCGTCGTAGAGCGTCCACCAGGCGCCCTTCGGCAGCTCCGCGTAGTGCGGATCGGCGAAGGCCCAGCCGGGTGGCGGCGTGATCTCCTTCAGCCGGGCGGGGACGATCGCCGCCGGCCGATGGTAGTCGGGGCCGACCATGCAGCCGCCGAGCAGGGCAGCGAGCAGGACGACGGGAGCGCGCCCGCGTCGCGGGCGGCGTGGGACAGGCTTCATCCGGCAGAAACGTCCTGTTCGAGGGCACGGGAGGACCGGCGGCGTCGGAGCCCACGGCTCCAGAGCCGGTTCCACCAGCGCGACAGCCGGTCGAGGTAGAGATAGACCACCGGCGTGGTGTAGAGCGTCAGCGCCTGGCTGACGATCAGCCCGCCCACCACCGACAGGCCGAGCGGGCGCCGCAGCTCGCTGCCGTAGCCGGTGCCGATCACCAGTGGCAGGGCGCCAAGCGCTGCGGCGAAGCTGGTCATCATGATCGGCCGGAAGCGGAGCAGGCAGGCCTGGTAGATCGCCTCGCGCGGCGTCTTGCCGTGGTCGCGCTCCTCCGTCAGCGCAAAGTCGATCAGCAGGATGGCGTTCTTCTTCACGATGCCGATCAGCAGGATCACGCCGATCATCGCGATCAGCGAGAAGTCCTCACCGAACAGCTGCAGTGCCAGGATCGCGCCGACGCCGGCAGACGGCAGGGTGGACAGGATGGTCAGCGGGTGGATGTAGCTCTCGTACAGGATGCCCAGCGTGGCATACACCGCGGCGAGTGCCGCCAGCACGACCAGCGGATAGGTGCTGGTGGTCTGCTGCAGCTGCTGCGCGTTGCCGGCAAACGCGCCG
Organism: uncultured Acetobacteraceae bacterium; assembly: GCA_964247755.1. Classification (GTDB taxonomy): domain Bacteria; phylum Pseudomonadota; class Alphaproteobacteria; order Acetobacterales; family Acetobacteraceae; genus Lichenicola. The sequence goes on along the minus strand of CAXTVX010000042.1, from coordinate 16,116 downwards.
TGGATCGCGGACGGCACGTGCAGCTGCACCATGGTCTCCTGGATCGCCGTCTCGGCGGCGCTGAGCGAGCCGCCGGCGGGGGTGTTGAACGACAGGGTGGCGGCGACGAAGCCACCGTCGTGCGACACCTGCAGCGGCGTGGTCGCCGGGATCACCTTGGTCACCGCGAGCAGCGGTACCATGGTCTCCGCCGCCGACGACACCGCGGCACCGCTGGAGGTGTTGTTGCCGCCGGCGATGCTGTTGCTGGCGGAGTTCTCCTCCGATTGCTGGCTGGTCGTGGTGGTGGTGTTGCCGAGCGTCGTGGTCACGCTGGTGCTGGAGCTGCTCGACGCGTTGCTGGCGAGCGGTGCGGTCCGGATCAGGTTGCTGGCGGTGCTGCCGTTGGTGGTGCCGCCCGCGGTGCTGACGTAGATCTGCTTCAGGATCGACGGGTCCTGCCAGAACCGCGGCGCCACCTCCATGACCACATGGTACTGGTTCAGCGTGTTGTAGATGATCGAGGCCGAGCGCTGGCCGAACGCGTCGAACAGGGTGTTGCTGACCAGCTGCGGCGTGATGGCCAGACGGGCCCCGGTGTCGCGGTCGATCTCGACGGACTGCGACAGGCCGCCCTGAGCCACGTCGGAGTCGATGTCCACCAGTTCGGATCGCTGCTTCAGCGCCGCCTCGATCCGCGGCGTCCAGCTATAGAGCAGGTCGGCATCGTCGGCGGACAGGGTGTACTGGTAGTTCGCGTTGCTGACGCGGGCGCCTGCGCGCACGTCGCCGGCGGAAAAGGCGAAGAACCGGGCGCCGACCATCCCCGACAGCTTGGCGCGCAGCCGGGCGATGGTGGCGTCGTTGCTGTCGTGCCGGACGCTCTTGTCGGTGAGCTGGATGAACACCTGCGCCTGGTTGGTGCCGCGCCCGCCGGTGAAGCCGGCGACCGTCGACACGTCCGGATCGGACAGCACCGCCTTCTGCACGGTCACCAGCTTGGCGACCATGTTCTGGAACGAGATGCTCTGCTCTCCCTCGACCGTGCCGATCAGCAGCCCGTTGTCCTGCACCGGGAAGAACGATTTCGGCATGCGGTACACCAGCGCGATCGTCAGCACGATGGTCAGCGGCAGCGTCAGCGCCACCAGCCGGCGGTGGCGCAGCGCCCAGATCAGGCTGGCCTCGTAGCCGGCGAGCAGCCCGTCGAGCAGGCGCTCGATCAGCAGGGCCAGCCAGGCGAGGGCTCGTCGCACCGGGCCGGACTTCGACGCGGCACGCTGCCGGTCGGCCTCGGCCTGCTCCGGTGACACGCGCGGCTGCACGCGCAGGAACAGCGCGCACATCATCGGCGTCACGGTAAGTGCGAGCAGCAGCGACACGCTGATGGTGACGATCAGCGTCATCGCGAACTCGTAGAAGAACTTGCCGGCGATCCCAGGCAGAAGCAGGATCGGCATGAACACCGCGATCAGCGACACGGTGATCGACAGCACGGTGAACGCGACCTCGCCGGCACCCTGGAGTGCTGCCTGGAGGCGCGGCATGCCGTCCTCCATGTGCCGTGCGATGTTCTCCAGCACCACGATCGCGTCGTCCACCACGAAGCCGGTGGCAACGGTGAGCGCCATCAGCGACAGGTTGTCGAGCGAGAAGCCCAGCATGTACATGGCGGCGAAGGTGGCGATGATCGACACCGGCACCGCGACCGCCGGGATCAGGGTCGAGCGCAGCGTGCGCAGGAACACCAGCACCACCAGCACCACCAGCGCCACCGCGATCAGCAGCGTGTTCTGCGTGTCGTGCACCGACGCGCGTATGGTGGTGGAGCGGTCCAGGCCGATATGCAGCTGCACGTCCGCGGGGAGTGCCGCCTGCAGCGTCGGCAGCAGCGCCTTGATCGCGTCGGTGGTCTTGATGATGTTGGCCGATGCCTGCGGGAACACGATGCAGATGATCGCGGGCTGGCCGTTGTAGTAGCCGGCGTTGCGCAGGTCCTCGACGCTGTCGTCGATCTCGGCGACGTCGGACAGGTGGATCGGCGCGTTGTTGCGATAGCCGACCACCAGGCCACGATAGTCGGCCGCCTTGCGCGCCTGGTCGTTGGTGTCGAGCTGGAACCGCTGGTTTCCGACGTCGATGAAGCCCTTGGGCGTGTTGGCGTTTGCGGATGCGAGTGCGGCGCGCACGTCCTCGAAGCCGAGCCCCTGCTGGAACATCGGCAGCGGGTTGAGTTCCACGCGCACCGCCGGCAGCGCGCTGCCGCCAGGCTGGAAGTAGCCCACGCCCTGCACCTTGGAGAGCTGCTGCTGCAGGATGTTGGTGGCGAGGTCGAACAGTTCCGGCGCGGTCTTGGTCCTGGACGTCAGCGCCAGGATCATGATCGGCTGGCCGGACGGGTTGAACTTCCGGTAGGTCGGGTTGCTGCGGATGCTGCTCGGCAGGTCGGCGCGCGCGGCCTGGATCGCCGCCTCGACCTCGTGGGCGGCGTTGTCGACGTTGGTCGACAGCTCGAACTGGATGGTGACGCGGACCTGGTTCTGCGTGCTGGTGGACGTCATCTCGGTGACGCCGGCGATGGTGCCGAGATGGCGCTCCAGCGGCGTCGCCACGGTCTCGGCGATCTCCTGCGGCGATCCGCCGGCCTGGGTCGCCTGCACCTGGATCACCGGGAACGCGACGTTGGGCAGCGGCGCCACCGGCAGCTTGGTGTAGGCGAACGCGCCGGACAGGGCGAGTGCCACGGTCAGCAGCGTGGTCGCCACCGGCCGCAGGATGAACGGCCTCGAGATGTTCATGGCCGCGCGCTCATGGCAGGCGGGGTGCGGGACCCGGCCGCAGGGCGCCGACGTCGCGCGGCGGCGCGTCGTGCCGGTCCAGGAAGCGGCGGGTGCGCCGGCCGAGCCGGTCCATGAACAGGTAGATCACCGGCGTGGTGAACAGGGTCAGCAGCTGGCTGACGGCCAGGCCGCCGACGATGGCAAGCCCCAGCGGCCGGCGCAGCTCCGAGCCGGTGCCGGTGCCCAGCATCAGCGGCAGCGCCCCGAAGGCGGCCGCCAGCGTGGTCATCAGGATCGGCCGGAAGCGCAGCATGGCGGCGCGCCGGATCGCGGGCAGGGGCGCCATGCCATCCTCGCGCTCCGCTTCCAGCGCGAAGTCGATCATCATGATCGCGTTCTTCTTGACGATGCCGATCAGCAGCACGATCCCGATGATGCCCATCACGTCCAGGTCGGCGCCGGCCAGCATCAGCGCCGCCAGCGCCCCGATCCCGGCCGACGGCAGGGTGGACAGGATGGTGACCGGGTGGATGAAGCTCTCGTAGAGCACGCCGAGCACGATGTAGACCGCGGCGAGTGCCGCCAGCACCAGGAACAGCTCGTTGCCGAGGCTGGTCTGGAACGCGGCCGCGGTGCCCTGGAACGAGGTCTGGAAGCTGGCGGGCAGGCCGATATCCGTCTCGGCCCGCTCGATCGCGTCGACCGCCGGTCCCAGCGACGCGCCCGGCCGGAGGTTGAACGAGATCGTGGTGGCCGGGAACTGGCCGAGATGCGAGATCAGCAGCGGTGCGGTGCCGAGCTTCACCGAGGCCACGGCGTCGAGCGGCACCAGCCCGCCGGTCGGCTTGCGTGCGGCGCCGGTGGTGGTCGTGGTGCTGGAGCCGCTGCCGGGCAGGTAGAGCTGGCTGAGGCTGGACAGGCTGCGCGCCAGCGAGCGGTCGGTCTCCAGGATCACCCGGTACTGGTTGGACTGGGTGTAGATGGTGCTGATCTGGCGCTGGCCGTAGCTGTCGTAGAGCGCGTTGTCGACGGTTTCCGGGGTGATGCTGAACCGGGCGCCGGTGGCACGGTCGAGCGTCACCATCGCCACCAGGCCGGTCGCCTGCAGGTCCGACGTGACGTCGGCCAGTTGCGGCAGCGCCTGGAGCCTGGCCACCACCTTGGGCACCCAGTTCTTGAAGTCGTCGTAGTTCGGGGTTTCCAGAACGAACTGGTACTGGGTGGCCGACACCGCGGTGTCGAGCGACAGGTCCTGTACCGGCTGCATGAACAGCTGCACGCCGACCACGCCGGCGACCTCGTCCTGCAGGTGCCGGATGACGCCAGACGCGGTCAGGGCGCGCGCGTCGTGCGGGCGGAGGTTGATCAGGAACCGGCCCTGGTTCAGCGTCATGTTGCTGCCGTCGACGCCGATGAACGAGCTCAGGCTCACGACGTCCGGGTCGGACAGGATCACGCGGGCCAGCGCCTGCTGGTGGCGCGACATGGCCGCCAGCGAGGTGTCCTGCGAGGCCACCGAGATGCCCTGGATCACGCCGGTGTCCTGGACCGGGAAGAAGCCCTTGGGGATCACCACCGCCAGCACCACGGTCGCCGCCAGGGTCGCCATGAACACCAGCAGGGTGAGCGGCTGGTGCCTGAGCACCACGTCGAGCGCGCGGCCGTAGCCGGCGATGGTGCGGTTGATCGCGGTTTCGGACAGCCGCGAGAAGCGGCTGCCGGATTGCAGCCTGGCACCCTGCGGATGGTGCGGCTGCTCGCGCAGCATGCGCGCGCACAGCATCGGCACCAGCGTCAGCGACACCACCGCCGACAGCACGATGGTCACCGACAGGGTGATGGCGAACTCGTGGAACAGTCTGCCCACCACGTCGCCCATGAACAGCAGCGGGATCAGCACCGCGATCAGCGAGACGGTCAGCGACACGATGGTGAAGCCGATCTGGCCGGCACCCTTGAGTGCCGCCTGCATCCGCGTCTCGCCCATCTCGATGTAGCGGGCGATGTTCTCGATCATGACGATGGCGTCGTCGACCACGAAGCCGGTGGCGATGGTCAGCGACATCAGCGACAGGTTGTCGAGCGAGAAGCCGAGCAGGTACATCACTGCCATGGTGCCGACCAGCGACAGCGGCACCGACAGCGACGGGATCACGGTCGCCGGCAGGTTGCGCAGGAACAGGAAGATCACCAGCACGACGAGCGCCACCGACAGCATCAGCTCGAACTCGACGTCGCCGACCGAGGCGCGGATGGTGGTGGTGCGGTCGGTGAGCGGCGTGATGGCGATGCCGGCCGGGATCGACTGGCGCAGGCCCGGCAGGATGCGGTTGATCGCATCCACCACCGCGATCACGTTGGCGCCGGGCTGGCGCTGCACGTTCAGGATGATCGCGGGCGTGGTGTTGGCCCAGGCCTCGAGCTGGGTGTTCTCCGGCCCGCTGACCACGCTGGCGACGTCGCGCAGGCGGATCGGCGCGCCGTTCTGGTAGGCGATCACCTGGTTGGCGAGCGTTTCCGGCGCGTTGATCTGGCCGTTCACCTGCAGCGTCGAGGCGTGCAGCGGGCCGTCGAAGGTTCCCGTGGGCGAGTTGACGTTGACGGTGGTGATGATGGTGCGCAGATCGTCGATCGACACGCCGTAGGCGCTGAGCGCGCGAGTGTTGACACGCACCCGGATCGCCTTGCGGTTGCCGCCGGTGAGCGTCACCAGGCCGACGCCCTGGATCTGGCTGATCTTCTGCGCGAGGCGCGTGTCGACGTAGTCCTCGACGTCGACCAGCGTCATGGTCTTCGATGTCACGCCCAGGCTCAGGATCGGCGTGTCGGCCGGGTTGACCTTGTTGTAGATCGGCGGCGCCGGCAGGTCGGTCGGCAGCAGCGAGTTGGCAGCGTTGATCGCGGCCTGGACCTCCTGCTCGGCGACGTTGATGTCGATGTCGAGCCCGAAGCGCAGCGTGATCACCGAGGCGCCGGCGGAGGACTGGCTCTCCATCTGGTCCAGCCCGGGCATCTGGCCGAGCTGGTACTCCAGCGGCGCGGTGACGTAGGTGGTCATCACCTGCGGCCCGGCGCCGGGATAGAAGGTCTGCACCTGGATGGTCGGATACTCGACCTCCGGCAGGGCGGCTATGGGGAGGAACCGGTAGCCGAGCAGGCCGATCATCAGGATCGCCAGCATCAGCAGCGTGGTCGCCACCGGACGCAGGATGAACAGCCGCGACGGGTTCACGGGTGGTTGCGCGTCCGCAGGCTGTTGCCGGGCCGGTTCATGATCCGCCGTTGCCGTTGCCGGTGCCGCCGGCGCCGCCGGCATGGTGCCAGTGGTGCCGGTTCGCTCCGCCGGCGCCCGCAGCACCCGTGGCCGGATGCTCGGCCGGAATGGTGACCCTGGAGCCGGTCTTGAGCCGGTCGGTGCCGTCGGTCACCACCTTGTCGCCGGCGGCCAGCCCGGCGCTGATCACCACGTCGGTCTGGCTGGCGGTGCCGGTGGTCACGGGGCGCATCTCCACCGTGTTGTCCGGCCTCACCAGGTAGACGAAATTGCCGTTCGGGCCGGTCTGGATCGCGCCGTTCGGCACCAGCACCACGCCGTGCAGGGTCTGCAGCAGCAGCCGGGCGTTGACGAACTGGTTCGGGAACAGGGTCTCGTCGGCGTTGGGGAAGGTGGCGCGTATGCGTACCGTTCCGGTGCTGGTGTCGATCGTGTTGTCGATCGTCTCCACCGTGCCGGACGCGAGCTTCTGGGTGTTGGTGCGGTCGTAGGCGTCCACCGTCAGGGTGCTGCCGGCCTTCATCTGCGCCTGCAGCGGCGGGATGTTGTCCTCCGGCACGGTGAAGATCACCGAGATCGGATGGATCTGCGTCACCACCACCAGCCCATTGGTCTGCGCAGTGGTGATGTAGTTGCCGGCGTCGACCTGGCGCAGGCCGACGCGGCCGTCGATCGGCGAGCGGATGTGGCAATAGGCGATGTTCTGCTTGGCGGCCGCGATCTGGCCCTGGTCGGTCAGCACGTCGCCCTGGTACTGGCCGACCACGAACACCTGGTCCTCGGCGGTCTGCGAGGCGATGCTCTTCTGTCGCTGCAGCAGCTGGTAGCGGTTGTTGTCGAGCTGTGCCTGGTGCAGCAGGTTGGTGTCGCGCGCCAGGTTGCCCTCGTCCTGGGTCAGCGTCGCCTCGTAGAGCCGCGGGTCGACCAGGGCGAGCTGGTCGCCCTTGTGCACCTCCTGGCCCTCCTTGAAGTTGACCTCCAGCAGGTAGCCGGACAGCTGCGACTGCACCGTGATGGTGGCGAGCGAGGTGACGGTGCCGAGCTCGGTCAGCACCACCGGCATGTCGCCAGTGCGGGCCTGCGCCACGCTGACCGGCTGCGGCCCGGAGGCCTCGCCGCCGGCGCCGCCGTGGCGGTGGCCGCCCCGGCCGCTCCCCGGGGCGGCGCCCGGATGCGCGGCCTGGCGGGTGTGCAGCAGCGCGTAGGCGATCACCCCGATCGCCACCAGGAGCACCAGCAACGGGATCCAGCGCCGCCTGCGCCTGGTCCGCGCCGGGGTCGCCGGGATGGGAGCAGGCATGGGAGCGGCCTCGCCTGGACCAGGCGTCACATCGGTGTCGGCGCGTGCGCGATCAGCGCCAGCACGTAGGCCGCTCGGCTCGTCCATCGTCTTCCCTAGAACCCCGCATTGCGGCACAGCCGCGTCGCGCGGTTTACCTGATCGGCACGTTCTTACCAGAAAAAGCCGGCGCGGGCGCGCCGCTTTGCTTCAAGGCGTTGCGAACCGTATCGCCCAACCGGTCACTCGTCTGTCCTGGGGAGACACGAGGATGCCTGTCCGAGGGCAGCGATAGTTGACCAACCCCTAACGGTTCCGATCACGGGTTCGTGAGGGAAAAGCGGCGAGATTGTGGCTGACACTCATGGCTGCTATGACTGCGCTGTCGGCGGAGGATCCGTCGAGCCGAACCGGGCGCAGCCTGGCGGGACCCTCTCCCACCGCTCCGCGACCGGCGAGGACGAAGGAGACGAACGATGTTTCGCAAGCTTTTCGCTCTCGAGACCGCAGCCCTTCACGCCAGCGAGGATGCCGCGCAGGTCCGGCAGGAACAACCGGCGCATCCGCTGGGCGACAGCCTCCGCGACCTGGCCCGCTTCACCGCGATCCCGTCTCGCTACGGCATGTGGTCGTCCCGCCCCTCGATCTGAGGAGCGTCCGGCCGGCGGATCGGGTCCCGCCGGTCACGAGCGGTGTCCGCTCATCTCCGCACCCGCATCGGCCGGCATTGCAAGGGCGGCCGGTATCGCCAGGACGGACAACAGCCCGACGGCTACGAATGCTGCGCTGAAGTCTGACAACGCGACATGGGCGTGACCGGCAAGGGCTTGTGACGCCGACACCGCAGCTGCCGCCACCGAGATGCCCAGCGTCAGGGTGAGCTGCTGGAACGTCGTGTAGAAGCTGGTGGCGGCACTCATCCGCTCGGGCGGAATGTCGGCATAGGCGATGGTGTTGAGCGAGGTGAACTGCAGCGCGTTGCTGAACCCGCCGCCGAACAGGATCAGCGACAGCACCCAGAACGGCCAGCCCGGCCGGAACAGCGCGCAGGCCAGTGTCAGCAGGACGGCGCCCGACGCGTTCACCGACATGATGGTGCGGTAGCCGAACGCGTGCAGCACGCGCCTGGCCATCAGGCGCATCAGGAACGCCCCGACCGTGGCGGTGAAGGTCACCAGCCCGCTCTGCGCCGCACTCAGCGCGAAGCCCAGCTGCAGCATGGATGGCACCAGGAACGGGGTGGCGCCGACCACGATCCGGGTCGCGGACCCGCTCAGCACCGACAGGCGGAAGGTCGGGACACGCATCAGGGTGAAGTCCAGGATCGGGACGGCCACGGTGCGGGCGTGGCGGAAGTAGAGCACGCCGGAGGCCAGCCCGAGGGCCAGCGTCGCCGCCGCGAGGTTGCGGGTGCCGGCGCCGCGCGAGGCAAGCTCGAGCCCGAACACCAGGCAGGCGAGCGAGACGCCGGACAGGGCCATGCCGCGCCCGTCGAACGGCAGCCGCACCGCCTCGCGCATCTGCGGGATGTAGCGCGTGGTCAGCACGATCCCGAGCAGGCCGATCGGCACGTTGATAATGAAGATCCAGCGCCAGGACAGGTAGGTGGTGAGGAACCCGCCCACCGGCGGCCCGAGCAGCGGGCCGATCGTGGCCGGCATCAGCAGCCAGAACATGGCGGTGATCAGCTGGCTCTTGTCGACGCTGCGCATCAGCACCAGCCGTCCGACCGGCACCATCATCGCCCCGCCCGCACCCTGCAGCAGCCGGGCGACGACCAGGAAGGGGAGGTCGGGTGCCGCGGCGCACAGGATCGAGCCGGCGGTGAACAGCACGATCGCGGCCCGGAACACGGTGCGGCTGCCGAACCGGTCGGCGGCGCGGCCGCTGGCCGGGATCAGCACCGCCAGGCTCACCAGGTAGGAGGTCATGGCGATGCTGAGATGCACTGGATCGGAGCCGAAGGATCGCGCCATCGACGGCAGCGCGGTGGTCAGCACGGTGGCGTCCAGCTGCTCCATCAGCAGGGCGCTGGCGACGATCAGCGCGGTGGTGCGCGCATCCCGCGACAGCAGGCTGCGGCGACGCACGAGCCAGGCCGGGCGGCGGGCAGGGAAGGGGGAGGAGGACCGCCGCGTCGTCACGGCGCCACCATCGCGTTTTTGCCCAAGCTGGCAAGCCGGGGCGGAACCACGGCACCTGCGCCGCCGTTCGCCGTTGCAGCATTTCCGCGCAGGGAGGAACCGATACGATGGTCGACGAGAACGAGGTCAAGGGGACGGTCACGGAAGGCGTGGGCAAGCTGAAGGACGCCGCGGGCGGCCTGACCGGCGATGGCGGGCTGCAGGCGGAAGGCAAGTTCGACCAGGTGCAGGGCACGGTGCAGAAGGAGTACGGCGACTTCCTGGAGCAGGCCAAAGAGCAGTTCGAGGAGGCGACCGTGCTGGTGCGCGAGCAGCCGTTCGCGGCCATCGGCATCGCCGCCGGCATCGGCTTCCTGCTCGGCTTCCTGCTGATCCCCTCACGCGGCTGAGGCGCTGCGCTTGCCATGGGCCGACCAAAGATGGTCTGCCTGTGGCAGCGGCCGATGCGTGCGCCGACTCGCGCTGGTGCGGGTCCGCCCGCGGCCCGGGGATGCAGGGCACGGATGCCGCACTACAGGCGCGAATCCCGCCACGGCGGACGGGTGGCCGGGGTCGACGAGGCCGGGCGGGGGCCGCTGGCCGGGCCGGTCGTCGCGGCGGCGGTGATGTTCGCGCAACGGCCGCCGCGGCGGGTGGCGGCCCTGCTCGACGACTCCAAGAAGCTGACCGGCGACGCGCGGGACGCGGCGCACGCGGCGTTGCTGGCTTGTCCCGGCATCCGGATCGGTGTCGCCGCCGCCTCGGTGCGCGAGATCGCCTGCCTCAACATCCTGCACGCCAGCATGCTGGCGATGTCGCGTGCGGTGCGGCGACTGCGTGAGCAGCCGGACCTGGTGCTGGTGGATGGCGACCGCTGCCCGGCGATGGCCTGCGCCAGCCTTGCCGTGATCGGCGGCGATGCTGAGTGCCTGTCGATCGCGGCCGCGTCGATCGTCGCCAAGGTGACGCGAGACCGGCTGATGGTCCGGCTCGGCCGCCGCTGTCCGGGCTATGGCTGGGAGCGCAACGCCGGCTACGGTACCGCGTACCATCGCACGGCCCTTGGCGTGCTCGGCATCACCCGCCATCACCGGGAAGCGTTCGGCACCGTGCGCCAGCTGAGCCTGGACCTGGCGCCGGCGTGATCCTGGCGCCGGCACGGCGGTGACCTGGCCCGCGATGGAACTCCCCCTCGACCAGGTGCTGCTTGGCGACTGCATCGAGCTGATGCGGATGCTGCCGGCCGGCTCGGTCGACTGCGTGTTCGCCGACCCGCCCTACAACCTCCAGCTCCGCGGCGAGCTGCGACGTCCGGACGACAGCCTGGTCGACGGGGTGGACGAGGAATGGGACAAGTTCGGCGACTTCGCCGAGTATGACCGCTTCACCCGTGACTGGCTGACCGAGGCGCGACGGCTGATGCGCAAGGATGCGACGATCTGGGTGATCGGCTCGTACCACAACATCTTCCGCATCGGCACGATCCTGCAGGACCTCGGCTTCTGGATCCTGAACGACGTGATCTGGCGCAAGTCCAACCCGATGCCGAACTTCCGCGGCCGGCGCTTCACCAACGCCCACGAGACGCTGATCTGGGCGGCGCGCGGCAAGACCAGCCGCTACCGCTTCAACTATGCGGCGATGAAGGCGCTGAACGACGACGTGCAGATGCGCTCGGACTGGCTGCTGCCGCTCTGCACCGGCAACGAGCGGCTGCGCAACCGACACGGGCTCAAGCTGCACCCGACCCAGAAGCCGGAAAGCCTGCTGCACCGGGTGCTGCTCGCCTCGACCGGCATCGACGACATCGTGCTCGACCCGTTCACCGGCACCGGCACCACCGCGGCGATGGCCAAGCGGCTGCGGCGGCGGTTCATCGGCATCGAGCGGCATCCCGACTATGCCGAGGCGGCGATCGGCCGATACCGGCGCGAGCGGCCCCTTGGGATCGACCAGGCGGCGGCCACCCCGGCCCGGCGGGAGGTGCCGCGCGTGCCGTTCGGCAGCCTGGTCGAGCGCGGTCTGGTGCCGCCCGGCACCCGGGTCACCGACCGGCAGAAGCGGGTGAGTGCGGTGGTGTCGCCGGACGGCACCCTGGTCAGCGGCACCCGACGCGGCTCGATCCACCAGATCGGGGCTGCGCTGACCAACGCGCCATCCTGCAACGGCTGGACCTTCTGGCACCTGGAGCGCAACGGGGTCCTGGTGGCGCTCGACGTGGTGCGAACCGAGTCGGCCCTGGTCGCGGGCGGCGAGGCGGTGTGAGCGGCGCCGTGTCCGGCGGGCGTGGTGCCGCTCCGGCGATGACGGTGCTGCGGGTCGCCGGCGGCAATTTCCTGGAGATGTACGACTTCATCGTGTTCGGCTTCTATGCCGGGCCGATCGGGCACGCGTTCTTCCCGTCGCGCGATCCGTTCGTGTCGCTGATGGCGAGCTTCGCCACCTTCTGGGCGGCGTTCCTGATGCGGCCGCTGGGCGCGCTGGTGCTGGGCGCGTTCCTCGACCGGCGCGGCCGGCGCGCCGGGCTGATCCTGACCCTGTCGCTGATGTCGGTCGGCACGGTGGTCCTGGCGCTGATGCCGCCCTATGCCTCCATCGGGCTGGTCGCCCCGGTGCTGGTCCTGCTCGCCCGGCTGCTGCAGGGCTTCTCCGCCGGGGTCGAGCTCGGCGGCGTGTCGGTGTTCCTGGCCGAGATCGCGCCGCCCGGCGCGAAGGGCTTCTTCGTGTCCTGGCAGTCGGCGAGCCAGCAGGTCGCGGTGATGACGGCAGCCGGGCTCGGGGCGGCGCTGAACGGCCTGCTGTCGCCGGGCGAGATGCGGGACTGGGGCTGGCGGATCCCGCTGCTGGCCGGCTGCTCGATCGTGCCGGTGCTGCTCCTGCTGCGTCGCGGGCTGGAGGAGACGCCGGCGTTCCAGGCGATGGCGGCGCGTCCGCCGTCGGCGCGCGAGATCCTCCGCACGCTGCGGGACCGGGCGGCGACGGTGCTGGTCGGGGCGGGCCTGGTCACCACCACCACCGTCTCGTTCTACCTGATCACGGTCTACACCCCGACCTTCGGCCGCAGCGTGCTGCACCTGTCCGCGGCGTCGGTGCTGTGGGTGACGTTCTGCGTCGGCGTGTCGAACCTGCTCTGGCTGCCGGTGTCCGGGGCGCTGTCGGACCGCATCGGGCGGGTGCCGATCCTGCTCGCGACCACGATCCTGATGCTGCTGCTGGCGTATCCGCTGCTGCGCTGGGCGACCGCGGCGCCGTCGTTCGGACGGCTGCTGGCGGTCGAGCTCCTGCTGTCCGTGCTGTACGGGTTCTACAACGGGGCGATGGTGGTGCACCTCGTCGAGCTGGTGCCGGCGCGCGCCCGCAGCGCCGGCTTCTCGCTCGCCTACAGCCTGGCGGTCGCGGTGTTCGGCGGGGCCACGCCGCTGATCTGCACCTGGGCGATCCACGCCACCGGCAACCCGGCGATGCCGGGCGTCTGGGTATCGCTGGCCGCCCTGGCCGGGCTGGCGGCCACGCTCGCGTCACGCACGGAACGCGGTTCGCAAACGGCTCCGGCTGCGTCATAAACCGCGTGGAGGTTTCGCCGGCCATCCGGAGGCAGGCGCCAGGCAGGGAACGGGATGATGCAGACGGCGACCGCCTATACCGATCTCCCGGACGCCGAGGCGGCGGGCCACGCGCTTGGTCGGCAGATCGCGGCCGAGCTGCCCGGCTCGCCGGACGCGATCATCCTGTTCGCTGGACCGGGCTATGACCACCGGTCGCTGCTCCGGGCGCTGTCGTCGGCCCATCCGGCGGCGCTGCTGGTCGGCTCGTCCTCGGCCGGCGAGTTCACCCACCTGGCGCATGGCGAGGGCACGGCCTGCGCGCTGGCGCTGCGGAGCGGGACCGTGCGCTTCGCGGTCGGCGTGGGGCGGGCCCTGAGCCGGTCGGCGGCGGACGCGGCCAGACAGATCGTGTCGACCTTCCGCGGCCCGGAGGAGCAGACCCTGCACCGCGCGGCGCTGGTGCTCACCGACGCGCTGGCCGGTCACGCCCCGGCGCTGATCCAGGAGCTGATGGTCGCCACTGGCGCGCAGTACCAGCTGTTCGGCGGCGGTGCGGGGGACAACGCGCAGTTCGTCCGCACCGTGGTGTTCAGCGGCACCGAGGTGCTGGACGACGCCGCGGTGGCGCTGGAGATCCTGTCCCCCGAGCCGCTCGGCGTCGGCGTCGGCCATGGCTGGGAGGCGGCGGCGGAGGCGCTGCGCGTGACCGACGCGGACGGCCTCAGGCTGATCGGCCTGAACGGCCTGCCCGCGGTGGAAGCGTTCGAGGCGCATGCCGAGGCGGCCGGGCTGCGCTTCGATCCCGCGGCGCCGCTGCCGTTCTTCCTGCACAACATCCTGGGCATCGAGACCGCCGCCGGCTACCAGCTGCGCATGCCGTTGTCGGTGGACGAGGCAGGTGTGGTGCACTGCGCCGCCGAGGTGCCGGTGGGCAGCCGGGTGCGCATCATGCGCAGCACGATGGCGGCCAGCCTGCTGGCGGTGGAGCGGGCGACCGCGTCGGCGCTCGCCAGCATCGGCGACCGCGAGCCAGGCGTCGCCCTGTTCTTCGACTGCGCGGCGACCCGGATCCGCATCGGCGACGACTACACGATGGAGCTCGACGCGGTGCGGAACCGGCTGTCGAACCTGCCGATGGTCGGCTGCGTCACCCACGGGCAGATCGCCAGGGCCGAGGGGCAGTTCGACGGCTTCCACAACTGCACGGCGGTCGTGTGCGTGCTGCCGGCCTGAGTCCGCCGGATCTCCCGGTCATGGGCCCGCCCGGCAGCCTCGGCCTGCTCAACGCGCTGGCCGATCCGGCGCAGCGCCCGGCGGCCGCCGCGGCGCTGGCAGGCCAGTGGGGTGCGGAAGCGGTGCTCGTGCTGGTGCGCGACCACGATCTCGGCACGCTGTGCCCGGCACCCGGCTTCGTGCAGACCCTTCCCGGCGGTCCGGGCTGGCGCACCCTGTTGGCCCGCTGCGCCGCGCCCGGCACCGTGACCGGCGAGGTGGCGTTCCCGGACCGCAGCAGGGTGGTTCCGGCCCTGGCGGAGGTCGGCGCCGACGCGCAGGCCGTGCTCGTGCTGCTGGGCGGCGGGGTCGACCGGATCGCGCCGCCATCGCTCGACCGGATCGGCTTTCCGCTGCTGGCCGCCCTGCTGCGTGCCGAACGTCGCACCATCGCCTCGGCAGGCCTGGTCACCGTGGCCGACGAGGCGCTGGCCCGTGCGACCTCCCTGACCGCGGCGCTGGACACGACGCGCACCGCCCTGGCGCGCGCGCTCGGCGACGCGGACCGCTTCAACGCCGCCCTGCGCGAGCTCAATACCACGCTGGAGCAGCGCGTCGCGGAACGGACCGGGCAGCTCGAGGCCGAGATGGCGGAACGGCAGAAGGCGGAGGAGCAGCTCCGGCAGGCGCAGAAGATGGAGGCGGTGGGCCAGCTCACCGGCGGCCTGGCGCACGATTTCAACAACCTGCTGACCGGCATCACCGGCAGCCTCGAGCTGCTCGCCACCCGGATCGGGCAGGGACGGCTGGCCGATGCCGCCCGCTACATCGTGGCGGCGCAGGGAGCGTCCGGGCGGGCGGCGGCGCTGACGCACAGGCTGCTGGCCTTCTCGCGCCAGCAGACCCTGGCGCCGGAGACCGTCGACGTGAACCGGCTGGTGGTCGGCATGGAGGAGCTGATCCGGCGCACGGTCGGACCGGGAGTCGCGGTCGGCATGGCGTGCGCGGACGACCTGTGGCCGGTGCTGGTGGATCCCAACCAGCTCGAGAACGCGCTGCTCAACCTGTGCATCAACGCGCGCGACGCCATGCCGGACGGGGGAGCGCTGACGGTCGCGACCTCCAACTGCTGGGTGGACGACCTGGCCGGGCGGCTGCACGACCTGCCGGCCGGACAATATGTGTCGCTTTGCGTCGGCGACACCGGCACCGGGATGACGCCGGAGGTGATGGCCCGTGCCTTCGACCCGTTCTTCACCACCAAGCCGCTCGGCCAGGGCACCGGGCTCGGCTTGTCGATGATCTACGGCTTCGCCCGACAGTCGAGTGGCCAGGTGCGGATTAGCTCGACGCCGGGGGAGGGCACGGCGATGCACCTTTACCTGCCGCGTCATCGCGGCACCGTCGCCGAGCGGAAGGTCGCCGGATTGCCGATGGTACCGCGACCGGCCGACGCCGGCTGGACGGTGCTGCTGGTCGACGACGAGCCGACGGTGCGGATGCTGGTCACCGACGCGCTGGAGGAGCTGGGCTACACGGCGCTGGAAGCGGCCGACGGCGCCGCCGGCCTCGACATCCTGCGGGAGGACCGCCGGATCGACCTGCTGATCACCGATGTCGGCCTGCCCGGCGGGATGAACGGCAGGCAGGTGGCGGATGCGGCGCGCGTGGGCCGGCCCGGGCTCCGGGTGCTATTCATCACCGGTTATGCCGAGAGTGCGGTGCTCGACGCCGGCCGGCTGGAGCCGGGCATGCACATCCTGACCAAGCCGTTCGCGATGGAGGCGCTCGGCACACGGATCAGGCAGCTGATCGAGGGATAGGGTCCGCGTCGGCGCCGGGCACCGGGTCGGTCACCGCACTGCCGAGCGAGGCGGCGATGATGCCGGCGATCGCCAGCCAGCGCAGCGGCGACAGGTGCTCG
>CAXTVX010000041.1:0-31494 GCA_964247755.1 uncultured Acetobacteraceae bacterium | reverse complement strand
AACGCCCGACATCTTCAAACTTGATCCCCGTCACCTCATCCCGGGACCAAACACCTAGTCTGCGTTCAGATCAGGGGGGAGGACGTCATGCGTATCGAGTTGGTGACCGGCACGAGCAACGTGGTGCGGTTCCCGGTCGAGCGCCGTACGCGTCCAACGATCGACCTGCTGCGCGAGATCGAGCCGGATGTCCGGAAGGTGTTGCAGGTGGCCGAGAGCTTCCAGCTGCCGCTGCCCGGGGTGGAACTCCGCGATGCGGTGGACGAAGAGGTGGCCGAGCACATCTTCAACTACATCCGTCCGGAGCCTGGCGAGGCCCGTCAGGCCGCCCTGGAGGCCATCCTGGAGCCGGCGGTGGCCAAGGCGGTGCCAGGCGTGCCGCGAAGCGCACGACGCCGCCCTGGCGGCGACAGAGGCGCAGGAGCAGTTGGTGCGCGCGCAGAGCGAAGGCGGCTATTGGCTGCAGCCGCTGACCGAGCGGGCCGACACCCTGACCACGGAGGCGGCACGCCTCCTGGTCGAGGCCCACGTGCGGGCCGAGGAGGCCAAGGGCACGGCACGAGCGATCGGCCTGGCTAGGCGCGGCGAGACCTGGACCGCGCGCTCGACCGAGGCCAACACGTTCTGGTTGATCGACGCCGGACGCAGCGCGGCCGGCTGAGGCAGGGAGCCGAGCGGCAGCATGTGCGGCCGCTTCGCCGTCGACCTTCCGCCCGAGCTGATCGGGCGCATGTTCGGAACGCGCAACGCCCTCCCGAACATGCCGCCGAACTGGAATACCGCGCCAAGCCAGATGGCGCTGGTGGTACGGCGCCAGCCGCAGGCCGGCGAGCGCCACCTCGACCCGCTGCAGTGGGGCCTGTTGCCGAGCTGGACCAAGGACCCCAAGGCGGCGCAGCGGCCGATCAACGCGCGAGCTGAGACGGTGGCGAAGCTGCCGACGTTCCGGGACGCCTACGCCAAAAGGCGGGCGATCGTGCCGGTGCAGGCGTTCTACGAATGGAGGCGCGAGCCCGACCAGCCGAAGGTGCCGTTCGCCATCGCGCGCGCGGACGGCTCCCCGCTAGCGCTGGCCGGGCTGTGGGAGGGATTCAAGGGGGCAGGCGGGGAGGTGGTGCGGACGTTCTGCCTGCTGACTACCGAGGCGAACCGACCGATGCAGGCGGTCCATCACCGCATGCCCGTGATCCTGGAGCCGGAGGCATGGCCGCTGTGGCTCGGTGAGCAGGAGGGCGATGTGAACGCGCTGCTGCGGCCAGCGGCAGGCGACGTGCTGCGGCTCTGGCTGTCAAACGGCGTCGAAATTTGACCCCCATCGGCGCCGAAAACTGACCCCTTTTCTGGCTGCCCGATCGGGCAGTCAGGCGCGGTCCTAGTTCCGGTTCCTGAACCGCCAGCTGTCGTTGCCGGTCTCGATGATGTCGCAGTGGTGGGTGAGTCGGTCGAGCAGGGCCGTGGTCATCTTCGCGTCGTTGAACACGCTCGGCCATTCGGCAAACAGCAGGTTGGTCGTGACCACCACCGAGGTCTGCTCGTAGAGGCGGCTGATCAGGTGGAACAGCAGCTGGCCGCCGCTCTGGGCAAACGGCAGGTAGCCAAGCTCGTCCAGCACGATCAGGTCGAGCCGGTTGACCAGGTCGATCACGGTGTAGAACCGCACCCGGCGGCCGAGCCGGATGCAGCTGAGCGCCACCGCCACCGCCAGATGGGTCTTGCCGGTGCCGGTGCCGCCCACCAGCACCGCGTTGCGCTGCTGGTCCAGGAACGACCCGGTGGCCATCTCGCGCACCAGCCCCTCGTTGATCGGCGTGCCGGAGAAGTCGAACTCGGCCAGCTCCTTGATCAGCTGTCAACGGCGCCTGAAGTTTCCCCGGATTGGGCGGAGTAATCTTCCCCACTGGCCGCGGTATGGTGCAGGGGGTCCGTGGCCTGTCAGCTGGTTTGGCTGGTGCTTGTCGCTGCCTTGGGCGGTCGACCGCGGCGCCGCGACTGCAGGTCGGCGGGGATGGCGGAGGGCGCTGGGCTTGGGGCAGCAGCTCGGCGTGCTGGCGCATGCGGTAGCTGGAGCCCTCGATCTGCACGACGACGGCGTGGTGCAGCAGGCGGTCGAGCAAGGCGGTGGCGATCACAGGATCGCCGAACAGGCTGCCCCATTCCGAGAAGCCCCGGTTGGAGGTCAGGATCATGGCACCACGCTCGTAGCGGGCGTTGACCAACTGGAACAGCAGGTTTCCGGCCGCAGCACCCAGGGTCAGGTAGCCGATCTCGTCGATGATGAGCAGTTGCGTGCGGCACAGGTAGCGAATGCGCTCGCGTAGGCGTCCCTCGCGATCGGCGCGGGTCAGGCTGTCGATCAGGTCGGCCAGCGGGGAGAAGTAGACGCTGCGCCCGGCACGGATCGCCTCGACGCCGAGGGCGATGGCCAGGTGGCTCTTGCCGGTGCCGGATTGGCCGATGAGGTGGACCACCTCGTGCTTGTCGATGAAATCCAGGCTGGCCAGCGCCATGATGCGGTGGCGGTCGAGCGAGGGCTGGAACGAGAAGTCGAAGCCCGCGAGCGTCTTGATGGTGGCGAGCCGGGCCATCTGCAACGCAGCCTTGATGCGTCGCCCCTCGCGGACGGTGAGCTCCTCGGCGAGCAGGGTGTCGATCGCCTCAATCGGGCTGGTAGCGCCGCGCTCGAGCTGCCGAACCACGCCATCGAGCGCTTCCAAGGCGCGCGGCATGCGCAGGGCCACCAGGTTCTGGCGGATGCGCTCGATGGGGCTGTCCGGGGAAGCGGTCATGCCGCCGCCCCGCCTTGCGTGCCGTCCCCGGCCAGGCGCTTGCCCACGGCGTCGTAGAAAGCCAAGGGCCGGAGTGCCACGACGTCGCCGGTCCGGGCGGGTGGCGGGACCTGGCGGGCAGTCTGGCTGTTGGCCGGGGGCGGGGTGCTGCGGTGCCCGGCGAGGATGCGGCGCTGGCCGCGGCCGTCGGCCACGGGGTCCACGGCAACGACGTGGCCCTCCTCCAGGATGTGAACCTCGTCGGCGGTGCTGTGCACCTCCACCGCGCGACGCCGGGTGGTGTCCGGCACGCTGTAAAGGTTGCCGCCCACCGAAACCATGCCGTCCCTGGTGATGCGGCGCTCCAACCGCAGCACGGCCCGGAATGGCCCGGCGGGCAGCGGCTGCAGGCTGGGTTTCTCCGCGGCGAAGTGCTCGGCCACCACCCGGTGCGTGGTGGCGTGGGTACGGGCATTGGCGACTTGGTCAAGCCATTGGCGGAACTGGCCGTTGAGGTCATCGAGGTTGCGGAAGCTGCTCGCCAGGAAGAAGTCCTCGCGCACGTAGCGGAACGGACGCTCCACCTTGTCCTTGGTTTTGGCCCGGTATGCCTTGCAGGCCTTGGGCAGGTAGCCGTAGTGGCGGGCGAACTCGATCAGGGTGCGGTTGTAGACGATGTGCCCCGCCTTCGGGTCCTCCCGGCTGAACACCGTGCGCATGCGGTCGTAGAGGATCTCGGCCGGGGCACCGCCCAGCGCCTCGAACGCGGCGGCGTGGCAGCGCAGCAGGGTCTGCATGTCCTGCTGGAGCACGAACCGCCCCCACAGCATGCGGCTGTGCCCGAGCACGAGGGAGAACAGCCAGACCACGCGCTCCGGCCCCGGCTCGTCCGTGAAGTTCGTCCGGAAATGGGCGAAGTCGACCTGGGCCTGGCGCCCAGGCGGCGTCTCGAAGCGCACCTCGAAGCCCGGTGCCGGGCTGGGCCGGACCGTGCGGAGGAAGTCTTTGACCGCGGTCTGGCCGCCGCGGTAGCCCAACTCGCCGAGCTCGCGGTGCAGCCGCACGGCCGTCAGATCAGGATAGGCGGTCACGCGCTCGCGCAGGTAGACGTGGAAAGGCGTCACCTTGGTCGGCCGGGGCTGCCGAGGGCCGTAGCACGGCGGCTCCAACCCAGCGGCGATGTACTTGCGCACGATTTTGCGGTCCAGGCCGGTGCGCTGCGCGATGGCCGACACGCCCAAGCCTTGCCGATGCAGATCCAGGATCACCACGATCTCCCCAAGACTGACCACCGCCGCTCTCCCCGGATCACCGGGAGCATCGTGGTCTACCGTCGGGAGCTGCCCCATCGCCTCAAGCCTGGCCGCACGCCGCTCAACCGCGCTGGGGAAATTTCAGCCGCCCGATCCGGGGAGAATGCGGGCGCCACTGACAATCAGCGGCAGCTTGGCCACCGTCACCTGGTAGCGGATCGAGCGCGCCTGCTTCTCCGCGATCTCGGCCTGCAGCAGGCTGCCGACGATCTGGGCCGCCGGGTGCTGGCGCTTGAGCGCGTCGCTCAGCACCTCGTCGTAGGCGGCCCGCATGCCGACGAGCTTGAGCTCGCGCATCAGGTCCAGAACCTCATGTCGTTCCATGGTTCATACTCCGCAGGCTGTCGTAGCGCGCGCAGTCGGCCACCGGCTCATGCCGGAGGCGCAGCGCGTCGGGGGTGGCGATGGTGGGGACGACCACTGTCGGCCGTTGCCGCGACAGGGCGTTGAGCACCACGTCGCTGCTGCACAGCCCGGCCGCCAGGGCCTCGCCGCACGCGGCCTCGACCGCGGGCAGGCCGTCCAGCGGCGCGGCGTTCAGGATGGCCACCATCTGCCGGTCGCCATCGGCGGATCCACGCAGGCGGCCCTGCACGCGGCCCAGCGCGCCAGGCAGCACCCAGCCCTTGAATGGGGCACCGTTGCGCAAGGCACCCGGCTTGCGGGCCAGCACCGGCACGTAGTGCCAGGGGTCGTAGACGGTCTGCTCGCGGCCAAAGCAGCGGGCATGATCGCCCACCACCTGGCCGCCCTGGCGGACGGTGATGCGGTCGGCGTAGGCGTGCACCTCGACCGGCCGCCCCACCGCCTGCGCCATCACCGAGTATTTGTTCTTGTCGTAGCTCACCAGGCAGGTCTTGGAGACCGCCCTGGTGTGCGCGTTGAACCCGTCGAAGCGCCCGGCATAGGTCACCAGGCTCGGCCGCTCCTGCTCGAACATTTCCCACACCGGGCAGTCCCGGCGCTCGGGATGAGCATGGGCGCGCGCATACAGCACGCACTGCTCGAGCAGCCAGCCGTTCATGTCGGCGAAGCTCGCGAACCGCAGCCGCGGCTTGAAGAACCGGCCGCGCACCACGCCGACCTGGTTCTCGACCTGACCTTTCTCCCATCCTGCCGCTGGGGTGCAGGCCGTGGGCTCCACCAGGTAGTGGCTGCACATCTGGGCAAAGCGCCGGTTGAACTGGCGCTCATGCCCAATCAGCAGCGCGTCCACCGCGGTGCGCATGTTGTCGTAGATGCCGCGCTGGCAGGTGCCGCGGTAGAACGCGAACGCCCGGTCGTGCGCGTCGAACACCATCTCTTGCGCCTGGCGCGGGTAGGCGCGCACGAACGGCATCCGGCTGTGGCAGAGCCGGACCTGCGCCACCTGCACCGGGGTGGTGGTGCCGTGCAGGACCACGATCTCGGTCGACCAGTCGAACTGGTAGGCCTCGCCGGGCGCGTAGCTCATCGGGATGTAGGCATCCGACGCGCCGGTACCGCGCTTGCGCTGCCTGGCCTGGGCGTAGCGGCGCACCGCGTCGTAGCCGCCCTCGAAGCCCTCGACGCGCAGGTCCTCGTAGATCCGCATCAGGTCGAGCCGCTCCCGGCTGCACAGCCGCTCGTTGGCGCTCAGCCGCCGGTCGAGCGTCTCGGTCCAGGCGCCCAGCTTGGGCCGCGGCTGCACTTCGCGCTCGTAGGAGAAGGCCGTCTCGCCCGAGCGCAGCACCCGCCGCACCGTGTTGCGCGCCAGGTCGAACTCCCGGGTGATCTGCTTGATCGACTTGCCGTCGACGAAGTGCGCCCGCCTGATCCGGGCAATCGTATCCACGACCAGCATCCCCCCACCACCCATCTGCATGGGCGGCATCATCGCCGGTCCGGGGGGTCAGTTTTGGACGCCGGTTACCCCCCTCAGGGGGTCAGTATTCGATGCTGTTCCACACGCCGTCCGGTGCGCCTTCAGATGCGTTGCGTCGATCATCAACTGGTCGGGCTTTCCAGCCTTGGCCGCCAGTGCTGCAAAGATGCGGTTGAACACACCCAGGCGGCTCCACCGGATGAAGCGGTTATAGATCGTCTTGTGCGGCCCATACTCCGCAGGTGCATCGCGCCAGCGCAGGCCATTGCGGATCACGAAGATGATGCCATTGATCACCCGCTGATCATCGACCCGCGGCACCCCGTGTGACAGCGGGAAGTGCGGCTCGATCCGCCGCATCTGCGCCTTGGACAACCAGATCACTCACGGCAACACCTCCCGATGCCACCAGTGAATCAGCCAAGATCAGCTCCAGCAACCAGTTTAATAGGTCCTGAGCCTAGGTCTGCGTGGGGTCGTGTGTAGCGGTAGCCTCCCTGGCAGGGCGGTCGGATGCCTACTCCGCTTCCTGCGCCTTCCGCACCCCGTCCAGTACCGCATCATGCGTCTCCAGTATCCGCCGCAGCGTGGGTTTTCCTTTGTCGCTCGCCTCCGCGATGCCCTCGTGTATTTCCTTGATCCCTCTCGTCATCTGCTCGGCCAAGCCAGATAGCCGCTCCTGTAGCTGCTCGCCGTCGTCCTTGAGCTCAGCTTTCCAGATCGCCAGAACGTGGGAGAGTTCAGTGGTAGCACGGTCGGGTGGAACGCTCACTTGCAGGAGCTTGATGAGAGGAGCCAAGTCAGAAGCAGGGGAGCGGGACATCCGTAGGGAGGTAGGTAAGTGGACCGTGGATAGCTCCCCCTGAGCTCGCGGCGACGATGGGCTACTTGGGTCAAATTTGGCGGTAGCCTAAACTCGCAGACCTCGGTTCTGGGGATGCTGTGTCAGCCGAACATCAGGTCGTTCTGGATGTCCGCTTCTCCAAAGGTCTTGCCTAAAGACCGGCCGTCCGCTGTCGGCCACTCTCGGAATCCGAGTGCATGCTCGCGCTGGGAATCGAACATCCGCACCCTGTTCTCCTCAACTGGAAATCAGCGCCTTGATCCGGCTGGCCAGGACCTCCATCGCGAAGGGCTTGGTCAGCACGTGCATGCCCGGATCGAGATGCCCGTGGCTGAGCACAGCGTTCTCTGCGTAGCCCGTGATGAACAGCACCTTCAGGTCAGGTCGTACCACCCGCGCTGCGTCCGCCACCTGCCGCCCGTTCATGCCGCCGGGCAGGCCGACGTCGGTCACCAGCAGGTCGATCCGCACGTCCGATTGCAGCACCTGCAACCCGGCCACGCCATCCGCCGCCTCGATAGCCCGGTAGCCCAGGTCTTCCAGCACCTCGGTCACCAGCATCCGCACGGTCGGTTCGTCATCCACCACCAGCACCGTCTGGCCCTCCTCCGCGCGGGGGGCGTCGGCGAGTTCGGGAACGAAATCGGCCGTTTCCGCCTTGCCGAGGTGCCGCGGCAGGTAGATGCACACCATCGCGCCCTGCCCGACCTCGGAGTAGATCCGTACTTGGCCGCCGGACTGCTTGGCGAAGCCGTAGATCATGGACAGGCCCAGCCCGGTGCCCTGGCCGATCGGCTTGGTGGTGAAGAACGGGTCGAACGCCTTGGCGATGACCTCAGGCGGCATGCCGGTGCCGGTGTCGGACACGCACAGCGACACGTACTGGCCGGGCAGGAGGTCGCGCTCGCGCGCTGTGCGCTCGTCCAGCCAGCGGTTCGCGGTCTCGATGGTGAGCCGACCGCCGTTCGGCATGGCGTCGCGGGCGTTGATGCACAGGTTCAGCAACGCGTTCTCGAGCTGGCCCGGGTCCACCAGCGTGGACCACAGCCCGGCGGCGCCTACCGTCGGTTCCACCGTGATGGATGGACCCACCGTGCGACGGATCAGCTCCTCCATCCCGCCCACCAGCCGGTTCACGTCCGTCGGCTTGGGATCGAGCGTCTGGCGCCTGGAGAAGGCCAGCAGCCGGTGCGTCAGCGCAGCCGCGCGGTTGGCCGCCCCTTGGGCCGCGTTGACGTAGCGATCCACGTCCTTGATCCGACCCTGGGCGATGCGGGTCTGCATCAGCTCCAGGCTGCCGGTCACGCCGGTCAGCAGGTTGTTGAAGTCGTGGGCCAAGCCCCCGGTGAGCTGGCCCACCGCCTCCATCTTCTGGCTCTGGCGCAGAGCCTCCTGCGTGTCCGCGAGTTCTATCGCAGCGGCCTTCTCGCCTGTGACGTCACGTCCCGTCGCGTAGGTCAGATCACCGACTGGCACGGCGACCCATGAGATCCAGCGTGTCGAGCCATCCTTGTGCTGGTAGCGGTTCTCGATCTTGAGCGAGCCGCCCCGGGCGGCCGTTTCATAAGCCTCCGTCGTAATCGATTTGTCCTCCGGAAGGACAAACTCGTTGACGTGATGGTTCACCAGCTCAGCCGGCCGGTAGCCCAGCAACGTGGTCCAGGCAGGATTGACCCTGCGGAACACGCCCTGGAAGTCGACGACCAGCAGGAGGTCGGGCGATGAGTCCCACAACCGGTTCCGTTCAGCGGTTCTATCGGTGACCTCCTGCTCCAGCGTCTCGTTCAGCCGTCGCAAGGCATCCTCGGCCTCGCGTCGGGCTGTGACGTCGTTGGCCGCACCGAACCATTCGGTGATCTCGCCGCTCTGGCCGAACAGGGGTACGGCCCGCGACTGCGTCCAGCCGACACCGCCGTCCGCGAGACGCACGCGATGCTCCAGGCTGAAGACGCTCCTGGTCCGGATCGCTTCGGCGATGGCCGCCTCCACGCGCGGCTGCTCCTCGGGAGGGATGTACTCGGCCAGCCAGTTCGGGTTGGCAATGCCCGTGTCGGCCAGGAAACCGCCGCCGGTGAGCTGGCGCATCTCGCTCCAGTCCGGGCTCTGGGAGTAGAGAACCTCCGACGTCGCCCGGACCATGGCGCTCAGGCGTGCCTCGCTTGCGCGCAGGTTCTCCTCGGCGAGCCGCTGCTCGGTGCGGTCGCGCAGCACCTTGACGAAGCCAATGGTTGCGCCGGCCTCGTCCTTCAGCGCCGTTATCTCTCCTGACGCCCAGAACCGCTCGCCTCCCTTGCGCTGGTGCCAGCGCTCGTCCTTGCCGTGGCCCACTTCCAGGGCAGCGTGCATCTCCTTGTCTACCTGGCCGGCCTCGATGTCCTCAGGGGTAAAGAAGCGGTCGACTGGCTGGCCCAGCATCTCCTCCTCGGTCCAGCCCAGCACGCGGCCGGCACCCTGGTTCCACCGCGTGACCAGGCCGTCCAGGCCGGTCGCGATGATCGCGTAGTCGAGCGCGCTGTCCAGGATCTGGCGGTTGCGCGCCTCGCTTGCCTCCAGCACGGCCTTGAATCGGTGCCTATCCGTGATGTCGAAAGTCACCCCGGGGAAGCGCGCCGGGCGGCCGCTCGCGTCGAGGTAGGCCCGGCCGCGGGCCGCGACCCAGCGTTCACCCGACGCTCCGCCAGTGATCCGATACTCCTCCGCGAACTCCGCACCGGTTGCCAGGCTCCGCTCGACGGCGGCAGTCAGCCGCTGCCGATCGCTCGGATGCACGCAGCGGAAGAACTCGGCAAGCGACGCTCCACGGGCAGCCTCGGCGGGATCGACCCCATACATGCGCGCGAACCGGTCGTCGGCGATCACCCTATCATTCGGAACGTCCCAGTCCCACGCCCCGATCCCGCCCCCGGCCGCGAGGGCCAGAGCGTAGCGCTCCTCTGCGGCCCGGGATGCCTCCAATGCGCGGATCTGTGCCGTCGTCTCCACGCCCTGGTTCAGCAACCCCACGATTTGACCGGTCTCGTCGCGGATGGGTGCGGCGCTGAAGTCCCACCATGTGGTCTCGGGCTTGCCGTGACGCGTGATGTCCAGGCGTACGCCCCGGCGCTCGAAGCCTGCGCCCGTGGCCATGGTGTTCAGGAAGGGCGCACTGACTTGGTCCCAGGCGGCGCCCCACACCTCATGGACCGCTCTGCCGAGTGCTGCGGGATGACGTTCCCCCATCGAGGAAATGTATGCGTCGTTGTAGAGCATCAGCAGTTCGGGGCCCCACAGAACCGTCCCGAGCAGCGGCGAGTTCAAGCAGATCGCGACCACGCAGCGCAGCGTGTGCGACCAGGTGTCTGGAGCGCCGAGCGGCGTCGAGGCCCAGTCATGTGCCCGCATGAGCACGCCCATCTCGCCGCCGCCTGCGAGGAACGGCCAGGAGGACGACGCTACGTCAGCGTCCATCTGTCCGATCGCCTTCTGCTCCACGTCGGAGCCCGTCCTCTTCCAGCAGGCGCCGGGCTAGGTAGCCCACCTTGTTAGCGTTCTGGAACCGACCGGTGGAAACGCGAGCCACCACGAAGGCATCGAATGCCGGAGTTAGCGACACGTTCATGGTCCTCGTCTGGCGCATAGTGCTGACTGTCTGAGGAAGCTCCCGATGTCAATTGTTGCCACCGCGCTAGTCGCGCGTAGCAAATATCCGATGCGGATCGAGAGCAGCGATCTTCGTCTCAAAATAATGGACGTCCGCTTCTTCCACCGGCTTATTCCGAAGCGGAAGGTCGGTACCGGCCGTTCTCTCCCTATTGCAGTTCTGCGGCTGCCAATGATGCAGTAGCTGGGCCACCGTCATACTGTGCTCATCTCTGCATTGGTCGGCTGAGGAGGCGCGATCCGGCAAGCCCGAACCGCCAGAGCGTGTCAGCACCACGAATGATGCCGATGCGCGCGCTCGTGGCAATCTCCACATGGGCCACACGGCTCAGGAACGTGAAGGGCGCCGTGTCCAGCGGCTGTCCATCCAGCGCCCCGGTGATGGCCAACGCCTGACAGAGCCGACCGGGACCGCGGCAGAGATCGCGGTCTGACATTTGCCCCCGTCGTTCACGCATAAGGTCGAGGCCGCACTCCGGCTCCAGGGCGCGAATCAGCACCGCGCTGCCTGCTGCCACCCCGCACACCACGTTCAGGCACCAGTGCAGGCCATAGGAGCGATATACGTAGGCCCTGCCGGGTGGTCCGAACATGGCGGCGTTTCGGACAGTCGGGCCATTGAAGCTATGTGAGGCTGGGTCATCTCGGTCATAGGCCTCGGTCTCGATCACACGTCCGCCGACGCCGCCCACGAGAAGCTGCGCGCCGATCAGCGCCCGTGCGACCTCCGGTGCCGGACGCGCGTAGAAAGCGGGAGACAATGGTGCGGCCGCGGCATCCAATGCCGGGAGGATGTCGGGGCGGGACAACATACCGGCGATGTAGCTGATGTGGTATCAACGCGTCAGCGGGTTCTAGCGTCCGAGTGATCGTGAGCGAGCAAGGCGGGTCAGACCGAACTGGATCGTCACAGCTTGCGCAAACGTTTGGATCTTGGCTTCGGGTCGTCATCAGCGGGCCGCGGCCTCGGACAATCGATGTCTGCTTCTCTCAGGCCGCCTTGGCGCTCCGCCATGTCGCAGCCACCTGCATTCTCCCCCGTGTTCTGATGCCGAGGACCCCTTCGCCTGATGCCGACGCCGTTTTCTTCCGAAGATCTAGGTCGCGTGTTCGACGCGACCGCGCTCACGCGAGGGCGCACCATGGTGCTGTTGGGTTCCGTCCAGGTGCAACTGACTGGGGACATCATCACGGCGGCGGTGGACGACCGCGGCGTACGTCGCACCGCCACCCTGATGCCGGTCCTGCGCGCCCGGCGGGTGGTGTTCGACAGCCGCTGCACCTGCCGCCACTCCTACTGCGCCCACGTGGCTGCGGCGGCCTGGGCAGCGCTCGATCGCTATTCCGAGCTACGCAAGGCCGAGCAGAAGAGCCTCTTCGGCGCGCTGACCGCCGCCGCTCCGGCACCAGAACCACGCCGCCTGGTGATCGATCTCGCACCGGGCGAGCCACCGCACGCCTGCTTCGTGTCTTTGTCCTTGGTCGGCGAGCGCAGCGGCAAGGTCGAGGCGACGACACCGCGCCAGGTCATGTCAGACCCGGCCGCCGGGGAGGCCGCGCGATCACTGGGTCGCACGCTAGGCGGTGGCGAGGCGCCGCGGATCGGCATTTCGACCACCGAGGTCGGGGACGTGCTCGTGGCACTCCTGGGAACGGGGCAGGCACGCTGGGCAGCCACGGGTAAGCGGCTGGTACCGAGCGAAGCCCGGATCTTCGACACGGACGCGCCACCTCGGCTGCCGCCCAGGTCGGCGGTTCTGCTGGGCACCGGCGGCCCTTGGTATGTCGATGCCGCGTCGGGTGCGGTCGGCCTCGTCCACCTGCGCCGGCAGAAGCCGCGCGCGCCGGTCCTGCACCAGCGTGCACAGCGTGCGCGCCCGCCGGCGCCAGCGGCAGTTGGTGCAACCAGCAGCGACCAGGTGATCGTCGAGCGCCCGGTCACCCCCGTCCTGAAGCTAACCCAGTTGGAATGCCCGGACGATTACGGCCGGTTGCAGGTGACCAGTGCCCTGATCGTCGAGTTCGACTACGGGGGCGCTCTGGTCGAGGGACACGATGAGCGTCAGTTCGTTCGAGCGGACGGTCCGGGCGGTCCGGCCTTCGTGCGACGCGACCAGAACGCCGAGACCGCGGCGTTCGACACGCTGCGCGAGGACGGCTTCGTTCAAATGCGAGTGGCCGACGGAAGGTCGGCCAAGGGACGACGCGTGCTTGTTTTTCGCGGCTCAAACTCGGCTGAGGCGTGGCACCTCTTCGTGGCGCTGCGCGTGCCGGCGCTGCGCTCGCTAGGTTGGCGTTGCCTGATCGACCGCGATTTCGGCCCGCGGATCGCGAGCATCGTGGGTGGATCCAACGTCCGGGTGGGCGATGCTGGGCCCGGCAGCTTCTCACTGGAACTGGACATCGAGATCGACGGCGTGCGGGAGCCGCTGCTGCCGATCCTCAGCCGCATCGTCGAGCGCGGCGGCATGGATGCGGCGCAGGTGGTCGACGACGAGCTGATCACCACTCTCAGCGACGGCCGCATTGTGAAACTGCCGGCCGAACGCATCCGCTTGCTGCTGACTGTTATGGCTGATCTGATCGAAGCCGCCGGTCGCTTGACTGGCGATGCCCTTGTGCTGCCGCAGGGCGAGGCAGCCACGGTACTGGAACTTGAAGACCTCCTGCCGACCCGGTGGGAGAACGCGGCAGCGATCGAGGCCTACGCCGGGCAGTTCCGAGGCGAGCCGGACATTGCGCCGGTAGAGCTGCCCAGCACCTTTTCTGCCATCTTGCGCCCCTATCAGCAGCACGGGGTGGAGTGGTTACAGCATCTCGCGTCCCACGGACTGAATGGCTTCCTCGCCGACGAGATGGGGCTGGGCAAGACCGCGCAGACCATCGCTCACATCGCCGTCGAGCATGCGGCAGGACGGCTGGATCGTCCCGCGCTGGTTGTGGTTCCGACCAGCCTGATCGCGAACTGGACGGCGGAACTGGCGAAGTTCGCGTCGCACCTGCGTGTGGTCGTGCTGCACGGGCTTGATCGTCACGAGCGCCGGGGTCGGCTCGGCGACATCCATGTGGCGATCACCACCTACACCGTGCTCGTCCGTGACATCGAGCAGATGCGGGAGCTGGCATGGCACCTGGTGGTGCTTGATGAGGCACAAGCGATCAAGAGCCCGGATGCCAAGGCGACGCGCGCCGTGTGCCAGCTCGACACCCGTCACCGGCTTTGTCTATCCGGCACCCCGGTCGAGAACAACCTGGAGGAGTTGTGGTCGCAGTTCGCCTTTCTGATGCCTGGCTTGTTCGGCGAGCGGCGGTCCTTCGCCAGACGCTTTCGCACCCCGATCGAGCAGCGAGGTGACGATGTACGCCGGGCACAGCTTGTGCGCCGGATCAGGCCGTTCATCTTGCGCCGGATCAAGGCCGACGTCGCGAATGAGCTGCCGCCCAAGCACACCATCCTGCGCCGCATCACCCTCGCCCCGGCACAACGCGAGTTCTACGAGACCATACGCGGCACGCTGCACGACAAGGTGCGCGCCCAGGTCGCCGAGCACAGCTTGGCTGCAAGCCGCATCGTGGTGCTGGACGCGTTGCTGAAGCTGCGGCAAGCCTGCTGTGACCCCCGACTGGTGAAGCTGCCCTCGGCGCAACAGGTCAAGGTATCGAGCAAACTCGACGACCTGCTGAGGATGCTGGTGGAAATGATCCCGCAAGGCCGGCGTGTGCTGCTGTTCTCGCAGTTCACTTCCATGCTCGACCTCATCAAGCCGAAGCTTGCCGAGGCGAGCATTCGCTTTGTGGAGCTGCGCGGCGACACGCGGGACCGGGCAGAGCCGGTGCGCGCGTTCCAGGAGGGCGAGGTGCCGCTGTTCCTGATCAGCCTCAAGGCCGGTGGCCGCGGCCTGAACCTGACCGCCGCCGACACGGTAATCCACTACGATCCGTGGTGGAATCCGTCCGTAGAGGATCAAGCTTCAGACCGGGCGCATCGCATCGGCCAAACCAAATCCGTGTTCGTCTACAAGCTGATCGCTGCCGACACGGTTGAGGAGCGGATTGTCGAGCTGCAACAGCGCAAGGCAGAACTCGCCGGTATTGCCTTTGGGGAGACAGGAGAGCTGAGCTCGCTCGAGCTGGACGATATCGATTACCTGTTCGGGACGCCACTCCAGCTGGTGGCGTGACAAGTCTTGAACCCCGATGACGCTGTAGCCGACGCCGCCAAAGCATCTTTCGGCGAGCAAGGTTGTCCGCTCTTACAGCAAATGCTCCATGACTGTTCCGGTCCTCTCAATCCTAACCAAGCCAGAGGCATCCCCAGACACGGACCTTGCGCCCGGCCAGCTCAATGATGGCTGGTCAGAATGCTGAATTGCCAAAGTCCGCTTATCGCCGTTCCGGTCTCCAGGGAGGACTGTCCATTCCCAGCCACACGCCAACCTTACCCGGTTGCCACCGATTGGGGCGACTGAGCACGATCAGCCGCCAACCGTGACCGCAAGCAGGACCAGCGAGATCACCAGCAGGCCGAAGATCACGAGCGAGCTCAGACAGAGCACAGCCATGCGGCATTGTTGCGTGGATCGGCTTTTGGAGTGGTTACCCCCCAACCAAGGGTGGCGTCAGAATGCTCAACCGAGACGGTCTTGGCTCTTCGGGTCATGCGGTTCAGTACGCTGACGGCAGTGGCAACTTCGCCTTGCTGGCCACCGAATGTTCTGCCCCACAAATTTGCGCCGATGACGTGCTTGTAGCGGCCGATCACGATTTCCACGAGGCTGCGGCGCCCGTAGCCGGTGGCCTTTTGCCACGCCATGCGGCCCGTCTCGGCAATATACCGGACATGGCGTTCTCGGACCGTCAGCGCGCCAGTGTCATTCGTGCTGATGATGGAAGACGCACGCGGCGGGATAACGATGTCGGCGGGCGGGTCGCGTTGGCGCAAGGATGCCGCCCGGTAGACGGACGCGCCGTCATAGGCGCCGTCGGCGATCACGCTGGCGATCGATCCCTCCACCGTTGCGAGCAAACCTGGCACCGCAGTGATATCACCCACGTCGATATCGATCAGACCGTGCGCCATGATCTCGCCGGTCTGTGCGTCGATGGCCAGATGCAGCTTGCGCCATCGCCGCGGAGTGCGGCCGTGCTGCTCGCTGTCCCACTCGCCCTGGCCGAACATCTGCAGCCCGGTGCTGTCCAGCACGACGTGAGCCAGCCCATCATGCTTTGCGGAACGCGGTTGGCGTCCGGCGAAAGCCCGGCCGCGACGGCTGAGCGTAGTGTGGTCCGGCACGGACAGATCCAGCCCGAGCAGGCGCAGGACAGAGTGTGCGAAGCCTTCGGCCTTGCGCAGCGCCAGATGGAAGACCAGCCGGAGTGTCAGCACCAACTCGATTGCTGCGTCGGAGTAGAGCGGCTGGCCGCCGCGCGTCGTCCGACGCGGGGCACTCCAGCCGGACAGCGCGGCCTCGTCCAGCCAGATGGCCAGGTCGCCACGTTGCCGCAGGCCAGCCTCGTAAGCCGGCCAATTCGTCACTCGCCAGCGCTGCTTTGGGATACGGTGGCGGCGGGCAGTACTGTGCTCGAACGGCATGCCTGCGACGTAGCCGGACTACTCACATCACGCTACCTTCCCACCTCCATGCACCGATGCCGACCAACGCCCGTGAGCACAGGCTGTAGTTCAAGGCGATCCATGTCGCCCCAACCAGCCGACCACGCTGGAAGGGATCGAGAGGCGTCTGGGCTCGGCCATAATCCGCGGCATTGAGCCGGTCCGTGCTAGGCTCTAGTCAGGGAGTTCGGCGAGACGGTGTTCGACCTGATCGAGCAGGAGACGGCACGTGCGCTCCTCATGCCGACGTCCATGCCGACGTCCATGCCGACGAGGCAGCGTAGCGCGTCGGCATCGGTTGAGGTGACCACGGCATCAAAGATCGACGCTGTTGGGCAGGATGACGAGATCGCGCACTGTCACGCCCCGCGGACGCGTCAGCATGAACAGCACCGCTTCCGCCACTTCCCGCGGCTGCATCAGGCTGTTGCTGGCTAGCGCCTCCTGCATCTTGGCTTCCGGCCAATCGGCGAGCAGCGAGGTGACGACGGGCCCGGGCAGTACGGCGCCGACCCGGACGCCGTGCGGTGCCAGCTGCCGGCGGGTGGTATGCACGAAAGCCTGCACGGCGAACTTGGACGCTGTGTAGATCGGCTCCCATACCACCGGCACCACGCCGGCGATTGACGAGGTAAACAGCACATCCCCGGACTGTTGCGCGACTAGGTGCGGGAGCACCGCCCGCACCGACCGGAAGGCGGCGTTGACGTTGAGGTTGAGCATCCGGTCCCAAGCATCCGGATCGCCTTCCGTCACCGGGCCGCCGACATAAGCGCCGGCATTGGCGTGGAAGATATGGAGCCCCCCAGCGAGATCCAGGATGCGCGGTAGCATCCCGGACACCGCACCGGGATCAAGCAGGTCAATCGCGAGAGGGAACGCGTTCGCTCCGAGTTCCGAACAGAGTTCCCGCAGCCGGTCGCCGGCGCGGTCCACCAGCACGACGCGGCAACCGGCATTGAGCAGGTGCCGTGCGCACTCGAGCCCGATGCCGGACGCGGCTCCGGTGATCGCGGCGATCTTGCCTTCAAGGGATTCGGCCATGAGTGGTTCCTCCGGGGTTCAAGCGCGGCCGTGGGAGGCGCGGGAACGGCGAGCCAGGCTGTCGACGATCACGGCGATAGCGAGCACGCCGCCGGTGATCATGTAGCGAAGGCTTGACGACAGGTTGAGCAGGGTCAGGCCGTTGGAGATCGCCTGGATGACGATCACGCCAAGTAGGGCGGAGTAGGCGCTGCCGCGGCCGCCGAACAGGCTGGTACCACCGATCACCGCCGCGGCGATGGCGTTGAGGTTGACGTCACCGGTGCCGGCCTGGCGGCTGGCGGAGGCGAGCCGAGCCGCCGACAGCACGCCGCCGGCGGCGGCAAAAGTGCTGCACAACACGAAGGCGCTGCGGTGGATACTGCGCACGTTGATGCCCGAGCGGCGCGCCGCCTCGCGGTTGCCGCCGACGGCGAACATCGAGCGGCCCCAGCGGGTGCGCCGCAGGGCATACTCCATCAGCACCACCAGCACGGTGAACAGTGCGAACAGCCACGGCAGGCCGCGGCCCAGGTTGAGGTAGAACATCGCGGCGAGCAGGGCCGCGGTGACCACGCCGGCCTTCACCACCAGCACTCGCACCGGCTTGGCCGACAACCGCGCCGCGTGGCGCCGCCGGCGCTCGCCGAGGCCAGTGGCGAGCAACACCGTGCCCGGCAGGAGCGCCAGCAGGTAAGACAGCCAAGCCGGCATCACCAGAATCTGACCGAGCTGCACCAGGGCGCCATCATAGGGCAGGTTGATCGAGCCGGTGTCGCCCAGCAGGTAGAGCTGCAGCCCGAGCAGCGCCAGCAGCCCGGCCAGGGTGGCGACGAAGCTCGGCATGCCGAAGCGGGTGTACAGCTCGGCGTAGATCAGCCCGACCACAGCGCCGGCGATCAGCGCGACCGGGATCGCCACCGCCAACGACCAGCCGGCCCCAATCCAGAGCACGCCGAGGATTGCGGAGGCGAGCCCGCTCATCGAGCCGACCGACAGGTCGATCTCGCCCAGCAGCAGCACGCACACGATGCCAAGCGAGATCAGCCCGACGGTGGCGCAGTCGAACAGCAGGTTGACTAGGTTATCCGCGTCCAGGAACACCGGGTTGAGTGCGGTGAACACCGCGGTGATGGCGATGAGGCCCACCACCACCGGCAGCATACCGAGGTCGCCCGAACGCACTCGGTTGGCGAAGGCGCGAAGCTCCCCACTGAATCCCTCCTGGTGCCGGACTCGCTCGTCGGCGCGGTCCAACGCGGCGTCCAGGACGGCAGGCCGCTCGGACGTGGGGCTGGGGAGCGGTGCAGTGCTCATGCGGCACCTCCGTTTGAAAGCGGTGCGTTGGGAAGCGGGGCGTTCCCAAGCGGGACGGTCTGGGGCAAGGCCTCGGCGCGCGCGGCGTGGCGGCGCGATACCGAGTTCTCGGCGGCACCAGTGATGGCGGCGACCAAGTCCTGGTGGCTGGTGTCTGCAGTGAACACGCCGTTGTTGCGGCCGAGCCGCAGCACGATGATGCGGTCGGCGACCGCGCGCACGTCGTCCATGTTGTGGCTGATCACGATCACGCCGAGGCCGCGGTCGCGCACCCGCTCGATGAGATTGAGCACCTCGGCGGTCTGGGCCACGCCCAGCGCCGCGGTCGGCTCGTCGAGCATGATGATCTTGGGGTCGAGCAGTAGCGAGCGGGCGATCGCCACGGTCTGGCGCTGGCCGCCGGACAGGGAAGCGATCGGCTCGCGCACCGAGGGAATGCGCGCCGCCAGCTCGCGCAGCAGCGTCCAGGCGCGCACCTCCATCGCCACCTCGTCCAGCCGCCACGGCGCCAGCTCGTGGCCGAGGAACAGGTTGGCGACGACGTCGAGGTTCTCGCACAGCGCCAGGTCCTGGAACACGGTGGCGATGCCGAGCTCCAGCGCCTGCGCAGGCCCATCGAGGCTCACCAGCTGGCCGTTGAACCGGATCTCGCCGGCAGTGGCGCGGTGCACGCCTGCCAGCACCTTGACCAGGGTAGACTTGCCGGCGCCGTTGTCGCCGACCAGGGCCACCACCTCGCCGGCGTGGACGTCGAGCTCGATGTCGGTCAGCGCCGACACCGCGCCGAAGGTCTTGGTGATGCCGCGCAGGCTGAGGATAGGCCCGCCGGATCGCGGCGACGGTTCGGAAGTGGAAACAGGGGTCACGGGCGGTGGCCTTCGGGTTGCGCGGACGGCGGCCAGAATCCGGCCGCCGTCCCCGTTCGGATCAGGAACCGATGCCGAGCTTCTGGCAGGCGGCCGCGTAGGTGGACGTGCAGAGCTGGGCGGGTGTCTGGATCCCCTTGTCGATGATTTCAGCCTTCAGGTTCTTCGCGGTGATGATCGTGGGCGTGAACAGCTGCGTAGGCGTGCCGAACAGGGTGGTCTGTCCGCTCGGCTTTCCGCCCGACAGCAGCTTGTTCGCGACCCCCGCCGCGGCGGCGGCGACGATCTCGGACGGCTTGGAGATGGTGTTGTACTCGTCGCCGGCGATGATGAGCTGCAGCCCGGCGATGGTGGCGTCGTTGCCGGTGACCGGCGGTACCGGGTTCACGCCCGCCGCCTTGAACGCGGCGATGGCGCCGCCGCCGGTGCCGTCGTTGGCGGCCACCACGCCGAGGATCTTGCCACGGAAGCGGGTGATCTGGCCGCTGGCCCATTCCTGTGCCTTCGGAGGCGCCCAGTCCGGAGTGTCGAACTCGGCCAGCGTGCTGTAACCGCTGTTCGCCAGGCCCTCGTGGATGCCGTCGCGGATCAGGCCGGCGGCGGCGTCGGTGGGCGAGCCGTTGATCTCCAGCAGGCCGCCCGAGCTGGGCTGCACGTTCTGGGCCTTCAGGCCGTCCACCAGCGAGGTGGCGATCATGCGGCCGATGCCCTTGTTGTCGAAGGACACGTAGAAGTCGGCGGGGGTCTTGGGGATCGGCCGATCATAGGCCACCACCTTGACGCCGCGGGCGTGGGCGATGTGCACCAGCGCCGCGGCGGCCGAGGAGTCCACCGGGTCGAGCACCACCACCTTGGCGCCCTGGGCGATCACCGAGTTGAACTGCTGCTGCTGCTGCTGGGGGTCGGCGTTGGCGTTCTGGTAGATCACCTTGCAGGACGGGCAGTCCTTCGCCATGGCGGCCTTGAAGCCCGGGAAGTCGTGCTGCTCGTAGCGGGTCGAGGCCTGGTCGGGCATCAAGAACGCCACCGTACCCGAGCGGGCGGCGTGGGCGGCGGGACCGAGAACGGCAACAGCGGCGAGTCCGGCGGCGATAGCGAATGGTCTCATGGATCCTGCTTCCTTCCCTAGGGTGGGAGGGCGGATCGCAGCTTTCCACGGGACGTCGCCGGCCGTGCCGTAGCGGCACGGACGATCCTTCCGGGCCCGCCAGGGTTTAGCCCAGGTTCAAGCCCATCTCTCCTCCCGCGTCCGGCCGTTTCCCGCACGCTCCATCGGTTGAGCGAGATGTGCACAATCGATTGAGCATCCTTGTGGCATGGAGGTGGGAGTGTCAAGAACCCCGGACATGGCTTCACGACAACCGGCGCGACGCGTCACCATCTACGACGTTGCCACCAAGCTCGGCACCTCGCCGAGCGCGGTCAGCGCCGTGCTCAACGGCACCTGGCGCAAGCGGCGGATCAGCCAGGCGCTGGCTGACCGCGTGGAGGCCGCCGCCGAGGCCGCCGGCTATGCCGTCAACCTGCAGGCCGCCGGGTTGCGCCGCGATCGTTCCGGCATCGTCGGCATGATCCTGCCCAAGTACGACAACCGCTATTTCGGCGAGATCGCGGAGCGCTTCGAGGCAATGGCTCGCGCCCGGCACCTGTTCCCGATCATCACCTGCACCATGCGAGACCCAAAACTGGAGGTCAAAGCAGCGAAGACCATGGTCTCGCATCAGGTGGACTGGCTGGTAGCGACCGGCGCCACCAATCCCGACGGCATCGCCGATCTGTGTGCCACCGCCGGCGTGCAGACGTTCAACCTAGATCTTCCGGGCACCAAGGCACCCTCGATCATTTCCGACAACTTCACCGGAGCATTGGAGCTGACACGAAAGGTGCTCGATGCGTGCGAGGCCGAGTTCGGCACCATGAACCCGATGCTGTTCGTGGGCGGCCGGGCTGCCGACCACAACACGCGCGAGCGCCTGCGCGGCTTCCGGGCCGCCCACGTCGAGCGAGGCCTGCGCGTGCCGTCCAAGTTCGTGCTGGTTGGCGGCTACGCGGCGGAAAAGGCCGAAGACGCTCTCGAACGTCTTGGTGCACGACAACCGACCTTTCCGACTGGTTTCTTCGTGAACTCCACCATCTCGCTCGAAGGCGTCGTTCGCTGGCTTCGCGGGCATGGAGCAGCCGCCCCCCCAGTGCGGCTGGGTTGCTTTGACTTCGATCCTTTCGCTGAACTACTCGAAGAAACGGTCGCCATGGTCAGGCAGGATGTGGACGGCCTGCTCGCCGCGCTCTTTCGCTTGATCGATGGGCAGGCTCCTACGGATCCTGGCAGGACATCCGGCACGGATACAGCTCCGGTCATTCTTATCCCACCGCTGAGCCCGGTACACTTCAGGATTGGACAGAGTCGGGCATTGTCACGTTGAGGCCACCTAGCCTGGGGTAGCGGGAGAAGGTAGGCTGTCGCCATAAGCCAGCGATCCAACTTTTTCACGGTACCGGTTCCCCGATCGAGATCATCAGCCACGCGATCTGCTCCCGGGCGCCCGCCAATTACAGGAACCAGGAGGCGTTTAGACTTTTGTTTTGCAGCCAGGCGTTGATTGCCTCGATAACGACTTGACGCTGGCCGGTTTTGGTCAGTTTAAGATCAAGGTTATGCCGGGTCACAAAGGGCGCGAATGGGCAGACGATCGACATCGCGGCGCCGCGCAAGCTGCCCTTCACGCGGGCAAGCCGATCAAGGACGCGATGAATGTCTGACCAGCGGCGCAATGCGGACACATTGTGCACCTCCCTGCCCTGCCCGGGCTTATGACGAAGATCGACCGCACGCCGCCTGGGCGCTTCTGGCGCAGCTACCGGCACACGGCTTGCTGGTGACGATGGCGGCCGAGGCAGCCGAGGCAGCCGAGGCAGCCGAGGGCCAGATCCCGCCGTTGCGCGGCGATTTGATCCCAGTGCGGGGCGAGATCGCGATCTTCGGCGAGCGGGATGGACATGGAGCGGAGCCTGCTGGCGACCGCCGGGCCCGGTCGCCCTACCTCGCGGCCTGTGTCGTCGGCCGGGCGGCGCCGGATGAGCCGGTCGAGGTGCTGAAGGCCTACCTGCACCCTTGCGCTTCACCAGGACACCTCATGCCGGTCGACAGCAATCTCGAGCGGCAGACCCTGGCCCTCCTGCTCAGCTTGCAGGATTGGTTGGCCAAGCGCCGGCAGGTTCGGGTGACGATCGACAAGCCGGTGTTCGACTTCGGGTGGTCGCCGGCTGCCGCGTCGGACTAAGCCTTTGGACGGGCGCTTTCCGAAGCTGAAGCTCTTTTGACCAGCATCGGGGACGCGCACCGCGCCAGCCTGACCTCGTTTCGTGAACTGGGCATCAAGCACCGGCCCGTTGGCGACGAGGGAGCACGGGATCCGTGCGTGCCCGACTTTATCCTCTGGGCCGACGCGGAGCATGGTGTCCAGCATGAAGCGGTAGTCGCGGAAATGATGGGTTTCGACGACGACGTGTGCCGGGACAGGAAGCACCGCACTCATGGGCTGGTGTCCAGGATCCTGGGTGTCGTTCCGGTCGTAGAGCATGACTCCCACAAACCCGCCGAGTTTCCGCAGAACCGGCGCGATCGGAACTTTTGGCTCGACGTTAGGTGGGCGCTGACCGGCCCAAATCGGCACTAGCGCTGCGCCGCATCTGACCCTTGGGATCTTTCAGCTTTGAAGGTCCATGGCAGCTGGGCCTACTTCTACCGGGCAGTCTGACCGGAACGGGAACCGGATCGACGCGATGTTAAGCGAGCGCCGCGACATGAAGGGAGCCACGGCGTTACTCCGCCCGGCCAAGGCCACCACAGGCTTTCGACCTAATCGGGTAGCGTTGGACGGGCATGGTTCCTATCCCAGGACGATCCGCAGCGTACTGGGCAAGAGCGTCCAGCACCGGACCAGCGTCTACCTCACCACCTCGGACAGAACCCTCGCAATATCAAGGCTACATGCGCAGCTTCAAGATTTATGACGCAGGCTGCCGTTGCTGCCGCGAGCATGGCCAACTCCGCGGCTCCCCCCGCCCTTGTCGCTGTAACAATCAGATCGTCTCTGCTTTCCTCCGCCGCTCCCGCTTCGTCAACACAACTGGCGTCGCGCTCAGCATCATGCAAAACGCAGGACCGCCGCCTGCTCCACGCCATAGGTCAGGTTAGTGGCATAAGAGCTGACATAACTTCCTCAAGGTGGCGGATGTTGTCATTATTGACATGAGGCCGCCTCGCCTTAATGCCATACGGCGTTATGGCCCATGGGCCGCCTTGTCCTCTGACCCAAAAATCAGGATGTAACATGTCCCAATGACCATACGGTTTGAGATCGGCATGCGCGTTGTCAGTATCCTCGCCCGAAAGGGCGGCACCGGGAAAAGCACTGCCGCGAGGTGCCTCGCCGTCGAGGCGCTCAAGTCCGGGCGTCGGGTCGTCATCATCGACCTCGATCCGCAGGCGACTGGTCATAAGTAGAGCCAGCGGCGTGCAGCGAGTGGCATCCCCGTCCCCCTTACGGTCACGCCGACCGCCGGGGGCATCGCCGCGCAGCTTGAGGGCTTCCGTGCGCAGGGCGTAGACCTCGT
This sequence comes from uncultured Acetobacteraceae bacterium, assembly GCA_964247755.1. Lineage (GTDB taxonomy): Bacteria > Pseudomonadota > Alphaproteobacteria > Acetobacterales > Acetobacteraceae > Lichenicola. Next base: position 7,653 of record CAXTVX010000041.1, on the reverse strand, counting down.
CCTAGTCGACACTCCGCCGGTCGCCACGCCCACGGTAAGCGCGGCGCTCGACGCCTCGGATGCTGCGATCGTGGTCACGCGCCCAAATCCTGAGGACCTCGAGTCGATCCAAGAAAGCCTTCGCGTAGTCCGTGCTCAGGGTCGGCCGACGGCGACCATCTTGTGGCAGTGCCCACCTGACAAGTGCGTGCGGTCCGTTGCTATGGCCCAAGCGGCTCTGGAGAAGGTCGACGCTAACCTGCGCCCCACGACGATATCGGCGTCGGTCAGCTATCCCTACTCCTATGCCGAGCTACTGACGCCGCAGGAACGTGAGCCTGAAAGGCACGCCCGTGCGGAATTGGCCGACGTATGGGCATGGCTGCAAAAGGAAAAGATTGTCGCAGCGCCATATGGCGGCTTGGCCCAGGCGCCAGTTGATCATTTGGCCAAGCGATCTCGCGGCAGAAAGGTGTCTGCCTGATGGCTCGTGTGCGAGCGCCTCTCTCCTACGACATCGGCTTGGTTGTGCAGGACCCTGGTGCGCCGCCGCGTCCGCAGCCGGTCTCCACGTCTTCAGGTATCTCCCCTCCCCCGCCCGATCGAGAGACCGAGACGGCTTTGCTGCCAGTTCGGGGCAGGCGACCGCTTGAGGAGAAGGCTGATGCTTCTGTCCTGTACCTGCACCCGGCCGGGAAGAAGGTGCTCCGGCTTTACGCCGTCGAGCGCGGGGTGAAGGTGCATGACCTGTTGCTTGAAGCCATTGAGGAGTGGGCGGAACGTCATGGACTGCAAGGGCCCTGGAAGGTGCCGTCAGCCGGTCCGCCGCGTCGGCAGCGAATATAACAGCGCAGTGGCCGAACGGCCGTCTGGTCATATGGCACGATGGCTTTATGGTGAGTGATGATCCCGACAAACCTCGCGTCTGAGACTGCAATGGACACGAGCGGGTCCAGCTTGGGCTCTTCTGGCTTCGTCAGGCGACACTTGAGGAGGAGGCGACCGCATTGCCGTACCTTCGCGGAGTATCTGGGACGTCCGGCAGGCGTAGAGACGAAGGCGGCACGCTCGGACACCTGATCATGACGGTGCCGCCCTAGCCACGCTCGCACTAGTGGCCATCCGGCGCGAGGGTCGTTCGGCCATATGACGATTTGACCAGATGGCTGATCTTATTTAGCCGCAGCGTCACCGGACCAAGGCATGTTCGGGCAGTCGGTAGAAATTAACGTCACCAGGTAGGTTGCTGCTTGCGTTCGCTTTGGGGTGGGGCAAATCCCTTCATAGGGCAGATTCGCTCTGGGGTCAGGTCGTGGGCGTAGCACAAGCAAAGCAGGTGAGGGGAGCTTATCCGCTACGCGTCGCGGATCGATTAGCGCATCTCGCCCCGCGCACTGCTCGCCGATGGGTCGAGGGATACGATTACGCCTATCAGGGTGAGCGCCGCCGTTCGCCGCCTGTCGCCTAGTTGGCAAAGCTCACTGAAGGTGGTGAAGCAATCCTCGACTTCGAGCAGCTGCTGACGCTGCTGCTTGTTAAAGCCATCAAGGACCGCGGCCTTGGCTTGCCGACGATCAAGAGTGCTGCGGCTCGAGTGCAGGCGGTCTTCAAGACGCCTAATCCGTTCGTGACGAAGGGTTTCCGGAGCGATGGCTACCACGTCTTTCTCGACCTCGGGACGGCGCCAGGTCGGGACAGCGAGCTGGTGAATGTGCTTTCCGATCAGCGGAAGTTCCACGAGATCGTGGAGCCGAGCCTGTTCAAAGACGTCGTCTTTATTGGCGACGATGCTGCCGAGTGGTGGCCTTTGGGCAAGAACTGCAACGTTGTCCTAGTCCCGGGCCGCTAGTTCGGGCTCCCCATGTGGCTGGCCCGGGAGTTGGGACTGATGTTGTCGCGCAAGCGGTTGCTGCCGAAGGTGGCGGGAGGTGGCAGTCCAGGCCGTCGCCGAATGGTATGGGTTGACGTGGGGGTGAGCGCCTCAACCGCCGAGGTTGGCGCTTGCGTCCTAGAGATTGGAGAAGGACAAGAGACGGCCGTGCTCCCGGCTGTCAGGCGACAGGGTAAACCCAACCACCGGCGACATCAGGAACCCAGCCACCCTGCGTAGCAGGGAGAGGCGAGTTGACGGATCGATCAGACGTATTTCCGCCCGGCAGGGATGAGCGGAGACAGCGATGAGGACGCCGGACGAAGTGGCGGCGATGCAGCGGCTTCACGGCCTGGGCTGGGGCACGCGGCGGATCACGGCCGAGGTTGGGTGCAGCAGGGAGACGGTGCAGCGGTATCTGGCGTCGGGTGTCTGTGTTCCGTGCCGGGTTCCGACCCGGCCCAGCCTCCTGGCGGGACACGCGTCCTGGTTGGCTGAGCGGCTCCGGCGTCATCGGGGCAACGCGGACGTGGTGCGCCAGGAGTTGGTAGCTGAGCTGGGCATCGTGGTCAGCCTGCGCACGGTCGAGCGCGCGGTGTCGCACCTGCGGCGTGAGCTCGCGGCGGAGGCTTTGGCGACGGTGCGGTTCGAGACGCCGCCGGGCCGTCAGCTACAGATCGACTTCGGCCAGCGCCGGATCGCGATCGGGGGCGAGGACCCGGGCAAGGTGTTCCTGTTCGTGGCCACGCTCGGCTATTCGCGTCGTGTCTACGCGGCGGCATTTCGGCATGAGCGTCAGTCGGCGTGGCTGGAGGGGATCGAGGGCGCGTTCCGCCACTTCGGCGGCTTGCCGGGCGAGCTGCTGCTCGACAACGCCCGTGCCCTGGTCAAGCACCACGATGCTGTCACGCGTGAGGTGGAGTTCACCGACCGCCTGCATGCGTTTGTCCACTATTGGGACGTGCGGCCTGTCGCATGTGCGCCCTACCGCGCCCGCACCAAAGGCAAGGACGAGCGCGGCGTTGGCTACGTCAAGCACAACGCCATCGCTGGACGGTCCTTTGCCTCCTGGGGCGTGCTGGAGGCGCATCTGGCCTGGTGGATGCGCGAGGTGGCCGACATGCGGATGCACGGGACCACGGGCGAGGCGCCGATCGCCCGGTTCGAGCGCGAGGAGGCGCAGGCCTTGCGTCCGCTGAACGGTCGCCCGCCGTTCCGACAACTGCGCGAGCTGACCCGCCGCGTGCAGAACGACGCCTGCGTGGACGTGGACACCAATCATTACAGCGTGCCCTGGAAGCTTATCGGCACCCAGGTCAGCGTGATGGTGGGTAGCGGCCAAGTCCGCATCCACCATGCCGGGATCGAGGTCGCCTGCCATGACAAGCGTCTTGGCCGTCGTGAGCGCGCCGTCGATCGTGCCCACCTGCACGGCATCGTGCCGTGCCGCCCATCTCCTGCCACCGACACCGACACCGACGTCGAGGTGTCGTCGCCCACCGTGCTGCCCGGTGTCGAGCTGCTGCGGCCTCTGGCTGAATACGAGCAGGTTGCGGGAGGCGCCTGGTGAACGCCGAGGTGGACGCGCTGCCGGACATGCTGGTCCGATTGAAGCTGACGGCGATGCGCGACCGGCTCGATGGCCTGCTGGACGGGGCGGCGCGGGGCGACCTGTCGTTGCGCGAGACGCTGGCGCTGCTGTGTCGGGCCGAGGTATCGCACCGCGAGGAGCGGCGCATCCAGATGGGCACGGGGATCGCCAAGTTCCCGCACCAGCGCACGCTGGAAGGGTTCGACTTTGCTGCCCAGCCGTTGCTCGACGCCAAGCAGGTGCGTGACCTGGCCGCCTGCCGCTGGGTCGCCAACGGCGACACGCTGCTGATCCAGGGCCCACCGGGCGTCGGCAAGAGCCATCTGGCCATAGCACTCGGTCGCGAGGCGATCCGGCACGGCCACTCGGTGCTGTTCACCTCGGCCACCGCCCTGGTGACGACGCTGGTCAGGGGGCATGCGGAGAGCAGGCTGGATCAGCGGCTGAGCCAACTGGCCAAGCCGAAGCTGCTCATCATCGATGAATTTGGATACCTGCCGTTCGAGCCTGCAGCCGCGCATCTGCTGTTTCAGCTCGTCAGCCGACGTTACGAGCGAGGCAGCATCCTGATCACCTCCAACCGCGCCGTAGGCGACTGAGGTGTGGTGCTGGGCGACCAAGTCGTGGCAACCGCCATCCTGGACCGGCTGCTGCACCACAGTCACGTGCTGACCATCCACGGCGACAGCTACCGGCTGCGCGAGAAGCGCCGCTCCGGGTTGGTCAAGGCGACATCCGGCCCGGCAACTGCCGGGGCGTCACAGTAGCGGAGGTGGCTGGGTTCTCAGTGTCGCCCCTGGATGGGTTCCTGATGTCGCTTGATACCCGGGTGCTGCTTATGACAATTCCTCCTCCCCGCGTGCCCAAGAGTTGCGCGTCCGGAGCCCCTCGCGGATGAGTGAGGTTCCGGACTGAATGGCCGGCCACTAGGTGCGACCGGCCGCTGCGCTTGGTTTCAGGCGGCGGAGGAGGTGAACATCCCCTGGATGCCGTTGGGGAAGAAGCCGCCGCTGGTGGTGCCGCCGGCGAACACGATGGCCAGCACCTGCTCCGGCGTGCGGGTGAAGGCGAGCGAGTTGCTGTCGGTCGGCGCGAGGTTGACCGTGCCGTTCGCGCCGTCGTCGCCCGCGTCGTCGCTCGGCAGGCTGGTACCCGGACCGGTGCCGGAGAACGCGGCGCGGATCGCCGAGATGCGGTCGGTATAGACACCGTAGTTGGCCTGGTAGAGCGCGCTGCGGATCGCTCCCGAGTGATAGGCCTCGACCGCGAGGATGCTGGCGGCGGCACCGAGGTAGGTCTTGCTGGTGATCAGGGGTGCCGCGCCGTTGTAGGCGGTGACGCCGACGTCCTCGAACACGTAGGCGCCGAGCAGGAAGCTCAGCTCGTCCGCAAACGGGTTGAAGCCTGGCAGCCCGATTGCCTGGCCGAGGCTCAGGAAGGTGTTGGTAAAGTCGATATTGGGCTCGGGAACCGCGGCGGTGCCGAGGTTGGCGCGCAGGAAGGCGACGTGGCTGGCTTCATCGAGGGCGATGTCGGCGAACAGCTTCTGGACGGCTGCGTCGGCAAACGGGACCGGGCTGCCGCCGGTGACCGTGCCGGGCGTCCCGATGTTGGCCAGGCCGGAGCCGTTGACGCCGCGGTTGTAGTACTCGCCTTCGAGGTACTCCAGGTTGAGCGCGAAGTTGAGGATGCCGACGTCGATGTCAGTGGTCGCTGCTTCGGCCGGAGACGTGCGGCCGATGCCCGTTGCTAGTACTCCTGCGGCCAGGGCACCGGCCCCTGCTCGACCGAGGATTGAGCGACGGGAGGACGAAGCTGGCGTCTGGGAAATGGTGTTCGGCTGCATGGTGCATCTCGTCCTGATGAACGCGCATACTCGCGCTTCAGGAGCCACGTCCTGTGGCTCCTGCCAGCTGTTACGGGGCGATCTGTCGGGCAGATGTCGCTTTTTTGTGACGATTTCGCGAGGAGGACGGTTGTCTGCGCCCTGGGATCACTCGCATCTTTAGGTTCTCTCAGTTCGACTGCGCCGTCCCATTCTTCAGGAGGAGGAGCGCAGGCCTCGCTACGAGGGGACAAGCGTCACGGGCAGCCCCCTGCGCAGATCTACCCTTGAGCTCGCGCTATCGAACGCGTCTTCCGCCCTTCACCCCGGCAGCAGGACGTGGTCGATCACGTGGATGACCCCGTTCGACTGGTAGACGTCAGCAATGGTGACCGTAGCAACATCACCCTTCACATCGGTCAGCATGATGCTGCCCGGAGTGCCCATGGTTGCCATCAAAGGCACACCGGCGACCGTCATCAGGGTTGCACGGCCGCCGCCCGCGATAATCGCGGCCATCAGCGCCTTGGAGTCCATGCTGCCGGCGACCACGTGGTAGGTCAGCACCTTCGTCAGGGTGGCCTTGTTCTCGGGCTTCAGCAGCGTTGGAACCGTGCTGGACGGCAGCATGGCGAAGGCCTCGTTGGTTGGCGCGAACACCGTGAATGGGCCCGGACCAGACAAGGTGTCGACGAGACCCGCCGCCTTGACCGCCGCGACGAGCGTCGTGTGATCCTTCGAGTTGACTGCGTTCTGGATGATGTTCTGCTGCGGATACATGGCTGCGCCACCGACCATGGGATCGGTCGTCACGCCGGACTGCATCGATGCGGAGCTGGATTGCATGCAACCAGCCACGAGCCCAGCCGTCAGCACGATCGGCATGATGTTGCGAAAACTCATTGATATGTTTCCTGCCCAAACTGCAGTTTGCAGCTCTCATCATTCTTACGGGCAGGCGACGCCGACGGATGCACCTCGGCGCTCAACCTGATCGAAGACAGAGCATAATCTTTGGCAGTAGCCTGTCGCACTGGTCCGCTCATGCAGGAGCAAGTTAGTTCTAGTCTGTCGACGCCGATTACCTGTCGCCGTGGATATTCCGACTGGAACCGGCTCGCTCCAGTCGGCTCAGACCGCATCGCGTGTGGGGTCCGGCACACGACCTTGCTCAGGCGGATAGGTGACTGCCACTCTGGACGAGCCAGCATCCACTTCACTTGGACTCGTCACGATGAGATGAACAAGACTTCAGGTAATGGCGATGCCCAACTCGACGATGACCGCACCCTCACCGGCGACATCCACTCCATCTCGGCGATGTCGTCATTCTTTCCCGCAGCCTGTTAGGTTCCTTATGCGGCGGTAGCGGCTTGAGTAGTGCGGAACCCAGGCACGGGCCGTAGAAAGATACCAGATCGTGCTGTTCCTCTGTTGCTCCGACCGCCCCTTACGCTGCGTCGACCTCAAGCATGGCGAGATCGATCGGCTGGATCGAGAGCCACACGGCATCCGGGCTGCGAGCCGACGCACGCAGGATCGGCTTGATCGCCGAAAGCAGATCATCGAGTGACCGGAAGGGCGTGACGTTCTCGTCGCCGTCAGCCGTCCGCATGGTCAGGCCAAAGCCTGCCTTGGCAGCCGTGCCGCCTGTGCCGGCGCGACCTGCGCTGGTTCCCCTTCTGGGTTCGTCCTTGACCAGCGCCAGGGGCGTGGTCGGCCTGTCGACGGGCTCGATGGCCAACGTCATGTGCAGCTGGCCGCCTGCGCTCAAGGATGGCGCTGTCGCAGATGCCGCCGAGGTCGACCTAACCGCCGGCTGCGCGGCCGGAGCCAGCGTGTCTGTCTCGGCTGCGGGCTCTACAACACGGGTCAGAGGAGCTAGAGCGCAATCCGAGCGACCCGACTCAGAAGCTTCTGCCCGACGTGGGGCTGATCTGATTCATCATGCTGGCTGGGCGGGAGGCCAGCATGGATGGCACGGACGCTTTCCCAGGATCTGCGGGACCGAGTGATCGCTGCCGTAGATGGCGGCATGTCCCGCAATGCCGCCGCGGAGCGGTTCGGGGTGGCGGTGTCCACGGCGGTCCGGTGGCTGCGCACTTGGCGGATGGACGGAGTGGCCACTGCCGCCCCAAGGGCGGTGACCTGCGGTCGCAGCGCATCGAGCGCCATCGGGACGTCATCCTGGCCGCGGTGAATGCACAGGTGGACATCACCCTCGTCGAGCTGGCGACGCTGCTGCGCGACCAGCATGGCGTGTCCGTCGCACCCAGCACGATCTGGCGCTTCCTCGACCGGCACGACATGACCGTCAAAAAAAACGGCGCACGCTAGCGAGCAGGAGCGGCCCGACGTCGCCAGGCGCAGGCGGGACTGGTTCGATGC
>CAXTVX010000040.1:0-31635 GCA_964247755.1 uncultured Acetobacteraceae bacterium | reverse complement strand
CCACCCCGGCGCCGGGCCGGGCGCGCGGCGAGAACGAGGCCACCGCGGTGGAGCCGAGGCCGTTGCGCAGCCAGTCCACCAGGATGCGGTCCTTGCGATCCGCCTTGCGCGTGGTGGACACGTAGCGCCCGGGCGAGTCCGCCTCCATCGCCTCGGCGAAGCGGCGGCTCCAGGCGCGCACCGTGTCCCAATCCGCTTCGGTGCGCACCGGCGCCAGCACGTGCAGGCCCTTGCCGCCGGAGGTGCGGCAGAACGCCGCGAGCCCAAGCGCCTCGAGCCGCTGCTTCACCTCCCGGGCCGCTGCCACGACCGTCGGCATCGTCACCCCCTCGCCGGGATCGAGGTCGAACACCAGCCGGTCGGCGTGCAACGGGTCGTGCAGCGCCGCCCCCCAGCTGTGCAGCTCGACCGCCGCGATCTGTGCCGCGGCCAGCAGGCCCGCAGTCCCCGCCATCGCGACGAACGGCGCGCCGTCGGCCTGTGCCTCGTGCAGCGCGTCCGGCATGCCGCGGCCGAGGTGCTTCTGGAAGAAGTGCTCGCCGGCGATCCCGTCGGGACAGCGCACGAGGGCGAGCGGCCGGTCGACGATCCCCAGAGCCGCGACCGGTGCGACCGCCTCCCAGTAGAGCGCCAGGTCACGCTTGGTCAGCGCCGGACCGGCATCGTCGGCGGGCCAGAGCACGCGGTCGGCATGGCTGATCCGCTGGCCGGCGATCTCGGTCGCATCGCGCTCGGACCGTCGGGCGACCACGATCCGGCTGCCGCCGGCAGCGGGAGCCGGCCCGGACGCGGTGTCCGGCCTGGTGGCATGCGTCGCCACCACGATTCCCCGTCCGGCGGCCGAGGCCTTGCGCCGGCCGCCGCGGCCGAGCTCGATCCGCGCAGTTTCCGACGGCAGCACCGGGCGCACCACCTCGTCGGCGGGCTTGTCCTCGCGCAGGCCAAGGAAGCGCGCATGGCGCACCATGCCGCCGCCGGTGAAGCCCCCGTAGCCGATCTCCGCCACCAGCTCGGACCGGACCCAGATCGTGTCGCGCGGCGGGGGCTCGGTGCCGAGCAGGCTGTCCGGCGCCGCGTCGCGCAGCGTCTCCAGGCGGTCGGCCAGCAGGCGCAGGGTCCGGGCCGTGTAGCCGGTGCCGCAGCCGCCGACGAAGTGCAGCTGCCCGGTCCCGTCGTGATAGCCCAGCTGCAGCGCGCCCAGGCCCTGCCGCGTGCCGGCGGGCGGGGTGTAGCCGAGCACCACGAACTCCTCGCGGTTCTCGCACTTCAGCTTGACCCAGTCGCCGCCCCGTCCAGGCCGGTAGGGTGCGTCCAGGCGCTTGCAGACGATGCCCTCGAGCCCGATCGCGCAGGCCTCCTTGCGCACCCGGGCCGCGTCGGACCGGAGGTGCTCGCTGGTGCGCAGCGGCCCGCCCTCCGGCACTGCCTGCATCAGCGCGTCGAGCGCCTCACGGCGGGCGGAGAGCGGCTGCGGCCGGTAGTCGATCCCGTCCAGGTGCAGCAGGTCGAACACGTAGTAGCGCAGGGCGGCGGTCCTGCCGGTGGAGAACGCGTCCTGCAGCCGGGCGAACGAGGACAGGCCGTTGCGGTCCAGCGCCACCAGCTCGCCGTCGAGCATCAGCCGGTCCGGGACCATCGCCCCGACCGCCGCCGCCAGGGCAGGCAGGCGCGCGGTCCAGTCGAGCCCGTTGCGGGTGATGACCCGCACCGTGTCGCCGTCCTTGCGGCAGATCATGCGATAGCCGTCGAACTTCACCTCGCTGATCCAGCCCTCGCCGGAAGGCGGCGTGTGCACCAGCTGCGCCAGCTGCGGCGCCTGCGCTTCCGGCAGGGGGGCGGCGCCGGGGCGCTTCCGTCCGGGTCGCCCAAGCTTCGTCGAAGTCTTCGTCGACGACCTCGTCGGGGGCTTCGTCGACGCAGGGGCAGCGTCGAGCGGCGTCCGCTCCAGCACCGACGCGTCGGCGCCTTCGCACTCATGGGCGTCGTGCTCCTTGATCAGCAGCCAGGAGTCGCCCTTCTCCCGCGGGCGCGGCTTGAGCCGCACCAGCACGAAGCCGCCCTGGAGGCGCGCGCCGTCGAGCCGGAACTTCAGCTCGCCCCGGGCCAGGGCCGCCGCCGGGTCGGCCTCCACCGGCGCCCAGGTGCCGCGGTCCCAGATCTCCACCGTCCCGGCGCCGTAGTTGCCGTCCGGGATCACGCCGGAGAAGGTGGCATACTCGACCGGATGGTCCTCGACGTGCATCGCCAGCCGCTTGTGGTGCGGATCCAGCGACGGGCCCTTCGGCACCGCCCAGCTCCACAGCGTCCCGCCGTGCTCCAGGCGGAAGTCCCAGTGCAGCCGGGTGGCGTCGTGCTTCTGCACCACGAAGACCAGCGCCGCGGTCGTGGCGGCCGAATGCGAGACGGGCGAGGGGGGCGGTTCCGGGGTGCGGGCGAAGTCGCGCATCTCGCGATAGGAGCGTCGCGTGTCGTGCGGATCGGTGCCGGAACGAGCCATCGCTGACGGAACGTTCGCCACCATCCACGGTTGCGGCCTTGCGGCCGCCCGCCAGCCCGGCAGACTGTGCCGCGACCTCCCGCTTCGAGGATTTCCGCTTGGACCAGCTCGACCCGTCTCCCGACCTTCCGGCCGCCGCCCCCGTGCCGCAGGACGGCTTCACCGTGGGCGCCACAGCGATCCTGGCCGAGCGGCGGCTGCACGCGCTCAAGTACGGCGACCTGTTCGGGGTGTTCGACCAGAACGGCAACATCTTGTCCGGTCCCGGCATCGCCGACGGGCTGTACTACCTCGACACACGGCACCTGTCATCGCTGACGCTCTCGATCTGCGGCCAGTCGCCGATCCTGCTCAGCGCCACGCTGCGCGACAACAACGCCACCCTGACCTGCGACCTGACTAATCCCGACCTGGTTCTGGACGGCCGCAAGCTCAGCCACGACCTGCTGCACCTGCGACGCACGCTGTTCCTGCGCGACCAGACCTCCTATGAGCGGCTCCAGCTCCGGAACTACGACGTGGTCGCACACACGGTCGTGGTCGAGCTCGCGTTCCGCGCCGACTTCGCCGACCTGTTCGAGGCGCGCGGCACGCCGCGGTCGCGTCACGGCACGCTGCGGCCTCCGGAGGTCGACGGCGACACCGTGGTGCTGGGCTACGAAGGGCTCGACCACCGGCTGCGCACCACCCGGCTGCGCTTCAGCCCGGAGCCGGAGGGCCTGACCGATACCTGTGCCCGCTTCACCCTCACCCTGCAGCCGGGCCAGCGCCGGCTGATCCACGTCGAGATCACCAGCAACCCGGCCCGCCCGCCCGAGCGCGGCGTCGCGGCGGAGTTCCTGTTCTCCCTGGTCGAGGCGAGGCGGGCGCTGCGCGTGTCCTCGGCGCGTGCCGCCGCGATCGCGTCGTCCAACGAGATCTTCAACGAGGCGATCCGGCGCTGCATCTGCGACATCTACATGCTGCTGACCGATAAGCCGGACGGGCCCTACCCCTATGCCGGCGTGCCCTGGTACAGCACCGCGTTCGGCCGCGACGCGCTGATCACGGCGATGCAGACCCTGTGGCTCGACCCTTCCATCGCGCACGGCGTGCTGGCCTACCTCGCCCGCCACCAGGCCGAGGCGGTGGACCCGGTGGCGGACGCGGAGCCGGGCAAGATCCTGCACGAGGTGCGGCACGGCGAGATGGCCGAGCTCGGCGAGGTGCCGTTCCGGCACTACTACGGCAGCGTCGACTCCACGCCGCTGTTCGTGATGCTGGCGGGCGACTACCTAGAGCGCACCGGCGACGTGGCCACCATCGCCCGGATCTGGCCCAACATCGAGCGCGCGATCAACTGGATCGCCGAATACGGCGACCGTGACGGCGACGGCTTCGTGGAGTACGGACGCCGCAACGAGAACGGGCTGGTCAACCAGGGCTGGAAGGACAGCTTCGACTCGATCTTCCACGCCGACGGCGCCATCGCCGAGGGGCCGATCGCGCTGTGCGAGGTGCAGGGCTACGTGTTCGCGGCCAGGCGCGCGGCGGCCGGCATGGCGCGCCGGATCGGCCACGTCGCCTTTGCCGACCGCATGACGGCGGAAGCGGACGCGCTGCGGATCGCGTTCGACGCGGCGTTCTGGGTCGAGGAGCTCGGCACCTATGCGCTGGCGCTCGACGGCGCCAAGCGCCCGTGCAAGGTGCGCTCCTCCAACGTCGGCCACCTGCTGATGACCGGCATGGTGCCGCCCGACCGCGCGGCGCGGATCGTCGCCGGGCTGATGGGCCGCAGCTTCTTCTCCGGCTGGGGCATACGTACCATCCCGGCCGGCGAGGCGCGCTACAACCCGATGGCGTACCACAACGGCTCGGTGTGGCCGCACGACAACGCCCTGATTGCCATCGGCCTCGCCCGCTACGGCTACAAGGACGAGGCGGCGCGGCTGTTCACCGGCCTGTTCGACACCTCGCTCTATGCCGACCTGCGCCGCCTGCCGGAGCTGTTCTGCGGCTTCGCCCGGCAGCGCGGCGAGGGGCCGGTGCGCTATCCCGTCGCATGCAGCCCGCAGGCCTGGGCGGCGGCGACGCTGCCGTCTCTGCTGCAGTCGACGCTGGGCATCCGCTTCGACCCGTTCACCGTCACGGTGCACTTCGAGCGGCCGCGCCTGCCGCCGTTCCTGGACGAGGTGACGCTCTACAACCTGGCGGTGGGCGGCGGCCAGGTCACCGTGCACCTGCAGCGGGTCGGGACGGAGGTGGCGCTCAACGTCATCGAGCGGGTCGGGCCGATCAAGGTGGTGCTGACCAGCTGATCCACTGCCACGACGATGCTCCGGCCAACCGCCCATGCCTGTCATGTAGACCGGGCGGTTGGCAACCGGAACGCGATCTGCGCCGAATGGGGCGCTGGCGAGGCCCGGCGACGATCCTGCAGGGCAGCATGCCAGCCTGGAACGGGAGGCAGCGATGACGACCAGTGCAGCCACGATGCAAGCCGACGACCTCGCGACCGACCTCCAGACGCTCGGACGCGACGGCGTGGTCGGCCGCAAGGGCGGGTTCTCCGCCGAATGGGTCGACCGGCTGCGCGAGGACATGATGACCGCCTTCTGGGAGGCGATCCAGCGTCCGGGCGGGGCGGTCGGGCGGGGCCCACGACGCTGGTACGTGGAGCTGCATCCCGAGGCGCTGAGCGGGTTCGCGGACCTGGTCACCCATCCCTGGATCACCGGCATGGCGGAGCGGGTGCTCGGTCCGGACTACCAGATCGTCGAGATCGGCTTCGACACCCCGTTCCAGGGTGCGAAGAACCAGCCCTGGCATCGCGACTTCCCGTCGCCGCCGGACACCCACGAGCACCGCCGCATCACCTCGCTCGCCTTCAACCTGACCGGCGTCGACGTGACCCCCGACATGGGCCCGTTCGAGGTGGCGCCCGGCACGCAATGGGATGACGGGCGCGACTGGAAACACGAGATGTTCCCCGACCGCGTGCTCTGGGGGCGCTACGAGGAGCGGGCGGTGCGCAAGTATCCGCAGCGCGGCGACATCTCCTGCCGCTCTGCGCTGACCATGCACCGGGGCACCGCCCATCCGTCGCCGATCTCCCGTCCGGTGCTGGTGCTCGGCGTGGACGCGCCCGGAGCGGGCCACGCGGCGCTGCACGACATGATGGTGACGCGCGCGTTCCACCAGTCGCTGCCGGAAACGGTGCGCGAGCACCTCGTCTGCCGCGTGGTGGACGAGCTGGTGCCGATCACCCAGAAGCACGACATCGAGGGCCTGGTGATGGGAGCCGAGTAAGCGGACCCCGTTCCGCACCTCAGAGGGAGGGCACCGAACTGGCGGCGTAGCGGGCCAGGATCTCGTCCACCGGACCGTCGGCGACGATCCTCCCTGCTTCCAGCCAGAGCAGGCGCGTGCACCAGGTGCGCAGCACGTTCGGCATGTGCGAGGTCAGCACCAGGATCTCCGCGCCCCGCACCACCGTTTCCAGCCGTGCATGCGCCTTGGCGGCGAAGCGGGCGTCGCCGGCCATGAACCATTCGTCCATCAGCAGCACCTGCGGCGCGATCGCGGTGGCGAGCCCGAAGCCCAGCCGGACGATCATGCCGGACGAGTACACCCGCACCGGCAGCTCCAGGAACGCGCCCAGCGAGGCGAACTCCTCGACATCGTCCTCCAGCGCCCGGATGCCGGCGCTGGACAGGCCGACATAGCGGCCGCGCAGCGTGATGTTCTCGCGGCCGGTGAGGTCGAGGTTCATGCCGAAATTGGTGTCGAGCAGGGTGTTGATGCTGCCGCCGACGTGGATGCGCCCGGCCACCGGCTCGTAGATGCCGCCCAGCACGCGGAGCAGGCTCGACTTGCCCGCCCCGTTATGCCCGACGATGCCGAGCCGCTCGCCGGAGTCGAGGCGGAAGGTGATGTGGCGCAGCGCCTGCACCACCACGCGCTTCGCACCGTCGGCGCCGACGGTGCCGCCGCTCCGGCCGCCGCGGGCCGCGTTTCCGACCCGGGACGAGGCGAGCGACAGCACCGTCTTCTTCAGCGACCGGGCACCGCCATGGTAGAGCGGGAAGTTGAGCGACAGGTCGTCGACGGCGATGAACGCGCGGCCGGGCGGTGGCGGTGAGGCCACGCCGACCCGATCGAGATCGCCCGGATGGAGGTCCAAGGCGGCGTCAGATCCAGAACGCGAGGCGCGGCCTGGCGCGCACGAACACGAACCACGACACCGCCCAGAACAGCACGCTGTAGCCCAGCGCCGCTCCCCAGATCAGCAGGCTGGGCGTGGCGCCGAGCAGGGGGGTGCGCACCACGTCGAGCAGCGGGTCGAACGGGTTGAGCGGCAGCCACCAGCCGCGTGCGCCGAGCTGCGACGGCTTCCAGATCACCGGGGTGACGTAGTAGGCGACCTGCATCAGGCTGCCGACGATCGGCGGCACGTCGCGGAACCGGGCGCAGATGCAGCCCAGCAGGTAGCAGGCGGCGGCCCCGTCCAGGATCCACAGCGCGAAGCCGGGCAGGCTCAGCAGTGCGTGCACGCCCGGCCAGGCGCCGAAGATCGCGAACACCACCAGCGGCACCAGGACGTTGTGGCCGAGCACGATCACGTTGCCGACCACCGTGCGCAGCACCTGCACGGTGAACGGCATGCGCATCGAGCGGATGGTGCCCTCGGCGTTGAGGAAGCTGCTGCAGGCGTCGCCGCTCAGCGCCCCGATGCCGGCCTGCCACAGGATCAGCGACACCGCCAGGAACGGCAGGTAGTCGCGCGGGTGCTGGTGGAACAGCAGGCTGTAGATCGACCCCATCGCGGCGACCATCACCCCGCTCGACAGCGTCAGCCAGATCGGCCCCAGCAGCGAGCCGCGATAGCGCAGCTTGATGTCGAGCCAGCCCAGGGAGAACGCCAGGCGCCACAGCGCCAGCCCCTCGCGCAGGTCGGCGCGTGCCGCCTTGTGACGGGTGGAGCGGCCGGTGCGGGCGTCGAGCAGCAGCTCGGGTGCCGGTGCGGCGGAGGGTCGCCGCGCGTCGGGCCCCGGCATCCGGTCGAACGTCGCCGTTCCCGCGTGGGACCTGCGCTCCGACACGGGCGGGAGGGCGTTCATCACCCGCGGCGTAGCCGATCCGGCGCAGCCGGGCAACTCGATCGGGCATCCCGGCTCGGCATCGCCCGCCACACGGTTGATGTTGCGGCACAGATGGATGCGCGGTAATGGCTTGGTCAGGGTTGCGCACGGTTGTGTGAGCGTCGCCACGATGCCGCCGCAATCGCGCCGGATCGTCACGCGGGGTCCAGGCAGCGCCGCGCAGAACCCGCTGCCTGATCGTCCGGCCCCGGCCGGAACGCGGAGATGATCGAGCCGATGACGCAACCCGCCAGCGATCGACTCGCCGAACACCAGGCTCCTCGCCAGCCACGCCCGTTGCTCGGGTTGGTGTGTTCCGCCTCGCTGCTGACGCTGCTTGCCGCCTGCGCCGGCACGCCCACCCGCCCGGACATCCCGGTGGCGCAGGAGGCTGCCCAGTATCGCGCCCACGCCCGCAGCTATTACGCCCCCCCGGGACCGCCGGAGGATCCGTGGGGCCCCTACATCCAGGAGGCGTCGCGCAAGTTCGACGTCCCCGATGCCTGGATCCGGGCGGTGATCGGCCGCGAGTCGGGCGGCCAGCAGTTCCGCAACGGCACCCTGACCACCTCGCCGGTCGGCGCGATGGGGCTGATGCAGCTGATGGCGCCCACCTACGACGACCTGCGCGTGCAGTACAGCCTCGGCGACGATGCCTTCGAGCCGCACGACAACATCATGGCCGGCACCGCCTACATCCGGCAGATGTACGAGATCTATGGCGCGCCCGGCTTCCTCGCCGCCTACAACACCGGCCCGGGCCGGCTGGACGACTTCCTGACCAGGAACCGGCCGCTGCCGCGGGAAACCCGGCAGTACGTCGCCATCATCGGCCCGCAGATCGCCGGCATCTGGCCCAGGAACCGCTCGCAGACCGACCTGCTGATCGCCAGCCGCACCGGTTCCGACACCGCCACCCCGGCGGCGCAGAGCAGCGACGAGACCCGCTCGGTGCAGATGGCCTGGACCGGTCGCCACGACCTCGACGGGGGCAGGGACGCCGACCAGCCGGTGCAGGTGGCGGAAGCGCCGTCCTCCGGCAGCGCGACTGCGCCGTCCTACACGACGGCCTGGAACAGTCTTCCCGCCGCCCGCCCGGCCGCCATCGCCACGGCGTCGCCGGCGGAACCCGCTGCGGCTGCGCCGGCTGCGTCGGTGCGGGCCGCCTGGGCGTCGCGCGGCCCGGTGGCGCCGGTCGCCGTCGCCGAAGCAGCCCCTGCCGAGACCTGGACGCCGGCACCGACCGCCCTGCAACGAGCTGTGGTGCCGGCAGCACCTGCCCCGGAGCCGGTGGCTTCGCCGGTGCAGCTGGCGGCGGTCACGCCGCGCGCGCCGGTTCGGCATCAGCGCTTCTTGCTGATCCGCTCCGCCATGGCCGAGCCGGCCCCGCTGCTCCGTGACGCCGGCCGAGGCGGGGCCCGCAACTGGTCGGTGCAGGTCGGTGCGTTCGGCACGCCGGCCCAGGCGAACCAGGCCGCAGGGGCGGCGCAGTCGCACGCGTCGCTGTCGCACGCCCACGCCGAGGTTGCCGGCGTCCGGCAGGGTCGCGGGGCGCGGCTCTACCGTGCGCGGCTCACCGGCTTGTCGCGTGGCGAGGCGATGCAGGCCTGCGAGCGCCTGAAGGGCGGGCGGTCGGAGTGCATGGTGGTGTCGCCCGATGCGCGGTCGTAGCGGGATCGCGGCAGGGCTGCTGCTGACGGTCCTGACGGCGGGTCACGCGCAGGCAGCGCTGCCGCCTGGCGCCAAGGCGCCCGACTTCCAGGCGCGCGCCACCCTGGGCGGCAAGGAGTTCGACGCCTCGCTCGCCGCGATGCTGCAGAAGGGACCGGTGGTGGTGTACTTCTATCCCGCCGCCTTCACCCAGGGCTGCACGGTCGAGGCGCACGATTTTGCCGATGCGATGCCGCAGTTCGAGCACCTCGGCGCGCACGTCCTCGGCGTGTCGGAGGACAAGATCGCCACCCTTGACCGGTTCTCCGTCAGCGCCTGCCAGAGCCGGTTTCCCGTCGCGGCGGATGCGGACGGCAGCATCGCCCGCGCCTACCATGCGACGCTGCCGGTGGTGTCGGGCTATGCCAGCCGCACCTCTTATGCGATCGCGCCCGACGGGACCATCCTCGCCGCCTATAACGCGATGGATCCCGACGGGCACGTCTCGCACATGCTGGATGCCGTGAAGCTGTGGACCGGCAGGACCACGCATCAGGGACGGGGCTGAGCCGGTTCAGCTGGTGTGTGACGAGCCCGGATGGTTTCGCCTGTGGCCGGCTCCGGAAACAGGCGTCATGCCTTCGGGACAGCGTGGGATGACCGGACGCACCTTCACCTTCTGGGTCGCACGCAACTGGCGGTAGGATTCCGTAGCGACGCCTTCGCCGAACTGTCCGTGGTTGCCGGGTAGCTTGGTCTTGCCTCGATCCGCGACAAACATCGATAACTCCAGGAATTTGGTTACCCCCAGATAGGCAACGGACCGTAACGCGATCCGTTGCCCGGCTCCGACATCACCATCGCCGGATCGGCTGGCCGGGCACACCTGGCCCGGCCAGCCGGGTCGGTCAGTGCGTCGCGAGGCCGGTGTTGCCGGTCACGGCCTGCTGGGTCGCGGTGGCGCCCTTCGACACGTCGTGGCCAAGGGCGCTGGCATCCTGGCCGGCGCCGCTCAGGGTGTTGCAGGCGGACAGCCCGGCAGCGGCGCCGGCAAGCAGCCCGACTGTGAGGAGCATGCGGCAGGGTGCGGAAAACATCTTCTTCATCTCCAGATCAGACCCGAAACATCACGGGAACGCCACAGGTTCCGGGGCTGTGCCTGTTCTGCCATTCCCGTTGCACCTCGGCAACGGCTGCCCCGGCGCCACAGTTTGACGCATGACCCGGGACGAAGTTAAGAACAGCTCGCAACCAGATCGGAATCCGTCCATGCGCTTGTCGTCCACCACCGTCCTGTCCGGCTGTCTGCTGTTCGCCGGCCTGGGACTGGCGGCACCCGCTCCGGCGGCAGGGGCGGAAACCCTCACCCTGTACAGCGCCCAGCACCGCCAGATGGTCGACGCGCTGACCGCAGCGTTCACCCGGCAGACCGGCATCGCCGTGCGCACCCGCTACGGCGAGGCGCCGGAGATCGCCAGCCAGATCGTGCAGGAAGGCGCGGCCTCGCCGGCCGACGTGTACTTCACCGAGAACTCGCCCGAGCTGGTGCTGCTGGACGAGAAGGGGCTGCTGGCGCCGGTGGACCGGAGCACGCTCGCCGCGGTCCCGGCGCGTGACAGCGCCGCCACCGGGGACTGGCTCGCGGTGCTGGCGCGCGAGAACGTGCTGGCGTTCAACCCGCAGATGATCGCGGAGAACAAGCTGCCGCCCTCGCTGCTCGACCTGGCGCGGCCGGAGTGGAAGGGCAGGCTGGCGATCGCCCCGGCGGATGCCGACTTCCTGCCCCTGGTCGAGGCGGTAGCCAAGCTGAAGGACCGCGCCACCGCGCTGGCCTGGCTGCGCGCGCTCAAGGCGAACGCGCAGGTGTTCGACGACGACGAGGGCGTGGTGGCGGCGGTGGATCGCGGCGCGGCGGCGGTCGGCATCATCAACAACTACTACTGGGCGCGGCTGCACGAGGAGAAGGGCGCCGCCACGGCGAGCCGCATCCACCACTTCGCGGATGGCGACCTGGGCGGGCTGGTCAACGTGTCGGGCGCTGCGGTGCTGAAATCGTCGAAGCACCAGGCGGTGGCGCAGCGCTTCCTGGCCTTCCTGGTCAGCACCCCGGTGCAGACCACCGTGGCGCAGGGCAACGTCGACTTCGAGTATCCGCTGGCGCACGGGGTGAAGGCCAACCCGCTGCTCAAGCCGTTCGACCAGCTCGACCCGCCGTCGATCGCGCCGAGGGAGCTGGGCGACGACCAGGATTCGGCGAAGCTGCTCCGGGAAGCGGGACTGCTCTGACCGTCCTGCGGCAGACCGGCCGGTGAGGGCGCGGCGCCGGCCGGTGCCGCTGCCGCTGCTGCTCGTCGCCGGAGCCGTGTCGGCGCTGGTGCTGCTGCCGCTGGCGGTCACGGCGGGGCAGGCGGCCGCGGTGCCGCTGGCGGACGCGGTGTCGCTGCTGTGGCGGCCCCTGGTGGGCCTGCTCCTGGCCGACACGGTCGGGCTGGTGCTGGCGACGGCTGCGGTCACGGCGTTGGTCGGCGTGTCGTGCGCGTGGCTGGTGGAGCGCACGGACCTGCCCGGCCGCCGGGTGTTCGCGGTGCTGGCCGCGGTGCCGCTGGCGATCCCGCCCTTCATCACCTCCTACGCCTGGGTCTCGCTTAGCAACGCGCTGCAGGACTTTGCCGGCGCGCTGCTGGTGGTCGGCTCTGCCTACATGCCGCTGGTCTACCTTCCGGTGGCGGCCGCCCTGCGCGGCATGGACCCGGCGATCGAGGAGACCGGCCGGGTGCTCGGCCTGACGCCGTGGCGCTGCTTCGTGCGGCTGGTGCTGCCGCAGCTGCGGCCGGCGCTGCTGGGCGGCATGCTGCTGGTGGCGCTGAACGTGCTGGTGGAGTTCGGCGCCTTCGCGCTGCTGCGCTACCGCACCTTCACCACCGAGCTGTACGCGCAGTACCGCACCGGGCTCGCCGGCCCGGACGCGTCCCTGCTGGCGATGGTGCTGGTGGCCCTGTGCCTGCTGTGCCTGGCCGGCGAGCTGAAGGTGCGCGGCAGGGGGCAGACCACGTCGCTGCATCGCGGCGTCCGTCGGGCGCCGGCGCAATACCGGCTCGGCCACGCCACCGCACCGGCGCTGCTGTTCCTCTGCGTGCTGGTGGCGGCGACGCTGGGCGTGCCGCTCGGCACCCTGCTGTTCTGGCTGTTCCGGCACGACGCCGCCGCGACCGCGGCCGTGGGCGTGTCCTGGCCGCTGCTGTGGCAGGCGACCGAAGGCTCGCTGCTGCTGGCGTCGGGCGGGGCGGTGGTGACGCTGCTCCTGGCGCTGCCGCTCGGCT
This sequence comes from uncultured Acetobacteraceae bacterium, assembly GCA_964247755.1. Classification (GTDB taxonomy): domain Bacteria; phylum Pseudomonadota; class Alphaproteobacteria; order Acetobacterales; family Acetobacteraceae; genus Lichenicola. Next base: position 19,048 of record CAXTVX010000040.1, on the reverse strand, counting down.
TCCTGGCGGTGCGCCATCCCGGACGCACGGCGACCCTGCTGGAGCGCACCGCCTATCTCGGCCAGGGCGTGCCCGGGATCGTGGTGGCGCTGGCGCTGGTGACGCTGGCGCTGCGCCTGCTGACCCCGCTCTACGGCAGCACGCTCCTGCTGATCCTGGCCTACGCCATCCTGTTCCTGCCGCTGGCGCTGGTCAGCGTGCGCGCCGCCTTCGCCCAGGCGCAGCTCAGGCTGGAGGAGGCGGGGCGGGTGCTGGGCCTCGGGCCGCTGGCGGTGGCGCGCCGGGTGGTGCTGCCGCTGGCGGCACCCGGCCTGGGGGCGGCGGCGGCACTGGTGTTCGTGGCGGTGGTCACCGAGCTGACCACCACCCTGCTGCTGGCGCCGATCGGCACCGAGACCCTGGCCACCGAGGTGTGGGCGGACACCACCACCCTCGCCTTCGCCGCGGCGGCGCCCTATGCGGCGGTGATGGTGCTGTTGTCGCTGGGCTCGACCTGGATCCTGGCCCGCCGCTTCGGCCGCATCGGGCCAGGCATGGCCGCGGCCGGACCCGGCGGGGCATGACCGCAGCGCTGCGCCTGTCCGCGGTCGCGAAGTCGTTCGGCGCCGCGCCGGTGCTGCGCGGGCTCGAGCTGGAGGTCGCGGCCGGCAGCCTGATGGCGATCCTGGGCGCGTCCGGCGGCGGCAAGACCACGCTGCTCCGCCTGGTCTGCGGCTTCGAACGTGCCGACTCCGGCACGATCGCGATCGACGGGATCGTGGCGGACGGAGCGGTGGATGGGCGGACGGTGCATCTGCGGCCGGAGCGGCGCCGGGTCGGCTACGTGGCGCAGGACGGCGCGCTGTTCCCGCACCTGAGCGTCGCCGACAACATCCTGTTCGGGCTGTCCCGCGTCGGGCGGCGCGAGCGGGCGCGGGCGGGCGCGCTGCTGGAGCTGGTGGGGCTGCCGGCGGCCTATGCCGCCCGTGCCCCGCAGGCGCTGTCGGGCGGCGAGCAGCAGCGGGTGGCGCTGGCCCGCGCCCTGGCGCCGCAGCCGCGGCTGGTGCTGCTGGACGAGCCGTTCTCTGCCCTGGACGCGTCGCTCCGTGCCGGCACGCGGCGCGCGGTCGCCGACGCGCTGGCGCAGGCCGGAGCCACCGCGCTGCTGGTGACGCACGACCAGTCCGAGGCGCTGTCCATGGGCGACCGGGTCGGCGTGCTACGCGACGGGAGGCTGGTGCAGGTCGCGTCGCCGTCGGAGCTGTACCGGTATCCGGCCGACGCGAGGCTGGCCCGCTTCGTCGGCGAGGCGACGCTGCTCGATGGCGACGCACGCGGTGGCGCCGTCACCTGCGCCCTAGGACGGCTGCCGCTTGCGGTGCCGGTGCCGGATGGCCGGGTGCAGGTGATGCTGCGTCCCGAGCAGGTCGCGCTGTGTTCGGCCGGCGGCATCGAGGTCCGGATCGGCGCGATCAGCTACTACGGCCACGACGCCAGCCTGTCGCTGCTCCTGCCGCCGTCTCCGCCCGGCCAGGACGCGACGGTGCTGGCGCGTGTCGGCGGCGTGCAGGCCCTGGGCCTGCGTGTGGAGGATCGGGTCCGCGTCGCGGTGCAGGGACCGGTGGTCGCGTTCCCGGTCGAGCCGGGCCGATAGCTTCGACGCGGCGGGTTGGCGTGCGCCCCCGCCGCGTCCGTCGCTCAGACCAGCGTGAGGCCCACGTCGAGGTTGTTGCGGGTGGCGTTGGAATACGGGCAGATCGCGTGCGCTGCCTCCACCAGTCGTTCCGCATCGGCGCGGTCCACTCCCGGCAGCTCGATGGCGAGGTCGGCGGTGATGCCGAACCCGCCTTCCGAGCGCGGGCCGATCCCGACCGTCGCCGACACCGTGGTGTCCGCCGGCACCGACAGCTTGAGCTGCTGGCCGGCCACCTTGAGCGCGCCGATGAAGCAGGCCGAGTAGCCGGCCGCGAACAGCTGCTCCGGATTGGCGCCGGGTCCGCCGGCGCCACCGAGCTCCTTCGGCGTCGCGAGCTTGACCTGGAACGCCCCGTCCTCGGACCGCGCTTCCCCGTCGCGGCCGCCGGTGGCGGATCCGGTGGTGCGGTACTTCACGTCGACAGGCATGACGATCTCCTTGGCAGTGTGGACGGCGGCAGTGTGGACGGCCCGGCGGTTCCGGCAGGCGAGCGGATCTATATCGCCTCCCAGATCGTTGTCCAGATAATAATTATCCCGATAAGGGTTTTGTCGTGGTAGGCTGGAGCGCAGTCCGGAACCAGACACGATGCCCGACCCCCTGCCGCTCGACGAACAGCTGTGCTTCTCGCTCTACCTCGCCAGCCTGGCCATCAACCGCGCCTACAAGCCGGTGCTCGACCGGCTCGGCCTGACCTATCCGCAGTTCCTGGTGCTGCAGGCGGTGCGCGAGGCCGACAACCGTACCGTGGGCGCGATCGCCGCGCGCCTGGCGCTGGAGCCGAGCACGGTGACGCCCATGGTCAAGCGCCTCGCCGCCGCCGGCCTGCTCGACCGCACGCGCAACCCGGACGACGAGCGCGAGGTCCGGGTCGGCCTGACCGCAGCGGGTCATGCGCTCTGGGCAAGGACCGGCTGCCTGGCCGACACCATGCTCGACCGGTCCGGCATGCAGCCAGGCGAGCTCGCCGCCCTCAACACGCGGATGCGGGCGTTGCGCGACGCGCTGGTGGCCGGCGCGCCGGCGCAGCAGTGAGCGGCAACCGGCCCCACCGACATCCGGTCCGCCGCTGCTGTCGGCAGACCCGCCCGCCTGGGCCTGCACGCGGACAGCCGGGTCCGCTTGCCACGCCTGATGCGACGCGGTGAACCGGACCCGGGGGAGATCCCATGGTTCCGTTGCGCCACCGGAACGCTTGCCGATCATCTGCGCGCCGTCGCACGTCGCGACGATCTGGGGGCCGTGGGTGGGGAGCCGGATCACCCGCCGGTCACAACGTGTGTCGGTTGCGTCGGGCACGTTTCGGACGGTCGGCCAGGCGCTCGTCCTCGGATCGGCCATCTTGCGGTTCATCAAGGCTTCATGTTCGACCGCTAGCCTGATGGTCCCGTCTTGAAGTGGCACGATCATGAACCAGCTGGACATGCCGACGAAGCGCCGGCGACACGGTTCGTCACCGTGCGGACCGCATCCGGCGGCGCAGGCGTCCTTTGCGACGGCGTTGCAGCATCACCGTGCCGGACAGCTGGCCGAGGCGGAGAGTTCCTACCGCCAGGTGCTGGCCGTCATGCCCCACCATGCCGATAGCCTGCATCTGCTGGGGCTGATCGCCCGGCAGGAGCGCCGCGTCGACGCGGCGCTCGCCCTGGTCCGCCAAGCGATCGCGATCAACGCTACGGCGGCGCCGTTCCACTGCACCCTCGGCAACATCCTGTTGGAGAAGCAGCAGGTCGGTGATGCGCTCGCATGCTTCCGCAGAGCGATCAGCCTGGACCCGCGGCTTGTCGAAGCGCAGGTCAATCTCGGCTGTGCCCTGTCCGAGGCCGGGCAGCTCGACGATGCCATACGACATTTCCGCCTGGCCCTCGCCGTGAAGCCGGACCTGGCTCTGGTGCACAACAACCTGGGCGACGCGTTGCGGCGGCAGGGCAGGCTGGACGATGCGGTCGCAAGTTGCCGGAAGGCCCTGCAATTCGACCCGGACTACCCTGAGGCCCACATGAACCTGGGCAGCGCCCTGATGCTGCTGGAGCGCTTCGACGATGCGGTCGCCTGCTTCCGCGACGCCCTGCAGCTCAGGCCGGATTTCGTGGCGGCGCAGACCAACCTGGGCACTGCGCTGGCACACCAGGAGAAGCCCGACGAAGCCATCTCCTGGTTCCTCAAGGCGATCGCATCGCAGCCGAACCATGCCGACACCTACAACAATCTCGGCAAGGTGCTGATGGATCAGGCCAAGGCGGACGAGGCGATATCCTGCTTTAACTGGGCCATCACCCTCAGGCCGGACTATGTCGACGCCCACCTCAACCTGAGCGGCGCGTTGCAGAGCCAGGGCAGGCTCGATGAGGCGCTCGCCCACGCGCGGCGTGCCGAGGCGCTGGCGCCCGATCGGATCGAGACCCTTGTCGGTCTCGGTGGCACCTTCCGCGCCCTGGGCCGCCTGGACGACGCGGTCGCATCGTTCGAGGGAGCCATCGCCCGCTGCACCGACGAGCAGCGGCTGCCGCGGATCCACGCCGACCTGGCGATGGCCCTTCTGGCCCGTGGCGACTTCGCGTCGGGCTGGGAGGAGTACGAGTGGCGGATGCAGGTCAACGGCCTCGGGCGGAACTTCACCGTGCCGCAATGGCGCGGCGAGGATGCCGCGGGCCGGACGCTGCTGATCCACGCCGAACAGGGGTTCGGCGACACCCTCCAGTTCTGTCGCTACGCGCTTCTGGCGGCCGGACGTGGGCTGCGGGTCGTTCTGGAGGTGCAGAAGCCGCTCGTCCGTCTGCTTCGCAGCCTGCCCGGCATCGAGCACGTGGTGGCTCGCGGGGAAGCGCTGCCGGATCATGATCTCCACTGCCCGATGATGAGCCTGCCGCTGGCGTTGCGCACGACGCTCGACACCATACCGGCCAGTGCGCCCTACCTGCATGCCGATGCCGATGCCGATGCCGATGCCGATGCCGATGCCGACCGGAGCGCCGAGTGGCAGCGCCGACTGGCCGCGCCGGACCGCAGGAAGCCTCGGGTCGGCGTGCTGTGGGCAGGCAACTCGCACGGCGCGAAGCTCAGGCTGGCGTTGGTGGACCGCCGCCGCTCGATCGCGCCGGCGCGGCTGGCCCCGATCTTCGATGTGCCGGGCGTGCAGTTCTTCGGGCTGCAGAAGGACGGGCCGAACGCGCTTGGCGACTTCCCCTTGATCGACGTCATGAGCGAGATGAACGACTTCGCCGACACCGCAGCCCTGGTCAGCACGCTCGACCTCGTCATCGCGGTCGACTCGGCCGTGGCCCATCTGGCTGGCGCACTGGACCGGCCGGTCTGGCTGATGGACCGGTTCGATCCCTGCTGGCGGTGGCTTGCCGATCGGAGCGACAGTCCCTGGTATCCGAAGCTGCGCATCGTCCGGCAGTCCACGCCCGGGGACTGGGACGGCGTCATCACCAGGATCGCCGACGACCTGCGCGGCTTCGCCGCTGCCTGGACCGACCCTGTCCCGGCCGAGGCAGCGCGGTAGCAGGCGGTGTCCGGCGATCGCGTGGCGGCCCCCGCCCGGAAGGCGCGACGGGTTGGCGGCGACACGGCGGAAGCGTTCCGGCCGGCCGGCCGGACGCCCGATGCGGTTGCGGACACGGCAGTGCCGGCGGTCTTGGATGGTGGGTGCCCGTGGACCGGCTGCGACGGGACAACCGGTCCGGCGCCGATCGCATCGATGGCCTTCCGGAAGCAGCCGGCATGGTGGACGCGATCGACGAGCACGTGGCGTGCCGTCCGGTTCCAGGTCACGTCCCGGGCTGGTGCCGGACCTGAACCTGCCCGGATGCGACGACGATCCGGATCGGGCAGCCGAGGCTGCCGGCCAGCAGGTGGGTGCTGGTGTCCGACCCGCCTGATGATGGCGCTGTCGATCGTGCGATGTGCATCGTCGGGCGTCTTCGGCAGCGCCCGGAACGAGCACCGCCAGACGCGTGCAGGTTCCTGCAGTTGGCGCTGCCCCGCAGCGGCGGGTCGGACCGGCGGCCATCGGGTCGCGGCACGCCGTCCGTGAGGGCCCCGGTATCGGCCGCCGTCAGGCCTGATCGCCTCGGCCTGCCCGGCACGAGATCTCGCAGAACGGCTCGCTGCCGCTCCGTCGCATCGTGACATTCCACCGCCAGTGGCCTCAACTCGACCGTCACCCGATGAAGCACCCCAAGCCAAGCAGCTCCAGGCAGACGTCGAGACCACCCGGCCGAGGTCGTCATCCTGGTCGTGGTTCCGTCGTGGGGCGTTGCGCTGCCGCCTTGGCGGTTCTGCATCCGGTGCTGCTGCTGGGCGTGCTGGCGTCCGGCGCGGCCCGGGCGCAGGAGCATGTCGGGTCGGTCTCGCTCACGGTTCCGGCGACCGGCGCATACGACTTCCACGAGTCCGCACCCGCTTCCCCGGCCCGGAGCCTGCGCGACGCGCCACTGCCGGACCCGGGCACGGTGCCGAAGCCCGACCGCAGCCTGCACGACCCCGCCACCGGCGCCGACACCTCCGCGTTCGGCACCGCCTACACGTACCCGAACCCGAACACCGACACGACCTCCGGCCCGAACGCGGTGGGCAACGCGGCGAGCCGGTCCGCGGGGCTCCCGGTGCAGGAGGGTGGCGGGCTGGTGCTGTTCGAGTGGGGCTTCCCGCCGCGGCCGATGCCGCTGGTGCCGGGCGACGACCTGACCGCAGCCCCTCCGCCGGTGCTGGAGATCCGCTTCGCAGTGCAGGCGGTCGACGCCCCGGTGCTGGACGCCCGGTCGCTGTGGATCGTGCAGCGCGCGGTGCAGGCCTACGGCCGCGCCAACCTGACCGAGATCACCGTCGAGCGCCCGTCCGACCGCCCCGGCTGCTGCCTGCACTATCCCGACCTCGTGCGCGCCGAGCTGATCCGCAGCGGCATCGGGCCCGACCCGGCGCACCTGCTGCCCGACCACCGGATCAGGCTGGTGCAGGCGGCGATGCCGGTCGCCCGCTAGGTGTCGGACCGGCGCGGCGGCCGGCCGCTCTTGCGGCGCCGGCACCGACGCCCTTAATACGTCGCAGAGACGTTCTCGGGGCGGGGTGCAAGTCCCCACCGGCGGTGTTTGCTTCGGGTGGCTTCGGTCATCCCCGGCATCAGCCCGCGAGCGCCCGCCGGGTTCGGCGGGGTCAGCAGATCCGGTGCAATCCCGGAGCCGACGGTATAGTCCGGATGAAAGAGGACGCCGGCGTGCAGGGTCTTCCCGCAAGGGACGGCCATGTGCGACAGGCTGCGCCCTGGGTCGCGTCCGGTGGACGGGATTCGATCGAGCATGACCGCGGCATTTTCGCTGCCCGCAACGGGACTGGACCGTCGGGATTTTCCGGAGGCGGTCGCACGCGGCTTCCGCGCGGCGATCGACGCGGCATGCGCCCATCTCGGCGCGACCGCGCCCAACCCTCCGGTCGGCTGCGCCATCCTGGACCGGGACGGCCACGTGCTGGCGGCAGCGGGCCATGAGCGGGCCGGACGACCGCACGCCGAGGCGCTGGCGCTGCTGCGACTGGCCGAGACCGGGCGGTCGGCCGAGGCACACACGCTGCTGGTGACCCTGGAACCCTGCAACCACCAGGGCCGCACCGGTCCCTGCACCGAGGCGATTCTCCGCAGCCCGGTGCGGACGGTCTGGATCGGCTGCCTGGATCCGAACCCGCATGTCGGCGGCCACGGCGCCGACCGGCTGCGCGAGAACGGGCTGGTGGTGCACCTCCTCGGCACCGGTCTGGATGCGGAGGAAGTCCGCCTGCACCGCGACTGCCGCGCCCTGATCGCGCCGTTCCGCCGCTGGGCGACGGACGGCCGGCCATGGATCACCGTGAAGCAGGCGCTCGACGCGGGAGGCGGGATGGTGCCGCCCGCCGGCGCCCGGACCTTCACCGATGCCGCCTCGCTGCGCCTGGCGCACCGCCTGCGCCGCGCCACCGACGCGGTGGTGACCGGCGCCGGCACGATCCGCGCCGACCGGCCGCATTTCACCGTCCGTCACCTGCAGGACCATCCGGGGCGCCGCCGCCTGCTCGCCGTGGTCGGCCGGTCGCTGCCGGACGGCTATGCCGAGGCGGCCCGGGCGCGCGGCTTCGACGTGCGGCTGGTGCCGTCGCCGGACCGGTTGCTGCCGATGCTGGGCGATGCCGGCGTGCTGTGGGCGATGGTGGAAGCGGGCCCCCGCCTGCTCGACGTCCTGCGCCAGGACGGGTCATGGGACGACTGGCTGACCATCCGCCACGTGCCTGGGGGTCCTGCCGATCGCTGGTCGGTGACCCTGGCGCCGGGCCATGACGTCTCGCCGCTGACGCTGTTGCCGGAGCCTGGGTTGCCGGAGCTTGGGCTGCCGGAGCCTGGGCTGCCGGAGCTACGCACGCTCGCATCGAATGGGGAGGATGCATGTTCTCGGGCATCATAGAACGGCTCGGCCACGTCGCGGCGATGGTGCCGGGGCAGGACGACGTGCGGCTCGACCTCGCGACCGGGTTCCCCGACCTCCAGCTCGGCGAGAGCGTCGCGGTGAACGGGGTCTGCCTCACCGTCACCCGGTCCGACGCCGACGGCCTGGCCGCGTTCTTCGCCAGCACCGAGACCCTGTCGGTGACGGCGCTAGGCCGGCTGCAGCCGGGCGACCGCGTCAACCTGGAGCGGGCGGTCACGCCCTCGACCCGGCTGTCCGGCCACATCGTGCAGGGCCACGTCGACGGGGTCGGCACCCTGCTGTCGGCAGAGTCGGCTGGCGAGGCGTGGAGCCTGCGCTTCTCCCTGCCAGCCGCGCTGCGCCGCTACTGCGTGCCGAAGGGCTCGATCACCCTGGACGGCATCAGCCTCACCCTGAACCGGCTCGACGAGCCGGATGCGGCGGAGGGCGCCGGGCGGTTCGCGGTCGGCGTCACGATCATCCCGCATACCTGGGACCACACCACGTTGGGCGGGCTCCGGCCGGCCTCGCCGGTGAACGTGGAGGTGGACGTGATCGCCAAGTACGTGGAGCAGCTGTGCAGGACCGCGCCATGACCCCCAACGAGGTAGTACCGCCGACAATCCGGGCAGCGCTCGACGCGTTGCGCGCCGGCCGCATGGTCCTGATGACAGACGACGAGACCCGCGAGAACGAGGGCGACCTGGTGATCGCCGCAGAGTTCGCCACCCCGGCGGCGGTCAACTTCATGGTCACCCACGGGCGCGGGCTGGTCTGCCTGTCGCTGGAAGCGTCGCAGGTGGCGCGGCTCGGCCTGCCGATGATGGTCGCCCACAACCAGGCGCCGCGCTCCACCGCCTTCACCGTGTCGATCGAGGCGGCCACCGGGGTCACCACCGGCATCTCCGCCCATGACCGCGCCCGCACGGTGCAGGCGGCGATCGCCCCGGACGCGTCGCCAGCCGACCTGGTGTCGCCCGGCCACGTGTTCCCGCTGCGCGCGGTGGAGGGCGGCGTGCTGGTGCGCGCCGGCCACACCGAGGGCTCGATCGACCTGCTGCGGCTCGCCGGGCTGCGTCCGGCCGCGGTGATCTGCGAGGTGATGAGCGCAGACGGTTCCATGGCCCGCATGGACGAGCTGCGCGGGTTCGCGAGCGTCCACGACATGCCGATCGTGACCGTGGCCGAACTCGTCGCCCACTTGTCCGCCGCCGAGCGGTCGAAGCCCGAGCCGCTGGTCGAGCGCGTCGCCACCACCACCCTGCCGGTGGCGCTGTCCGACACGGTGTTCGAGATGCGCGCCTACCGCGACCGCGACGGCCACGAGCACCTGGCGCTGCTGAAGGGCGATCCGGCGTCACGCGGACGACCGCCCCTGGTGCGGCTGCATTCGGAATGCGTCACCGGCGACGTGTTCGGCTCGCTGCGCTGCGACTGCGGCAGCCAGCTGCAGGCGGCGCTGGGACGGATCGCGGCCGCACCCAGCGGCGTGCTGCTCTACCTGCGCGGCCACGAGGGGCGGGGGATCGGGCTCGCCAACAAGGTCCGCGCCTACGCGCTGCAGGACGAGGGACTCGACACGGTGGACGCCAACCACCGACTCGGCTTCGCTGCCGACGCACGCGACTGGTCGGTCGCGGCGGCGATCCTGCGCGATTGCGGCGTCGACACCCTCGATCTGCTGACCAACAACCCGGACAAGGTCGCGGCCCTGGAAGGGCGCGGCTTCACCGTCGCTGCCCGGGTCGGACTGGAGATGCCGCAGACCGCCTACAACCAGGCCTACCTGCGCACCAAGCGCGACCGCATGGGCCATACGCTCGAAGGCGTGCGGCCGACCGGCCGGGCCGCGGAGTAGGAACCCTCATGAGCACCAACACCCCGTCCGCGGCGCCCGCGCTCCGGTTCGACATCCCGCCCCGCCTGGCGCTGGTGGTCAGCCGCTTCAACGAGGAGGTCACCGGCGGCCTGCGCGCCGGCGCCGCCGAATGGCTGGGCGAGCACGACATCGCCCTGCGCGAGGAGGACGTGATCGCCGCGCCCGGCGCGTTCGAGCTGCCGCTGATCGCCCAGGCGCTGGCGCGTTGCGGGCGCTACCGCGGCGTGATCTGCCTCGGCTGCGTGATCAAGGGCGACACTGCGCATTTCGAGTTCATCAGCCTGGGCGCCACGGTCGGGCTGATGCAGGCCAGCCTCGACACCGGGGTGCCGATCGCGTTCGGGGTGCTCACCACCTACACCGACGCGCAGGCGGTCTCGCGGTCGCGCCCGGACGTGCACAACAAGGGCCGCGAGGCGGCGGCCGCCTGCGTGGAAACGATCGCGATCCTGGACCGGATCGGGCGCGGCGACTGACAAGCCGGGCAGCCGGCGCGGAACCTGCGCCGGCCACCCGCTCGTTCTACACCGAGGCGGTCGCGGTGCGCGCGGTCAGGGCCGCGAACAGCGCCTTGCCGTCCGGACGGCCGAGCCCGGTGCAGGCGTTCCAGGTCGGACCCGCGTTGTAGCCGATCGTCGAGTTCGACGGCTTGTTGTTGCCCTCCGTAATCTCGATCGTCAGCTTCTTGCCCGCCTTGGCCTGTGGGTAGAGGAACTCCGGCAGGAAGCCGACCGGCACCGACGCCTTCTGGTTGATCAGCGCGGTCAGGCCGGCCCAGAGCGGTGCCACGCCGCTGGTGCCGCCCACCACCTCCTTCTTGCCGTCGATCACGATCAGGTAGCCGCTGGACGGCGACGCGTCGCCGGCGACGTCGGGCACGCCGCGCCCCTTGCGGCCGCCGTTGACGCTGGGCGGCAGGGTCACGCCGCTCTGGAACGCCGGCACCGGGAACAGGTCGCTGATCCCGCCGCCGGTGCCGCCGCCGCCGGAAACGTCGTCGTTCCACACCACCTCGGCGCTGATGCTGGTGGCGGAATGGGTGATATGGGTGCCGCCGCAGCCGATCGCGTACGGTGAGGAGGCCGGGAAGTCGACATGCGCCTTGCCGTCGTCGACGCCATCGGTGGCCAGGCTGTCGCCGGACGCGACATAGACCGAGATGCCGAGCTGGCTCGCGTCCTGCAGCACCGAGTTCATGGTCGCGACCGAGCTTGCGGTCCAGCTGTCTTCCGGCCCGCCCCAGCTGATCGAGATCACCGACGGCTTGTTGGCGGTGTCGTGCACCGCCTGGCTGATCGCGTCGGAGAACCCGGCATCGGTGTTGGGCGCGAAGTACACCGCGATCTCCGCCCCCGGCGCCAGGCCGCCCGACACCTGGATGTCGAGCGCCACCTCGCCGTCGGCATCGGAGCCGGTGGTGTTCTTGGCCCCGTCCACCGACACCGCGATCACCCGCGGCACCGCCAGCCCCATCGCCTTGAAGGCGGTGGCGTTGTCCGACGCCTTGAACCCGCCGCCGAGCTCGATCAGCGCGATGGTGATGCCCGCACCGGTCACGCCGGTCGGGAAGTCGTACAACGGCGCAATCTTGTTCGGCTCCAGCCCAGCCGGCTGCGCCAGGCGGGGCCGCACGATCCGGGTGTGGGCGATCGCGCGCGTGTCCAGCCCGAGCACGGACTCCACCAGCCCGTGGATGTGTTCCGGCAGCTGCACCTCGCCGGAATGGCCGCGGAACTCGACCCCGTCGGCGTGATACAGCGACAGCGTGGTGCCGAACGCCGCACCCACCGCGGACGGGGAGCCCGCGACCTGCACCAGGCGCCGGGCCGGTACCGCCTGCATCACCGTGAGCCCGTGGCTCGACGCGTATTCCGACACCTGCCGGATGTCGTCGCGATACAGCGCCGCGCGCGCCTGGGCCAGGTGGGCGCGCTTGGCGTCCGGATCGGCGATCGCCGCCAGGTCGCGGTTGATCGCGGTCTCGTCCCGCGGCTTCAGGTAGATGCTGGCCTCGACCACATGGTCGTCCGGCACCGCGCCGACCCTGGCGCTGCCGGCGGGCAGGGCGCGGCAGCTGCCGGTCAGGCTGCGGAGTCCGTGCGGCGGGATGGTGCTGGCGGAGGAGGACGGCGTGGTCATGCGTGGGCCTCGGCAATCGATAGGGGAGGCGGGAAGGTGAGCGTCCCAACCGGTCCCGTCCAGCGGTCCCGCGGCAGCGCACGCGGCTGTGTGGTGCTGCCGGGATGCGCCCCCCGGGGTGCCGTAGGCGGCCCATTGGGCGACGTGACGGATGCCAGGGTAAGGACCGGATGTGCCCTGCCGCGCGTCAGGCCTGCCATCCTGGCGGGTTCCGGCTTGCCTTTCCGGACCGCCGGCACGGCATGAAGGTCGCGACGGGAACGATCTCGGTCCGGTGCGGCTGGCCTTGGCGGGAACGGGCGCGCTAGAAACGCCGGCGCACACCGCCGCCGGTGCCGGCCTCGGCGGAAGGCGTGGTCAGGAAAGGGACGAACGGCGATGGACGAGAACTTCCGCCGGGCGGCGCTGGACTACCATCGCCTGCCGAAGCCGGGAAAGCTGGCGGTGGTACCGACCAAGCGCATGGCGACGCAGCGCGACCTTGCACTCGCCTACTCCCCCGGCGTCGCCGCACCCTGCGAGGCGATCAAGGCCGACACCGACCTCGCGCGAGACTACACCGCCCGCGGCAATCTGGTCGGCGTGATCACCAACGGCACCGCGGTGCTGGGGCTCGGCAACATCGGCCCGCTGGCGTCCAAGCCGGTGATGGAGGGCAAGGGGGTCCTGTTCAAGAAGTTCGCCGACATCGACGTGTTCGACCTCGAGATCGACGCTGCCGACCCGGACCGCTTCATCGACATCGTGGCCTCGCTGGAGCCGACCTTCGGCGCCATCAACCTGGAGGACATCAAGGCCCCCGAGTGCTTCCGCATCGAGCGCGAGTTGCGCGCCCGCATGCGCATCCCGGTGTTCCACGACGACCAGCACGGCACCGCGATCGTCTGCGCCGCCGCCATCACCAATGGGCTCAAGCTGCAGCACAAGCAGTTGTCCGACGTGCGCCTGGTGACGTCGGGCGCCGGAGCCGCGGCGCTTGCCTGCGTCGACCTGCTGGTGACCATGGGCCTGCGCCCGGAGAACGTGACGCTGACCGACATCAAGGGCGTGGTGCATGCCGGCCGCGGCCCCGACATGGGCCCGAACATGGCCCGCTATGCGCGCCACACGGAGGCACGCACCCTGGCCGATGTGCTGCCGGGCGCCGACGTGTTCCTGGGATTGTCGGCGCCGCGGGTGCTGAAGCCGGACTGGCTGCGCGAGATGGCGCCGAACCCGTTCATCCTGGCGCTGGCCAACCCGGAGCCGGAGATCTCCCCCGACCTCGCGCGTGCGGTGCGCCCGGACGCGATCATCGCCACCGGCCGCTCGGACTACCCGAACCAGGTCAACAACGTGCTGTGCTTCCCGTTCATCTTCCGCGGCGCGCTCGACTGTGGTGCCCGCGAGATCAACGAGGCGATGAAGGTTGCCGCGGTGGAGGCGATCGCCGAGCTTGCCCGGATCGAGGCCAGCGAGGCGGTGGCGGCCGCCTATGGCGGCGACGCCCCGGTGTTCGGCCCGGAGTACATCATCCCCAAGCCGTTCGACCCGCGACTGATCCTGGTGGTGGCGCCGGCGGTGGCCAAGGCCGCGATGGAGACCGGCGTCGCCGAGCGCCCCATCGCCGATTTCGAGGCCTATCGGCAGGACCTCGACGACGTGGTGTACCGCTCCGGCCAGGTGATGCGCCCGGTGTTCGAGGCGGCACGCAAGAACCCCAAGCGCATCGCCTACGCCGAGGGCGAGGACGAACGCACGCTCCGCGCCGCCCAGGCGGTGGTGGACGAGCGCATCGCCCGGCCGGTGCTGCTCGGGCGCCGCAGCGTGATCGAGGGCAGGCTGCGCTCCATGGGACTGCGCCTGGACCTCGACCACGACGTGGAGGTGATCGACCCCGACACCTCCGAGCTGTTCGGGCCGCTGACCGCCGAATACCAGCACCTGGTCGGCCGCCGCGGCCTGCCGATGCAGGCGGCCGAGCGCGCGCTGCGCCGGCGCCCCACCATCGCCGCGTCCATGCTGCTGCGCGCCGGCATCGTCGACGCCGCCCTGGTCGGGGGGCTGAATGCATGGTGGCAGCAGGTGCGCTACGTGCTGCCGGTGATCCCGCCCAGGAAGGCGGCCAACCGGGTCTATGCCCTGACCGCGCTGATCCAGGGCAACGGCGCCCTGTTCTTCTGCGACACCCACATGGTGGTCGACCCCACGCCCGAGCAGATCTGCGAGATGACCCTGCTGGCCGCCGACGCGGTGCGCGAGTTCGGGCTGGTGCCGCGCGCAGCACTGCTGTCGCACTCCAACTTCGGCTCCAGCGACAGCGCCTCGGCCCGCAAGATGCGCCAGGCCCTGGCCTCGATCCGCGCCGCCGCGCCCGAGCTGGAGGTGGACGGCGAGATGCAGGCCGACACCGCGCTGAGCGAGGCGCTGCGCAGCCGCACGGTGCCGGACAGCCGGCTGAGCGGCTCGGCCAACCTGCTGATCATGCCGACCCTGGACGCGGCCAACATCAGTTACTCGCTGCTCAAGGCGGCGGCCGAGGGACTTCAGGTCGGGCCGATCCTGCTCGGCGTCAGCAAGCCGATCCACGTGCTGACCCAGAGCGTGACTGCGCGGGGGATCGTCAACCTCAGCGCATTCATCAGCGCACAACCGGTGAACAACGACAAGAAGCAGGACAATCCTTGACCCCTTGTCGAATGTGATGGTTCCTTCCATGTCCCGTGCGGGGCGAGGGAGGCTTCATCGTGCTCGACATGACGGTCAGGCCGCGCGACGCGGTCGTCGCGGCGGCGCGTGGATCATCCGGTGGTGGCGCCGGACGCGCACGTCGCCTGGTGCCGACCGGCCTGCTGCGCCGCTCCGTCTCGCCCGTGCTGCTGCTGCTGGTCTGGCAGGCATCGTCCTCCACCGGGCTGGTGTCGCCGCAGACCCTGGCCTCGCCGCTGCGCATCCTGTCCACGGCGGCCGCCCTGACCGTGGACGGCACGCTGCCGCGCAACCTGCTGGTTTCTCTGGTCCGCGCCGGCACGGGCCTCGCCATCGCCATCGCAGCCGGCGTCGGGCTCGCCCTGGTGGCGGGTTTGTCGCGGCTCGGCGAAGAGGCGATCGACGCGCCGATGCAGATGCTGCGCACCCTGCCGGCGCTGGCCCTAGTGCCGCTGTTCATCCTGTGGTTCGGCATCGGCGAGCTGCCCAAGGTGGCGCTGGTGGCGCTTGGCTCGATGATCCCGATCTACCTCAACCTGTACAAGGGCATCCGCTCGATCGACCCGAAGCTGCTGGAGATGGGACGCACCCTCGGCCTGTCGCGCGCCCAGACCATCCAGCAGATCGTGCTGCCCGGGGCGCTGCCCGACCTGCTGACCGGCCTGCGCTTCTCGGTCGGCATCTCCTGGCTGATGCTGGTGGTGGCAGAGCAGGTGAACGCCAATTCCGGCATCGGCCACATGATGACGGACGCCGAGGATTTCCTGCGCACCGACATCATCCTGGTCGGGCTGCTGGTCTATGCCCTGCTCGGCCTGCTCAGCGACGGGGTCGTGCGCGTTCTGGAGCGGACGCTGCTGGCGTGGCGGCCGTCCTACGGAGGCCGCGCGTGAGCTACGAGCGGCCGACGGAACCGGTGATCCGGATCAAGGGCCTGACCCGCCGGTTCAACGAGAACGCCGTGCTGGACCGCCTCGACCTCCAGGTCGGACCGGGCGAGTTCCTGGCCCTGCTCGGCCGGAGCGGGTCCGGCAAGACCACGCTGCTGCGCACCCTGGCCGGGCTCGATCCGGTCGAGGAGGGGGAGGTGCTGGTTCCACGCAACGTCGCGGTGGTATTCCAGGAAAGCCGCCTGCTGCCCTGGCGACGGGTGTGGGAGAACGTGACGCTTGGCCTGCCCGGACGCGACGCGCGCGACCGCGCGGTGGCGGCGCTGGAGGAGGTCGGACTCGGCCACCGGCTCGAGGCCTGGCCGCTGACCCTGTCCGGCGGCGAGGCGCAGCGGGTCGGCATCGCCCGTGCCCTGGTGCGCGAGCCCGAGTTCCTGATGCTGGACGAGCCGTTCGCCAGCCTCGACGCGCTGACCCGTCTGCGCATGCAGGCGATGGTGGGAAAGCTATGGCAGAAGCGGCGCTGCGCGGTGCTGCTGGTGACCCACGACGTCGACGAGGCGCTGCTGCTCGGCGACCGCGCCATGGTGCTGGACCGCGGCCGCATCCGCACCGAGCTGCCGGTGACGCTGGACCGGCCGCGCCGGCACGACGATCCGGGCTTCGGCCCCGCACGACGGGCCCTGCTCGCCGCCCTGGACGTGCACGAGACGGTCTGACCGGCAGGCCGTTCAGCGGAACAGCCGCGCGTCCCAGCGCACCGGCTCGTGCAGCGAGGCGGTGACCCGGCCGAACTCCGGGTGGTCCGGGTTGAGCAGGAAGTTCCGCTCCGAGCGCGCGATCACCGACGGCACGATCAGCAGCAGCGACCGCCTCGCCTGCTGCCAGGCCTCGCCATGCGCGCGCGACGCGCCACAGGAGATGTCGTCCCAGCCCGGCAGGCTGTCGCGGGTGACGACCTCGTAGGACACGCCGTTCGAGATCGTGATGGTGATGACGTGCTGGCCGGGCGGCATCTGGCCGCTGCCGCGGACCAGCTTCTCCAGCATGGCGGTCGAGTAGTGCTCCGAGGTGTAGAGCATCGGGCTGCTCGCGGTGTTCCACCGGCCTGGCGCCAGCTTGGATCCGGTAGCATCGAAGATGGGATAGGCGCCGTCCGGGTCGCCGATCCGGGTACAGGTGAGAACCCGGTCAAGTGTCTGTGCCATCACCCTCTTGGGCCGTCACGCCGCCGTGCCGTGCTCCAACCCCCCGAGGATTGCCTCCACCAGCGGGCGGCCGAGCTCGGTCGCCATCACCACGTCGACCGGGCGGCGCCCTTCGAGCATCGCGTGTGGCCGGAACAGGAACTCCCGTGCCGCCTCGTCGGACTTCCACACCTCGACTGCGCGCGCCCAGACCGAGGCGAGGCGCGTCACCTTGTCGCCTTCCTCCGGCGAGAGCCTGCTGTCCGCACGCCGCCGGTTCAGCGTCGCCTTCGGTACCATCCGGAACAGGAAGCCGTTGATGTCCGACGGCGCGATCGACCGGGCGACCCGCTCGATCGCCGTGACCGGAAGCCCCCGCTCGACCGCAGCCGCCAACCCGATTGCGGACATCGCCGGGTCGAAACCCATCAAGGCCATCGGCGAGATCAAGGTCATGGGCTACGTCCTGAACCAGTTGACACTAGAAATAGTATCATCTGGACCAGGAAGCAAGGAACGCTCAGGCGTCGTCCGGACCCTGTCGAGAGGCGGGTCCGTGGACCCCCTGTCAGCCGCGCCCGTGCGTGGGCGCCCCGACATTGGCGATCATCTCGCCGAACGGCCCGGCGTTACGGGCCGGCCCGTAGCCGTTGCCGGTGGTGGCCTTCAGCGGCAGCAGGGGGAACACCAGCTCGGCGAAGCGATAGCATTCCTCGAGATGCGGGTAGCCGGACAGGATGAAGCGGTCGATCCCGAGCGCCATGTACTCCTTCATCCGCGCCGCCACCTCCTCCGGGCTGCCGACCAGCGCGGTGCCGGCGCCGCCGCGCACCAGGCCGACGCCGGCCCACAGGTTCGGCGAGATCTCCAGCCGGTCACGGCCGCCGCGGTGCAGGCTGGCCATGCGCTGCTGGCCGACGCTGTCGAAGCGCGAGAACGCGGCCTGCGCCTTGGCGATGTCCTCGTCGCTGACGTGCCGGATCAGCGCATCCGCCGCCGCCCACGCCGCGTCCGAGGTTTCCCGCACGATCACATGCAGCCGGATGCCGAACGACAGGGTGCGGCCGCGCGCCGCCGCCAGCGCACGCACCTGCGCGATCTTCTCCGCCACCGCGGCCGGCGGTTCGCCCCAGGTCAGGTACACGTCGACATGCTCGGCCGCCA
Source organism: uncultured Acetobacteraceae bacterium (assembly GCA_964247755.1). Classification (GTDB taxonomy): domain Bacteria; phylum Pseudomonadota; class Alphaproteobacteria; order Acetobacterales; family Acetobacteraceae; genus Lichenicola. The sequence continues at coordinate 992 of CAXTVX010000040.1, read as the reverse complement.
CCTTCTGGCCGACCTCGGAGGAACCGCCGAAATACAGCGGCGGATAAGGCTGCTGCACCGGCGGATACAGCAGCTTGCCGCCCTGGCTGCGCAGATGCGCGCCCTCGAAGTCCACCGTCTCGCCAGCCATCAGGCGGCGCCAGACGTGGAGATACTCGTCGGTCGCCTCGTAGCGCGCGGTGTGGTCGAGGAACACGCCGTCGCCGGCTAGCTCGGCCGGATCGCCGCCGGTCACCACGTTCACCAGCAGGCGTCCGCCGGACAGCCGGTCGAAGGTCGCCGCCATGCGCGCCGTCATCGACGGCTCGGATAATCCCGGCCGCACCGCCACCAGGAACCGCACCCGCTGCGTCAGCGGGATCATCGACGACGCCACCACCCAGGAATCCTCGCAGGACTTGCCCGTGGGCAGCAGCATGCCGAAATAGCCCAGCTCGTCCGCGGCGCGCGCGATCTGGCTGAGGTAGTTCAGGGTGACGTGCCGCGCCCCGACCTGCGAGCCGAGGTGACGCCCGTCGCCGTGGGTCGGCAGGAACCACAGCACGTCGGTGTCCCGCGCGGCATGCTCAGCCGGAGCGACGCTGTCGGAAGCCTGGATGGAGTCGGGCGGCACGGCGGTCTCCGGATCGTTGCATTAAACACATCGGAACGACCGATCTGGCTGGCAACCCTGGCGCAGGGCGTGGAATTAGGCAATGCACGGGATCGAGATGGAGTGTGCACGGTGCCCCTGACCAGACGTTCGATGCTGTCCGCCGCCCTGCTGGCCGCGCCCCTGGCGACCGCGGCCCGCGCCGGAGCGGCCGGCGCACGCACGATCCGCATCGGCTACCAGCGCTACGGCACGCTGATCATCCTCAAGCACACCGGGATGCTGGAATCGGCCCTCGCCGGCACCCCGGACCGGGTGAGCTGGAGCGAGTTCGCCGCCGGGCCACAGATGCTGCAGGCGATGCAGGCCGGCGCGATCGACTTCGGCATCACCGGCGACG
>CAXTVX010000039.1:0-31783 GCA_964247755.1 uncultured Acetobacteraceae bacterium | reverse complement strand
CCGTCGGAGTCCTGCACCAGGCGCCACACGTCGAACTCGCGCTCGATCTCCACCGGCAGGTCGCGTCGCTTGTACACCCACTGGATCGGGTAGCGGGTGCCGGGGCCGCTGCGCAGGTTGACCGCGTCGGCGCGGAGCGAGGCGAACCGGGGCAGTGGCAGGCCGGTGCTGCTGCCCTTCGGCGGGGCGGGCGGCACCGGCGGCGGGGGTGGCGGCTCCGGCGGGGGTGGCGGCACCGGCGGGGCGGCGTGGCGCGCCGGATGCGCGGCATGACCGTGGTGCGGATGCAGGGTCGCGTGCACGCGAGTGCGCAGGGCGTGCAGCACCGGATGGGCATGCGGCCGGTCGGCCGCCGGCGTCTGTGCCCGGGCCGGGGAGCCGGCGAGCAGCATCGCGCACGGCAGCATCACGGCGCCGACGACGAGGGCGGTCGAACGGCGCGGGGGAACGGCGGGCATGGCTGCATCCCTGCCAAGGCCCAGGCCGCAGGGCAAGGGGTACAGGGCGTCAGATCGACAGCAGCTGGCCGGTGCCGACCGCGTGGAGGAAGGTCGGCACGCCGACCCGCTCGACCTGCTCCAGCAGCGCCTCCGGCGGCAGCGCGATCGCCCTCAGCCCGGACTCGCACGCCATCAGACGCACGCCGAGCGGCGACAGCGTGTCCCGCAGCGCGTCGAAGCCGGCGACGCCGCGTGCGCGGAGGGTCTCGTCGGCTGCGCTGCCGTCGAGGCCGGACCAGTCGCGGCACAGCGCGTGCAGGCCGTTCTGGGTCGCGAACAGCGCCACCGGGCGGTCCAGCGCCGCAGCCCCTGCCGCCATCAGCAGCGCGGTGTGCGCCCGGCGGTAGCAGCCGCTCAGCAGCAGGATGCCGAGTGCCGGCTCAGCCACGATGCGCCGACAGGTCGTGGATGCGCGGGTGGCGGCCGCAGAGCGGGCAGTCCGGATCGGGCTTGAGGCGGATGGTGTGGAAGCGCGCCGCCAGCGCGTCCCAGACCAGCACCCGTCCGGACAAGCCCTCGCCCAGGCCGAGCACCTCCTTGAGCACCTCGGTGGCCTGCAGCGTGCCCATCACCCCGGTGACGGCGCCGAACACGCCGGCCTCGGCGCAGGACGGCGCCATGCCGGGGCCGGGCGGTTCCGGATGGAGGCAGCGGTAGCAGGGACCGCCGCGATGCGGGGCGAAGGTCGAGAGCTGGCCCTCGAAGCGCGACACCGCGGCCGAGACCAGGGTGCGGGCGCCCAGCGCGCAGGCATCGGCCAGGAGGTAGCGGGTGGGGAAGTTGTCGCTGCCGTCGCATACCAGGTCGTACTCCGCGATCAGGGGCAGCACGGTGTCGGCGTCGAGGCGGAACGGATGCTGCCGGACCCGCACCAGCGGGTTCAGCGCGGACAACGTCTCGGCGGCGGAGGACACCTTGGAGGTGCCGACCCGGGCGGTGGCATGCACCACCTGGCGCTGGAGGTTGGACAGCTCCACCACGTCGTCGTCCACCAGCCCGATCGTGCCGATGCCGGCGGCGGCGAGGTAGAGCGACAACGGCGCTCCGAGGCCGCCTGCGCCGACCACCAGCACGCGCGCGGCGCGTAGGCGCGCCTGGCCGGTGCCGCCGACCTCGCCCAGCAGGATGTGGCGGGAATAGCGCTGCACCTCGTGCTCGGAGAACTGCAGGTCCATGGGTGATCCGGAGGGGCGCCGGTTCTTCACGTCCCGTTCAGGAACTGCGCGCATTATCAGGATATGGGCACGTCGATCGCGCTTGACCACGGGTCGAGCGGTAGGAGATGATGCTGCATGGCAGACCGGCTTGTGGAACAGGGAGCGTGCATCATGACCTTCCGGAAGCTCGGCCTGCACCATCGGGCTGCTGCGGTGTCCGCCACCTGCCTCGCCTTGGCCCTTCTGTTCTACGCGCTGTCGCCGGTTACGACGCTGTTGTCGGTGGCGAACGGGCTGCAGCACGAGGATATCGCCGCCCTGCGCGGCGCGCTCGACTGGCGCGCGGTGCGGCTCGGACTGAAGGCCGATTTCGGCGGCGGGCTGCCGGTTAGCCTGGCCAGCGCCAAGGTGTCGGCGGCGGATGACGAGCTGCCGGGCTTCGGGGAGTCGTTCGCCAACACGCTGGTGTCGCACGTGGTCGACGACGAGGTGACGCCCGAGCGGATGATGGCGATGCTGTCCCGGGGCGATGCCGGCGCGATCGCGCAGGCGGGTGCGGTCGCGGCAGTGCGCTCAGTCCTGGGCCGGGTGGAGCGGATCGCGTTCCTCGGTCCGGCACGGTTCGAGGCAGCGATCCGGATGTCGGACGATCCGTCGGCACAGCCGGTCTGCGTGTCGATGCGGCTGGAACACTGGCAGTGGAAGATCACCGAGATCCACCTGCCGGAGCAGATGCTGCAGGGCGGCGGCAGCCTGATGCAGAGCGCCAGCAACCGGACCTGAACCGGGCCGGCTAGCCGGCGGGCCGCGCGCGGCCGGCGACCCGAAGCAGCTCCTCGAACGCCACCACCAGGTGATACAGCGTGCTGGCCGGGACGCCCGATCCGCAGGCACGACCCGACCCGTCGAACTGGTCGATCCACAGCCCGACCGGATCGGTTGCGAGATAGATGTCGAGCACGCGGCAGGCGACCCTGGCGGCAGCGTCCGGCTCGTCGTTGGCGATGTGGCTCTTGATCAGCTCCGTCTGCGGCCAGAGGCGCCTTGTGGTGCGGCGCGGCGTTCCCGTCCGGTCGCACTCGTCGATCGCGAAGCCGTCCCGGTCCAGCCCATGGGTCAGGGCCCAGCGATGCAGCCGGTCGGCCTCCGCCCGCAGGTCGCGGCCGCCTGACTCGGCCAGGCGGTGCAGCAGCCATGACCATTCGAGATGATGCCCGGGCTCGACCGAGCTGCCATGCGGGTGCGGCGCCGGGTCCCAGTCGACGGTGAAATGCTCGCCCAGCGTGTCGGTGTCGCGGTGGAGGAAGCGCTCCGCGAACAGGGCGGCAAGCCGGTCGGCGCGGTCGAGGTATGGCTGCGCCCCGGTGAGGCGGTGCCAGGCGAGCATCGCTTCCAGCAGGTGCATGTGCGGGTTGGACCGACGCGGCAGGCAGTCGGGCAGGCATTCGCGGACGCTGCCGTCACGCGGATCGGCCAGGGCCGCGTCGACGAAGGCGAGCGTGTCCTGTGCCAGGAGCCGGGCGCGGTCGAGGCCGGCGGCAGCGGCGCCGGCGAGGCCGAACAACAGGAAGGCCTGGTCGTAGCTGTCGCGCTTGGAGTCGAGCGGCTGCCCCTCGCCGGACAGGAGGTGGATCCAGCCGCCGTCTTCCGCCCACGCGGCGGCGGCGATGGCGTCGAGCGTGCGGTCGAGCGCAGGTCGCAGGGCATGGCCGAACGCCATCGCGCGCGAGAAGCAGTGGAGCTGGCGTCCTTGCACCCGCACCCGACGTGGGGCGAGAAGATCCGGATGGCCCGCGTTGTCGAGACTTTCGACGAACAGGTGGTTGCGGGGATCGATCCCGCGCGCGATCCAGAGCGGCCAGGCCTGGGCGAACCAGGCCTCGATCCGGTCTGCCGCCTCGGCCATCCCGATCCCGGACATGACGGTCTCCTTCCCCTGTGTCGTCGTGCCGCCACCGGCGGCACCCGGTCAAGGGCGGCGGCGCCGGGCCTTCCTTCCGGGCCGCTGCACCCCATCTTCCGTAACGATCCGGCTTGCCACCGTGCTGTGGCTGGCGCTAGAACGGAACAGGAACGGTTGATGGACCTGCTGGCCAAGCTCGAGATCCTGGCGGATGCCGCGAAATACGACGCGTCCTGCGCGTCCAGCGGCACGGAGAAGCGCGACAGCCTGGGTGCCGCCAAGGGCGTCGGCTCGACCGAGGGCATGGGGATCTGCCACGCCTATGCGCCGGACGGGCGCTGCATCTCGCTGCTGAAGATCCTGCTGACCAACTTCTGCCTGTACGAGTGCGCGTACTGCATCAACCGGCAATCGTCGTCGGTGAAGCGGGCGCGGTTCACGGTGGACGAGGTGGTCCGGCTCACCCTGGGCTTCTACCGGCGCAACTGCATCGAGGGGCTGTTCCTGTCGTCGGGCATCATCCGCTCGCCGGACTACACCATGGAGCAGGTGATCGGGGTGGCGCGCACGCTCAGGGTCGAGCACGGGTTCCGCGGCTACATCCACCTCAAGACCATTCCCGATGCCGACCCGCTGCTGCTGGAGGAGGCGGGACGCTGGGCGGACCGCCTGTCGATCAACGTCGAGCTGCCGACCGAGGGGGCGCTCAAGGAGTACGCGCCGGAGAAGGACATGGGCGGCATACGCCGGTCGATGGGGCGGATGCGGCTCGGCATCGATGCGGCGCGGGAGAAGATCAGGCCGGGCGCCGCAAAGCCGCCGCGCTTCGCGCCGGCGGGGCAGAGCACGCAGGTGATCGTCGGCGCCGACCCGAGCCCGGACCGCGCCATCCTGCGCATGAGCAGCAACCTGTATGGCGCGTATGGATTGCGTCGGGTGTACTATTCGGCGTTCAGCCCGATCCCCGACGCGTCGGCGGCGCTGCCGCTGCAGCCGGCGCCGCTGCTGCGCGAGCACCGGTTGTACCAGGCGGACTGGCTGCTGCGGTTCTACGGCTTCGGCGTGGAGGAGCTGGCGACCGACGCGGCCGGCAACCTCGACCTGGTGCACGATCCGAAGCTGGCCTGGGCGCTGGAGAACCGGGCAATGTTCCCGGTGGACGTCAACGCCGCCGAGCGGGAGGCGCTGCTGCGCGTGCCGGGCCTGGGGGTGAAATCGGTCGACCGGATCATCCAGGTGCGCCGGCACCGAGGCCTGCGCATGGCCGACCTGGCGCGGCTGCGCCTGTCGCTGGCCAAGATCGCCCCGTTCATCACCGCGCTGGACCACCGGCCGGCGCAGGAGCTCGACAGCGCCCGGCTTTCGGCGAGGCTGGCGCCGCAACCCAGACAGCTCGCCCTGCTTTGAAGTGTCATGCAGAGCGTCGTTCTCGCCCACGAGGTTGATTTCGCAGGATGGCGGGACGCGGCGCGCCGGCTGGCGCTGGAAGGGGTAGCCCCGGAGGGGGTGCACTTCTCGGTCGGGGCGCCGGACGACCTGTTCGCGCAAGGAACGGCGGAGGCGCCGGAGCCCGCGGCCCCACAGGCGCCCGGCAGCTTCACCGTGTCGCGCGCGCTGGTCGAGCTGGCGCAGACGGTGATCCAGGCAAGGGAGCCGGAACGGTTCGACCTGCTCTACGGCCTGGTCTGGCGGGCCCAGTATGGCGAGCGGAAGATCGCCGAGCTGGTGACCGACCCGGCAGTGCAGCGCGCCGTGCGGCTGGCGCAGTCGGTGCGCCGCGACACCCACAAGATGCGTGCCTTCCTGCGCTTCCGCGAGGTGCCGCCGGAGGGGGGTGACGACGCGACGCGCTACGTCGCCTGGTTCGAGCCGGAGCACTTCATCGTCGAGGCGAACGCCGACTTCTTCGTGCGCCGCTTCGCGACCATGGTGTTCTCGATCCTGACCCCGTATCGCAGCCTGCACTGGAACGGAACCGAGACGCAGTTCGGGCCGGGTGCGGACCCGTCGGAGGTGCCGGACGACGACGCGCTGGAGCGCTACTGGCGGGCGTATTTCAGCGCCATCTTCAACCCGGCCCGGCTCAAGGTGTCGGCAATGACGTCGGAGATGCCGAGGAAGTACTGGCGCAACCTTCCCGAGGCGGCCGCGATCCCGGAACTGATCCGCACCGCGGCGCGTCGGACCGAAACCATGCTGGAGGCGGTGCCGGTGGACACGATCGATCCCAAGCCGAAGCGGCGCGCGGCGGCGCCGGATGCCGGGCCTGCCCTCGGGCTCTCCGACGCCGACCCGGTACGTCCCGGCACGGTCGCGGAGCTGGCGCAGGCGGCGGCGGCGTGCCGGCGCTGCCACCTGTGGGAGCCCGCGACCCAGGTGGTGTTCGGCGAGGGACCGTCGGACGCGCGGATGATGATGGTGGGCGAGCAGCCGGGCGACCAGGAGGACCTGGCGGGGCGGCCGTTCGTGGGGCCGGCCGGGCAGTTGCTCGACCGGGCGATCAAGGAGGCGGGAATCGACCGCAGCACGGTGTACGTCACCAATGCGGTCAAGCACTTCAAGTTCGAGGCGCGCGGCAGGCGACGGATCCACGCCAAGCCGGACCTGGTGGAAATACGGGCCTGCAACGTGTGGCTGGAGGAGGAGCGGCGGGCGGTGAAGCCGGCGCTGGTGGTGATGCTGGGCGCCACCGCGGCACGGGCGGTGCTGGGGCGGGCGGTGACCATCGGGCGGGAGCGGTCGCAGCCGATCGCGCTGCCGGACGGGTATGGCAGCAACGCGCAGGGCTTCGTCACGGTGCATCCGTCCTACCTGCTGCGGATCCCGGACGAGGACACCAAGCAGCGGGAATACGTGGCCTTCGTGGCCGACCTGAAGCAGGCGCTGGCGCTGGCAAGCAGCTAGCACTGTCTGCAAGCATCCCAGGATTTGGGCCCATGACGATCACCTTTGTCCAGACGCCCGTGCTGTCGGTCGGCTGCCTCGTGTCGGGGCCGGAAGACGGGCGACCGCTGATGCTGCTGCATGGCTGGCCGGACGTCGCCCCTACCTGGGACGCGATGCTGCCGGCGCTGCACGCGGCGGGATACCGCACGGTCGCGCCGTTCGTGCGCGGGTGCGGGCCGACGCGGTTCCGGGATGATGGAACGATGCGATCGGGCGAGATCGTGGCGATGGCGCAGGACGTGCTCGACCTGGCGGACGCGCTCGGGCTCGGACGGTTCGGCATCGTCGGGCACGATTGGGGGGCGCGGACCGCCTACACCGTCGCCTGCGTGGCGCCGGAGCGGGTGACAGCGATGGCGGTGCTGGCGACGGCCTGGGACAGGAACGACCCGGACCAGACGGTGTCGATGGGGCAGAACCAGGCGCTCTGGTACCAGTGGCTGATGGGGCTGGAGCGGGGCGCGGCGCTGGTGCGGGACAACCGGCGTGGCTTCACCCGATACATCTGGGAGCTGTGGTCGCCTGGCTGGATCGTGCCGGAAGAGGAGTTCGCGGCGGCGGCGGACGGGTTCGACAACCCGGATTGGGCGGAGGTCACCGTGCATTCGTACCGGGTGCGCTGGGGCCTGGCGCCGAAGGACCCGGCCCAGGCCGCGCTGGTGCAGCGCGTGGCGGCCGATCCGGTGATCGCGGTGCCGACCCTGATGCTGCAGGGGAGCGCGGATCCGGTCGCGCTGCCGCAAGGCTCGGAGGGCAGGGAAGGGTCGTTCTCCGGGCCGTACGAGCGGGTGGTGCTGGACGGGCTCGGGCATTTCCTGCAGCGGCAGGGGCCGGAGGCGGTGCTGGGGCGGCTGCTGCCGTTCCTGCGCGGGCACGGGAGCTAGGCGTCCGGCAGCCTCACGCCGGACAGGCGGGCGCAATCGGCCAGCAGCCGGTCCTGGCGATCGGTGTCGAGTGTGGCGCCGCTCGGAGGCTTCGGACGGAGGTGGAAGAAGTAGCCACCGGTGCCGAGGGCGGCGGGGTCGTCGCTGGTCGCGAGCCAGACCTGGGTGCGGTGGGCGGCGTCGAGGTCGCCGGTGGCGCGCGGGCTCATCTTGGTCGCCACCCAGCCGGGTTCCATGGCGTTCGACAGCACGTCCGGCCAACGGCGCGCCACCGCGAAGGCGAGCAGGACGTCGTGCAGCTTGGTGTCGGAATAGGCCTGGTTGCCGCGCCAGGCGCGGTGCTCCCAGTTCAGGTCGGACAACGAGGCGTCGCCGCGGCGGTGCAGCTCGGAGCTGACATAGACCAGGCGGCGCGGCCGGTGCATCAGCGCGGTCAGCACGTAGGGGGCCAGGGTGTTGACCGCAAACACGTGCGACAGGCCGTCGGCGGTGGGCAGACGCTCGCGTTCGCGGTAGCCGATCGCGGCGTTGTGGATCACCGCGTCGAACCGGCCGAGGGCGTTGGCCTGTTCGGCGAGCGCGTGGATCTGCTCCAGGCTGGCGAGGTCGCCGGTCAGCACCGTTTCCGCGCCCGGCACGGCGGCCAGGGCTTCCCGTCCCCGCGCCTTGTCGCGGGCGTGCAGCACCACGGCGTGCCCCCGCTCGACCAGGAGTCTTGCTGCCATGCGGCCGAGGCCGTCGGAGGAACCGGTGACGACGATGCGTGCCATGGACGGAGCAACGCATCGGCGGCGCCTGGGTGGCGTCACGCCATGACGCCGCATCTCGCCAGGCCGGCTCGCGGTCGGTGCGTCCGGAACGCCAACCAGCGGCAGGCGGGCTGCACCGCTTGGCAGAGGGCCCAGGGGGTGACGCGGGCGAAGGGAGGATGTGAGGCATCCAGGATCGCCGATGCGGTCCGACCACCAGGGTGTCCAGGAAGCCGGTGACGCCGCCGCGCGGCAGCCTGGTCAGGCGATCCAGCGGAACGACCGGCAGGGACAGCCGCACGCACGGCATCCGCAGCCCGGCGGCGCGGTCGACCATCTGGTCGGCCGACAGCACGTCGTCGCAGGCGACAAGCCAGCCGGAACCGCATGCAATGGGAGGGCGGCAGCCTCGCCCCGCACGATCGGATGCTGCGGCAGGCCGTCGATCAGCCCGCCGCGGGGACGCCTCGCGATCGAGGAACCCGACCGGCTGGTCTGTTCCGGAGCGGGCCTGTGGCGGTCGCTGGCGAAAAGCCTTGGCCAAGAGGGCTTTCACCGCTCGCTCCGGACGTCTCGAGCTTCCTGCTCAAGCGCGGTTCAGCCTGCGTCGAGATGACGCAGGCCGTGGCCGACACCGCCTGGGCCGGGGGCGGGAGCCTTGCGGATGCCAAGCTACGCACTCCGCAATCCCCACGCCGATCCGTCTTCGGCCGTGATGCGGAGCATGTCGAAGCTGGCAGTATCGTGGTGACTCCCCTGCCGGTCAGGCCGCCAGCGCGCCCGGGTAGAGCGCCGTGCTTGCCAGGTGCACGTCGAGATAGGTGATCTCGTCGGCCGTCCGCAGGTCGAGGGACGCCATGCCGTTGGTCCAGCGACTGTCGCCTTCCACCTGATACCAGCCATCCAGCGTCAGCTCGCTGGCAGGCACGACGGTATCGTTGAAGCCGGTCCACAGCACCAGCTTCTCGACCGCGACGCCCAGGGTCCGGCGATCGTCGACGAACGGCCCGATCACCCGCGCCGGCACCGCCGTGCGGGAAAGCAGCCGTACCGGCCGGGCGCCGGACGGGATCTGGAACATGAAGTGTTGCGCATCGTTCCAGCAGCAGGCCAGCTCGACGCCGTCGTCCAGCAGCAGCCGCAGGTCCGGCCGATCGGTGAGGGCCGGAACGCCGTCCGGGCGCTCGAAGCCGAGCAACGAGGCCCGCTCCGCCAATCCGGTCCAGATCGGCTCGACCAGCTCGCGCGACACCGCAAGCGGCGCCGCCCTGGTTGGCAACCGCTGGACGCCGACATGCGCGTTGCCGTCGGCGAATAGGCGGCGGTTTCCGGTGTCGAGATAGCTCTCGGCGGCCAGTCCCTCGGCCAACAGGATGCCGTGGGCGTCCAGCTCGATGTGGAAGAACTCGTACTCGGGCAGACCGCGGTCGATCAGGATCGACGCCTCGTTCACCAGCATGCGTGCCGGGACCAGGCCTGCCTCGGTCAGGATGCAGTGCTCGGGCGTCACCAGCAGGTCGCGAACGGGCATCCCGGCGGCGAACGCATCCTTGCGGATGCGGACGGGAAAGGCCTCGTCGCAATGGCTGAAGCGGGCGGCGTCCATGCGGCCGCGACCGACCCAGACGACAGGCCGGGCGACGGGACGGCCGTGTTCGAGCACGCTCACCACGTCGCCAGCGCACAGCCGCTCGACCGCGATCTTGCCGGAAGGCGTCGCGATCAGGGTGCCGGGCAGGAAGCAGGTTGCGGTCACGGTCAGCGCGGTGCTGGAGGTCACAGAACCGTCGCTGTCGTTGATGGCGAGGGTGACCCGGGTCGAGACGGTGTTCCCGATCAGGACCTGACCGAGCGTCGGCGTGAAGTTCAGCGCCTGCAGCTCGCTGGTGAGGCCGGCCGGGCTGGCGGCGGCGAGGCTGTAGGTACCGGTGCCGGTCTTGGTCAGGCCGACGCCGCTGAGCACGCCGTCGGCATCGGTCGCGAGGCCGGTGGTGCCGTCCAGCACGATCGTGGCACTTGCCGTAGCACTGCCAGCGTCGGTCACCGTGACGCCGGTGAACACCGCGATGGGCAACGCGTCGGTGCCGCTCTCGGTGGAAGACAGGCCGGTGATGACGGGAACGGAGCCGGCGCCGCTGGTGCCGTCGCCGACGAGGCGGATCGACGCGGTCGCGCTCACCGCGGTGTTCTTGACCGAAGTGTACAGCGACGGGCTGCCTTCGTAGAACGAGCTGGGGTTCTCGCTCTTCCAGTCCACGTAGAGGCTGTTGTAGGTGCCGGTGCCGGTCTGCGACAGGCTGTGGATCTCGTAGGACGTGAAGCCGCTCGCGGTCGGGTCGTCCGCGTAGGGCAGCGTGCCCATGCTGGTGAAGGTGTTGGTGCCGCCGGGACCGGTGACTGTGAAGGTGGCGCTCTGTACCGCCAGTAGGAACCCGTTCGGATCGTAGGTGGCGGTCCAGGTGCCGGACAGGGTCGCGCCGTCGGCGAAGGCGGCCCCGGTGATGGTGGTGGTGACGGACTGGTCGGTCACGCTGGACACGGTGCCGGTGCTGGTCAGCGGCAGGACCGTGCCGAGGGCGTTGGTGATCGACGTCGCAGCTGTGCCGCTGGTGGTGTTGAGCGTCGTCGGCGTCTGGCCCGACCAGTCGATGTTCAGGTTCGAGTAAAGGGCGTTGTTCCCGGTGGCGGCGGTCAGCTCGAAGGAGCCGGTCGCAGTGTCGACCTTGGCGCTGGTGAAGGTAGTCACGATGCCGGACAGGGGAGTGATGATGAAGCTGGGGTTCACGATGCCGATCAAACCGCCGCTGGCATTGTATTCGGCGGTATAGGTGCCGCTCAGGATGGAGCCGTCGCTGAACGCTGCGTTCTTAAGCGTCATAGAGACGTAGGTGTTGGCCATCGAACCCCCAAAAGGTGCAGCATTGATCACGTGCGGTGATCGTTACGATAAAATTTATAGTCGTTCTTTAGCTAATCACGTTGTTCTTGTCACCAGCAATTTTGCCGAATGACAAAGGAGGTTTGACTAGTTACCAATATTGGGACGCATCTATCATTGTTGAAATGGCAATCAAATTAAAGCCGCGTCAGCATCCGGCTTCCAGTCGGATCGGCGGCGGACGTGCCGGACGCGACGTGCCGGTGGCATGACCGACGTGGCGTTGCAGCTCGCAGGGCGTGACGCTCCCGTCGCGGTCGTTCCTGGCCACCTCGGCCATGCGGCCTGGATCGCCCGCCCACGCGGTGGTCGAGGCCGGGAGGTTGGCCTGGTCATGACCCGCACCCTCGACGAGGCGTTACCTTCAGGCCTCGGGCCATCGGGACTGAGCGGACAGGCTGCGTTCCGTCTCGCCGGTAGCCGGCAACGTAGCCTTCCGACACGAACTCGACCGACGATCCCTCCGGTTCGGCAGCCCAATCGGCATGACGGCTTCCGCCGGGAACGCCAGCTCGGCACCAGCCGGGTGCGAGGCCATGCAGGAATTGACCAGCCGGTTGATGACCCTTTCAACGGAGCGGAACGAACTGGTCCAGGTTCTCGCAGAAGGCACGAAAGGCATTGCTGTTTACCTGAACTCGACCATTGCCGAGGACTCTTCGCGGGACGATGCGGTCTGGATCACCGGGATACGGACCGACAGCGACAGCCTGGCAGCGTCGCCTGAGCTGCCTGCGGTGCAGGAGGCTCTGGCGAAAGGCCGGCCGATGATGACCGGCATGGGCTCGAGAACCGCGACCCGTCCAGTGGGCCGGCGTCCGACCGCAGCGGATGATCGGCGTGTCGCCGGGGCGATCAGCTAGGGCGACAACCCGACGGGAAGCCCGGGATGATCGACCCGGCCGAGGAGCGGCGCGCAGGGCCGGACCTGGACATTCCGTCCCGACATGCCTGATCCGGAAAGCGGACGGTCCTTCGTTCCACCGATCGGCGCCAGGCGCCGGAGCGGACCGGAGGCTCAGGGCGTGGCGAGGCTCCGCCGCAGCCGGGTGATGGCGGCGGGCAGGCCGCGCACGGTCAGCACCCGGCCGGTCTCGTCATAGGATTCCGACAGGACGCGCGCGCTCTCGTACACCTCGCCGATCAGACCCTGGCGGGCGTAGGGCAGCACCAGCACGTCCTCCACCATCGCTCGCTCGAAGAAGGCGATGATGGCGTCGCGGAGGGCGGCCACGTCGCCGGGGGCGTGGGCGGAGAGCAGGATCGCGTCGGGATGCTTCTCCAGCAGGGCGGCGCGGCCGGCGTCGTCCACCTGGTCCAGCTTGTTCAGCACCAGGCGGGACGGCACCGCGTCGGCGCCGATCTCGCGCAGCACGCCCCGGCTCACCTCCAGCTGCGCCTCGTGGGTGGGGTCGGAGGCGTCGACCACGTAGAGCAGCAGCGAGGCTTCCAGCGCTTCGGCGAGCGTGGAGCGGAACGAGGCGACCAGGTCGTGCGGCAGCTGCTTGATGAAGCCGACCGTGTCGGACACCAGCACGCGGGGGCGGGTTTCCGGCTGCAGGGTGCGCACGGTGGTGTCGAGGGTGGCGAACAGCTTGTCCTCGACCAGCACCTGGCTGCCGGTCAGGGCGCGCATCAGGGAGGACTTGCCGGCGTTGGTGTAGCCGACCAGCGCCACGCGGAGCTGGTCGCGCCGGGCGGTGCGTCGCCCATCGCCGTCGCGCTGCACCGCGTCGAGCTGCTCCTTCAACTCGGACAGGCGGTCGCGGATCTTGCGGCGGTCGAGCGCCAGGGCGCTCTCGCCGGCACCCGGGCCCTGCTGGCGCCCGCCGCCGGACGCTGATTCGCGCAGGCGGGGGGCCACATATTTCAGGCGCGCCATCTCCACCTGCAGCTTCGCCTCGCGGGTGTTGGCGTGGCGGTGGAAGATCTCGACGATGACGCCGGTGCGGTCCAGCACCTCGGCGCCGGTGGCACGCTCGAGGTTGCGTATCTGGCTCGGCGACAGCTCGTGGTCGACGACGACGATGCCGGGACGCGATGCGTCGGTGTCGGCGGGTTCGGGGGGAGCGGGCGTCGCGGCGGCGGTCTCGAAGCGCTGCCGGGCCTTGGAGCGCGGCGGCGGCGCCATGGAGCCGACCACGCCGGTGCCGCCGGTCAGCGCCGCCAGCTCGGCCAGCTTGCCGGTGCCCAGCAGCGAGCCGGCGCCGGTGCCCTCGCGCTTCTGCGACACGGTGCCGGCCACCTCGTAGCCCAGCGTCTTCACCAGGCGTGCGAGCTCGGCGAGGCTGGCCTCGTGGGCGACGTCGTCGACCTCGGGGGTCTGGATGCCGACGAGGACGACGCGCGGGGTCGGAGGCGTGGTTTCCATGGGCGTGGTTCGTAGCACGGACAAGGTGGGAGCCTGGAGTGCGCCGGTTCGGGCCGGGTGCGGCGTCGGACGCATGGGAACTGATGCGGGCCCGGGCGCCGTCAGCTGGTGATGGGTGGTGCCGCCGCTTCCGCGACGCCCAGGGCGGCCTGCTTCGCGAGGTTCCCGGCCACCGCCTGCGAGTCCTCGTGGGCGTCGATGTCGACCACCCTGCCCCAGCGCATCCTGACGATGTGCACGCCGCGGTTGCGGTAGGGGGAGCCGTCCGGCAGCACGTCGGTGGCGGACCAGCGGACGACGATCGTGGTGTCGTGGGGCAGGCCCTTCACCCAGATGTCCTCCACCGTGAGCGTGAGCTGACGGCCGAGCCGTCCGAGGCGGCCGAACCATTGCCGCAGCGCCTCGCGGTCGTGACGCTCGCCGCCCAGCGCGTGGCTGCCGCCGAAGCGGTGGTGGATGTCCGGCGCGCAGTCGCCCAGCAGGGCGTCGAACTGCTTGCGGTTGACCCGGAGGAAGTTCTTGCGGGCGATGCGCTTGACGATGGAGTGGTACATGACGACCTCGTCGACGAAATGTTGACGGCATCAACATAGCGCCTGTGTTGACGATGTCAACATGCTCCGGCACAAGGTGGGCATGGGGTATCACCACGGCAACGCGAGAACGGCGATCCTGCAGGCGGCGGGGGAGCTGCTGGAACGTGAGGGGGCGGCGGGCCTGTCGCTGCGCCAGGCGGCCGAGCGGGCCGGGCTGTCGCGACAGGCGCCGTACAACCACTTCGCCGACAAGGCGGCGATGCTGGCAGAGCTGGTGCGGGACGGGTACGAGCGGCTCGGCGGCCGGATCCGCGACGAGGCGGGCCCGGGCGTGGCACCTGCGGAACGCCTGGCCCGGGCGGCGGAGGCCTATATCGCGTTCGGGCAGGAACGGCCGGCGCTGTTCCGGCTGATGTTCGGCAGGGAGCTGGTCGACCTGTCCCGGCACGCCGAGGCCAGGCAGGCCGCCTCGGCTGCGCTGGCCGAGCTGTCGGGGATCATCGAGGCCCTGGCCCCGGGACGCGACGTGGGCGATGCCACCCTGGCAGCCTGGTCGATCGTGCACGGCTATACCAGCCTGTGCATCGAGGCCGGTCTCGAGGAGGCGGACCGGAGGAAGCAACGGGCCGCCCTGTTCGCGCGGGCGGTCCAGGCCCTGGTGCATCCTCCCGGTCAGATGCCGTCATGAACCTGGCCCGGGATGCGAATCGCCTGGTCAGGATGGCCGGGTCCGGTGCGAGCGGCCGTGAAGGGCCTGCCGGCTGCGTGTCCGCTTCACTTCCATGAGCAGGGTCGGAAGCTGACCGTCCACGTCATGGCTGGAAGCCAGGGCGAGCATCAGAAATGGTCCTCGATCGCCTGCGCGATGGCCGCCTCGTTCGTTTCAAGCGCAAAGTGCCCGGTGTCCAGGAAGCCTACGACGGCGTCGGGTAGGTCGCGTTTGAAGGCTTCTGCGCCAGCCGGCACGAAGAACGTGTCGTTGCCGCCCCAGATGGCGAGGAGACGAGGCCGGTAGGTGCGGAAGTAGTGCTGGTAGAGCCCATACCGGGCCAGGTTGCGATCGTAATCCAGCTTGAGGTCGACCTGGATGTCCGCGATTCCCGGCCGTGCCAGGAGGGCGGCGTCGAGCGTATAGGCCTCGGGCTCGATGACGGACGGGTCCGGGACCCCCTGGGCATACGCCGCTTTCACACCGTCCAGGGTCATCCGGGCGCGGATCGCGTCGCGTGGTCCCTGGCTGGGACGGGCCCAGTACGAGCGCAGGGGCGCCCAGGCCTTCTCGCCCAGTCCCTCCACGTAGGCGTTCCCGTTCTGGGAGATGATGCCGGCCACCCGGTCGGGAAACGTCAGCGCGAGATCCCATCCGACGGGAGCGCCGTAGTCGAAGACATAGAGCACGTAGCGCTCCAGTCGCAGCGCCTCGACGAAGGCGGCGACGGTTCGCGACAGCGCGGCGAACTCGTAGCGGTAGTTCCGTTCGACAGGAACTTCCGTGAAGCCGAACGACGGCAGATCGGGCGCGATGAGCCTGAAGCGATGCGCCAGGCGTGGCATCAGATGTCGGAAATAGAACGACGAGTTCGCGAAGCCGTGCAGCAGCAGGAGGACGGGAGCATCCGGGCGACCTGCCTCCCGGAAGAAGACGTCGACACCGTCGGCACGGATGCGGCGATGTCGGACAACGGGACCGGAAGAGCGCATCGGAGCGATCGCGGCATCCGTCGGGGATGCGGCTGCACCCAGTCCCGCGCCGACGATCCCGGTACCCAGGATCGCACGACGGGTGGCACCCATGGCTTTCCGACCAGGTGTCACAGGCGGCGAGGCAGTGTCAGCCATCGGAAACTCACGAAGCGGGTCAAAGCGAACGAAGCAGCAACCGGAGATACGCGGCGTCGGCCTCGGCCAGACCAGCGGCTCGCCGAGGATGCACCCTGGAGACCGGGCTCCTGTCGCCCCTCGCCCTACCCGGGGTTGGCGGCAGCCCAGCGGCCGTTCTGCGTGCGGCCGCCGTAGCCGTAGGCGTCGCCATCCGCTGCGTGCACCAACACGTAGCATTCCTCGTGCAACGGCCCGAGCAGCTCTTCCATCCCGGTGAAGGCGGCCTGCACGAAGGATGTCGTCTCGGCCTTCGTGTTCGTCCCGGCGGTGATCTTGATGTCCAGCCAGAAGGCCGACAATCCGGCCTCGGCCGGGCGCCTGCCAGCAATGAACCAGTTCCGTGGATCGGCTTCCTCGACCAGCACGGCCGTGACGTTCGGATCCTTGCCGAGCCGCTCGGCGCCGAGCCGGGCCGCCAGCTCGGCGACGGCGACCTTGAGCTCGGCGCGGGGCGACGGGGTGACATAGCGGACGCTGATCATGGGCATCGGGGATTTCTCCGCACTGGTGTCCCCCTGACCTGGGCTTCCAGGCAAACAAGCGGAATGCCATGATCCGGAGTTCTCATCATAGCGGACGGCGATCTTGCTCGACCTTGTTTCGGTCCGGTTGTTCATTCTCGCGGTCGAGTTCGGCAACCTGACGCGGGCGGCGGAAGCGGCGGGCACGGTGCAGCCGGTGGTCAGCGCGCGGATCAAGGGGCTGGAGGCAGCGCTCGGGCGCCGGCTGCTGGAGCGTACGCCTCGCTTCGTGGTCCCGACCGCCGACGGGGTCGCGTTCCTGGCGAAGGCGCGGGTGCTGATGGCGGCGCACGACGAGGCTGCGCGCCTGGATCGCGAGCCCGAGACGCGGTTCGCCATCGGTGCAAGCGATCACGCGCTCGGAACCGGGCTGGAACACGTGATCCGCCACGTTCGGGCGGCGCTGCCGTTCCGGAGCACGATCGAGCTGCGCCTCGGCATGTCGCAGCATGTCCGCGCGTTGTTCGACGCCGGCGAGCTCGACGCGGTGATCGTCCGCCGCGAGGCGGGCGGATCGGAGGGCGAGGTGCTCGGCACCGATCCCGTGGGGTGGCGGGCACTCGGGGAGACCGACAGCGGGGACGGCATCATTCCCCTCGTCATGCTCGGGCCACCGTGCGGCGTCAGGGCGGCTGCGATCAGGCAGCTCGACGCGGCCAACCGACCCTGGCGGGAAGCCTTCGTGGGGGGAAGCTGCGTGGCGCTCCTGGCCGCGGTGCGGACGGGGCTCGGCATCGCGCCGATGGGTGCGGTCGCATCGGGGCAGATGCTCGATGTCGGGCCCCGGTTGGGCCTGCCTGCCCTGGCGTCGTCGGAGATCGTGATGTTCATCCGCACCGGTTCGCCAGCGGCGCGTGCTGCGGCAGGGGCGCTGGAGGCGGCCGTTCGAAGCTTGCTGCGTTGACGCCAACGAGGATGGGGATCCGCGCCAGAGAGGGGTCGGCAGCCTCCGCGCGTCAGGTTCGCGGTGCAGAGCCGTCGCGACGAAATCCGGCCACGACCCGACCGTCTGCTCTCGAGCGGGACACGGAAAAGCAGACTCCCGGTCTACATGTCGTCTTCGCCGTCGAGAAACGCGAGTGTTCCGGATGCCTCGTGGACGATGTCACTGCGGCGCTGCCCAGGTCGAGATGCCACACAAGCGGCTTCAGCACGGTTCGCCGCCGCACAGGCTGCCGCCGCCGATCCGGCACGCCCGTATCGCACGGGCCATGAAGGCCGGGCATGGCCTCAGTGCAGCTTGCAGAGCGAGCGGACGCCGTTCTCCAGGTCGCGGCGGCGGAACGGCTTCATCAGCCGGGGCAGGTCGCGGAGCGGTTCGGGCAGGGCCCAGTTGCTGTAGCCGCTGGCCAGCATGAACGGGATGCCGCGCGCGGACAGGCGCTCGGCGACCGGGTAGACCAGGCCGCCCAGGATGTTCACGTCCAGGATCGCCGCGTCCAGCGCCTGGTCGGCGGCCAGCTCCAGCGCGGCGTCGAGGCGACCGACCGCGCCGACCACCACGCAGCCGAGATCGAGCAGGATCTCCTCGATCTGCATGGCGATCAGCACCTCGTCCTCGACCACCAGGATGCGCCGGTTCGCCAGGCCGTTGTCCGATTCAGCGCTCATCTCGGCATCTCCTTGTCTGGCGGAACCGGCCTGCCGAACTCCCCGCCCAGCGGCACCGCCAGGGTGCAGCGGACGCCGGTCGGCAGGAATTCACGCGTGACCCTGGCATTGAAGTCGTGCCGGATCGCGCGCTCGATCAGGGTGGTGCCGAAACCGCGGCGCGTCGGCGCCCGCACCTCCGGGCCGCCGGCCTCGCTCCAGGCCAGGGTCAGCACGGACTCCTCGCCGGCCGATGCGGCGATCTCCCAGGTGACGGCGAGGCGGCCCTCGGCGGCCGACAGCGCACCGTACTTGGCGGCGTTGCTGGCCAGCTCGTGCACCGCCATGGCCAGCGCCAGCCCGGCCCTGGGGGTCAGCTCGACGTCGGGCCCGGACACCGACACGTTGCCGTTGCCGTGGTCGAACGGCGCCAGCTCGGTGGCGACCAGAGCGGAGAGCAGGATCCCGCCATGGCCGGAGTTGGTCAGCAGGCCGTGCGCCTTGGCGATGGCGACGACGCGGCCCTCGACCTCGCGGGCGAAGGCTTCCGGGGTCTCGCTGAACCGCAGCGTCTGCGAGATGACCGCGGTCACGATCGCCAGGATGTTCTTCACCCGGTGGTCGAGCTCGCCGAGCAGCAGCGCCGCCCTCTGCTCGGCCGCCTTGCGCTCGCCGACGTCGCGGGCGACCAGCGAGGCGCCGACGATGCGGCCGTCCGCCTGGCGCACCGGCGACAGGGTGATCGCCACGTCGATCGCGCGGCCTTCCTTGTCGGTGCCGGACCGCTCGAAGCTGGCGATCGGCTCGCCGTTGCTGAGCCGCTCCCGCATGTCGGGCCAGTCGCCGAGCAGCGAGTCCCGCAGCAGCGCGGACAGCATGCGGCCGATCGCCTCGTCGGCGGTGAAGCCGTAGAGCGCCTCGGCGCCGGCGTTCCAGCTGGTGACGACCCCGTCGAGGTCGTGGCCGATGATCGCGTCCTGCGAAGACTCCACGATCGCGGCGAGCAGCGCGCGCGTCTGCTCGCTCTTCCTGCGCTCGGTGATGTCGACAAAGGTGACCACGGCGCCGTCGACCACGTCGTTCACGTCGCGATACGGCCGGACCTGCATCAGGTAGCTGACGTCGGCCTCCATCAGGGTCACCTCGCGCTCGACCGGAACCAGGGTGCGCAGCACCTCGCGCACGTCGTCGCCGAGGCCGTCGCGGGTCAGCCGGGTGACGATGTCGGTGATCGGCCGGCCCTCGTCGCCCTCGCGCACCTTGAAGATGCCCAGCACCTGCGGGGTGAAGCGCCGGATGCGCAGCTGGTTGTCGAGGAACAGGGTGGCGATGGAGGTGCTGTCGAACAGGTTCGCGAGGTCGCTGCTGGACCGCACCAGGCTGTCGTTGCGCTGGGTCAGCTCGGCGTTGATGGTCTGCAGCTCCTCGTTGAGGGACTGGAGCTCCTCCTTGGAGGTTTCCAGCTCCTCGTTCGCCGATTGCAGCTCCTCGTTGACCGACAGGTACTCCTCGTTGGCGGATTGCAGCTCCGCGGTGACTGTTTCCAGCGTCTCGTTGGCGTCGCGAAGCCGCTCGCGCGTGCCGCGAAGCTCGCGCTCCAGCGCCTCGACGGTGGCGTCGTCCCTGGCGGAGGCCGACGCAGCGCCTTCCGCCTCGGGGCCTCCGTCCTGGACCAGTGCCGGGCCCGCCTCCTGGAAGGCGACCAGGAACAGCTCCTCGCCGCCGGCCGGCGGCAGCGGCTCGATGATCAGCGTGACCAGCTCGGAATGCGGCCCGACGTCGATGCAGATCGCCTCGTGCACGACCCGCTTGCCGGTGACGGCGACCTGTTCGAAGGCGCCGCGCGCCAGCCGGCGCAGGGCGGCGTGCAGCAGGCCGAACAGGTTGAGGCTGGCGACCCCGGTCGCAGGTTCGAGGTACTTGGCGGTGTGGCCGGAGAAGCGGAGGATGTCGGCCTTGCGGTCGACCACGAGAAAGGCCGGCGCGTAGCGGGTCATGGCCCGTGCTGCGCGGCGGTCGATGTCGTCGGGGGAATGGCGTGACGGGGGCCTGGCCGGGTTCCTCGCCTGGACCCAGGAGGCGGACGCCACGCCGGGCAGGCTGGCGGGCGCGTCCCGCCGGACGAAGATCCGGCGCCGGCGGTCGAGCGGCTCGAACAGGTGCGAGCCGGCCCCGACGCTTTCGGAGGAGCCGAGCAGCAGGAAGCGGTCCGGGCGCAGCGCATAGTGGAAGGTGGTCAGGACGCGGCCCTGCAGCTCGGGATCGAAGTAGATCATGAGGTTGCGGCAGGTCACGAGGTCGAGCCTGGAGAAGGGCGGGTCCTTGACCAGGTCGTGCACCGAGAACAGGCACATCTCGCGCAGGTCCTTGGCGATCCGGTAGCGCCCGTCCTCCTTGAGGAAGTTGCGCTCCAGGCGCTCAGGCGACAGGTCGGCGACGATCGGGGCGTCATACAGCCCGGCCCGGGCGATCTCGATGACGCGGGCGTCGATGTCGGTGGCGAAGACCTGCACGGCCCGCGGCCGGCCCGAGGCGGCGACCGCCTCCTTGAGCAGGATGGCCATGGTGTAGGCCTCCTCGCCGGTGGCGCACCCCGCCACCCAGACGCGGATCGGCTCCTCGCCCGGCAGGTCGGCCAGCAGCCTCGGCAGGATCCGGTTCTCCAGCGCCTCGAAGGTGTCGCCGTCGCGGAAGAAGCGGGTGACGCCGATCAGCAGCTCGTGGAACAGCAGCTCGGCCTCGTCGGGACGGGTGCGCAGCTGCTCCAGGTAGTCCGGCACCTCCTCGGTCTGGCGCACGTGCATCCGGCGCTGGATGCGCCGCATCAGGGTGCCGGGCTTGTACTGGCTGAAGTCGCGGCCCAGCCTGGCGTTCAGCACGGCGCAGACCGCCGGAAGATGGCTGTGCAGGTCGTTGCGCAGGCCGTCCGGACCGCGGGCGGCGTCGGAGGCCAGGCGGTTCCTTCGGTATTCGACCAGGGCCTCCGGCATGCCGGAGGCCGGCAGCACGTAGTCCACCGATCCGCCCGAGGCGGCGCTCTGCGGCATGCCGCTCTTGGCGTGGTGGTCGTACTCGGCCTGGCTCAGGGTCAGGCCGCCCTGCTCCTTGATCGCGGCGATGCCGAGCGCGCCGTCGCTGCCGAAGCCGGACAGGATGATGCCGATCGCGTTCTCGCCCTGGTCCTCCGCCAGCGAAACCAGGAAGGTGTTGATCGACGTGCGCCGGGCGGCGGGCGGCGCCGGCTGGACCACGTGCAGGGTGTTGTTCCTGATGGTCAGGATCGCGTCCGGCGGGATCACGTAGACGCAGTCCGGCTCCACCCGCATGCCGTCGGCAGCGGTCTCGACCGGCATGGCGGTGTAGGTGGCGACGATCGACGCGAGCGCGCTCTCGTAGCGGGGGTCGAGGTGCTGCACCAGGATGCAGCTCATGCCGAGGTCCGGCGGCATGCGGGAGAAGAACTCCCTGTACGCTTCCAGCCCGCCCGCCGATGCGCCCAGCCCGATCACCAGATGGGCGGGCGGGCGTTCGGCAGACTCAGGGTCGGGTGAGGCGTCGAGGTCGGGATCATGCCGGAGGCCGGCCTCGCTCGGACTGGTCACGGTTCGCGCCTCGGTCGCATCCTCATACCGTGTTCCGCATGGAAGCCCCCGATCGGGCGTCCCGATCCGCTTCCGGATCGTGCGCCTTGTGAAACAACAGGTTATCACCGAAACCCTGTGGATAGCCACGCATCGCGGGGCGAGTGTCACGAAGAGTCTTGGCGTCTGCGACAAATTGTCGTCAATATAACGAGTCGTCATGCGGGACTGACAAGGGTCCGGCGCAAAGCCGGCACCGGCGTGGTCCGGCTGCGGGCCGGTGCGCCTCAGGAACGCCGCAGACCATCGCCTTCGTCCGAGATCCAGCAGGGAGTGCATCCATGCCAGCGGAACCGGAACGGGGTCTTGTCCCGGACGAGACGGGCGGCCGCCTGGCGCCGCTCAAGGTCCGCTATGCGCCGGCCTATCTGGTGGTGACGGCGGATACCGGCCTGGTCCGGTTCTTCGACGGACCGGTGAGGGCCTACCTGTCGCCATCGGCCGGGCCGGCCACGCTGGCGCTGTTCGGCCTGTTGCGCGACGACCTGCACGGCCCGCTGCGACAGGCGCTGGTGCAGGTCGCGGACACCCGGCTGCCGGCATCCCGTCGCGTCGCCGTCGACATGGACGAGCTGACGATCCGGGTTGAGCCGCTGCCGCGGTGGCGCCGTGACGGCGCGGAGCACGAGGACCCGCTCCTGCTGGTCATCGGGCTGCATCCCCATCCGGCCGACGGGATCGCGGGAGAGCGGGAAGGCGGATCGGCGCGCACGCCCGACCGGCCGCAGCGGGAGATGGACGCGGCGGTCGAGGAGCTGCGCTACCTGAACGCCGAGCTGTCGGATGCCAACGAGCGCCTGAGTCGCGCCAACGAGAACTTCAGGACCCTGCTCGACAGCACCCGGATCGGTACCATGGTGCTGGACCGCGAGCTCCGGATACGCAGCTTCACCAGCAACATGACCGAGCTGTTCGCGCTGCGCGGGCTCGACGTGGGCCGCCCCATCACCGACCTGAGCAGCCAGATCGACTATCCGGCGCTGCAGTCCGACGTGCGGCAGGTGCTGGACGGGTCGCGGCTGGTCGAGCGGGAGGTGCGGGACGCCGAGGCCGATCCGCGCATCTTCCTGTTGCGCATGGGACCGAACCGCCGCGCGGACGAAGAGCCGGTCGGGGTGGTGCTGACCTTTGTCGACATCACGGCACGCAAGCGCGCCGAGGACCAGATCCGGTTCATGGCCCACCACGACCAGCTGACCGGATTGCCGAACCGCGCCATGTTCCACGCCGTGATCGAGCAGGACCTGTCGCGGCCCGGGGTGGAGGCGGGCGCGGTCAACCTGCTGTATCTCGACCTCGACCGGTTCAAGGGCGTCAACGACACGTTCGGCCACCGGGTCGGCGACGCGCTGCTGCAACGCGTGGCGGCCCGGCTGGGCGGCTGCATCCCGCCCGGCGCGCTGGCCTGCCGCCTGGGCGGGGACGAGTTCGCCGTGGTGCTGACCGGGCCGGTCCCGGTGGCCCGGTTGTCGGTGCTGGCGGAGGCGATCCTGGCGGCGGTCGCAGCACCGGTCGAGATCGAGGGCCACGGCGTGCAGGTCGGCGTCAGCATCGGCATCGCGTCGTCGGTGCCGGGGATGAACGTCGACGCGCTGACCCGGGCCGCCGACATCGCGCTATACGACGCCAAGGCGCAGGGCCGCGGCCACCACCGGCATTTCCAGCCGAGGATGGAGGAGGAGTTCCAGCGCCGCCGCCTGCTGGAAGCCGACCTGCGGGAAGCGGTGTCGCGACACGAGCTGGCACTGGACTACCAGCCGATCGTCCGCCTGGCCGACGGGCGCATCATCGGCGCGGAGGCGCTGGTGCGCTGGCACCATCCCAGGCACGGGCTGCTGCAACCGGCGAGCTTCATCCCGCTGGCGGAGGAGAGCGGCCTGATCGTCGCCATCGGCGACTGGGTGCTGCAGGCGGCCTGCGCGGACGCCGTGCGCTGGCGCCAGCCGCTCTGCCTGTCGGTCAACCTGTCCTCGGCGCAGTTCGCCAGCCTGGACCTGGTCGATACCGTGTCCGCGGTGCTGGCCCGGACCGCCCTGCCGCCGCAGCGCCTGGAGCTGGAGGTGACGGAAACGGTGCTGCTGCAGGACAACCTGCGCACGCAGACGGTGCTGGGCGCGCTGCGACGGCGCGGCATCTCGATCGCGATGGACGATTTCGGCACCGGCTACTCGTCGCTGAGCTACATCCGCAACTTCGCGATCCAGAAGATCAAGATCGACCAGACGTTCATCCGCACCATCGACACCCAGGCGGCGTCGAGCGTCATCGTGGCGGCGATCCTGACGATCGGCAACGGGCTCGGGATCGGCGTCTGCGCCGAGGGCATCGAGACCGAGCCGCAGCTGGCGGCGCTGCGTCGGCACGGCGTGCGGGAAGCGCAGGGCTTCCTGCTGCACCGGCCGATGTCGCCGGACCGGTTCGCCAGCCTGCTGTAGGCGCCGCGATGAAGCGCCTCAGGGCTTCCGGCGACGCGGCAGCAGCGCCGGCTCGAACACCATGGTGGCGACCAGGGTGCAGAACAGGCTGATCAGCAGCAGCCGGCCCATGGAGGCGGTGCCGGGATGATGCGAGGCGGCGAGCGAGCCGAACGCGGTGCCGGTGGTCAGCGCGGAGAACAGCACCGCGCGCGCGGTCGGCGAGGCGAGCGGGCCCGCAATGCCGGCGCGCCAGTTCATCACGAAGTAGATGTTGAACGAGACGCCGACGCCCAGCAGCAGCGGCAGGGCGATGATGTTGGCGAAGTTCAGCGGCTCTGGGATCAGCACCACCAGCAGCACGGTCAGCAGCGCCGACAGCATGAGCGGCGCCAGCACCAGCCCGACCAGGAACAGCCGGCGCAGCGCCACCAGCAGGATCAGGGCGATCGCGCCGAGCGCGCTGATCGCGGCGACGGCGAAGGCGTGCACGATGGTGTCGGCGCTGGCGACGATGGTGATGGCAGCACCCGCGGCGTCGGGCCAGACCGAGCGCACCTGGCTGACGAAGGCGCGCAGGATGGTGTTGTCGTTCAGCGCGCCACGCGGGTGCACCTCCATATGCGCCTGCCCGTCCGGCAGCCTGTAGTTCTCGCGTATCTCCTCCGGGATGTCGGCTTCCACCGCCGGCCTGGTCACCGACAGCACGGTGCGAAGCTGGTCCAGCTCCATCGGCAGGAAGCGCACCAGGTCGGCATTGGCGACCAGGAGGGCGGCGTCCGGGGCGGCGGACAGGGTGCGGAGCGCGGTCTCGATCCGCACCAGGGGGTCGGTCGCGGGCAGGGTGCTTACCACGGGTGCCAGGGCGGCCACCGTTCGGAGGGCGGCGGCGCGGATCGCCGGGGCGTCGGGCGGGGGCAGCGGCGCCGGCACCACCAGGGTGGGCAGCAGGATCTGCGCCGCGTCGGCGATCAGGGCGAGCTTGTCGGGCTGGTGGTCGGGGACATAGCTGTCAAGGAACAGCACGTCGTGCACCAGGGGCAGGCGCTGCAGCCGGGGCAGGAGAGCGCGGGCGGTGGCCATGTCCGGCACCAGCAGCTCGGCGCTGTATGGCGAGGTCACCGGGTCCTTCATCAGCAGGGACAGGGTGCGCAGCGATTCGGAGTGCGGGTTCTTGGTGTGCAGCGGGTCGCCGTCGAAGCGCAGCAGCGGGATGCAGGCGATCCCGGCCAGCGCCAGCACGGTGAAGCCGGACAGGATCGGCACGCGCTGGCGACGCAGCGCGGCGTCGAGCGGGCGGGCGGAACGGAAGCCCATCTCGCCGGCGAGCGGGCGCGGGCGGAACAGGGTGAGCAGCGCCGGCAGCACGGTCAGCGTGCAGGCGAAGGCGATCAGCATGCCGACGCCGGCGATCAGCCCGAGCTGGGCCACGCCGACGAAGGCGGTGGGGGTGAAGGCGAGGAAGCCGGCGGCGGTGGCGAGGGCGGCGATCAGGATCTGCACCCCGGTCTCGCGGCCGGTCATGGCAAGGGCGGCTTCCCGGCCGGGGCGGGTGCCGTCGGGCATGACCTGGGCGCGGTAGCGGACGGAGAACTGGATCGCGAAGTCGACCGCGATGCCGACGAACAGCACCGCGAACGCCACCGAGATCAGGTTCAGGGTGCCGACCGCCAACGCCGCGAAGCCGGTGGTGAACAGCAGGCCCAGCACCAGCGTGAGGAGGATGGGCACGATCACCCGCCAGGTGCGCACCGCCAGGACCAGCCACAGCGACACCAGCACCAGGGAGCCGATCAGGCCGACCACCATGCCCTGGGCCACGCTAGCAAACTCCTCGTCGTCCAGCGCCACCTGGCCGGTGAGGAAGACGTGGGCGTGGCCGGAGCGCACGAACTCCAGCCGCGCGATCGCGTCGCGCATCACCGCGGTGGCGGCGCCGCCGGGCTGGAACGAGCCGTAGTCGAGGCGGGGCTGGGTGACCACGAACTGGTAGTGGCCGCCGAGATCGCTGAGCGAGCCGGACAGGAGGCGCTGCCAGGACAGGGGGGTCGGGTGGCCGGAGGCGGCGGCGCCGAGGTTGGCGGCGAAGCTGTCGAGGGCCGGGCCGAAGGAGCGCAGGTTGGCCTGGCCGCGCTGCACCCCCTCGCCGATCAGGGACAGGGCGCCGAACAGGCCGCGCGCCGACGGGTCGGACGCGAGCTGGCCCAGGAAGGGCTGCGCGTCGATGGTCTTCTCCAGCAGGTCGGACAGCTTGTCGGCATCGAGGAACAGCAGGCTGTTGCGCAGCAGGTAGGGCACCTGGTCCGGGGTGCGGACCAGCTTGTAGTGGCGGGTATCGACGCGAAGCAGGGCGGCGAGCCCTGCTGCGGTGGCCTGTGCCTCCTCCGGCACGTCGCCCTGCACCACCGCCACCAGCTGGTCCTCGCCATGGGGGAAGTCGCGTTGGAACTCGGCCTGACGCTGCTTCCAGGGAAGGTGGGCGGAGAACAGGCCGCCGGTGTCGGTGGTGACGCTCAGCCAGGCGCGGGTCGCGGCGACGGCGCCGACCGCCAGTAGCAGCGCCAGCAGCACCACGGCCGGGGCGCGGCGCGAGCAGAAGGCCGCGAGGCGGCCGAGTGGTCCGGACAGCACGGGTCAGGCGGCCAGGTGGGGGAGCGTGCGGGCCGGCAGGCGGAGCAGCCGCACTAGGATCACCACCGCCATGATTGCGGTGCCGAGTGCCGCGCCGAGCAGGATCGGCAGCAGCAGCCCGGCCCAGGCGGCGGGGCCAAGCAGGTAGAGTGCGTCGTCGGCGTGGAAGCCCCAGGCGCCGGAGATGATGCGCTCGCCCGGCACCTGCTTCTCGTAGCGCTCGGACATCCAGTTGCACGCGAACAGGGCGGTGGCGGAGAGCAGCCCGAGGGCGACCGACCAGCCCCCGAGGCGGTGGCCGAACAGGGTGGCGTCCGTCAGGCCGATGCCGATGGCGGCGAAGAACAGGCAGTTGATGCCGTTGTCGACCAGGTAGTCGTAGCGGTGGCCGCCGGGGCTCATCATGTCGCCGATCCGCGCCAGCTCGCCGTCGGCGCGGTCCAGGAACGCGGACAGCACCCAGAACGAGCCGCCCCAGACGGCGAAGGTACGGGGGTGCGGCTGGTCGGGCATCAGCGCCAGGCAGGCGCAGGCGAGGAGGCCGGTGAGGAGGCGCAGCGTGGTCAGGTGGTTGGGCGTGACGCCGGTGCCGAGCAGGGGGCGGACCGCCATGCGGGCCAGGGCGTGGGTCCAGGTGTCGTTCAAGACGCGTCTCCGTAGTCGAGGGCGGCTTCCTGCATGGTGCCCCGCGATGATCCCGTGCCGGCGCCGGGCTGGACGCGGTCGCGCGGCAGCCAGGACCGGTCCAGCCATTGCCAGGCCCCGAGTGCCGGCAGGCCGAAGGCGAGCTCGCGCAGCCGCTTGATCAGCGCCAGCGCGATCGACACCGCGGGCGGCAGGCCGAACAGGCTGCCGACCACGACGAAGCCGCCTTCCGACACGCCCAGCGCGCCGGGCACCACGAAGCCGGCCGCCTTCACCGCCTGGCCCAGGCTCTCGATCACCAGCCCGGGTCCCAGGCCGCGATCGTGGCCGAGGACGTGCAGCGCCAGGCACACCTCGACGGCACCCAGCAGCCAGGACACCGACTGGTGGACCGTGGCGGCCGCCACGGCGCCGGGCTGCCGGTAGGACGACAGCAGGGCAGCGTGCAGCCCCTGGATCTCGCCCATGCCCTGCCAGCCGAACCGGGAAGCGAGCCGCACCAGCCCGGTCTCGAGCAAGCGGGCGAGGCCGAGCCACTGGCCGCCCAGGAACAGCACGCCGACCAGCAGGGCCGCGCCGAGGCCGCCCACCACCTCGTCGGTGACCCGGCTGCGGCCGAGCAGGTGAAGCAGCAGCAGCAGGCCGGCGACGGTGAACAGGATCTGGGTCAGCATCTCCAGCGTCAGGTCGCACACGGTGCCGGCGGTGGCGCGCACCAGGGGCACGCCGCGGCGGCGCAGCAGGCCCACCACCGCGAACTCGCCGCCGACCTGGGCCACCGGCAGCAGGTTGTTCACCCCTTCGCGCACCCAGCGCAGCAGCATGAAGTCGAGCAGCGACGGGCGCGGCGGGGTGCGGCCGGCGATGGCGCGCCAGCCGAGTGCCGAGAACAGGATCTGCAGGAGGTGGAACCCCATCACCAGCACGATGCCCCAGCCGGCCTGTTCCAGCAGCGACAGCACGTGGCCGAAGCCGAAGCGCGCCAGCAGCCAGATCGCGAGGCCGGCGCCGAGGGTGCCGCCGATCAGGGTAAGCAGCTTCATGGAACGGGGATCCAGTCGGACGGAAGGCCCTCGCCGCCGGAGCGGGCGGCGGGCCCTGGCGGTGCGGCCGGCATTCGGGCAGGGATGCCGTGTCGGCCCCCATGTAACGGACCTGCCCCGCCTTGAGAACCACGAACCGGACGCGACCGCTCCTGCTGACGCCGGGGCCGCTGACCACCAGCGAGGCCACGCGTGCCGCCCTCGGCCGCGACTGGGGCTCGCGCGACGCGGACTTCGTGGCCCTCACCGGCCGGCTGCGCACCCGGCTGGCGATCCTGGCAGGGGGTGCGGACACGCACGAGACGGTGCTGCTGGCCGGCAGCGGCACGTTCGCGGTCGAGGCGGCGCTGCAAAGCCTGGTGCCGCGCGACGGGCGGGTGCTGGTGCTGGTGAACGGGGCATACGGGCGGCGGATGGGGGAGATGCTGCTGCGGCTCGGCCGCGACCACCTGGTCAGGGAATGGGCGGAGGACGAGGCGGTCGATCCGGCGGCGGTGGACGCCATGCTGGCGGCCGACGGGGGGATCACCGACGTGGCGGTGGTGCATTGCGAGACCACCAGCGGGCTGCTGAACCCGCTGGAGGCGGTGGCGTCGGTGGTGGGCGCGCATCGGCGGCGGCTGCTGGTGGACGCGATGAGCAGCTTCGGGGCGCTGCCGGTGGAAGCGTCGCGGCTCGGGCTCGCGGCGGTGATGGCGTCGTCGAACAAGGGGCTGGAAGGGGTGCCGGGGATTGCGTTCGTGGTGGCGGAGCGGCGGCACCTGGACCGTTGCGCCGGGAACGCGAGCAGCCTGAGCCTGGACCTGTGGGCACAGGCGGAAGGGTTCCGGCGCAACGGGCAATGGCGGTTCACGCCGCCGGTGCAGGTGGCGGCAGCGCTCGACGCGGCGCTGGACCAGCTCGATGCGGAGGGTGGCGTGGCGGCGCGGGGCGCGCGGTATCGGCGGCTGCACGCCATGCTGGTGGACGGGATGGCGGCGCTGGGGTTCGGAACGTATCTCCCCCCTGCCCTGCAGGCACCGATCATCGTCACCTTCCGCGATCCGGGGCCGCCGTTCGATTTCGGGGCGATGTACGACGCGCTCGCGGCGGAGGGCATCGTGCTGTATCCGGGCAAGCTGACGCGGGCGCCGAGCTTCCGGATCGGCTGCATCGGCGCGATCGACGAGACCGACATCGTCCGTGCGCTGGCGGCGATCGGAGCGCATCTCGGGCGCCGGAGCTGATCCGCACGCGTCGCTCGCATAACCTGGGGCGGCCGCTCAGGCTGCGGACCGTCGCGCCTGGCCGTGGCTGGTACGCCTCGACGCATGGAGACAAGGCGGTGGGATGCGTCCGCCTGGCGCAGCCGGCGCGGGCTGCTCTTACGCGGGACGAGACGGAGCGCGATCAGGCGGCCGGACTGCGGTGGGCCGGATCCG
Organism: uncultured Acetobacteraceae bacterium; assembly: GCA_964247755.1. Taxonomy (GTDB): domain Bacteria; phylum Pseudomonadota; class Alphaproteobacteria; order Acetobacterales; family Acetobacteraceae; genus Lichenicola. Next base: position 2,012 of record CAXTVX010000039.1, on the reverse strand, counting down.
GGTTGTCTCGGACTTCAGGGGCCGGAGGATACCGGTCTCCTTGATGGGATGGGCAGCACACGGGCGGCGGAGATCGTCCGGAGCTGCCGCTGCGGGACGGGTCGGGAAGCAGGAGGACGGGGTGGACCGTTCTTCAGCCGGCAAGGGAGGCGGCACGGTCACGCGGGATCGCCGGCTTCCGGATCCCGAATGGCGTGGCGGAATCAGGCGCGTTGCAACAAAGACACTCCCGGCGAAGGGAAATCCTGCGGTCCGGCCCGGAACGGCAACGTGTGTTGGCGCACGAGCCGGCGCCGCCGACGGTGCGGTGTCCAATTATCGAGACTGGAGCCAGCATGACCCGCCGTTCGCTCGCATTCGTCCTGGGCATATCGATCGCCGCAACCGTTCATCCTGTCCGGGCGCAGCCGGTGATCGGCCCGTACGTGGGTCTCGGCGGCGGCTACAACGCGCTGGTCGATCTTCATGCGCATGCGGGCGACCCTGGCCTCGACCAGGTCCGGACCAACTATCGCTTCGGGCCCGGGTTCGTGGGCGCCGGCAGCGTGGGCTATGGGCTGGGGAACGGGCTGCGCCTCGAGGTCGAGGGGGCGTTCGACTACAACAACGTCATCAACCGGGTGCATACGCCAGTCGCTGAGTCGACCACCGGCAACCAGGGAACCTACGGCGTGCTGGCCAACGCCTTCTACGACGTGGACCTGACGAAGGTCGGCCTGGGTGTGACGGCGTTCCAGCCCTATGTCGGGGTGGGAGCCGGCGTGCTCTGGACGCACTTCTCGCCGCTGACCAGCGTAGGTGATGACAGCGTGTTCCGCCTTGGCGGCACGGGACAGAACTTCGCATACCAGGCGGTGGTCGGGCTCGGTTTCCCGATCAAGGCGGTTCCCGGCCTGAAGTTCCTGGTCGACTACCGCTTCATCGGCATCGACGTTCGTTCGGGCGCCGTCGGCAACTCGTTCTCGCCGGCCGGAGCGGCGCATGGCACGGTCAGGCTGTCGCCGGCGTTTCTCGACCAGGTCGCGTTCAGCCTGGCCTACGCGTTCGACCATCCGGCGCCGGCCGGTCCGCCGCCCGCGATGGCGGTTCCGGCGGCGGCGGCTCCGGAAGCGGCGCGCACCTATCTCGTGTTCTTCGACTGGGACAGCTCGGCGCTGACCGCGAGGGCGCGGCAGATCGTGGCAGAGGCCGCGGGCAACGCCGCGCACGTGGCGGCAACGCGGATCGAGGTCGGCGGCTATGCGGACACGTCGCACGCCCTGCCGGGCGTCCGCGGCCATGACTACAACCTTGCCCTGTCGAGGCGGCGGGCGACGGTGGTGCAGGCGGAACTGGTCCGTGACGGCGTGCCGGCGGGCAGCATCGAGACCCATGCCTTCGGCGACAGCAACCTCCTGGTTCGGACCGGCCCGGACGTGCGCGAGCCTCAGAACCGCCGCGTCGAGATCATCCTCAAGTCGTAGGCGGGTGCTCGGCGGCGCAGGCCCTCGGTCCGGTCCGCCGGCTGGACGTTCGGCTGCCGGCAGCGCCGTGTCCGCCAGCGCGAGGAAGCGGTTCCGGGCGCGTCGCCGCGGGAAGCATGACGGGACAACCGTTGCGCAGGCGAACGTTCGGGCAGCTCGCGCGTTGGGTCCACGCATTCAACGGGAGCCGCTCCATGCTGACCATTCTCATCGTCGTGCTGATCGTACTGGCACTCGGCGGCGGCGGCTACGGCTACCGGTCCGGCTGGTACGGCGGCTCGCGCGGCACCGGGTTCAACGGGCTGGGGCTGGTGCCGATCCTGCTGATCATCGTGGTGCTGTACCTGCTGTTCCACGGGATGGGGGGCACGCCCGCGACGACGCCCTGATTGCCGGCGGCCGGGCCGGGCTGGAGCCGGAGGGCCCGGCGCGCCCTTCGGCCTTCCCGTGTCGGGGACGGCGGGACGTGCGTCCGTGCAGGCTCCAGCCCGGGCCGCTAGAGCAGTTTGAGGTTGCGCGGACTCGCTGGTTCTGATTCGACGCTGCTGG
>CAXTVX010000038.1:0-31874 GCA_964247755.1 uncultured Acetobacteraceae bacterium | reverse complement strand
CCGTAAATCATACTCTGGCCACGCCGGTAATCCGCTTCTCAAACACGCTCTTAGCCTCATGGTGAATATGAGCAATCGCAGCTTGTCGGCGAAGGCCTGGCCGAACTCCAGACACCAACGCCGGGCGCTTCCATAAATTGCGATAGCGCCACACCCAGTGGTAGCAGTTCGGCGTAAATTAGGTTCAGGCTAAGCACATGGCAGGACCGGGTGGCTGATGATCTCGGTTGTGAAGCGATGACCAGCAGGCTTGTCTGGTGGCTGGCTCATGCCACCAACCTGCGCCGGCCGCCTCACCTCGACCAATTGCCGGCAACATCATAATGCCCGTTTGGCACTCATGCCTCGCTTGACCGGCTATAACAGCCCAATTTGGCAGGGACATCGTGACACTGCATGCCGATGCGTAGCTCGAAGAGGATCGTGGCAAAAGCCGCTTAAGTGGGGCCATCGGTCGAAAGTTAGCCACTGCCTGTAATGCTATTCAGGCACCCCACATACCATAAAAGCTACCCTTAGGAGCGAGATCTGACAGTGGTCGATTAAGAGTTTGGCAAGAGAGTTCCGGTAGAAGTCTGCGCCTCTTGAGGGCGCTATGGCATGATGTTCCGAGTTGGAGCCAGGGGTGGAACTCACTGTCTCCGTAATCTCAGTAGATGTTCCTACAGATGCGTTGCGATTGCCCTTCTACTCCTGGCTCCTTTCATCTTCTGGCCTGCCGCCGGCCCCGCCCAGCGATCTCATTTTATTGCTCATTCAGATGAAGATGGTCTCGGGAACACGAGTGTCACCGCGCTCGCACAAGATCGCAACGGCTTCACCCTGCTCGGCACCGAGAGTGGCGTCTTCCGCTACGACGGGCTGATCGTCCAACCGGTCACCTACAGCGGTGGTCTCGCCTGGCTTCGCGAGGACGAGACCGTGCTGACCCTGATCGGCTGGGCTGATGCGTTGCTTTATCAAGCCAAGTGGGGCGGACGTGACCGGCTCGATATAGAGCGCGTGCGGTCCCCAACGCCGGCCGTCGCCTGATGATTACCGGTCAGCGACGGGGGATACCTCCTCGTACGGCAGAGCTTGCCCGGTCACCGGATGCGGGCGAGGTCGCACCCTCGCCCTTGTGGCAGGATCCTCCCCTACGCGCCGTTCCGTCGATCAACTACCATAGGGGCCTGCATGGTCTTGCGTGATCGGAGGCTGCTGGTGATCGCGGCCGACGAGCGGCAAGGCCGCTCTATCGCACGCAACCTGCGCATGCTGTGCTCGGTGGAGACACAGGCCCTTGCATCCTCACGATCGAGACTGGACGTGACAGCAGGCGACTTGTCAGGCGCACGTAGGCCGGTTGCCGTCGTGCTGAGCGGGATATCGCTCCGGCAGACGCAGACCTTCCGCGCCATACAACAAGTCCTGCGCCCCTTCCTTGATTGCATGGTGCCGGTGCTCTGCCTGCTCGAAACGGTCACCCGGCGCGACGAGGTTCAGGCGAGGGCGTTAGGAGCCGCCCGTGTGCTGTCTGCGGACGTGCCGGTCCGTCAGCTTGCCGAGACCGTGCGAGAACTTGCCGGCATCACGTCTGGGAAGCCTCTGTTTGTCGACGAGGTGGCCGTTCGGGTTGCGATACAGGACGTCGGCCTGACGCTCGCGAAGCTGATGAACGCGGCTGCCTCGGGCAGGATCATGGAACGGGACGTCACGGCGGAGGCGACCGCCCTCCTGATGCAGGCGGTCAGCGATGGTGGCATCGCGCGCTGGATGGCCACCGTCCGCCATGTGGACGATCCGACCTACAGGCACTGCCTCCTGATGGCCGGTCTCATGTCCGCGTTCGTCATCTCGCTGGGTGCCCGACCGGAGGATTGCGAGAGGATGACCCGGGCCGCCATCCTGCATGACATCGGCAAGGCGCTGATCCCGACCGAGATCACCAACAAGCCGACAGCCCTTACCGATGAGGAGGTGATGCAGATGCGGCGCCACGCTGCGCTGGGCCACGAGCTGCTGGTGATGCAGGGTTACGAGGATCAGCTGGTCCTGGACGTTGTGCGCTCGCATCATGAATACCTCGATGGAAGCGGCTATCCGGATGGGCTCAGCGGCGAGCAGATCCCCGACGCGGTGCGCACCGCTACGCTTTGCGACGTGTTCGCCGCGCTCATCGAGAAGCGCGCCTACAAGGCGGAACTCTCAGCCACCGAGGCCTACACCACAATGCGTGGGATGAGCGAGTACCTTGACATGGATCTGCTGAAGGCCTTTGGGCAGATTTTCGTTCCCGCACTCTCCTAATATCTCAATTCGTGATTTCTTATCGAAGCTGCCTTGCAGAGGCGGTTCTGTCAGCGCTCGCGCCAGACACTTGAAGCTTCGTTACAGGAGCCTGCTGAACCACGCGTTATGCACGATCCCGACCACAGCCCCGATACCTGTTGCGAAGGCCGGGATCCTTCCCGCCTGCCGCCACACGCGCCAATGATCGTTCTGTTCAACCTGCTATCGATAAGATGAGTTGTCGATAGTAGGCCTGAGACTTTTCTGTGTAGATTGAACGCCTTCGGCTGCAACTCGTAAAACGCTGGCGACCAAGGTGGACCAGGATGCAGGGATTTTCCTGCCTCACCTTAATCCAATTGTCTTCCTGCTGCTGCCTGCCGCCGGCTCTGCCCAGGACGCCGGCTGCCCGCAGTTCTTCGCCGGCGGCCAGTCGCCGACGCCGACCAACCTGCGAGGCTGACGCGCCAGACGATGGACCTGCCGTCGCCGGAGGACAGCCCCTATGGTCACGGCGGGCACGGGCGCCACCACAAGGACCGCGGCCTGCTCGGGCAGCTACTGGGCGACTAGGAGAGTACGATGACCAGGTTCACCCCCTTTGCCGGTGACGTGGCGTCGGTGTCGATCGGCAAGCTGACGATCGAGAACGGCACCGTCCGGATCGCGCTATATGGCAGCCTCGACCTGACCCGGGACCGGCAGGGCCTGGCGCACGCTCATGCCTTGAGGGCGATGCTCGACCAAGCGGTGCATATCCCTGAGGCGTAGCCGGACCAGCCCGAGGCGGTGCCGGCGGCCCTGGCGCTGAAGACCGGCGCCAACCCGTTCGGCTGAGATGGCTGTGTCCGAGGCAAAACCGCCCGATGCCCGATGAAGCCGTTCCAGCAGGCGGCCACCTCCACCACTGCCTCGTATGCCGAGGGCATGCCGCGTTCGGGTTCACGACGCGCCGCGGCACGGTCTGGACCTGCATGGGGCATCGGGAGGATGGCGAGCGCGAGCTGCACGCACCGACCATGAGCTCCCGGTCGGCCAGCAGCAGCTGACGACCAGCCGTCGCACCTGTCGACGATTGCTTGCGGCAGCTGTTCCGTCCACGGCACCAGCGCAGGGCGGGGGTGATGCAAAGCCAGAACCTACAAAGGCCGCCCGTTCGATGCGGAGAATGCTTTAGGGCCGTCGGGACCGGAGCAGCTTGTAGCTGCATTGCCGGTCCTGACACCGATCGGCTATCGCATGGCACATCCCTCCAGGAGCCCGCACCATGTCCGAACCGTCGCCGACCGTGCTGGAGCTCGTGGCCCAGATCGTCAGTGCCCACTGCTCCAACCAGACGGTGGAGGCCGAAGCGCTGCCGGCGCTGATCCATCAGGTGCATGCCGCGCTGATGCAGGTCGACCTGCCCGAGCAGGCCAGAACCGAGAAGCCGGAGCCGGCGGTGCCGCCGAAGAAGAGCGTCTTCCCCGACTACATCGTCTGCCTGGAGGACGGGAAGAAGCTGAAGATGCTGAAGCGCCACCTCAAGACCGTCTACAGGATGACGCCGCAGCAGTATCGGGAGAAGTGGGACCTGCCGTCCAACTACCCGATGACGGCACCGCACTACGCCGAGCGCCGCAGCGTCCTGGCCAGGCAGATCGGGCTCGGCCGCAAGCCAGGAGCGGAGGCCGACGCCGATCCCCACGCGGAGCCGGAGGCGCCGACCCGCCGCCGACGGGCTCGCGCCTGATCCGGCTGACACAACGATCAAGTCAAGAGCGACTTCGAGCCTGGGAAGGATCGAACGCCCGGACAATGGCATACCCGCTGGTCCAGATGCTGGAGGAGATCACGGTCGGGCAGACAATCGAGTAGATCTCACGGCCAAAGCTGTTGCTTGTCTTGCGGCTGGGCTCAGCATTGCGGATGAAATGGCGCTTGATCATCTGCACCGGGTCGTCTGACAGAACGACATGGATCTGGACGTCATGCAGTATGTGTGGGAGAGCAGGGCAACTTGCCAATCGTTTCTTGCGTTCGTAGTAACCGAACAACACGTTCATCATCCAGGACTTCTTTATGGCTCGAAGCATCAAGACGACCCGCACCTCTGCCAGGCGTGCGCCTGAACCTGCACCACGGAAGCGCCTCGGCCGTCCGCTCGGCTCGAAGAACAAGGCGACGTCGGCCGCCAAGGCGAAGGCAGCGCCTCTTGCACGCACGACGCAGGCGGCACCCAGGAAGGCAGCAGCGCCCGCCACGTCGAAGCTGAACAAGGCGGAGCTCGAGCATCAGCTCATCAAGCTGGAGCGCACCATCACCCGGCTGCGCAAGCAGAACGCCGAGCTGAAGCACACGGCCCGCACGGAGGCTCGCGAAGCCGCGGAAGCTCCTCCCGCGCCGGTCGCGGACACCAGGCGGATGCCAAAGCGTGCCCCTGCTCCTTCAACGCGACGCAAGGCTGCAGCAGCCGTGGAACCAGCAGCGGAAGCTCCCGCCGCGACCGCAGCAGCCAAGCGGACCTCCAGGCGCAGCACAAGATCGAAGACACCTCCTGCTGCCGAACCTGACGTCGAGCAGGAGCCCTCGGCGCCTGAGGGCCATGACGACGTCGATCCAGAGGCGTGAGGGCACGCACCTCGGCTGAGGCTGATCGGCCAGGTTGAGGCTGGACAGCCGGGTCCCGAGGACTCAGGGTCCCGTTCATGCCCTGCCTGCCTTTCATCCTCCTCTGACCAGCCGCCCGCTCCGCTCGCACCAGCGGCGCCGGCTAGGCATCGTGCAGGCGATGGGCTGCGGCCAGACCGACGCGCGCGACGTCCTGGCCGCCGTCACGCCGGGCGGCGGCAAGTCGCTGCTGCCGGTGCTGGCCGCCCACACCCTGATCGGCGCCGGCTTGGTCGAGCGCGTCTGCTGGGTGGTGCCGCGCGACAGCCTGCGCCTGCAGGCCGAGGAAGCGTTCGCCGATCCCACCTGGCGGCAGGCGCTCGGCCACGCGCTGTCGGTGCGGGCGGCCGACAACGCGCCAGACCCGAGCCGGGGCCTCGCCGGCTACGTCACCACCTACCAGGGCGTCGCCGCCGCGCCCGACCTGCACCTGCGCGAGTTCGCCCGCCACCGCACTCTGCTGGTGGTGGACGAGGTGCACCACCTGCCAGCACTCGGCGAGGTGGATCCGGCGGCAGCCCTGCAGGCGGAGCAGCTGGGCGAGGACCAGGCGAGCGCCTGGTCGGCGGCCCTGCTGCCGCTGCTGGAGTGCGCCAGCGTGCGGCTGCTGCTGTCCGGCACGCTGGAGCGGGCGGACGGCAAAGGGATCCTGTGGCTGCCGTACCGCACCGGGCCGAGGGCGCGGACGCGGGAGGTGGCGCTCGACGCGCCGGGCTGGGCGGTGGTCGGCTACTCGCGCGCCGAGGCGCTGCGCGAGCGCGCGGTGCTGCCGGTGACGTTCGGGGCACTCGACGGCGAGGCCAGCTGGCAGGACGAGAGCGGCACGGCCCTCGGGCCGCACCGGCTGGCCGGCAGCCACCCGGACGAGACCACCCGCCCTGCCCTGTTCACGGCACTGCGCACCGGCTTCGCCGAGGCGCTGCTGCGGGAAGCGTTCCTCGCCATCCGCGACCTGCGTGCCCGGAGGCGGCAGGAGCGCGGGCTGGCGCCCGGCACCACCGCCCCCGGCCTGGGCAAGCTGCTGGTGGTGGCTCCTGACCAGGCGGCGGCCCGGCGCTACCTGGAGGTCGTGCGCGGCTGGATCCCGGCTGCTCAGGCGAGCGAGGCGGCGCAACTCGCCACCTCCGACACGCCGCGCGCACACGAGGTGCTGGCGGCGTTCCGGCTCAGGCCGGAGCCGTCGATCCTGGTGACGGTGGCGATGGCCTATGAGGGGCTGGACGCGCCGGAGGTCGCGGTGGTGGCAGCGCTGACCCACATCCGCTCGCGGCCGTGGCTGGAGCAGATGGTGGCGCGCGCCACCCGGGTGGATCCCAGGGCGGGTCCCTACGAGGCACAGCGGGCGCTGGTGTTCCATCCCGACGACCCTTTGTTCGCGCAGTTCCGCCGGCGCATGGAGCTCGAGCAGGGCACGCTGGCGCGTCGCCCGAAGCCGCGGCGGCCGCAGCACAGCCTGCCGCTGTGGCTGCTGGACCAGATCGCGACCTCCAAGCCCGGCATCGTGCCGCTGTCGTCGAACGCGCTGGCCTTGCGCTACGACACGCTCCGGCCGGGGCCCGAGCTGGCGCTGCGCCGGCCGGAACGCGAGGAGGCGCAGGCCGAGCTGCTGGACCCGCCCTCGGTGCTGGAGCGCCGGCTGCGGATCCGGCTCGGCGAGATGGTGTCGCGGCAGGCGGTGGAGGACGAGGACGGGCGTGCCGGGCTCAAGGGCCGCATAACGGGTCCGGGCCTGGCCCACCGCTACAACGCGGTGCTGAAGCGGATCAGCGGCAACAAGAGCCGGGCGCAGATGACGCTGGCGGAGCTGGAAGCGGCAGCAGCCTGGCTGGAGCGCAACCGGCTGGCCGAGCACGTGCGCCTGCTGGAGGATGACCCGCGCTACGCCTGGACCGTACGACAGCGCGGCGAGTGGGCGCCGCCGGTCGGGCGGGTGCCAAGGGCGGGGGCACGGCAGAGGGGGCGGGCCTGAGCAACACGTAGAGGCGGCAACCACCCCAAAGCCGCCGCTCCATGCACTTCAAATTTGACAAGTCAGTTCCGCCTTTGTTCTACTTCTCCTGGTCGATGGCGTAGCAGGAGGTGTTCATGGCGCGGATCAGCAAGACGGATCATCCCCGGATCCTGCATCTGGTCGACGTTGACCGGCGCAAGGTGGTGGAGGTCGCTGCCGAGTATGGCTGCACGGCCGCCAACATCTATGCGCTGCTGGGCAAGATGCGGCGTGCTCAAGCCGACGGCGGCACTGTCGACAGCAAGGATACGACAGGCGTATGCGTCCCGCCGCCCTCAGGCGACCGGCCGCATGGGCTTGTCGAGGTAACGGCAGACCTATCGGAGGCCGCGGCTCCTTCTGATCTGTTCGCTGAGACGGCCATTGAGGCGCTGGCTCCTCTGACCCGTGTTGTAGAGCCCGCAGCCGAGACAGACACGCCGGCTTCGGCCGCGCAGGCAGCGGTTAGGTCGACCTCGGCGGCATCTGCGACAGCGCCATCCTCGAGCGCAGGCGACCAGCTGCACATGACGTTGGCCGCCGAGCCGATCGACAGGCCGACCACACCCCTGGCGCTGGTCAAGGACGAACCCAGAAGGGGAACCAGCGCAGGTCGCGCCGGCACAGGCGGCACGGCTGCCAAGGCAGGCTTTGGCCTGACCATGCGGACGGCTGACGGCGACGAGAACGTCACGCCCTTCCGGTCACTCGATGATCTGCTTTCGGCGATCAAGCCGATCCTGCGTGCGTCGGCTCGCAGCCCGGATGCCGTGTGGTTCTCGATCCAGCCGATCGATCTCGCCGCGCTTGAGGTCGATGCGGCGTAACAAGCGACCGGTGCAACAGAATTGTAAGAATTATTCACAACTGAAACAGTATAGGCGAAACATCGATCAAGACGTGGCGGATACACCTAATCCCCAAACTTCTTGATCATGACCATGCGTCCAGTCTCGCATGCCGATGGACATGATGTGCCAGGGTTGATCGACGAGCTTGTTCCAGGCATCGACGCAGTGGGCGGCGACGTCTTCGCCGGAGCGGAAGATACGGTTCGAGAGCCAGTTGTCTCGCATGAACTGCCAGATATTTTCCGTCGGGTTCAGCTCCGGGCACTTGGGCAGTAGCGGCACGAGCGTGATGTTGGCCGGGATGAAAAGCTTGGGCGACAAGTGCCATCCGGCCTATTCAACCAGCAGGACTGCGTGAGCCCCGGGCGCCACAGCGATCGCGATCTCGGCCAGATGCAGGGTCATACCTGATGCATCTTACATGGCCGGCGCTCGCTGTCTTAGGCTAGAGGCTGATTGACACGGACTCGGCACGTGATTTAAGTCGGCTTGGACGTGCGAAAGTCACTGCCCGGTCGGTAGTCCGGGTGACGTTTTGCGTTCGTGCAGCTTACACGCTCTGTTCCGGACGTGGGCAACCTGCGCGTCCTTCCCCTATCGGGGGAGAGGAGCGTACTATGGAGATTGCCCGCTACCTGATTGCCTTCGTTGCCGTGTTCAATTTCGGCGGCCTGGTTGCTGATGCGATCGTGCCAGCCAGCGCCCAGCAGCATTTGTTCAACCCGCACTGGCCACCGCACGCCAAATTCCACAATGCGCAGACCATGCTGATGGGCCTCGTAAGCGGCACCTTGTCCCTGGCTATCCTGTTCGCCACGCCATCACTCACCCTCCCCGTCTTCCTGCTGGCGGCGGCGATCGCGGCAAACTACTTCGTGACGATGGCGCTTGCGCCGTTGTTTCCGAAGACCGCCTGGATGGACCCAGAGTTCGCCTCAGGCACACCTCACCCATTCGGCTTGGCCCCGCAACAACTTATCAGCTACGTGGTTTGCGGCCTCGTAATCATTGCAATCGTATCAGCAGTTTCTGCTTAGCTGCTGGGGTCAGTCCGCTTTCCAGCTCTTTCACCCGGGAGCGGACTGATCGCTTTCCACCGAGGTTGTGTAGAAACGTCTTACCTGCCGGTCGCTGCCGTGCCTCCGACCACTTCCAGATTTGACCATCCGTAGGCTACCTCCACCAGAACGTGCTCGCCTCGACCGTCCTCTCGACTGCTAACCTGCCGACCTCCCAGACGCTCATAGAACCTCCTAGCCTGATGATTGTCCTTGAGCACCCAGAGAGCAGCTGCAGTGAGGCCACGTCGGCCTAGGCTAGCACCGGCTGCCGCCATCAGCTGCCGACCAAAGCCCCGGTTCTGAAAGGCCTTCAGAACGTAGATCGCGCTGATCTCCCCGGCGTAGCCGTCCGCTTGCAGCTGTTCTGACCGCTGCAGACCGCACGAAGCAAATCCCGCGAGCTGCCTATTGGTCTCGGCAAGGAACACCATCGTCTTGTTAGGACCTCCATCTCCGGACAGGATGTGCCTCCACATAGACGTTCGACTTTCCACGGACAGCGAAGCCAGCATGGCAGCGGGAACCAAATCTGGATAACTCTCCCTCCACGCCTCGACATGCACTGCGCCTAACTTTGGGCTGTCTTCTTCGGATGCTGGTCGTATCGAAATCTGCGTTAACTCGTCCATACGGATCGTCCTCATGAGACCTTCAAGTCGAGCTACGGAACCTATTCTTTTGGTCGGGCCTCGGTTCCAATCGGGAAGATCATAACGCCGCGTCCTGTTGAGGGTGCAGATCGGTGCCAGGCCTTCCTGTTTTCTGAGCATGTTGACGACTATCTCACGGATGACAACACGGTCCGGATCATCGAGGCCTTCGTCGATGAGCTCGACCTTGCAAGACTTGGGTTCATTCGCGCTGTTCCGGCCGATATCGGACGGCTTGGCTATCATCCAGCGACGCTGCTCAAGCTCTACCTCTACGGCTACCTGAACCGGGTGCCATCCAGTCGACGTTTAGAAGAGAGGCCCAGCGCAATCTCGAGGTGATGGATCTGGCGCAGCGCGCAAGCGAGAATCTACCGGCACCGCCATCCGGTGCGAGCGCGGCAGAAGTCGGGTCCCACAGACCCCATGCCGGATGTAGCCCTACTGGAACGGATCCGTGGCGTCCTCTCCGACAGCCCTTTCCACGGTGAAGGTCACCGCACGGTCTGGGCCCGGTTGCGGATCGGCGGCATCCGCACGCGGCTCGCGCCGCGTGCTGCGGCTCATGCGCGAGAACGACCTGCTGGCACCCGGTCGGGTTGGCCAGTCGCGCGGACCCCGCAACCACGACGGCCCCATCATCCCCGACACCATCGACACGATGTGGGGCACCGACATGACCACGACCTGGACCGCGGAAGGCCAGGTTGCGGTGTTCGTCGCGATCGACCACCACAACGCCGAGTGCGTCGGCATCCACGCCGCCCGGCGCGGCGCCTGCGGCCCTGGGCGCCCCGGACTGCGCGCGTCGACGATCTTGTCCATCATCTTGGGCTGGCTCTGGGCGGTCGTCCGGCCGCCAGCTTCGCGAGGCGGCTCATGCTGGTTGTAAGCAATGACACGCTGCTGCGCCTTGTGCGTCGACGTGTCCGCCCACCTGCCGAGGCGCCCAGGATCGTTGGTATCGACGACTGGGCCTGGCGGAAGAACCAGCGATACGGGACCCTGATCTGCGATCTCGAGCGCCGTCAGGTCGTATGTCTTCTGCCGGACTGGGGGGCTGCCACGGCTCAGGCGTGGCTGGCGGGTCAGCCCCAGATTGCTGTCGTCGCGCGCGATCGCAGCGGCGGCTACGCCCTGGCGGCGGCACGAGCGCTGCCTGACGCCATGCAGGTCGCGGACGCTGGCACCTGATGGAGAACGCCAGCCGGGCGTTCCTCGAGGCTGTACGCCCGTCCATGAGGCCGATCCGCCAAGTGATGGGGACCACGACCCTGAACCCCGAGCTGCTGACGGCCGCCGAACGTCTCCAGTATGATGGCTACCTGCGGCGAGAGGACACCAACACCACGATCCTGGAACAGGCCACCGCCGGCATGACGATCAGGGAGATCGTGCGCAAAACCGGTCATAGCCGCGGTCTGGTCCGCCGGGTGCTGCGCGGCCAGCGATCGGACGTGTTCAGGACCCGGGAAAGCTCGCTCGAGCCACACCTGCCATGGCTGGATGCGCAGTGGGCCAGCGGTGACCGTAACGGCGCCGGCCTATGGCGCCGGCTAAAACTCCCGGGGTTCAGGGGCTCGGAGCGTGTGGTCGGCGAGTGGGCAACCCGTCGACGTCATGCCGATAAGGTGGACATCGAGCGTCTGCGACGCATCCCGTCGGCCCGCACGATCGCTCGGCTGATGACGACAGGGCGTGACGATCTCACCAAGGCACAGACCGTGACGTTTGCTGCAATCGAAAGTGGTGTCCCGGCTCTGGTAGAGGCGCGAGAGGTCGTTGCTGCCTTCCATGTCATGATCCGCAGGAGAGCGAAGGCAAGCTTCCAGCCCTGGATTACCCGGGCCAGAGAAAGCCTGGTGAGCTCGTTTGCCAAGGGCATCGGCCAGGATCAGGCAGCCGTACTGGCTGCGATCACGTCGCCCTGGTCGAGTGGTCAGGTTGAAGGCCAGATCACCAAGCTGAAGCTGGTGAAGCGCCAGATGTATGGCCGCGCCAAACTCGATCTGCTTGAGGCGCGCCTCGTCGGCAGCACATGATCAGCTGCACCAAATCTGCGTCAGAGCCAAGTTTCGACGCCGTTTGACACATCTTCCCCAGCACGGGTGCCAGTCCCCCGCCCGCCCGAGACGATGACGTGAGGGTCAACACTATCGTCGCGCAGACAATGCCGAGGCAGATCTACGAGGCGTGCAAGACCGCCTGGACGCACGCATGTCCCTGCATATCCACGAGGGTGGACGCGATTATGATTGCGGTATAACCGGCTCGCGCCACGCCATAGGTGGTCACGCTGCTAGCCAGGGTCGACACGAGGGTGCTGAGGCCGCACCAGGCGGCGAGGCCGAACAGGACGGCGAACCGGTCCCGCAGGAAGCAGGCTGGTGAGCGCCATGACAAACACCGAGCCGATCACGGTGCCCGCGAGCCTCGCCCAGGCCTTGCCCTGGGATGATCAGACGTCGGGCGGACAGACCAGCCCGGCCGACGTCGCGGCCCAGTTGCGGCGCGCCGAGCTGCGGGCTGAACGCCACCCGGAGGAAGAGGCTCGCGGTCAGGGACAGACGGATGCCGTGCGCGACGGCCGGCACCACCGCCTGCATTTGTAATTGTAGCCGACCGGCGGGAACCGGTGCCGCAGAAGCATGTCGCGTCACACGGACGCTCGCGTCACCGATCCATCCAAGGCCTGCTCGATCCGCGCTACTGCCGCCCTCAAGTCGAGGAGGTGACGATGCGCGGCCTCCTGGATGGACATGGCGCTGGCCAGGAAGACGAGGTTCACGACGCCCAGGACCCGGTCGACGTGCCGCACCGGCAGGGCGATGGCCGCGACCTTCGGCTCCTGCAGCCACTCCCGGTGGTTCGCGCCGTAGCCTACCTCCCGCGTGCGATGGAGCAGTGCCGCGATCGCCTCCGGCGAGCGGGCGAGCCCCGCCTGCATGTCCCGTCCGGCCGTCAGGATGCGGAGGATGCCGTCGCGCTCGGCGTCGGTGCAAAAGGCGAGGTAGGCCCGTCCGGTCGCGGTGAAGAGGATGGGCATGCGTACCCCCACCATCGACCTGTGGAAGGAGAGCGGGCTGAAGCGGTGGGTCGTTTCCCGAATGACCATCGCATCACCATCAAGCGTGCACAGATCGGTCGGCCAGACCACCCGGCTGAGCAGCTCGCCCAGAACCGGCGCGGCGGCGGCGGAGATCCATTCGTCGTCCGTGAAGCCGTCGCTGAGGGATCGGACCGGAAACGCAAGCCGATAGGTATCGTCGGACGGGCTCCGGCGCACATAACCGTTCAAGAGCAGCGTCTCCATCAACCGGCGGACGGTGGTCCGGTGGAGGCCCGTCCGTTCGGCGACATCCGCCAGCCCGAGCTCGCCTCCGCGATCCTGGTTCATGGCCCGCAGCACCCTCAGTCCCCGTGATAGGCCCTGCACCTCCTTGTAGGGCGCGCCGGTTCGCCGCGGCATGTCGACCTACCTCGCCATCGTTGTGCACTGGGTGCACTAAATCACGATCCCGGTTGCGATCTAGTCCAGTTCGTCTCAAAAACGGCTGACGGCCATGCCGCGGCCCTCCAGGATCGTGCCACTGCGCCCCAAATCCGGACGAACGTTGGGGGCGTAGGGGTGCGACCGCCGTCCACACCCAAAATGGGAGCTCCGAATATGCGGCCAGGCGGGGAAGTGACCGAGGCCATGCGGACGGAGCCGATCGGGACGACGGGCCCGGCCCCGTCGCCCTATGCGGGCTTCGGCGGACAATACATCGCAGGCTCGTGGCGTCCTGGCCGCGAGGGCAGCCTGGAGACGGACACCGATCCCTTCTCCGGCGAGACGCTTGCTGAGATCATCCAGGCGGATCGGCGTGATCTCGACGACGCCTACCAGGCGGCAGCGACAGCCCAGAGGTCATGGGCGGCCGTGCTGCCGGCGGCGCGGGCCGCCATCATGCTCCGGTCGGCGACCATCATGGAGGCACGTCGCGAAGAGATCATGGACTGGCTGATCCGGGAGGCGGGCAGCACGCGCTACAAGGCTCAGCTGGAGTGGCAGTTCGTCCACGCGATCACGCTCGAGGCGGCATCATTCCCGCACCGCGTCGAGGGCCGGATCCTGCCCCTCGACGAGCCTTGCAAGGAGAGCCGCGCCTACCGCCAGCCGCTCGGGGTGATCGGCGTGATCAGCCCTTGGAACTTCCCCATGTACCTGACGCACCGGTCCGTCGGCCCAGCCCTGGCACTCGGAAACGCGGTCGTCATCAAGCCGGCCGAGGACACCCCGATCACGGGCGGGCTGCTGCTGGCGAAGATCTACGAGGAGGCCGGACTGCCGCCCGGGCTGCTGAACGTGGTGATAGGGCCGATTTCCGAGATCGGCGACGAGTTCACGCTGCACGCTGTCCCGAAGTTCATCTCGTTCACAGGCTCGACCCGCGTCGGCCGGCACATCGGGGGTCTGGCCATGAGCGGTCCCTTCATGAAGCGGGTCGCACTGGAGTTGGGCGGCAACGCGCCTTGCGTGGTGCTGGACGATGCCGACCTCGATCACGCGGTCCGTTCCGCCGTGGTCGGCCGCTTCCTGCACCAGGGACAGGTCTGCATGAGCACCAACAGGATCATCGTCGATGCGAAGATCTACGACGCGTTCATCGACCGCTTCACGACCCACGTCAAAGGCCTGAGGTACGGCGATCCCAAGGATCCCGCCGTCTCGATCGGCCCGGTCATCAACGCCAAGCAGCTCGCCGGCCATCTGAAGCACATCGAGGCCGCGCGCGCCGCTGGCGCCCGGCAGGTCGTCGGTGGGGCGCCCGAGGGGCAGGTATTGCCCCCGCACGTCTTCGCCGACGTGCGCAACGACATGGAGATGGCCCAGGAGGAGATGTTCGGCCCGATCGCCCCCATCATCAGGGTGAGCGGCGAGGCCGAAGCCCTGCAGGTGGCCAACGCCACCCAGTACGGCCTGTCGAGCAGCGTGTTCACACGGGACAGGGAGCGGGGCGTGCGCTTCGCGCTCGGCATCGAGGCTGGGATGACGCACGTGAACGACCACAGCGTGGACGATACGGCGACCGGGCCCTTCGGCGGCGAGAAGAACAGTGGCCTCGGCCGTTTCGGGGGCGACTGGATCATCCGGGAGTTCACGCGGGACCACTGGATCACGGCTCGTCATGAGCCCGCCGACTACCCGTTTTGAAACGTGAAGAAAGCCAGGGGATCAGGCCGATGCAGGCAGAAAGCTACGATGTGGTCATCGTCGGTGCGGGGGCGGCCGGCTGCGTCGTCGCCGCCCACCTCGCCGAGAACACGAACCTCTCGATCGCGCTGATCGAGGCCGGTGAGACGGATACGGACCCGTTCATCCATATCCCGGCCGGCTACGCCTACATCCTGGCCCATGACCGCCATGTCTGGAAGTACGAGACGGTCCCGCAGCACGGCCACGTGAAGCCCTATCGGTCGGCCAAGGTCCTCGGCGGCGGCTCGGCGATCAACGCGATGTGCTACGTCCGCGGTCAGGAGCGTGATTTCGCCGCCTGGCAGGCGGCCGTTGGGAACACGGGCGCCTGGTCCTACGAGGATCTCCTGCCCCACTTCATGGCCCAGGAGAACAACGACACCTGGCACAACGATCATCACGGGATCGACGGCGGGCTGGCGGTGCAGCTGCCCAGGGGTATCAACAAGCTCAACCAGTACTGCCTCAAGGCCTTCCAGGAATATGGCCTGCCGTACAACCCCGACTACAACGGCGTCTCCCAGATTGGCGTGTCCCCGGTGCAGTCGACGGTCGGCGAGCAGCGGCGCTGCAGCGCGGTGGATGCCTATCTCAGGCCCCACCTCAAGTCCCGGCGGGTCGACCTGCTCACCGGGGAAACGGTGACGAGGATCACCGTGGAGAACAACCGGGCGGTCGGCGTCGAGCTCGACGGCAGGAACCCGCGGTTCATCCGGGCCAACCAGCAGGTCGTTCTCTCGGCTGGGGCGATGCACAGCCCCAAGATCCTGATGCATTCCGGCGTCGGCCCTGCCGATCAGCTCCGTACGCATGGCCTACCCGTCGTGGTCGACTCACCCGAGGTGGGCGACAACCTGCAGGACCATCCGATCGTGCCAGTGCGGGCCTACGTGAAGGGCGCGCTTGGCTATCAGGCGGCGGCGCAGGGTCTGGGCAGCCTCAAGGCCGGCCTCCGCTACCTCGCCACCAAGGACGGACCCGCGGCAGGCAACGGGATCGAGACCGTCTCCTACTGGAACCCAGCCGACTTCTCGGCCGAGCCCACCATCCAGTGCTACCATACCCCGGTCATCTCAGAGGACGGCCTGAGCCCAACCGGCGATCGCTCCGGCGTCACCTTCGAGTTGGTGGTCCTGCAGCCGAAGAGCCGTGGCTGGATTCGCCTCGCCGACGCCGATCCTACCTCCATGCCACTGATCAATCCGAACTTCATGGGTGAGGCGGAGGACCTTCAGGCTGCGGTCCAGTCCGTCCGGGCCATGCGGGAGGTGATGGGGATGCCCTCGCTCAAGCCGGTGCTCGAGGAGGAGGCAGAGCCGGGTCCGCACCTCACCACCGACGAGGATCTCGGCAACTGGGTCAAGAAGGTCGTCACCACCATGTGGCATCCGGTCGGCACCTGTCGCATGGGCCAGGATGAGCGTTCGGTGGTGGATGCCCGCCTGCGCGTCCGGGGCATCGACGCCCTGCGGGTGATCGACGCCTCGATTATGCCCAACCTCACCAGCGGCAACACGAACGCGCCGGCCCAGGCGTTGGCCCGCCACGGTTCGGTCATGCTGGTGGAAGACCTGAAGCAGGGAGTGGGTCCGGTGGCGTTCGGCGCTGAACGGAACTTGGCGCATGCCTAGGGAAGAAGGGGAAGCGTCCTGATCGGAAGGTTGGGGCGGAAGTTCCCTTGGGAACGCGGACATCCGAGCATCGGCTGGCTGCGAGCCTCAGGCACAAGCCCTCTTCCCCGACATCGCCCTGTCGCCCGTCACGGAGATGCGCTCGACTTCCCCAGCGAGGCGATGGGCAGTTTCCAACCGCGGTAGAGCGCCATCAGGCGCAGGAACACGCAGAGCGCGATCCCGGCCAGGGCCACGGCGGCCGCCGGCAGCCCGGCCGCGGCGCCCGCGATCACTACCAACGCGCCTGCCAGCGCCGCGACGGCGTAGATGTCGGCACGCAGTACGGTCGGCACCTGCGCGGTCAGTACGTCGCGCACCATGCCGCCGCCGATGCCGCTGACCATGCCCAGGACGGCCGCCATCGGCCAGTCGATCCCATGGTCGAGCGCCTTCTGCGTCCCAGCCACGGCAAACACCCCGAGCCCGGCCGCATCGAAGAACTGGACGGGATGAAGCAGCCGGTCGAACAGCCTCGAGAAGCGGAACGCCACCAACCCGGCCACCATCGCCAGGGCCAGGTTGTGCCAACTCGCGATGGATGCCGGCGGGATGGCACCGATCAGCACGTCCCTCGCGATGCCGCCGACCACGGCCGTGACGAAGGCGAGCACCAGGACGCCGAACAGGTCCATGCCCCGCTGCACACCCAGCGAAGCGCCGCTGAGCGCGAACACGAAGGTCCCGACCAGGTCGAGCACCCGAACCAGGAGTGCCGCCGGCTCCAAGCCTGTCAGGACTTCGCGGCCTTCGTCGTAAGCCAGGCTCCGGCAGCGGCCAGCATCGTCTCGATGCCGGTGCGCAGAGTCGGATGGATCACCGGCGCGAAGTCCGGCGCGTGGTTGGCCGGCAGCTCGTCCAGCTTGCCAGCCTTCTCGGCCTCCTTAAACCTGTCTGGGTCAATGCCGCCGACGACCCAGAACACCACGGGCACGTCCCAGGCGGCGCCGAACAGACCGAAGTCCTCGCTCGCCGTCGCGGGTTCTATCTCGTGCACCCGGTCCTTGCCGAAATGCTGTTCCAGGGCGGCCACCACCTTTCGCGTCGCGGCCTCGTCGTTCCGGGTGACGGGATACTCGCTCAGCACGGAGAAGTCGGGCCGTTTGGGCGCTCCCGAAGCGGCGGCCTCCGCTTCCAGGATGCGCTTCACGGCGGACAGCACGCGCTCGCGCACCTGGTCTTTGAAGGTGCGGATGTTGAGGCGCAGCAGGGCCCGGTCGGGGATGACGTTCTCGCTCATCCCGGCCCGCAACGTGCCGACCGTGACCACGGCGCTGTCCGTCATCGCCACCTCCCGCGACACCACCGCCTGCAGCCGCACGACGGCGGAGGCGGCCATTACCACGGGATCGATGCTCTTCTGCGGCATCGAGCCGTGCGCGCCCCGACCATGCAGCGTCACTTCCCAGCTGTCCCCGGCCGAAAGTATGGTTCCGATGCGCCAGCCGATCTGTCCGGCGCTGAGCGGCATCACGTGTTGTCCCAACGTGACATCCGGCTTGGGGAAGCGCTTGATCATGCCGTCCGCAATCATGGCGCGGGCACCCTGTGCGGTCTCCTCCCCGGGCTGGAACACGGCCATCACGGTGCCATGCCAGGCATCCCGGTTTTCCGCCAGGATGCGGGTGGCGCCCATCAGCCAGACCACATGCATGTCATGGCCGCAGGAATGCGCGATCGCGGTGGCTTGATCGAAACGGTCCGTTCCGGTGGCCCGGCTCGCGTAGTCCAGGCCGGTGCTTTCCTGGATAGGCAACGCGTCCATGTCGGCACGCAGCAACACCGTCGCCCCGTCGCCGTTGCGCAGTAGTCCGACCACGCCAGTACCGCCGACGCCATCGGTCACCTCGTAGCCGTACTTCTTCAGCCACGCGGCTACGATGCCGGCCGTGCGGTGCTCTTGCATGGAAAGCTCGGGGTTGGCGTGGAGGTCCTTGTAAGCGTCCTCTAGTTCGGTAAGCAGGTCATCGGACGGAACGGGCATCGCGTTCTGCGCCGGTGCCTGGATGTCAGTATCCGCTGTCATGGTCGCCTCCGTAGAAAACTTACTGGGTGGGTGCATTGGGTGCGATTACCGAGTCGCACCGGAATCTGATCTGGTCTTGCTGCGAGAGCGCCAAAATCTCCCGAGCGATGCGCAGTGCCGCGTCCGCCGGAAGCGCGTCCGGATGCTCGACCAGCGCCAGGAGCTGCAGCATATGGGTGCGGCGGTTGAGGTTCCGCTCCGCGACGCCAGTCGCACACAACAGGCACATGTCGTCTGGTTCCAAAGTCAGAGATCACCGCACGCCCATGCTAGTCTACCTCGCCTCCGGCTGTCCTGCCGCGTGGAGGACCCGGTGCCACGGCGTCGCAAACCATCGATCGGCATCGGACGGGTCTATGACGGATGTGGGTGCCGAACTCCCAACACTCCGAAGAAGACGTTGATCGGGTGATATGATCTTGGGCCCTTGGTCGAACCGACCCATGCTGCTGTAGCTCCGCCGACCGCTGCAAGGAGCAACAACAACAGGCCAACTACAAATCGGAGCCTTCGTCCGGGCACATCTCTCTCCATCATTCGCATCCCGATGCCCGGACGGCGCGAGGGGGTATGCGCGGTGCAGGTGGACGATCCGTTATAGCCTCTTGGGCATCATCATGCAGCAGCCTCGTCCGCTTTGGGCACAGTGTGCACAAAGTCCAGAACGCGCTTGTGGCTTAATGTCAGGCGTTTACAAAATACTGGGGCTGGCGGCCGTCGGCTGTAGCAGGTACGAAAAATCAGGGTTCGGATGGCCGCCTCCGCCGTCAGGCGACCGCTTGCGAGACTCTGGTCCGTTCTTCGCCCGGAACCCGCCCGCGGTGTTCTGGATGGTCGATGGAAAAGGCCGGCGAGTCGTGGCGGGAGCTACACGGATCGCGGGAGCCGTGTCTCCTTGGGGAGTATGCCGCTAACAGCACGTTTGGATCGTAAGGGTTCTTTCGCAGCGGCTCTATCCAAGGTTGGATATTTCAGGTCGCTCATGCTGCCCTATACCGGATGCATCTCCTGGGCCTCAATGGCTCGGTGAATGCTACCTTGGGTTGGGTGGCGGATGACCTGAGGCGAGCGGCCTGATCAGGGATCAGAATTAGCTGAGCGGAACAAGTGCCGCTGCTCTTCGACGTCTCGCGCAGGCCCGTCTCGAAGTCTCGAACAAGGAATCGGTGAGTGCGATGAATGGATTTGCCCGGTCTTCGACAATTTTGGCCGTTGCGGCAATTGGCGGAGGGCTCGCGCCGTCGGACTTTGCCCACGCTCAGAAAGCGGCCGTAACACCCTCGGCGATGGCCGCCGTGGCAACGATCGATCGGAGGTTCCTGTCCTACAACGTCGAGATGGCGGAAGTCGTCGGTGCCAAGTTCTGGAAGCCGTATGCCGCCCGGCAGGACGCGCGTCCGGTGCCCGCGTCGGGTAGCACCGCGCTGCAGGTCGGTCAGGACCCCGCCATGTTCGAGGAGCGACCGCCAATCGACCTGAGCAACCCGCGGCTGCGAAAGCTGGCCACAGCTCTCGGCCCAGCTTACGTGCGTGTGAGCGGCACATGGGCCAACACCGTCTACTTCCACGATCTTGATACGCCTGCGCCGAAGACGCCGCCCGGGTTTCAGAGCGTGTTGACCCGACCGCAGTGGAAGGGCGTCATCGACTTCGCACATGCCGTGGATGCCAGGCTCGTCACCTCGTTCACGATCAGCGCCGGCGTTCGTGATGCCTCGGGCGTCTGGACGCCGGAGCAGGCACGCAAGCTGCTCTCCTACACGGCCTCGGCTGGCGGCGAAATCAGCGCAGCAGAGTTCTTCAACGAACCGACCATGCCTGAGGTTGGGGGCGCTCCTGCCGGCTACGACGCGGCGGCCTATGCACGGGACTTCGCGGTCTTCCTCCCGTTCGCCCGGTCGGCCGCGCCTTCGATGAGGGTCGTCGGCCCCGGCGGTGTGGGGGAAGACAGCCTGATCCACGGAGATCGCATGATGGGTGGAGCGGTTCTGAAGACCGCAGACCTGCTCGCGGCGACACCGAAGCCGGTCTATGACGTGTTCTCGTTCCACTTCTACGGCGCGGCCTCCATGCGCTGTGCAAGCATGGGGCCATCGATGCAGACCACCCGGGCTGCGGCGCTGTCGAGCGACTGGTTCAGCCGTGCCGATCGCAGCTGGGCTCTATACGGTGGCCTGCGCGACCGGTTCGAACCAGGCAAGCCGGCCTGGATCACGGAGACCGCCGATGCGGCCTGCGGCGGCAATCCGTGGGCGGCGACGTTCCTGGACAGTTTCCGCTTCGTCGATCAGCTGGCGCGCTTCGCCAGGCACGGGGTGCAGGCAATGTTCCACAACACCCTGGCCTCGAGCGAGTACGGGTTGCTCGAACAGGGCACCTTCGAGCCGCGCCCCAACTATTGGGCCGCGCTGCTGTGGCATCGCCTGATGGGAACAGTCGTCCTGGACGCTGGACCGTCGCGGCCAGGTTTGGAGCTGTATGCTCAATGCCTGCCCGGTCATCCCGGTGGTGTGACGGTGCTGGCCATCAACACGAGCCGGACTAGGCGAGCCGCGTTCACCCTGGCCTTTCCGGCGGAACGCTACACGCTCTCCGCATTGGATCTGAACAGCTCGCAGGTACGCCTGAACGATCACGTTCTTGCTCTTCAAGCCGGTGACGAACTCCCTGAGCTCGAAAGTAGACCGACGGTCCCGGGACCGGTCGAATTCCAACCGGCGACCATCACCTTCGTGGCCATTCCAGGCGCATCCAATACGGCATGCCATTAGCCAGAAGCGAACATCCAGGCTTGATCCACCTGATGAGCGCATGTCGTTGGTTCGCAAGCGGCGCGTCGTGGCGACCTCTCGTGAGGGATGCTGTGGTGCATGAGGTGGACCCTCGGAGCCCAGCGCGCGACCGAGGCCTCGGTATGATTTCAACTGTCGGAGGTTCCTGAGATGTCTGCATCGATCACGGCCGGCGCTCGAATCGGTCATGTTCACCTGAAGGTCTCGGACCTTGATCGGTCGCTGGCGTTCTACGTCGGCGTGCTCGGCTTCCAGATCATGCAGCGCGTCGGTGGGCAGGTGGCATTTATCTCCGCTGGCGGCTACCACCACCACATTGGCCTGAACACCTGGGAAAGCCTGGGCGGCCCGGCCCCTGCCGCGGGCACCACCGGACTCTACCATACCGCGGTCCTCTACCCGACCCGTGCCGATCTGGCCGACGCGCTGCGCCGCTTGGAGGCTGCCGGGATCGCGCTGGAGGGTGCTTCGGACCATGGAGTGAGCGAGGCACTCTACCTGAGCGATCCCGATGGAAACGGTGTGGAACTCTACTGGGACCGTCCCAGGGAGGCTTGGCCGCACGCTTCCGACGGATCTCTGGTGATGTTCACCCGACGGCTGGATTTGGCCGACCTACTGCGCGCAGCGGACCCGGATCATGACCGACCTGCGCCCTGAGGCCTTCAACCACCAAGCAATCGCGATGCCGTGCGCGAGATCATGCCGCGCCGGGATGACGGCCTGCCAGCGGTGGAGCGAATTGCGACCGTGGCTGTTTCCCCGGCGGAAAGGACGACGCCATCCGGAACGGAGTCCAGCTTGATGTTCACCGGGATCCGCTGTGCAAGCCTGACCCAGGTGAACACCGGGTTGACCGAGGCAAGACCCAGGGTGCCAGGCGCGTAGTTCTCCGAGTTGATGCCGCGCGCGATGCCCTCGACATGGCCCTCGATCGCCTGGTCGTAACCCATCAGCTGGACGGTCGCCGGGTCATTGACGTGGATGCCGTGCAGCTTCGTTTCCTCGAAATATCCGATCACCCAGAAATTGTCGTTGTCGATCACGGTGATGTTGCGCGTTCCCTTGGTCGCATAGTCACCGGCCCGGATGAGCAGGTTGGTGACGTAGCCGTTGACCGGTGAAAGAACCTTAGTACGCGCAAGATTTGTCTTGGCTTGCGAAAGGGCTGCGATGGCGGCAGCATAGGCAGTCCGCGCCTGCTCCGCACTCGATACGAACGTCTGCGTCTCCTCGACGGAGGTGGACAACGTGGTGAGCTGTCGACGTCGCACCGCCGCTGCCTGGGTCTGCTTAGCCTGGCTTTCCCGGCCGAGCACGTCCGACTCGGCCGAGGCGAGTGCGACCTGATAGTCGAACGGGTCGATCTCGTAGAGAACGTCGTCCTTGTGGACATACTGGTTACGGCCGACGTTTACCTTGATGATTCGTCCGCTCACCTCCGGAGCCATGGTCACGACGTCAGCGGCGACGACGCCATCGCGCGTCCAGGGGCCGACGACGTACTCGTTCCATAATATGACCCCGCTGACACCAGCTCCAAGCAGGAGGCACAAGGTTACGACAGCTCTGCCTGTCTGTCGGGCATATCTCAACACTCCCCGACCCGCCTTCAAAACACGCTTACCATGAAGGTGAGGATGCAGACGTAGATGCAGAGTTCAGCGAGAGCCGGATCCCATACCCAACCCTGGAAGCCGGCACGTATCAACAACGGCCTGATCGCGAGGTGGATCGCCAGGGCTGCGACCAGGTAGGAGATGACCGGCGTGACGAAGATGCCGGCGACATCGATTTCCTTCCACATCCTAGGCGCCCGCGCCAAGACCGAACTGTCGCAGCAACCTGCGCTCTCCCTTGAAAAGCGCTGCAACCTGATCCAGCCGCGAGGCGGCACGGATGATCAACTGGGAGGCTTGCGGTCGAGCTTCGGCTGCCTCCACCAAGCCTCGGGAGGCGGCATGAACGTCGTCGGGCCCTCGTCCGAGAAGCGCCAGGCCCGCACGCGTAGCCTGATCCACGCTTTCCGGATCATGCGCGAGAAGTTCGTCAAGGCCTGCTCTGGCGCGGCGGATACTAATGTTGATCATCCCAAGGTCGTCCAGATGGCTCAGCAGGGCGAGCCGGGCCTTCGTCTTGCGTCTAAGGCAGGTCGATGCCAGGACCAGCCGATCGTAGTGCAGCGACAGATCCACGGTAGTCTCAGCGGCATGGCCGCCGCAAAGCGTCCGGTTCAGATCCTTGACCTCATCGATGAGAAGGGACCGCAGCCGTCGCGCGGATGAGATCGGCTGCAGGATTGAGAAGGTGCCGGCAGCGGCCAGCGTGGCTCCGGCGAAGCACAGCGCCGTGTTCAGGAAGCTGGTCAGGTCGAAAGTCTGCACGTTCGTAGGGGTGAGCACGATGGTGTAGGCGACAAGCAGGCCGATCGAGAGACCGGTGGTCTTGGGATGACGGCCTAGCAGGCAGATCAGCAGCGCGCAGGGAGCGACGGACAGGGCGAAGATCGCGAAGCTGGCACCCGGTGCCTGGGTCATCAGGCCAAACTTGGAAATGGCGGCCAGCAGCATGCCGAAGGGGGCCATCAAGCCCTGGATGCGGCCCGCACGGCTCGGGTCGGCCATGGCGCTGAGCAGCACAACAGGTGCGGACATATCGGTCAGGATCTGGGTGGACGGACTCCAGCCCGAATAGATGCAGAATAGCGCGCCGATCGTCACCGTCACCGCAGCCCTGAGGGCGTTCAAGGCCGCGCTCGGGATGTCCTGGTAGGCGTGCAGTGCGGCTTGCCGTATCGGCTCGCGTCCGGAAACGAGTGATTCGATGCCGTCGACGACGAGGCTGCGCTGCAGCATCAGGTCGTCGAGGAGATCCGCCAGATGCCCTCGCTCGGTGATTCCCTCGACCCCTGCCGTCCGCATGGAGCCTGGGCAGTTTGCCTGCGGCGGCCGCAGCATGGCGACAGCCTGTTCGAGCAGGCCGCGATCCTCTGCGCCCACGCCCCCGGCGGCGATATGGCGGGCAATGGCGTTGCCGGCGTGGAGCATGCCGAGGAGCCCGGCTGTTGCGCCTCGCGCGCCGTGGGCGCGGGATCGTCCATGCTCCGGTTCCCGGGCGACGTAGCCGATCTGCGAACGGACGGCCAGGATGGCGGCAGCCTGATCAGCGATCGTCAACGCATCCGGGCGTGGCTGATCACTCGTCAGCAGGGCAAGTGATCGATCCGTAGCATCGCGAAGCAAGGTCTGCAGACGCTCGACAAGCGGCTTCCAAGCCGACGACTTGTTGAAGGGCAGGTTGACCAGGGCCACGCAGGCGATGCCGAGCAGGATGGCTGCCGCGCGATTGAGCGCCGTCAGCATCGCCTCGTTGGGGGTATCGATGTTGCTGATCGCGATGATCGCCACGGTGTAGCCCGCCAAAGCGGCTCCATAGGCGCCGAAATCCTTCAGTCGCGACGACACGAAGGTGCAGGCCGCGAGCCAGAGGGCATAGAAAGTCAGGAGAAGGACGCGGTCCTGCACGAAGCAGGCGATCGCGATCACCCCGACGCTGGCGCCGATGAACGTGCCGGCGACGCGATAGAGCGCTTTCGACAAGATTGCGCCCTGGATCGGCTGTGCCACGATCGCCACGCAGACGCCGGCGCTCGATGTGCTGTCCAGCTGCAGCCAGAACCCGAGATAGTAGGCAAGCAGCAAGGCGACCGTAGTACGGATCGCGAAGCTGAACGAGCCCGGAGGGAATTGCATCGTCAGGCCACTACCGGCGAAGGTGCCACTTCAGGCGTGGAAAAGGTAGACACGTAGCCTCCTGACTAACTCTCCGCCGCCTTTTTCTGGCCGACAAGAAACGGTCCTTCGTGAGCCAAAGGAGCAAGTTTCATCAGCTAAAGGCACGTTGACGTTGGGGAGAGTAGATGGGATGCCGCGCTCCGGCCATCCGCGGCAAAGGGTGGGTCTCCGCCGACCGCTGCGCTGGGCCGACTGCGATCCCGCCGCGTGCCCCAGCGCCTTTGCCCCGGTTGTGCGGGCACGGCTGTCGGAAGGGGTCCTAGCACGGCTGAATTATGCCGTTAGAACAGTCACTTACAGGAAACCAGGGCACGGGATTTGTGTTGTGCCTCGCGCGCCCAACCCGGCATACTGCGGATGCGGCTCCCGCAGCAGCCCTTGTGCCCTTCGGGGCCGCAGGGCTCCAAAAGCAGGGTCTGCACTTCGTAGGAGAGTCCATATGGGCAAACCGCGGAGGCTTACGATCGGCCAGGTCACTGCTCTTCTCGTGGCAGTGGCCGGGGTCCTTCAGGCGGTGGCGACCGTCCTGAAGGCCCTGCAGCACTCGTAGGTCTCAGACTTGGGAGGAGGGGTTGATCTTGGCAGGTCGCCCCTCCGACCATCTCTAGGAGTGTGGACGCGGCGGGAGCCGTTTTCAAGGAAAAGGTCAGGCAGCCCGGGCGGGTGCCAGCATGAGGGGGTCAGAAGACGATCTCGTCCTCATCCAGCAGCGGCGCCACCGTCCCACGTGCGGCCTTCGCCTTGATTCCGACTTGCAGAAAACGATCCAGCTCGGCACCAGCTCAGGAAAGCGTTCTCGATGCTGTCTGTCGACCCCCCTGCCGGTGTTGCGCGACTACTGGCTGGAGAAGACGTGCTGCCGCGACCCGGTGCGGTAACCGCTCTGGTTCCATGCAGCGCGTCGGCCGGGGATGGCTGTTGTCGGATCTGGCCTTAGCTCGACTTTGGCCATCAAGCGGCATGGCAGAGCGCGTAGGTTATGCCTTCCCGGAGCGCTGGTCGGAGTTTCCGCACATCGCATGCGTGGCTGGACATGGCGAAACCCTGTTCTTGCCAGAAGTGGCGACGCACGGCGGCCAGCGTGTCGCCGAAGGTGGGACGCCGCTTGTGATACCAGGCTGCGGTCATGACGGCCTTGCGCGCTTTCGGGCTGAGCTGCGCGGCCAACAACGTGACGAGGGAGAACAGCCCGAGCAGGCAGGGGGTGGTGCGCGCGATGGCTAGGTCCGACCACTGGCGCTGCGTTTCCACGCCCAGATGCGCACGGACTTCTTGGAACGTGGCCTCAAGTTGCCAGCGCTGGACGAACCAGCGCAGGACCTGCTCCGGGTTCCGGCCGGGATCGGTGCAGAGCAGGGCCTGCGGGTTGAAGCGGCCGAGCGGGTCCCGCACCAGCACCCAGCGGTTCGGCACGACCGGCAGTCCGGCATGGCGCCACACTGCGGTGCCGGAGCAGAGATCGACGGCGCGCTCGCCCTCGCCATACCAGCCCGGCACCGTGACGCGCTGCCAAATCGTGCCCGCATCGACCAGCACCTCGGACAGATTCGGCAGGCGCGTGCCCTTGACCCGCGGCCGTCCGATCGTCCCGGGCGGGCGAGGTGGCGCCGGAGTATAGAGGGCGGCATCGAGCCGTAGGCGGGTGACGCAGACAACGCCGTGGCGGCTCAGCGCAGCCAGAAACTCCAGTGCGGCGAAGCTGCTGTCGGCGACCAACACCAGGTCGCGCCCTGGTAGCCAGCGGCGGGCTTGCAGCACCACCTGCCTGCCCCAGTCCGTCAGCCTCTTGTGTCGCCTGCCGTGCTCGCGGTTGTAACGCTCCGACGGGGCGAGAGCCGTCAGGAACGGCAGCGCCCAGATGCGCTCCGCCCATGGGATCGGCACCAGCAGCATCAGGCCGAGCCAGCGCAGGCCGGATGCCTTGTGTGAAGTGTCCGTGCGAGGAGCGGACCGGGTCGCGGTAGATCCCCTTGGCGGCGATGCGCTTGCCGCGGCGGCGCTCGATGGTGTCGTCGATGCCCAGCACCACCGGGCCGTCTGGCGCAAAAGCGGCAACCAGCAGGTTCAGCAGCAGCCGGGATGCCAGGCGCGGGTTCCACGCCGCCCGGTTCAGAACTCGATGGTAGTTCACGAAGCGCCGCTCGTGCATCAGCCCGCAAATGCGCAGCAGGCTGGCGACCGTGCGCGTGCCGGGCGCCAGGATGGCGCCGATCAACAGCACCTCGGCACGGCGCCAACTCCGCTGGCAGAACAGCGGCGCGAAGCTCAGGATGACCGCGGCAAAGCGGAATGGCAGACGAAGCATGGCAGGTCTCTTGGCGGGGACACGCCAGCCTCAACGGCCAGACCGCTCCGCCACCCAACGCAACCTCAAATGGCCAACGTCGAGCTTAGGTTGAGAGGGACGGATCTACTCTCTTAGGGGTTGTATATTTTAGTTGGATGATGCTATGGGGTTGTGCAGGACAGCAGGCAAAATGTCTGCTTGAGTTCGGAGAGTCTGCAGTGACCCGTTTCATTTACCGTTGCATGTCTCAAGGAGCCACCGTGGCTCTTCTTGCTGTCGTCGCATTGTCGATCGGTGCCCGCGCAAACGCTGTAACGCGGTTCTCAGCCTCGTCTACTGCTGCGATTGCCGCAGAACGCGGTTTGCTGCACAGCGACCACTATGAGATGGCAAGCATCAACTCCTTGTGCGCCCACCACTATCCAACCTGAACGGCCAGAAGTAGTCGTCAGTCCGCGCCGCGCCATCTAGGTAAGCCGTCATCCTCCTGAGAGGTGGCGGCTTATCGAACAATCTTTTGAGCTGGGTTCTCAATATATGCCGTACAGGTTTAATTTTCAGATTCGGTCCTGAGCGGTCGCGTTCGTCGTATCATCCCGTATTCTCGCGTGCGTATCGATCTTCACGAGGAAGTGGGGGACTTGACGCGACGTGTCGAAAACCTGCCTGCCGGCGCGGATCCTGAAGCAGCGTGTCCTTCCAGCCGTCGCAGCTGTTGCTACGATAGTGTCGTCGTGCTGGCTGATCACGGCTCATGCAGCCAGGTCCACGTTTCATACGTATGAGACTGAGCAGGGGCTTCTGAGTGTCGGCGGCTTGTGTATGCTCCAGGATCGGGCAGGCTCCGTCGTGGTCTGTACGGAGCATGGCGTGTTCGCCTATGACGGACGGCGCTTTGTCAACCTCGGACCAGATCAGGGGCTGCGATCCGGTGGCTTCGTCTACGGCTTGGCTCTGACACCGGATGGTCGGCTCGCGGTTGAGTATTCCGACCAGGTCATGGTCTCCGACCAACCGTCGGACGCAGCCCATCCAACTAGCTCGCTGTCGTTCAGCTCGGTCCGTCACGACGGGATCTCGTTCAACAGCGACAAGCCTCATCGCATAGTGCCCTGGCGCCACGGCTTCGTCCTGCTTGCTTCCGGCATGACGGTCAGGATCGCCCTGCCGCCCGGACAGGCGCCTCACATAGAGGGCATGGGATACGATCGCGGAGAACGGGTGCTTCTGAAGAACGCAGGAGCGGTCTTCTCGATACGCGACCACCTCTGGGAAGCACTCAACGACGGCCGTCTTTGTGCCGCCGACCCAGGTGCCGTCAAATGCTATGGCGCGGCGGATGGGCTTCCCAATGAGCCATGGATGGATGTCGTTGCCACGGATGGTGGCGGGATACTCGCTAGATCGGCCTGGTCGGTAGCGACCTCCGCTCCCCGCTCCGGTCGATGGAGCGCCGTCGAACTCCCGGACCAGGGCGGCCGCTACCTGAACTACTTAGATAATCTCGGTCTTTTCAGGGCGCCCGATGGAAGTGTGGTCACGCAGGCCGATCACGGGTTGGCCGTCCTGCGACCAAGTGGCTGGGAAGCCCTGTCCGTGGCGGATGGCGCTCCGCCCGGGACCATCGTCAGCGCGTTGACGGACGCCACTGGACAGTTCTGGCTGCAGACCTTTGGGCAGGGATTGCGCCGCTGGATCGGCTACAAGCAGTGGGAAACGCTCGACAAGGAGGAGGGTCTTTCAGAAGGTTTGCCCTGGCAGTCGGTCCGCCTTCCTGATGGGTCGATGTGGGTTGCCACCGATACCGGGATCGACGAGATCCTACGTCGAGGGGCTTATCTGCTGGTTGGGAGGGTGATCCCCGGACCATCCTTCGCTCTGGCGGTGGGCCCGCATGGAAGCCTTTGGGCTTCGTCCGGCGCCAAGGGTGCTCGTGTCATCGACCCGGCGACCGGATCAATCAACTGGATCGACGTGCCGTCGATCGACGCGATCCTGCCTGACTGGACCGGCTTCGTGTGGATCGGCACCGAGGCGGGCTTGTTCAAGGTCGACGCCCGGGCACATGTGCCGGGCTCCGCCATGCTCGAAGCAGCGGCCGGGATCCCCGTGCCCGATGTCATATCCGATGGTCGGGGCGGGGTTCTTTATCTTGCGAACGACCGCTTGCGTCATCGGCATGCGGACGGAACGGACGCGGCGGTGACGGGGGTTTGGCCGGCCGGTGGCTTCAGTCCGCTGGCTCTGGCGTTCGGGCACGACGGCACCCTGTGGATCGGTGGCGCAGGAGGGCTCTTCCAGTTCATCCTGTCGGCCGATCGCGTCTCCTCCTTCAAGGCCGTTTCCACCGACAACACGCAGAGCAACACGATCCTGAGCGTCATGGTGGACCGCCGTGGCTGGGTTTGGGCGGGAACCACCCTCGGCATCTCGGTGTCCAACGGACGGAGCTGGACCTCGGTGGATGCGGACACCGGTCTGCTTTCCAACGATGCCCAGCAGCTGGGGCTCCGGGAGGATCCCGACGGGTCGGTTTGGATCTCGACCAGCCGCGGGCTGACCCATCTCCTGGATCCGAGATCGTTGTTCGACAACCGCCCGCTGAGGGTGCTTGTCAGCAGGGCCCTGCTGGGTTCGAGCCCTGTTCGAGGGCGGAGGATGCCCTTTACGGATGCAGCCTTGTCGCTCCAGTTCGGCACTTCGGATTACGCTGCGGAACGTTCGATCGTGTTCCGCTACCGCCTGTCTGGGGTCGATGCCGATTGGGCAGAAACGACCAGCGGCACCGTGCCCTATGCATTCGTTCCGCCCGGTCGCCATGTGCTGACCGTTGTGGGCGTCGACAAGTTCACTCATCGTTCCTCCCGCCCATGCACCCTCGTCATCGACATCGACTACCCTTGGTGGCGTCAGTGGTGGGCGGAAGTGATCTGGATCTTGTGCACCTTCGGGATTGTCTACGGGTTCATGCACCTCCGCCTGCGCGCTGTTCTCGCCCGTCAGGCAGAACTGAAACGTCATGTCGCAGATGCCACCACACAACTCCGCGCCCGAACCGAGGAACTGCGCTACCAGGCGGCTCATGACAGCCTGACCGGGCTGCTCAACCGCTCGGAGATCGAGCGGAGGCTTGCTGCGGCTCTTGCCGGCGGTCCCGCAGACGATGAGATGATCGTGGCGCTGCTCGACATCGATCACTTCAAGCGCATCAACGATCGATATGGTCACCTCTGTGGCGACGACGTGCTCAGGGTCATCGGAGGCCTTATCGCTGCAACCCTCGGTAAGGGCGAGCTAGCCGGCCGCTACGGCGGTGAGGAGTTCCTGCTGGTTGTGGAGGACCATCATGGAACCGGCGCCGGACGCATTCTTGACCTACACCGCGCGATTTCGGCGGAGAGACTCGCGGCTGCTGGCACAGTGATCAGTGTGAGCTGCTCGATCGGGCTGACCTGGGCTGTGCGGGACGACGATTGGCAGTCGCTTCTCGGGCGAGCGGACCAAGCCCTCTACGACGCAAAAGGCAGCGGCCGGAATCGGGTCATCGAACATCCTCGGATCGGTGACATCCCAGCCGTGAAGAAGGCCACTGGCTCTCAGTCCGATCAGGGCAGATAGCAACAGCGTGCCGACACAAAATTGCACGTCTCGCAGCTGAGCCTA
The DNA here is from genome assembly GCA_964247755.1 of uncultured Acetobacteraceae bacterium. Classification (GTDB taxonomy): domain Bacteria; phylum Pseudomonadota; class Alphaproteobacteria; order Acetobacterales; family Acetobacteraceae; genus Lichenicola. The sequence continues at coordinate 931 of CAXTVX010000038.1, read as the reverse complement.
CTTTCCCCCGAGCCCGGTGCAGCAACAGGACCATTCGCAAGATCCAGATCTTCCCGGCGCCGGGTCACGAGCGAGGTGGATAAGTCGGATTTCAGCGCCATCCAGCGGTCGCGGACGTGATAATGCTTCGTTGGCACCGGACGTCTGGCGTGCTGCAACAACGCGGCAACTGCCTGTTAGTGGCACAGAGGGTGCCGTTTCGCATCTTTGCGGTACTGGCAGCCAAAGCTGGAAAGCCCGACCAGCTGATGATCGACGCGACGCCCTCGAAGGCGCACCGGACGGCGGCCAGCCTTGTAATACCGGGGTGCCGATGAGCTGACTCTGATGTGAGTACCCTTGGCTGCTTGGGTGTGATTCGCTTCTCCTGCGATGCATGGGGAAGAGGATGGCACTGTTGATCAGGTCGGATCTGTCATCGGCGGATCTACGAGCACAGGCCCGGCGGCTCCCGAGCTTGCGGGCAGCATCGCGCGCGCTGGCCATCGCGAACGCGCTGGATGAGATGACGCGGGCGGAGGCGGCACGGCTGGCGGGCATGGAACGTCAGGCGCTGCGCGATGCGGTGACGCGCTACAATGCGGAAGGTCTGTTAGGGCTTAAGGATCGGTCGAAGCCTGGTCGGCCGCCGGGCCTGACCGAGGGTGAGGAAGCGACACTCGCCGGCCTGATCCTGCGAGGTCCGGATCCCGAACGCAGCGGCATCTCAAGCTACACTCGCGAGGACATCGCCCTGCTGATCGAGCAGCGCTTCGGCAAGCACTACCACCCGGCGAGCTTGAGCAAAGTACTGCGACGCATGGGATTCTCCCGGCAGAAGGCACGGCAGGCTCACCCGAGCTCCGATCCGAAGGCGCAGGCAGCGTGGGTAAAAAAGGGTCGTATTCGTCAACGTGGTAGAAATTGGCCTGTAGCTGAGATGGTCTTGGAT
>CAXTVX010000037.1:0-32111 GCA_964247755.1 uncultured Acetobacteraceae bacterium | reverse complement strand
CCGCCGACACTGACGCGACCGCGGCCTCGAACATCCGCACCAGCAGCGCCGCCTCGGGCCCGACCATCGCCTCGATCCTTCCCCGTCGTCCCGCCCGCCCGCCGGTCGTGCCGGTCCGGCCTTCCAGCGGTCCGCCTTCAGCGCCGAAAGCACCCGCCTGGATCGGCCCCCCCGCCATCAGCCTTGCCGGCCAGGGCCGCCGCTGTCCCGGAGTGCCGGACCGGGCGCGCCCTACATCGTCGCGGAGGCGGCCGCGCATGCGTTGCAGACGCCTTCCGCTTCCACGGTGGCGCGGGTGAGGCGGAAGCCGCTGCGGCGCGCCGCCTCGACCAGGGCGCGGTTGACGCCGCTGTCCTCGAGCTCGGTGACCTGGCCGCAGCGTGTGCAGATCAGGAACTGCGCGGCGTGGGGATGGTCGTGGTCGTTGCGGTGCACGCACCCGACAAAGGCGGACAGGCGCTCGACCTTATGGATCAGCCCCTGCTCCAGCAGGAAGTCCAGGGCACGATAGACGGTGGGTGGTGCTGCGCCCTTGTGGTGGGCGCGCAGGCGGTCCAGCAGGTCGTAGGCGCCGGCCGGCCCGTCGCTGTCGAGCACCAGGCCGAGCACCTTGCGTCGCAGCTCGGTCAGCTGGGTGCCGCGACGGCTGCACGCCAGGCTGGCCTGGGACAGCAGCGCGCTGGTCTGCTCGGAGAAGCCTGGCGTGGACACGACGTACCTTTCACTGATCCAGGCTCATGAAATAGCCCTGGCGGCGACAAGGGAAAAGCCCGGACGGATCAGGCCCCCGGTCAGGCCGGGGCGGCGGCCGGGCCCTTCTGCACCCACAGGTTCAGCATCCCGGCAAAGCAGCGCGGGTTCTCCGCCTCGAACTGCTCCCAGCGCGACAGGTCGCGCAGCGCATCCTCGCCGGCACCGGGACGCTCCCTGAACGCCTGTTCGGTTGCCGCCGCGACGTCGACGCCGAGCAGCTGCAGCCCCTCCGCCTGGAGGAAGCCCGCCACCTCCGGCAGGGTCACGGCGCCCTCCTGCACGTGGAACAGCAGGTCCCGGCATCCGCTGGCCGAGCAGCAGTCCGGGCTGTCCGACAAACGGACCGCCCAGTCCTCGGACCGCGCCATCAGGTCGTGCCGGCAGGCCCGTATCCCCTCCGGCGTCGGCTGGTAGCCCTGCCCGGCGATCCAGTCCCGCGCCGCCCGCACGTCGCCGCGGCCGCGCTCGGTGTAGAGCAGCACGTTCATCACCCCGCCCGGACGGAGCGGCCCGAGCAGGGCGCGCCAGCCGGCCCAGGGGTCGGCCATGTGGTGCAGCACGCCGCCCACCGCGATCAGGTCGAAGGAGCGGCCGAGCCGCGCCGCCTGTAGCAGGTCGCCCTGCACGTACTCGATCCCGCCCACGCCGAGCGACGCCGTGATCCGCGTCGCGTAGGCCAGGCTGGCCAGGCTCAGGTCGATCGCCAGCACGGACACGTCCGCCAGCCCGCGCACCGTTTCCACCGCGTGCTGCCCGGTGCCGCAACCGGCTACCAGCACCTCCAGGATCCGGCCCTCCGGCAGCGGCGCCACCGGCGCGCCAGGGAACCGCGCGCGCAGCCAGTCGCCGAGCCGGATCCGCTGCGGGGCATCGATCGTGGCCACCCAGCGCGGATACGGATTGGTCTCGTACTGGTCGCGCACCGCCTGCGACACCGCGTCCTCGATCGGCGTCGCGGAGCGGATGACGCCACGCAGCCGCTGTTCCTCCGCCGGTTCCCGGACCTGCTGCGCGAGCAGCGCCCCGACCTCCGTCGGCCAGGCCCGGTCCAGCAGGCGCGCGGCATCGGCCAGGGCGCCAAGCGGCCGGTACATCGCGATGACCGCAAGCGTCATGTCCGCCGGCACCGTTCCGCCGTCCAGGGCACTGCGGACGCCATCGCAAAGCAGCGCGACCCGGTCGGCCTCCTCGGGCATGCAGGACCAGGCGTACTCGTTGACGAAGCACTGCCGCGCCAGGGCGCAGGCCATGGCCAGCCCCCCGGCCGGAACCGCGCCGGACACGGCCGCGTCCAGCAGAACGCTCCGCTGCCGGGTCAGCTCCTGCTCGACCTCCCGGTGACACACCGGCGCCAGGTCCAGCAGGGTGCGCAGCGGCTCGTCACGCGGGTCGAGCGGCCGACGCAGGGCGGCGACCGTGCAGGCCGCGCGGGCCAGCTCCTGCGGCCGGGTCCAGCGCTCGGCCAGGGCACGTCGCATCGCCTCCGCCAGCCCCTCGATCCCCGCCACCGGCACCGCGTCGCGCACGCAGTCGACGAACAGCACGCGCAGCCGGGTGGTGTCGCCGCGCTCCAGCGCCCGGCAGACCGCGCGCAGCGCCGCGCCCGGGTCGCCCGCGGCAAGACAGGCCTCGACCAGCCCTTCATGCGCGGGCATGAAATCCGGCCGCAGCGCGACCGCCTGGGCAAAGGCGTCCACCGCCTGGCGTTGCTGCAGCGCGCCCAGCGCGGTGCCGAGCGCGTAGTGCAGCTCCGGCAGGCGGGGATCGGCGCGCAGGGCGGAGCGGTAGGTGCGCGCGGCCTCTTCCGGGCGCCCGAGATCCATCAGGGCGTTGCCGAGGTTCAGCAGCGTCACCGCACCCGGCCGCAGCTCGGCGACGCGCCGATAGTGCCGCTCCGCCTCCACCGGCTGCGCGATCGACCGGTACGTCTCTGCAAGCCCGTCATGGATGGCGGCGACCGCCGGTGCGGTGGCGAGAGCCGCCCGGAAGTGCCCGATCGCGTCGGCCGGCCGTCCCTCGAGCCGCGCGACCTCGCCGCGCAGGTGCAGCGCCTGGGCGTGTCCCGGCGACTCGGCGAGGTGGCGTACGCACAACCCGTCGGCCTCGTCCATCCGGCCGTCGCGACAGGCAGCCAGGGCAAGCGCCAGCAACGGCGGCGGGCCCGGAGCATCGGCGGCCGCGATCCTGTCCGATCCTGCCGCGGCACGGCGCACTTTGCGGTTCATCTGCTCCCCTCCGGCCGGTCCGGCTCGTCCCGGACCGCATCCGTTGCGATCCCCTGTCCTACATCGTGCATCCGCCGCTGCGAACCGCCAGTCCCGTATATGAAGGAAGCTTTGCAGTCTCCTTTGCATATGCTAGGCCGGTTGCATGATTGCGGACGACGATCCTGGCACCACCCGCACCGCCGCCCTCGCCGGCGAGCTGCGTGTCCTGATCGGCCAGCTCAAGCGGCGGATGCAGGACCGCGCCGCCTTCGGGGACCTGACCGCCTCCCAGGTTGCCGTGCTCGGCCATCTGGACCGGACCGGGACCGGGACGGTGACGAGCCTCGCCCGCGACCAGGGCGTGCGGCCGCAATCGGTGGGCGCGACGGTCGCCGTCCTGGAAGCGGCCGGTCTCGTGAGCGGCATTCCCGACCCGAAGGACGGCCGCCGGACCATGCTGTCGCTCACCCCGTCCTGCCGGGCGCGGATCGATGCTGCCCGACTGGCGCGGGAGGACTGGCTGTTCCGCGCCATCGGCAGGAGCCTGTCGCCGGGCGAGCAGGACCAGCTCTCGCAGGCGCTGGGCCTGCTCAGGCGCCTCGCCGAGGCATGACGGTCCGGGCCGCACCGTACGCATCATTTTCCTCGACCGGACAAGGAGCACCGTCATGCCGCTGACCATCCTCGACGACGCGACTGCGCTGGTCGTCATCGACCTGCAGCGGGGGATCGTCTCGCTTCCCACCGTCCACCCGGTGACCGAGGTGGTGCGGCGGTCGCGCGACCTCGCCACGGCCTTCCGCCGGCACGGCCTGCCGGTCGTGCTGGTGAACGTTGCCGGCGTGCCGCCGGGGCGCACCGAGCAGGCCCGCTTCCGCGGAAACCTTCCCGAAGGCTTCGCGGACCTGGTGCCCGAGCTCGACCGGCAGCCGGACGACCACCTGGTGACGAAGCGGACCGCGGGCGCCTTCACCGGGACCGGCCTCGAGGCGCATCTGCGGGCGCGAAACGTCTCCCAGCTCGTGCTCGCCGGCGTCGCCACCAGCATGGGCGTGGAATCGACCGCTCGGCAGGCCCACGAGCTCGGTTTCAACGTCACCCTCGCCGTCGACGCCATGACCGACATGGACGCCGGGCTGCACGCAAACAGCGTCGGCAAGGTGTTCCCCCGCCTGGGCGAGACCGGCACCACCGCGGAGATCCTCGACCTGCTGGACCGGCGTGGCTGATGGAGGGCAGGGCGTCGCCCGCCGGGATCCCCGACGCCGGAGGGATGGACCCGGCCATCTGGCGGATCGCCGGCGTCGCGGCGATCGGCTCCTTCCTGTCGCAGCTCGACGCGACGATGGTGAACGTGTCGCTGTCCAGCCTGGCGCGCGACCTGCACGCCAGCCTGTCCGACATCCAGTGGGTGACCAGCGGCTACCTGCTGGCCCTCGCGCTGACGCTGCCGCTGAGCGGCTGGCTGGTCGACCGCATCGGCGCAAAGGCGCTCTACCTCCGCTGCTTCGCCGCGTTCACGCTGTCCTCCGCCCTGTGCGGGCTGGCCTGGTCCGCGGACGCGCTGGTCGCCTTCCGCATCCTCCAGGGCATGAGCGGCGGCCTGCTGGCGCCGATGGCGCAGATGCTGATCGCGCGCGCCGCCGGCAGGCACATGGCGCGCGTGGTGGGCTTCGCCGCCATGCCGGTGCTGCTGGCGCCGCTGCTCGGCCCGGTTCTCGCCGGCGCGATCCTGCAGTTCGCCTCGTGGCGCTGGCTGTTCCTGGTCAACCTGCCGGTGGGCGCGCTGGCGATCGGCCTGGCCGTCCTGTTCCTGCCCGACGACCGCGGCGAGGCGAGCCCGCGCAGCCTCGACTTCCTCGGGCTTGCCCTGCTGTCGCCCGCCCTGGCCCTGTTCCTGTACGGATCCGGCCATCTGGACCGGCGGACGGGCGAGCTGGCGCTCGCCACGTCGCTGGTCCTGCTCGTCTCGTTCTGCCGCAGGGCCCTGCGGCGGCCCGACGCGGCGCTGATCGACCTGCGGCTGTTCAAGGGGAGGGGCTTCTCCACCTCCGTCGTCGCCATGTTCCTGGTGAACGGCGTGGGCTTCGCCGGCCAGATGCTGGTCCCGATCTACCTGACCCGCCAGTGCGGGATCCTGCCCGCCAGGACCGGCTGGCTGATGGCACCGCTCGGCCTCGGCATGATGTGCACCTATCCGTTCCTGGGCGCGCTGACCACGCGCCTCGGCATCCGCCAGCTCGCGGCGGCAGGAGCACTCCTCGCCCTGACCGGGACCCTGCCGTTCCTCTACCTGGCCGGCCGTGGCGTCGTCCTGCCGGTGCTGGCCGCGTCCCTGTTCGTCCGCGGCGTCGGTCTGAGCGCCATCGGCATCCCCTCGATCACCGCCGGCTACGCTTCCGTCCGGCGGCAGGACCTGCCCATGGCGACAACGTCCATGAACATCGTTCAAAGACTGGGCGGACCGACCCTGACCACGCTGTGCGCGACGTTCCTGGGCTGGCGCCTCGCCGCGGCGTCCACGCCCGCGGCAAGGCCGGACGCGTTCGTCGCCGCCTTCGCCCTCCTGTGCGCGTTCCACGGGATCGTGTTCCTGGCTGCCCTGCGGCTTCCCCGGCGTGCCGAACCAGTGGAGGCAACCCCGGAGCGGGACGGTGCCCGCGCCGCCTGATCCGGTGCGGCAAAGGACGATCCGCTCCCAGGGCGTCGCGTCGGTGGGTGGCCGGCATCAGCCATCCGGTAGGCTCGGCTTCGGTGCTGCCGGCCGGGATGTCCACCCGCGACGGGGTGACGAACGGCGTGTTCTTCACCACCGGCGCGTCCGAGGCCGGCAACGCGATCCCGTCAAGCGGTGGCGTCAGTCCAGCATCGACAGAGCGCGGGTGAAGAAGTCCTCGCCGCCGAAATTGCCCGACTTCAGCGCCACCGACAGGCCGGGATGGTTGGCGCCGGCGGTGCGCAGCACCGGCACCCCGGGCGCGATCTCGTCGCCCACCAGGAACGCTTCCAGCCCGAGCCGGTCCACCACCGCGCCGGAGGTCTCCCCGCCGGCCACCACCAGCCGGCCCACCCCCTCCGCCAGCAGCCCTTCGGCGATCGCGGCCAGCGCCTGCTCGACCGCGTGACTGGCCGCGGCGCCGCCGTGGCTGCGCTGCATCGCCTGCACCGCGTCCGGGGTGTCGCTGCTGGCGACCAGCACCGGGCCGGCAGGGAGCCGTTCACCGGTCCAGCGCAGCGCCTCGGCCACCACCGCTCCGGCGTCGCCCTCCAGCAGACGACGCACGTCGAGCCGGTGGCAGGCGATCCCGGCCGCCTCGGCGGCTGCGATCTGCTGCCGGGTCGCGGTCGAGCAGCTGCCGGCCAGGATCGCGCTGCGCCCGGCCTGCCGGTCCCGGGGCGCGTCGGTCGCCTCGGCGGGCGGGGGGATGCCATCGCGGGCGACCAGGGCGCGGGCCAGCCCGGCGCCGAGCCCGGACGCGCCGCACGACACCGGATCCGCCAGCGCCGCCTGTCCCAGCACGTCGAGATGGCGCGCCGCCACCGCGTCGATGATGACCGAGCCCGCGTCCGGCATCGCCGCCAGCGCCGCGCGCACCGCTTCCGAGCCCTGCTCCACCGTCGCGAACGGGATCAGCCGGACCGGCGCCCGGCTCTGCCGCTGCAGCACGCGCACCAGGCTGGAGTCGCGCATCGGGTTGAGCGGGTGGTCCTTGAGCGGGCTTTCGTGCAGCGGCACGCCGTTCACGAACAGGTAGCCCTGGAACACGCTGCGTCCGGTTTCCGGAAACGCCGGGTTGACCAGCACCGGGCCGGCGCCGGCCCGGTCCCGCAGCGCGTCAATCACCGGGCCGATGTTGCCGGCGTCGGTGGAGTCGAAGGTCGAGCAGATCTTGAACAGCACGTGGCCCGCACCGCGCTCGCGCAGCCACTGCTCCGCCTCCAGCGACAGCGACACCGCGCGCTCGGCCTCGATCGAGCGGCTCTTCAGCGACACCACCACCGCGTCGACCTCCGGCAGTGCCAGCGACGACCGCGGAATGCCGACCGTCTGCACCGTGCGCAGCCCGTTGCGGCTCAGCACGTTGGCGAGGTCCGAGGCGCCGGTGTAGTCGTCGGCGATGCAGCCGAGGCGCAGGCTCATGGCGCCGCTCCCGCCCCGTCGCGCCGCCCGGCATAGGGTGCGAACCAGCCGAGCCCGTCCTCCGTGCGCCCGCGCGGACGGTATTCGCAGCCGACGAAGCCCGCATAACCGAGCCGGTCGAGCTCGCCGAACAGGAACGGCCAGTTCATTTCCTCGCCGTCGGGCTCGTTGCGCGACGGCACGCTGGCGACCTGCACGTGGCCGATCATCGGCATCATGCGGCGCAGCGCCATCACGACGTCGCCGTGCAGGATCTGCCGATGGTACAGGTCGAACTGCAGCCGGAGGTTCGGCAGGCCGAGCTCCTCGATGAAGGTCGCCGCCCACTCGAAGTTGTTCAGGAAGTAGCCCGGCATGTCGCGGCCGTTGATCGGCTCCAGCACCAGCTCGATCCCCTGCGCGCCCAGCGCCTCGGCGGCGCGGGTGACGGAGTCGCGGTAGCGGCGCAGCGCCGCCGGATCCGCCTTGTCCGCCATGCCCGCCATCAGGTGCAGCCGCTTGGCACCGCACGCCTCGGCGTAGCGCAGCGCGGTGGCGAGGCCGGCCTCGAACTCCGCCGCCCGTGCCGGCAGCGCGGCAAGCCCGCGGTCGCCGGACTCCCAGTCTCCCGGCGGCATGTTGAACAGCGCCAGGTCGAGCCGGTTGCGATCGAGCCGCTCCGCCACCGCGTCGGGCTCCAGCGCATACGGGAACAGGAATTCGACCGCGGTGAAGCCCGCCGCCGCGGCCGCGTCGAAGCGGTCGGCGAAGGGCAGCTCGGTGAACATCAGGGTCAGGTTGGCGGCGAAGCGCGGCATGGATCAGCCTCCTTTTGTCGGCTGCGGCAGCGACAGGCCCGCGACCTGCGCATACAGGCGGGCGACCGACGCGTCGTCGTCCCCGCCCATCCCGGCGGCAGCGGTCATCAGGAACATCTGCAGCGCGGCCCCCGCCACCGGGACGGGGAAGCGCTGCGCGCGCGCCATGTCGAGCACGATGCCGAGATCCTTGGTGAAGATGTCGACCGCACTGCGCGGCGCGTAGTCGCCCTCGAGCACGTGCGGGATGCGGTTCTCGAACATCCAGCTGTTGCCGGCGGCCTTGGTGATCACCTCGTAGACCCGGTTGAGGTCGAGCCCCTGCTTCGCCGCGAACGCGATCGCCTCGCAGGCGGCGGCGATGTGCACCCCGGCCAGCAGCTGGTTGACCATCTTGAACGCGGCACCCAGCCCGGCGCTGTCGCCCAGCTCGTACAGCGTCGTGGTCATCGCCGCCAGCGCGGGGCGCGCGGCGGCGAAGGCGGCCGGGCTGCCGGAGGCGAGCATGGTGAGCTGGCCGTCCGCCGCCCGCGCCGATCCGCCGCTCATCGGCGCGTCCAGGTAGTGCCGGCCGGTTTCTTCCAGCCGGGCGGACAGCGCGCGCGCCCGGTCCGGCGCCATGGTGGCGGAGGACACGAACACCGAGCCCGGCTTCATCCGCGCGGCACAGCCGTCCTCGCCGAACAGCACCGCCTCGGTCTGCTCGGCGTTCACCACCACCGCGACCACGCAGTCCGCCTCGGCCGAGGCCTCGCCGGGGGTGTCGCAGATCCGCACCCCCTCCTGCGCGAGCCGGTCGCGGGCGGCGGGGCTGACGTCGTATCCGGCCACGGCGAAGCCGGCGCGCAGCAGCGAGGTGGCCATGCCGCCGCCCATCGAACCGAGGCCGATTACCGCGCACCGCATCGTCGTGTCCGGTCGGTCGCTCATGGCTGTTCCTCGGAGGATGCCTTGCCCGGTCGCGCACCCGACGCAAGGATGGGCCGGCCGGGGCGGCGGATGAAGCGGGCGATGTCGCCCGGCCGCCCGGGCACGGCAGGGGAGTGGATCATGGACGAGACGACGCTGCGCGAGCAGATCTGCCTGTTCGCACGCTCGCTGTTCGAGCGCGGCCTGACGCACGGATCATCGGGCAACATCAGCATCCGCCTGGAGGATGGCGGGCTGCTGACCACGCCGACCGATTCCTCGCTCGGCTTCCTCGATCCGGCGCGGCTGACACGGCTCGATCCGAATGGGCGGGTGCTGTCCGGCGACGCGCCGACCAAGGAGATCCCGCTGCACCAGGCGCTCTACGAGACGCGCGGCGGCGCGGGGGCGATCGTGCACCTTCATTCCACCCACTCCGTCGCCGTGTCCATGCTGCCGGAGATCGATCCCGCCTCGGTGCTGCCGCCGCTGACCGCCTATTCGGTGATGCGGGTCGGCCGCACCGCCCTGGTGCCGTACTACCGTCCGGGCGACCCGGCGGTCGCTGGCGCGATCCGGGCCCTGGGCGGCCGCCACGCCGCGGTGCTGCTGGCCAATCACGGCCCGGTGGTGGCCGGAAAGACGCTGGAGGCGGCGGTCAACGCCACCGAGGAGCTGGAGGAGACCGCGCGGCTCTATCTGCTGCTGCGCGGCCTGAACCCCCGCCTGCTGACGCAGGCGCAGGTCCAGGACCTGGTGCAGCACTTCCACCTGGCCGACATGCCGGACCAGGAGCAGCAGGCGACGGATCACGCGCACGGGGCCTGACCGCCTTCAGGCGGCGTCCCGTGCCGGCTCGTCCAGCAGCGCCAGCCGTTCCGCCAGGCGCTGCATGCCCAGACGCGGGCTGGTCAGCACCGGGATGGCGACGACGTCGCCGAGCGCGTCCGCAACCCGTCCCATCGAGACCTGCGCCAGCACGATGAGGTCGACCTCGGCCGCCAGCGCCACCAGCTCGCGCGACACGATCGCGTCGTGCTCGGCGCTGTTGCCGGCCAGCAGCGCCTCGAACGCGCCGGCGCACAGGCGCTTGGACACCTGCACCTGCTTGCCGGCGAGCCCGGCGGTGCGCTCGATCAGCCGCGCGGTCGGATCGAGCGTGGTCTGCACCGTGGCGGCGACGCCGATCCGGCTGGCGCGCCTGACCGCCTCCTCCGCCATCGCCACGTCGATCTTGAGCATCGGCACGTCGAGCAGCTGTGCCGCCACCTCCGCCGCCTCGCCGACCGACGAGCAGCAGTTCAGGATCATGTCGGCACCCATCTCCTGCCCGATGGTCATGTACTGGGCGAGGCGCCGGGTGACGGCAGGCGTCACCCGGCCCGCCGCCATGGTGTCCTTCAGCAGGCTGTCGTCGACCAGGTTGACCAGCCGCACGCCGGGGATCAGCTCCGGCGCCAGCGCGTTCAGGGGTGCCACCGTCACCGGTCCGGTATGCACCGCCACCACGATTCGTTGCGTCGTCATGAAGGCACTCCTTGGTTCGAGCGGTGGGTGATCAGGTCTCGGTCTTCACGTAGGAGCGCCAGTTGTGGTTCTCGCGGAAGCCGAGCATCTCGCGCGCCTTCCGGTTCGACAGCAGGCTCTCGAACTCGCCCATCTCGCCGCGCACGGGCACCTCGGGATAGTAGCGGCGCAGCAGTTCCGCCGTCGGCAGGTCCGACGAGGAATGGTCGTTGACCGCGTTGAACACCTGGTAGCCGAGGCCGTCGGTCTCGACCCCGAGCCGGACGATCTCGCCCAGGTCGCGCGCGTCGATGTAGCTCCAGGCGATCCGCTTGCGGAAGCCCGGCTTGGCGAACCAGTCCGGGAACAGCGCGTACTCCTCGGGCTCGATCACGTTGCCGATCCGCAGCGCGTAGATGTCGGTGCCGGTGCGCAGCGCGAAGGCCTCCGCGGTGCGCTCGTTGCAGATCTTCGACGTGGCGTAGCTGTCCATCGGCTTCACCGGATACTCCTCGTCGAGTGGGAAGTATTCCGGATTGCGATGGCCGTGCGCGAACACGATGCCGTAGGTGGTCTCGCTGGAGGCGATGATCACCTTCTTGATGCCGAGCTTGGTCGCCGCGTCGAGCACGTTGTAGGTGCCCATCACGTTGATCCGGTACACCTCGTTGTCCGGGGTCAGCATGATGCGCGGGATCGCCGCGAAGTGCACCACCGCGTCGATCTTCGACGGGCTGAGGTCCTCGTCGAACTCGTGCAGGCCGGTATAGGTGGAGAACGCGTTGAACACCTGTCCGGCATCGGTGATGTCGGTGATCAGGGTCCGCACCTTGGGGTTGTGCAGCGGCTTGGTGTCGATGTTGAGGATGTCGTAGCCCTGGTCGAGCAGGTACTGCACCACGTGCCGGCCGGCCTTGCCGCTGCCGCCGGTGAAAAGGATGCGCGTCATGCGATGGAGCCCTCCGATTGGTGTCAGAACTTGTACTGGTCGATGTTGCCGGCGTTGAAGATCAGCGGCGTGCTGAACACGATCACCCCGTCCTTGGCGGTGAAGCTGCCGAGGTCGCCGGCGGTGAAGCTGCCGTTGCGCTGGATCGCGTTGTTGGCTGCGAGCCGGGACACGTACATCACCAGCTCGCCCTCCTTCACCTCGTCCCAGAGCGGGCTCTCCTTGATGATGCCGGACTTCACGTACTGGCGGATCGAGTCCGGATCGCTGCAGCCGCCGACGGCCACCTTGCCGATGCGTCCGAGCTTCTCCACCGCGGCAGCCGCGCCCACCTCGGCGGCGCCGTCCGGGGCGATGATGCCGGTCACGTCGGGGTTCGCCTGCAGGATGTTGAGGCCGGCGGTCAGCGACTGCGACGGGCTCGACTGGCCGTACTGGGTGGTGACGATCCGCATCTTCGGATAGGTCGCCTTCATGTAGGCGGTCAGCGCCTTGATCCACTCGTTCTGGATCGTCGCGTCCGGGGTGGAGGACAGGATCGCGATCTTGGCGTCGGGACCGGTGTACTTCGCCACCGACTCCACCAGCGCCTTGCCGAACGCGGCATAGTCGGTGTTCTGGATGAAGAAGTCACGCGCGTCGGGAGACACGTCGCTGTCGTAGGATACAACCTTGATGCCCTGCTTGCGTGCGCGGCGCAGCGCCGGGGCCAGCTGGGTCGGGTTGTTGGAGGTGGTGGTGATGACGTTGAACCGGCGTGCGATCAGGCTGTTGAACACGTCCACCTGGCCCTGCGCCGAGGCGGTGACCGGGCCGGTGTAGAGAAAGTCGATGTTGAGCGCCTTGGCCGCGGTCTGCGCGCCCTGCTCGTTGGCCTTGAACACCGACAGCCCCACCAGCTTGGGCACCATCGCCACCTTGATCGGCTTGGCGGTGTCGATGTCGGCGGCATGGCCGGCGAGCGCCGTGCCGAGCAGCAGCGGCAGTGCTGCGACGGCGGCGCGAAGGGGGCGGGTGGTGCGGATGGTGGTGCGGGTCATGGGATCGTCCGTTTCCGTTGTATGGTTTCTTGGGAGCTGGTCAGGTTGTCGCGGTGCTGCGGGAACGCAGCCGTCCCAGCAGCAGGGCCAGGCCGCTGCCTCGGCCGGTGAACAGGTTCTTCAGTGCGATCGCGCCGAGCAGGATCGCGCCGGTCACCATGGTGGTCACCATGTCGGAGAAGCCTGCGATCAACATGCCCTGCCGCAGCATGCCGAGCAGCAGCACCGCGATCACCACGCCGGCGATGCTGCCGTCGCCGCCGAAGATGCTGACGCCGCCCAGCACCACGGTGGTGATGGTGCTCAGCAGCAGGATGCTGCCCATGTCCGGCCGCACCGCGCTGTAGTACGCGGCCAGCACGATGCCGGCCAGCGCCGCGGTGGTGCCGCTGATCACGTAGGACAGGGTGACGATGCGGTCGACGCGGATGCCGGCATAGCGCGCGGCCTCGGTGTTGTAGCCGATCATCACCACCTTGCGCCCGAACGCCGAGCGCGAGATCAGCGCCGAGAAGAACGCGGCAAGGACGCCGAACAGCACGATCTGGAACGGCAGGATGCCGCCGATCGCCCCCGTGCCCAGCCGGTTGAAGCCGTCGGGAAATCCGGAAGGCGGATTGTCGCCGGCGAGTGCGGTGGCGATGCTGCCGTAGATGAAGCTGGTGGCGAGCGTGGCGATCAGCGGCTCGGTGCGCAGCCGGGTGATGATCAGCCCGTTCACCAGGCCGAGCAGCGCGCCGGACAGCACGCCGAGCCCGGCCGCGATCCAGATCGACAGGTGCAGGCCGGTCCACAGCTCCGCCATCACGATGGCGGACAGGCTGGCGGTGGTGCCGACCGACAGGTCGATGCCGCCGGTCAGGATCACCGTGGTCAGGCCCAGCGCCACCAGCCCGAACGGCAGGAAGTTCTCGAACAATCCCAGGAAGTCGCCGAAGCCGGAATAGAACCCGGGCACCGCCGCGACCAGGACCGCGGTGAGCAGCACCAGCAGCACCAGCAGCGACCGCTCCCAGTTGCCGAGCGGCAGCCGGCGCGCGATGCTCCGCCGCGCCGTCACGTCGTTGCGACCGCCGCTCATCGCGACGCTCCGCGGCCTGCGGTGACCGCGAGCAGGATCATCACCCCTTCGCCGGCGGAGTACCAGATCGGCGGCACGTGCACGAACACCAGCGCCGTGAGGATCACGCTCAGGAACAGCGAGCCGAGCACGGTGCCGAGCGCGTTGCCGCGTCCGCCGGCGATCGCGGTGCCGCCGATCAGCGCGACCGCGATCGACTGCAGCTCCATGTGGTCGCCGGTGCCGGTCGTTACCGTGGCCGACCCCGTGTAGGACAGGAACATCAGCCCGGCGAGGGCGGCCAGCACGCCGGAGATGGTGTAGGCGCCGACCTGGGTGACCGTGACCGGGATGCCGGCGTTGTAGGCAGCCGTCTGGTTGTTGCCGATCGCCAGCACCGCGCGGCCGAACCGGGTGTGGCCGATGATGAACCACATCAGCAGCAGCACGACGCCCAGCACCAGCACCGGGATCGGCACCGGCAGGACGTCGGCGATCACGCCGTTGCCGAGCGTGGCGTAGGCGTGCGGCACGGAATCCACCTGGGTGCCGTCGGAGTAGAGGAAGATCAGCCCGCTGTACACGCTGTAGGTGCCGAGCGTGGTGATGATCGGCGGGATCGCCAGGCGCGCCACCAGCAGGCCGTTCAGCGTGCCCAGCACCAGCCCGATCGCGAGCGCGATCGCGAACGCTCCCCACAGCGGCAGGCCGCCGGTCTGCGCCATCAGCCCGGTCACCATGGCGCTTAGGCCCAGCACCGGCGCCACCGACAGGTCGATGCCGCGGGTGGCGATCACCACGGTCTGGCCCAGCGACAACAGCGACAGCACCACGCAGCCCAGCAGCATGAAGCGCAGGTTCTGCAGCGACATGAAGTCGGGGTGGAAGGCGCCAACCAGCAGCACGGTGGCGATCGTGACCACGACCAGGGCGATCTCGCGCAGGTCGCGACGCAGCCGTGCGCTGCCCTTGGCCGATCGTGACCGGACGGGCAGCGCAGCCGCCGCCTCCATCGCCGGCGCGCTCATGCGGCCGCTCCGGCGACGGCGTCGAGCCCGGCATGACTCAGATAGGAACGGCCCAGGCGTTCGGGCGTGATCCCGTCGCCCTGCAGCTCGGCGACGATCCGCCCCTCGTAGATCGACAGGATGCGGTCGCACAGCCGGACCAGCTCCTCCATCTCCGAGGAGATCACCAGGATCGCGGTGCCGCTCTTGGCGCGCGCCTCGATCAGCTCGTAGATTTCGTCCTTGGCGCCGACGTCGACGCCACGCGTGGGCTCGTCCAGGATCGCAACCGTTGGCGACAACCCCATCCACTTGCCGAACACCACCTTCTGCTGGTTGCCGCCGGACAGCTCGCGCAGGGTCTGGTCGGTGCCGGCGCAGCGCACGCGGTACTGCGACACCGTTTCCGCGCCGATCCGGTCCTCGTCCGCGCGGTCCATCAGCCCGTACCGCTGCTTCACCCGCTCGATCAGGCCGGAGGACACGTTCTGCGCGATCGTCATCGGCAGCACCGTGCCGTGGCGCGCGCGGTCCTCCGGCGCATAGACCAGGCCCTTGCGTATGATCTCGTGCGTCGGCAGGCCGGTGATCGGCGCGCCGTCCAGCACCACGCTTCCCCCGTCGCAGCGGCGCAGGCCGAAGATGGTCTCGGCGATCTCGGTGCGGCCGGCGCCGACCAGCCCTGCCAGCCCCAGGATCTCGCCGCGATGCAGGGTGAAGCCGATCTCCGCGAACGAGGGTGCGTGCGCCAGCCCCTGCACCGTCAGCACCGGCTCCGTCGTCGCCGACGACCAGGAGCGCCGCGGGATGGTGCGCATCTCGCGCCCGACCATCTGCGACAGCAGGCGAGTGCGGTCGAACTCGGCACGCGCAACGCTGTCCACCAGCGCGCCGTCGCGGAGCACGCTGATGTCGTCGGAGATGTCCAGCACCTCGTCCATGCGGTGGCTGATGAAGGCGAGCGTGTAGCCTTCGCCGCGCAGCCGGCGCATGGTCGAGAACAGCCGATCGACCTCGTGCGTGGTGAGCGGCGAGGTGGGCTCGTCGAACAGGATCACCCGGCAGCCGCGCAGCAGCGCCTTGGCGCATTCCACCTGCTGCTGCTGCGCGATCGACAGGCGGCGCGACTGTGCGTCCACGTCGATGTCGAGGCCGAGCGCGTGCAGCGCGTCTCGCGCGCGGGCCCGCATCGCCGCCCAGTCGATCCGCCGCCAGAACCGCCCCGTGGTCGGCAGCTGGCCCACGAACATGGTTTCTGCCACCGTCAGCTCCGGCATCAGCGCCGGCTCCTGCGGCACCAGATAGATGCCGTGCACGTGCGCCTCGTGCGGCGAGGACAGCACCAGCGGCGCGCCGCCCAGATGCAGGGTGCCGGCGCTGGGCTGCACCACGCCGGCCATCACCTTGAACAGCGTCGACTTGCCTGCGCCGTTCTCGCCCATGGTGGTGTGGATGCGGCCGGGATGCAGGGTCACGCTCAGGCCACGGAGCACGGGAACGCCGCCGTAGCTCTTGACGATGTCGGCCGCCCGGTAGGTTCCACCCGGTGCGGGACTGGTCGCCTCTACAGAATCCGGCATCGCTCCATGCTCCTGGACATCCTTGACCCTCGGTCTTGCGCTTCTCGCTGCGACACCCCTGCCAAGGGACGCGCGGCCGGCATTTGAACCAAGCTTATGCGCCTGCTCATGGTAGCGCAACCATCCCCGTCCGCTTTCCGCTGCAGGCGGTGGCGGCCGGCGTCGCCGGCGACTAGGATACCCGTCGATGGGCCAGCAGAACGCCGTGCAGCGCAGCACCCGCCCCCGGGCCGTGACCCTCAAGCACGTCGCCGAGCGCGCCGGGGTGGCGCCGATCACGGTGTCGCGCGCGATCAACACGCCGAACAGTGTATCGGCCTCCCTGCGTGCGCAGATCGCCGAAGCCGTATCGACGCTCGGCTACGTGCCGAACCGCGTCGCCGGCATGCTGGCCTCGGCGGACACCCGCGTGGTGCCGGTGATCGTGCCGTCGCTGTCCAACGCGGTGTTCATCGAGGTGATCCAGGGCGTGCAGACGGTGCTGGAGGCCGAGGGCTACCAGCTGCTGCTCGGCAACACCCAGTACGACCTCGACCGCGAGACCGAGCTCGTGTCCACCCTGCTCGGCTGGTCGCCGGCCGGGATCATCGTCGCCGGCCTGCGCCATGCCGGGCGCACGGAGGCGCTGCTGCGCGGCTGCGGCCGCCCGGTGGTGGAGGTGATGGAGGCGGGGCGGCCGATCGACATGAATGTCGGGCTGTCGCACCTCAAGGCTGGCGCCATGATGGGACGACACCTGATCGAGCGCGGCTACCGACGGATCGGCTTCGTCGGCGGCCGCCTGGAGGCCGACTACCGCGCCATGCAGCGCTATCGCGGCCTCGACCGCGTCCTGGCCGAGGCCGGGCTCCAGCGACGGCCGCCGTTCGAGCATCCCGAGAGCTCCAGCCCGGAGGTCGGCGGCCGCGAGCTGCTCGCGGTGTTGCAGCGCGCGCCGGAGCTCGACGCGCTGTTCTTCGCCAACGACGACCTGGCGGTGGGCGCGCTGCTCCGCGCCGCCCGCGAGGGCATTGCCGTTCCGGGCCGCATCGCCATCGCCGGGTTCAACGGGCTCGGCATCGGCGCCCTGACCAGCCCGGCGCTGACCACCATCGTCTCGCCGCGGCGCGACATCGGCGAGATCGCCGCGCGCAAGCTGCTGGCGCGCGTCGCAGGCCTGCCGGCCGGGCCGGCGCGGGTGGATGTCGGCTGCCGCCTCGCGGTGCGGGAAAGCACCTGAACCCGTGAACGTCGTTCACGAAAACTCCGCGACCCGGGAGCACGCCATGCACATCCTCATCCTCGGCGCCGCCGGCATGATCGGCCGCAAGCTGGCCGGGCGGCTGGCGCGGGAGGGCACCCTGGGCGGCCAGGTGGTGGACCGGCTCACCCTGGCCGACGTGGTGGCGCCGGCGCCACCTGCCGGCTGGGGCGGCGCCTGCGACTGCCTCGCCGTCGACCTGTCGGTTGCCGGGACCGCGGCCGGGCTGGCGGCGCTGCGTCCCGACCTGGTCTTCCACCTGGCGGCGATCGTGTCCGGCGAGGCGGAGGCGGACCTGGAGAAGGGCTATCGCGTCAACCTGGACGGCACGCGTGCGCTGTTCGACGCGATCCGGCTCGAGGGGACATGCGGCGGCTGGCGGCCGCGGGTGGTGTTCGCCTCCTCCAACGCGGTGTTCGGCGGCCCGATGCCCGACGTGATCGGCGACGACTACCTGCTCACCCCGCAGACCAGCTACGGCACCCAGAAGGCGATCGGCGAGCTGCTGCTGGCCGACTACAGCCGGCGCGGCATCCTCGGCGGCATCGGGCTGCGCCTGCCGACCATCTGCGTGCGGCCTGGCCTGCCGAACCGGGCGGCGTCCGGCTTCTTCTCCGGCATCATCCGCGAGCCGCTGGCCGGGCAGGAGGCGGTGCTGCCGGTGCCCGACACGCTGCGGCACTGGTTCGCCAGCCCCCGTGCCGCGGTCGGCTTCCTGATCCACGCCGCCAGCCTCGACCTCCATCGCCTGGGCGACCGGCCGAACCTCGCCATGCCTGGCCTGTCGGCCACGGTGGCGGAGCAGATCGAGGCGCTGCGCGAGGTCGCCGGCGACCGGGCGGTGGCGCTGATCCGGCGCGAGCCCGATCCGGCGATCGAGCGGATCGTCCAGGGCTGGGCGCGCGCCTTCGACCCGGCCCGGGCGCTGTCGCTTGGCTTTACCGCGGAGGCGTCGTTCGCCGAGATCATCCGCGTCCACGTCGACGACGAGATGGGCGGCCGGATCGGCTGACCGAACGCCCGGATCAACGGGCAGGACAAGGGGAAGCATCATGGCCGACATCATCGGCATCACCGCGCCGTTCGATTCCGGGCCGGTGCCCGAGCTCCCGAGCGACCGGGCGCTGGCGAGTGCCGTGTCCAAGGCGCGCAACCGCCTGATGCCGTTCCTGATCCTGATGTACATGCTGGCCTTCCTGGACCGCGCCAACGTCGGCGTGGCCAAGCAGGCGCTGCATGCGCAGGTGGGCATCTCCGACGCGTGGTTCGCGCTCGGCGCCGGCATCTTCTTCGTCGGCTACGCCCTGTTCGAGGTGCCGAGCAACCTGGTGCTGCACCGCGTCGGCGCCCGCACCTGGCTCGGGCGGATCATGATCACCTGGGGCATCGTCGCCGCCTGCACCATGTTCGTGGTCGGCGACTGGTCATTCGTGACGCTGCGCCTGCTGCTCGGCCTGGCCGAGGCCGGGTTCTTTCCGGGCGTGATCCTGTACCTGACGTATTGGTTCCCGCCCGAACACCGCGGCCGCGTGCTGGGGATGTTCTATTTCGGCTATCCGCTGGCGCTGACCCTGGGCACCCCGTTCTCCGGTCTGCTGCTCGGCTTCGACGGGGCGCTGGGGCTGGCCGGCTGGCAATGGATGTTCCTGGTCGAGGGGCTGCTGGCGGCCGCGGTCGGCGTGCTCACCCTGTTCGTGCTGCCGGATCGCCCGGCCGATGTCGCCTGGCTGTCTGCGGAGGAAAAGACCGCGCTGTCGGTGGTGCTGGGCCGCGAGTCGGCCGACAAGCATGCGGAAGGCTCCGGCACCTTCGCCCAGGCGCTGCGCGACGTGCGGCTGCTGCAGTTCGTGGTGATCTATTTCCTGATGCAGATCGGCAGCTACGGCGTGGTGTTCTACCTGCCGGACCAGGTGAGTGCGCTGCTGGGGGTGAAGATCGGCGGCCTGGTCAGCCTGGTATCGGCGATCCCGTGGCTGTGCTCGATCGCGTTCACCGCGGTCTGGCCGGTGCTGGCGGCGCGCGCCAACCGGCCGCGCGCGTTCTTCCTGGTCTGCCTGCTGATGGTGTCGGTCGGCATCCTGGTCTCGGCGCATTCCTCGCCGACGGTGGCGATCGTAGCGCTGTGCGTCGCCGCGTCGGGCATCATCGCCTCGCAGGCGATCTTCTGGACCTTTCCCACCGACCACTTCGCCGGCACCGGCGCCGCCGGCGGCCTCGCGGTGATCAACGCGATCGGTAACCTGGGCGGCTTCGTCGCCCCCAACCTCCGCGCCGAGGCCGACCACCTGTTCGGTACCGCCACCGCCGGGCTGCACGCGCTCGGCATCGCCGCCCTGGTCTCGGCCGCCACCGCCCTGCTGCTGCCGGCGCGTGGACGCCGCGTCGCCGCCCTGGCGCTCCGCTCGGTCGCCGGCAGCCGGAGGGCCACGACATGACGATCCGGCCGGCCGTCGGGAGCAGCCGAGGCCGCATGGCGGTTCGCGGAACGCAAATCCGCCCCGAGTGGCAAAAAAGTATCGGTCTGCTTGCGGGAAAGCAGTAGAACACGCGCCGGTGATGCGCCTAGTCTCCGCGTAACGAGAATGACGCCAGGGCTCGGCAAGCCGAAGCCTCGGCGCGGGAGACGTCCATATGCCGCACGATCAGGGATTCCGGCCTTGTCCGGTCCGGCCGAAGCTTGTCGCCTGTCGCCCGTGGGCCGACGCGCGCTGAGACTGGCCGATGCACGTTCAGCCCGCCCTCGAAGTGGTGAATGTCGGGGCGGATTGCTGCCTCAAGATCTGGTCGCACGGGCTGCCTTATCCGACCGTGCGCTGGCACTTCCATCCCGAATATGAACTGCACCTGATCACCACCACGAGCGGGCGCAGCTTCGTCGGCGACTATATCGGCCGGTTCGAGCCGGACAACCTGGTGCTGATCGGGCCGAACGTTCCGCACAACTGGCTGAGCGACGTGCCGCCGGACACGGTGATCGCCGAGCGTTGCCTGGTGCTGCAGTTCACCGAGGCGTTCGCCGCCAGCGCGATGGGGGCGTTCCCCGAGCTCGGCTTCCTGCGCAGGCTGCTCGACTGCGCCGGCCGCGGCCTGGAGTTCCCCGCCGGCACCGGTGCGGCCGCGCGTCCGATCATGCGCAGCATGCTGGGCAGCACCGGGGCACGCCGGATCGGGCTGTTCTTCGACCTGCTGTCGCTGATCCAGGACGCGACGGCCCCCAGGCCGCTTGCAGGCCTCGGCTACCGCGCGACCCCCGACGTGTACCTGAGCCAGCCGCTCAACCACGTGCTGGCGCAGATCGCTGCCAACTCCGCCTCCGATTTCCGGGAAAGCGACCTGGCGGCCCTGAGCGGCTACAGTGCCAGCACCTTCTCCAAGGCGTTCAAGCGCAAGACCGGAACCAGCTTCGTGCGTTACCTGCACGGCATCCGCCTGAACAAGGCGTGCGAGATGCTGATTGCCAACGACACGCACGTCGCCGACATCTGCTTCGGTGTCGGGTTCAACAACCTGTCCAACTTCAATCGGCAGTTCCGCTCCTATCGCGGGATGTCGCCGTCGGAATTCCGGCGTCGGCATCGCAGCGGGACCGTCGCGGCAACGGCATCGTCCACCCGGCCGATGTCCTGGTCGTAGAAGAATGAAACCCAGACGGAGTCTTTGATGTCCAAGCTCAAGTCCATCATCTTCGGAACGGTCGCTGCGGCCGCTCTCGCGACCGGCGCGCAGGCCGCGCCGATCAAGATCGGCATGACGTTCCAGGAACTGAACAATCCGTATTTCGTGACCATGCAGAAGGCGCTGCGTCAGGCCGCCGCCACCATCGGCGCCACCGTGGTGGTCACCGACGCGCACCACGACGTGACGAAGCAGATCAGCGACGTCGAGGACATGCTGCAGCAGCACATCAACATCCTGCTGGTGAATCCGACCGACTCCGCCGGCATCGCGTCCGCGGTGACCGAGGCGCACAAGGCCGGCGTGATCGTGGTGGCCGTCGATGCCAACGCCAACGGTCCGGTGGACGCGTTCGTCGGCTCCAAGAACTACGACGCCGGCGTGATGGCCTGCACCTACCTCGCCAACGCGATCGGCGGGAACGGCAGCGTGGCGCTGCTCGACGGCATCGCGGTGGTGCCGATCCTGGAGCGGATCCGCGGCTGCAAGGCTGGGCTGTCCAAGTTCCCGGGCATCAAGATCGTCGACACCCAGAACGGCAAGCAGGAGCGCGACGTGGCGCTCAGCGTCACCGAGAACATGATCCAGGCGCATCCCGACCTGAAGGGCATCTTCAGCGTCAACGACGGCGGCTCGATGGGCGTGCTGTCGGCGATCAACTCGTCCGGCAAGGACATCAAGCTGACCTCGGTCGACGGCGCGCCGGAAGCGGTGGCGGCGATCGCCAAGCCGGGCTCGAAGTTCATCGAGACCTCGGCCCAGTTCCCCGGCGACATGGTGCGCATCGGTCTCGGGCTTGCGCTGGCCGATTACTGGGGTGCTACTAACACCGTGCCGAAGCTGGTGCCGATCGACGTGAAGCAGGTCGATGCCGAGGCGGCGAAGACGTTCCACTGGTAAAGTCGGGCCACTGGTAGCATAGGTCAGGGCGCATGGGCACGATCCTGGAGCTTCGGGGAATCAGCAAGGGTTTCCCTGGCGTGAAGGCGTTGTCCGGGATCGACCTGTCGGTCAACGCCGGGGAGATCCATGCGCTGCTGGGCGAGAACGGCGCCGGCAAGTCGACGCTGATGAAGATCCTGTCCGGCATCTACCGGCCGGACGAGGGCTACATCGTCGTCGACGGGCAGGAGCGGCACTTCGGCGACTACCACGACGCGGTGGCCGCCGGCATCGGCATCGTGTTCCAGGAATTCTCCCTGATCCCGTACCTGAACGCGGTGGAGAACATCTTCCTGGGGCGCGAGCGCCGGCGCTTCGGCCTGCTGCAGACCGCCTCCATGCGGGCGGAGGCGGTCGCCCTGTTCGAGCGGCTGGGCGTGTCCATCGACCTGTCTGCCGAGGTGCGCACGCTGAGCGTGGCGCAGCAGCAGTTCATCGAGATCGCCAAGGCGCTGGCCCTGGACGCGCGCATCCTGATCCTCGACGAGCCCACCGCGACGCTGACTCCGGCGGATGCGGAGCACCTGTTCATCATCATGCGCGCCCTCAAGGCGCAGGGCGTGGCGATGATCTTCATCTCGCACCACATGGACGAGATCTTCGAGATCTGCGACCGCATCACCGTGCTGCGCGACGGCCAGTTCATCGGCGTCACCCCGGTGGCCGACACCGACATGGACGCGCTGGTGCAGATGATGGTCGGACGCAGGCTGGAGCGCTCCTTCCCGCCGAAGCCGGAGTTCCACGGCACTCGCAAGCCGGTGCTGGAAGTCGAGCTGCAGATCGAGCGCGGCGGCCCGGTGAATGCGTTCGTGCTGCACGAAGGCGAGATCCTGGGCTTCTCCGGCCTGGTCGGCTCCGGCCGCACCGAGACTGTGATGGCGGTGCTGGGCGCGGATCCGGCCTACCGCAAGACGGTGCGGATCAACGGCGAGCCGGTGCGGCTGTCCGATCCTGCGGCAGCGCTCGCCAGCGGGCTCGGCATCCTGCCGGAAAGCCGCAAGGTCGAGGGACTGATCACCAGCTTCAGCATCCGCGACAACATCTCGATCAACAACCTCGGCAAGTATCGCCAGCTGGGCGCGTTCCTGGATTTCGGCGCCGAGCGCAGCACCACCGACACCATGATGAAGAGCGTCGGCGTCAAGGCGCCGAACCAGGGCACCACGGTCGAGACCCTGTCCGGCGGCAACCAGCAGAAGGTTGTGCTGGCGCGCTGGCTCAACCACCACTGCAAGATCCTGTTCTTCGACGAGCCGACACGCGGCATCGACGTCGGCGCCAAGGCCGAGATCTACACCCTGATGCGCCAGCTCACCGAGCGCGGCTATGCCATCATCATGGTGTCCTCCGAACTGCCCGAGATCGTCGGCATGAGCGACCGGGTCGCGGTGTTCCGCGAGGGCCGGATCGTCCGCACCCTGGACGTCCACGAGATCAACCCGAACGACGTCATGCGGCACGCCACCGCAGGAGATATCGATGAGCTCGTCTAAGACCATGGCCGCCCCGGGCGGCCCGAGCGCGCTCGCCGTGTCGCTGCGACGCGCCACCCGGTTCACCGCCTTCTATCCGCTGGTCGGACTGATCGTGGTGTCGATCGTGATGGTGTTCGCGTCCGACAGCTTCCTGTCGGCGAGCAACATCAGCAACATCCTGCGCCAGGTCTCGATCAACGCCCTGATCGCGGTCGGCATGACCTACGTGATCCTGACCGGCGGCATCGACCTGTCGGTGGGCGCGGTGATGGCGCTGGCCGGCACGCTCGCCGCCGGCCTGATGGCGGGCGGCATGAACGGCGTGCTGGCGCTGATCATCTGTCTCCTGGTCGGCCTCGCCTTCGGCCTCGCCAACGGCGCCTTCGTGGCGTTCGCCGGCATGCCGCCGATCATCGTCACCCTCGCCACCATGGGCATCGCCCGTGGCCTGGGCCTGATCTACACCGGCGGCTACCCGATCAGCGGCCTGCCGAACTGGATCAGCTGGTTCGGCTCGGGCAGCGTGCTCGGTCTGCAGGCGCCGATCCTCGTCATGATCGTGGTCTACATCCTGGGCTGGGTGCTGCTGGAACGAACGCCATTCGGCCGCTACGTGTATGCGATCGGCGGCAACGAGACCGCCACCCGGCTGTCCGGCGTGCGCGTCGCGCGCTCCAAGCTCATCATCTATGCCATCAGCGGCTTCACCGCGGCGATCGCGGCGGTGGTGCTGACCGGGCGGCTGATGAGCGGGCAGCCGAACTCCGGCCAGGGCTTCGAACTCGATGCCATCGCCGCCGTGGTGCTCGGCGGCACCTCGATCGCCGGTGGCCGCGGCTCGCTGATCGGCACCCTGCTGGGCGCGCTGCTGCTCGGCGTGCTGAACAACGGCCTCAACATGGTCGGCGTGAATCCCTACGTGCAGACCGTGGTCAAGGGCGGGATCATCCTGCTCGCCATCTATATCGGCCGCGAGCGGCGCAAGACTGGCTGACGCCTGCGCACCGCGCCTGCCGCTCCGGAACATCGAGATCGAAAGCCGCCCTGCCATGGACCGCCAGAACAACAGGATGACCGCCGTCGTCTGCCACGGCCCGGAGGACTACCGGGTCGAGCAGGTCGATCGCCCCAACCCTGGCCACAGCGAGATGGTGATCCGCATCTCAGCCTGCGGCATCTGCGCCAGCGACTGCAAGTGCTGGTCCGGTGCCAAGATGTTCTGGGGCGAGAACCCGTGGGTCAAGGCGCCGGTGATCCCGGGCCACGAGTTCTTCGGCGTGGTGGACGAATTGGGCGCTGAGGCGGCCGAGCATTTCGGCGTCGCCGCCGGCGACACCGTGATCGCCGAGCAGATCGTGCCGTGCGACCGCTGCCGCTACTGCCGCGAGGGCAGCTACTGGATGTGCGAGGTGCACAACATCTTCGGCTTCCAGCGCAACGTCGCCGACGGCGGCATGTCGGAGTACATGCTGCTGCCCAGGACGGCGCGTGTGCACAAGATCCCGCAGTCGATGCCGCTGGACGACGCCGCCATCATCGAGCCGCTGTCCTGCGCGATCCACGTGATCCAGCGCAGCGACATGCGGCTGGACGACGTGGTGGTGATCGCCGGCGCCGGCCCGATCGGGCTGATGATGGTGCAGGTGGCGCACCTGCGCACGCCGAAGAAGCTGGTGGTGATCGACATGGTGCTCGAGCGCCGGGAGCTCGCGCTGAAGTTCGGCGCCGACGTGGTGATCGACCCGGCCAACGAGGACGCGGACGCGATCGTGAAGGGCCTCACCGGCGGCTATGGCTGCGACGTCTACATCGAGGCGACCGGCGTGCCGGCTGGCGTGACGCAGGGGCTGCAGCTGATCCGCAAGCTCGGCCGCTTCGTCGAGTTCTCCGTGTTCGGCAAGGAGACCAGCGTCGACTGGTCGGTGATCGGCGACCGCAAGGAGCTCGACGTGCGCGGCGCGCATCTGGGACCGTACTGCTATCCGATCGCGATCGACCTGCTCGACCGCGGCCTGGTGACGTCGAAGGGCATCGTCACCCACGACTACGCGTTCGAGGACTGGGACGAGGCGATCAAGGTCGCGAACTCGCTCGACTCGATCAAGGTGCTGCTCAAGTCGGCCTCGGCCGTCGCCTGAGGTGGCCGGAGCGATGCCCAGCGACACAGTGCCCAGAGACGCGGTAATCGGCGTGGACGTGGGAACGGGCAGCGCGCGCGCCGGCCTGTTCTCGCTCCACGGCACCATGCTGGCCCAGGCCAGCCGGCCGATCCGGGCCTGGCGGCCGGAGCCGGGCTACGTGCAGCAATCCACCGCCGACATCTGGGCCTCGGTCTGCGCCTCCGTGCGCGAGGCGTGCGCCGGGGCGGATGTCCGGGTGGTCGGCATCGGCTTCGACGCGACCTGCTCGCTGGCGGTGGTGGACGCGGAGGGCGGCCCGGTCTCGGTCGATCCGGACGGCGCGCCGGGGCAGGACGTGATCGTCTGGATGGACCATCGTGCCAGCGCGGAAGCGGACCGGATCAATGCCGGCCAGCACGAGGTGCTGCGCTATGTCGGCGGCCGCATCTCACTGGAGATGGAGACGCCCAAGCTGCTCTGGTTGCGCGAGCACCGGCCGGAGGCGTGGGCCAAGGCGGCGCAGTTCTTCGACCTGCCCGACTACCTCACCTGGCGCGCCACCGGCAGCACCACGCGCTCGCTGTGCTCCACCGTGTGCAAGTGGACCTATCTCGGCCACGAGGCGCGCTGGGACGAGGCGTATTTCCGCTCGATCGGCCTCGGCGAGCTGGCCGACGAGGGCTTCCGCCGCATCGGCACCGACATCCGCCCGATGGGCGAGGCGATCGGTACCCTGTCGCCCGAGGCGGCCGCAGCGCTCGGCCTGCCCGCCGGCATCCCGGTGGGCGCGTCGGCGATCGACGCCCATGCCGGCGGCATCGGCACGATCGGCGCCGCGGTGCGTGGCGAGGCACCGGACCCCGACGCGCTGTTCCGCCGGCTGGCGCTGGTGGGCGGTACCTCGAGCTGCCACATGACGGTGTCGGCCGCGCCGCGCTACGTGCCCGGCGTGTGGGGGCCGTACTACGCCGCGATGGTGCCCGGGCTATGGCTGAACGAGGGCGGCCAGTCCGCGGTCGGCAGCCTGATCGACCACATCATCACCACCCACGCTGCCTATCCGGCGCTGGCGCAGGAGGCGTCGGAGGCGGGACAGACCATCTACCAGGTGCTGAACCTGCGCCTGGACCGGCTGGCGGAGCGGGTGCCGTTCCCGGCGGCGCTGACGCGCGACCTGCACGTGATGCCGGACTTCCACGGCAACCGCTCGCCGCGCGCCGACGCCAGCCTGCGCGGCATGATCTCCGGGCTCCGCCTCGGCGCCGATGCGGACGACCTGGCCGTGCTCTACCTCGCCACCGTGCAGGCGATCGCCTACGGCACCCGCCACATCATCGAGACGGTGAACGGGCAGGGGGCCGCGATCGACACCGTGCTGGCGTCCGGCGGCGGCACCAAGAACCCGGTGTTCCTGCGCGAGCACGCGGACGCCACCGGCTGCGCCGTGGTGCTGCCGCAGGAGCCGGAAGCGGTGCTGCTGGGGGCCGCGGTGCTCGGCGCGGTCGCCGGGGGCGCGCATCCCAGCATCCGCGACGCGATGGCGGCGATGAGCCGGGCGGGAGCGGTGGTCGAGCCGGGCGAGGCGGCGGTGCGGGCGTATCACGACGCGAAATACCGGGTGTTTCAGCGCATGTACGATGACCAGATGGCTTACCGGGATCTCATGTCTCGACTCGATGCCTGAGCCTGGTGGGCTTGCCCAGATAGGACTTGGAACGCATCAAGTTCCAGGCCTTCCGATGATGCTGGTAGCGCCAGAAGTCTGTTCGAGAGATCAGGCAGCGATGACCTGTCCCATCGCGCTGACATACCCGTTGAAGAAAAGTGGTGTATGAGCCTCACCGGACAGAACAGCCTTGGCTTTGATAAAGTATAACGCTCGTTGTTCGAGACCATTCATCAAGGGACCATTGATGATTCTGGTTATCTGACGCAGATCATCGGCATCTGCCAGAGAATTGAGATGTTTGCGGGCCCAGAACTCGCATGCCGTCCGGACGGCAATCCCGGGATCATCGACCTTGGTCGGATCCTCTTCGAGATCCAGTTGCAGCGCTTTGCCGACAACACGATAGTTCGTCCTGCCCGTCAGCTGTATGAAGCCGCGTCCCTTGAACCGCGGCCCGTCACCAAGCTGACTGTTGCCAAGCGACGTCCGGCCCTCATACTTCTTGCCGCTGGCTTCCTCTTCCATGCGACTGTAGCCGAACGACTCCTCACACGTCTGGGCCAGGAAGTGCGCTTGCCGGAGCAGACCGGTGATGCCGTATAATGGCAGGATCGTGTCAAAGAAGGGCCCGGCGCGTCGGATGATCTCTTCCTGCTTCGCGGCACGCTCCTTGTTCTTGACGAATTTTGGTGCGATTGCCCGTAGCACTGCTGAATTGATGAATGTCATGCCGATCCCCGGCAACAGGAGGCTTGCCTGAGGACGATAATAGCAGCACTCGTTGTCGTCTTGATAACCTTTGCGTTCGCGGCGCAGGCTGATGACAACAGCCTGCAATCTTCGGGATGTGCGCCAGTCCGGCAGATCACGTTCAGGAAGGGCGCGAAGGAGGCAGTGATCAAGGACGTGCTCGCACGTACGGAAACACGCTGCTACGACTTCTTCGCTCGAACCGGACAGGAATTAGGGATCAGGCTGGCGAGCGAGAGTGGCAACGTGTTGTTTGCCGTCTTCCAGCCGGGCTGGGACTTGAAAAAAGGCGACGACGACATCCAGCAGCTCGGGGTGCCTCTTAAGGGTGCTGCTCTCGATGACGAGACCAACCACTTCTCGGGGCGTCTTCCTGTTTCCGGAAATTATCTGCTGGTTGTCGGGCTGTTGCGTGGTGGTGCGGGAGACTACTCGACGACGCTTTCGATCCATTGAGGAGTGATCCGGACGCGTTCCGGAGCGTCCACCATGCTGTCCAGTCAGCTGACCCGCAGCCCGCCATCCACGTCGATCGATATCCCGTTCACCATCGACGCGTCGTCGCTCAGCAGGAAGCTGATCACGCTGGCGACTTCCGCCGGCTGGATGAAGCGGCCGAGCGGGATGCGGCCCAGCATCGGCGCCGACTTGGCCGGATCCGACCAGGCAAACTCACCCATTGGCGTCAGGGTCACGGTCGGGTTGACGCTGTTGGTGCGTATGCCGTGCGGCCCGAGCTCCAGTGCCAGCACCCGCGTCAGCGCGTCGAGCCTCGCCTTGGAGGCGCGTCAGACGGCACGATCGGCTGATGCCATCGCTCCGGATCAGCGGACGCAACCGACTCCGCCCAATCCGTTTAGTCGTCACGAACGGCCGGATGACGAATCGGGTCAGATCCGTGCTTGGAAAGGCGACACCATGAACACCTACGGCCCTTCATTCGGCATCGGCTTCGTGACCGGGCTGCGCAGCATGACCGCCACCGCGGCGTTGAGCTGGGCCGCCTCGCTCGGGCGGACGCGGATCGGCTGGATCCCGGGCAGCTCCCGGCCGCGCGCACTCGCCGTCCTGGCCGCCCTTGGCGAGATGGCGGGCGACAAGATGCCGTTCGCGCCCGACCGCCGCATCGTGCCGTCCTTCCTGGCCCGCCTCGCGATTGGCGCGCTCGGCGGCGCGGCGCTGGCCGAACGGAACGTGTCGCTGCTGGGCGGCGCCGCGTCGGGCATGGCAGGTGCCGTCCTCGGCACCCTGCTGGGCCGCGCCGCCCGCGGGGCCAACACCCGGACCGGCCTCGACTGGACCCGAGCCCTTTCCGAGGACGCGCTCGCCGCCGGACTCGCCGCCATCCTGGTGCGCCGATCCAGGACCATCTAGCGCATCGCCATCCCTGTCGAAGCGAGCCGCATCAGGATCGCTCCTCCAAAGGCACGCGTGAGTGGCGGCGCGTGGTCGGCTGTGCTCCAGGCGCGTCCTGAGGTTCACGCCGCTCCACGACCTCGTCGCCGGTTGATCGCCGCATCGTCTTCCGCCACTGCTGCGTCATGGGCATCGACGGGCACATGGACGCGCCGTTGCCGACCATCGCCCACCCTGTCCGCAATCCCGAACTGGACTGGCTGCGGGCCTACGCGGTTCTGCTGATCGTGGCGGTCCACCTGGGAAGGATCCTGGGGCCGGATCCGGGATCTTTTCGCGTGGTGCTCGCCGCACTCGATTTCAGCGGCGGTGTCGACCTGTTCTTCGCCATCTCCGGCTTCGTCATCGCCGGATCGCTCGAACCGCTCTGGGCATTGTCCGAGCCGGGCCATGAGCGGCAGCGCCGGACCCGTGCGGTCGTCTGGCAGTTCTTCGTCAGGCGGTTCTGGCGTCTCTGGCCCGCCTCGACGGTGTGGATCACCTACTGCCTGGTCCTGTCCTGGATCTGTCACGGGCTGGGCGGTTGGCCGCCGGTCGGGCACGTCGCCTCCGAATGGGTCACCGCGGTCGTGCCGGTGTACGAGTTGCGGGAATTCCGAAGCCCGGGCGTCCTCGGCTATTACTGGACCCTCTCGGTGGAGTGGCAGTTCTACGCCGTTTTGCCGTTCCTGCTGGTCGGCATCCGCTCGCCCGGCGCCCGCATGGCGGCACTCGCGCTGATGTTCGGGCTCGGTCTCTACACCAACGAGATCTCCTGGATGCTCCGGTTCTCCTCCATCGTGGCCGGCATCGTGATCTACGTGATCTATCGGTCCGGGCGGTTCGCCATCGCCGTCGGCCGTGTTCCGCCGCTGCGGCCATGGCCACGCTTCTGGCTCACCGCGTTGCTGCTGATCGCCCTCGTCACCGTGCCGCAGCGGGCAGGCTCGATGCTGATCGGCCAGCTCGGGCTGGTGGCGCTGTGCACGATCCTGGTGTCGATGGCCGCAGCCGATCGTGGTTTGGTGAGCGATTGCGGCATGCCGAAACTGGTCAGCTGGATCGGCCTGCGCTCCTACTCGCTCTACCTGTGCCACATCCCGGTGGCGCTGACCCTGTCGGCGCTGCTGGACAGCTTCGGACGCTCCAACGGCGTCATCGACACTGTCCGGGTGCGGCTGGAAACGTTCGCCCTGGCCTGGGCGATCACACTTGTCCTGGCCGACCTGAGCTACCGTGGCGTGGAGCTGCCGCTGCAACGACGATACCGTCCGCGGTCCAGCGTGTAGTGTCGCCGAGCCGGGTCCCTGTCTGAAGGCACTCGCAGCCGGTCAGCTGACCCGCAGCCCGCCATCCACGTCGATCGACACCCCGTTCACCATCGACGCGTCGTCGCTCAGCAGGAAGCTGATCACGCTGGCGACTTCCGCCGGCTGGATGAAGCGGCCGAGCGGGATGCGGCCCAGCATCGGCGCCGACTTGGCCGGATCCGACCAGGCAAACTCACCCATTGGCGTCAGGGTCACGGTCGGGTTGACGCTGTTGGTGCGTATGCCGTGCGGCCCGAGCTCCAACGCCAGCACCCGCGTCAGCGCGTCGAGCCCTGCCTTGGAGGCGCAGTACGCCGCGTGGTTGGCGAATGCCATGGAGGACGCGACCGAGGACAGGTTGACGATGGCGCCCCCCTTGCCGCGCCGGATCAGGTCACCCGCCACCACCTGCGCCAGCCGAAGTGGCGCCAGCGTGTTGACCGCCAGGATCGACTGGAAGCTGGCCATGGTCGTGTCCAGCACCGACTCCAGCACGGTGATGCCGGCATTGTTCACCAGCCCGTCCAGCGGCAGCGCGCCCGCCACCGCCTCCGCCGCCGCGTCCAGCTCGGCCAGGTCGATCGCGATCGTGGCGCAGCCGGTTTCCGCCTGGAGGCTGTCGAGGTCCGCCGCCGCCCGGCTCAGCGCCACCACCTCGGCGCCGTCGGCCACCAGCCGACGCACCGTTTCCCGCCCGATCCCCTTGCCGGCACCCGTGACCAGGATGCGGCGGCCTGCGAGCTTCGTCGTCATCGTCCGTCCTCGTCCTCAAGCCGCGTGAACGGCGTTCACGCTGCCACCAGGTCCCGTCCCGCCAGCAACGCCTCCATCGACGGCGCCCGGCCGCGGAACGCGACATAGAGCCGCATCGGGTCGTCGGTGTCGCCGGCGGCGAGCACGGTGCGCAGCCGTGCCGCGGTCGCCGGGTCGAACGGGTCGCCGGCCTCCTTGAACGCCTCGAACCCGTCCGCGTCCAGCACCTCCGACCACATGTAGGAGTAGTAGCCGGCCGCATAGCCGCCGCCGGCGAACAGGTGCTGGAAATGCGGCGGACGGTGCCGGATGCCGATCTCCGCCGGCATGTCGATGCCGTCGAGGAACTCGCGCTCGAACGCCTCGATGTCGAGCGAGCCGGGATCGGGATGCCGGTGCAGCGCCATGTCGATCAGCGCCGAGGCGGTGAACTCCACGGTGGCGAAGCCCTGGTTGAAGGTGCGCGCCGCCAGCAGCCGTTCGATCAGCGCGTCCGGGATCGCGGCACCCGTCTCGTGGTGGCGGCAATACGCGCGCAGCGTCTCGGGCAGCGCCATCCAGTGCTCGTAGACCTGCGACGGGAACTCCACGAAGTCGCGCTTCACCGAGGTGCCGGACTGCGTCGGATAGCGCACCCGGCTCAGCAGCCCGTGCAGCCCGTGGCCGAACTCGTGGAACAGCGTACGCGCGTCGTCGAAGCTGAGCAGGGTCGGCTCGGAGCGGGCGAAGTTGTTGTTGTTGACGATGATGGGGACGATCGGCGCGTCGAAGTTCTCCTGGTCGCGGTAGCTGCTCATCCAGGCGCCGGAGCGCTTGTCGCCGCGCGCGAA
>CAXTVX010000036.1:0-32440 GCA_964247755.1 uncultured Acetobacteraceae bacterium | reverse complement strand
CGCAACTACCTCACCAACTCAGGCTATGAGTTCACGTAAAATGAAAATGCTCTAGGACCGAGAACGCCAAGCTTGCTGCGCGCATCGCTCAGCTCGAGGCCGCCGTACGGTACCTGGACGCCCAGCGCCGTGCCGCCTGATACGCCGCCAGTCCACAAGAGGAAGGGCCGCTGGGTCATTCCCAGCGGCCCTTCTGTCGTCTTCGGCGCCCTGGTTCAGGCGCGCATCACGGACCTGATGACGGCCTCCGGATCCTCGATGTCCGCTGCCGGAGCCTTCTGACCCCGCATCGCAGCCCGTACCGCCGACCGGACCTCCGCCCGACGCGCCGCGACCTGCGCTTCGGTGACGACCTCGGCTCCAGCGGTCGCCTCCCGGACTTCCTTCGGCGAACGGACTCCCTCCGGCGGTCGCCCGCGGAGCACGTTCCGCAATCCCATCACTGACGCCGCCGCCACGGCCGCGCACTCCCCCTTATCGAGCGCCGCCAGGTAGTTTCGCACATTCTCAGGCAGTCGCCCGAGGGCGACATCATCCAGACGCTCGCCCGTCGCCCGTGCGGCCGCCACAGACCTGACGGCAGCCACAAGTTCGCGCGCTTCCGACTGTCGGTCTGCCGCCGCTTGGCGAACTTCCTGCTGCTGTGCGGCCTGCTGCTGCGCGGCGGCTTCTTCCTGGGCAGCGGACTGAGCCGAGGGCGGCGAACCGCGTCGGCCGCCGACCAGCATCCCTGCCAGCCTAAACGGCAACTTCACCACGTCGCTCGCGGCCCCCAGAGCAAGCTTCGACGTCGCGCCGAGCAGGTCTACGGCCAACCCTGGCGCTGCGACGGCGACATCGACGACGCGCTCGGTGACTGTGACGAGCTTGCCGCCTACGAATTTCGTGACCGACACTAAACGCCCGACCAGCCGACCGAGGGCTGCGAGAGCGGCTCGAACGGCCTCTGCAATCTGATTCATGATGTGCCTCCAGCACCCGGGGCGACCCCATCGGCACCCGTCTGCCATCAGCTTCCGCGCCTCGCTTGCAAGCCACGCGGTTTGCATCACTCGCCATGCGCGGCCGCACACTGAAAGGTCGTTACGGACCAGCGGTCCACGATTTCTCCCAAGACCGGCAAAAAGCGACCGTCAGGAAGGTCGCCTACAGCGCGATGAGCGCGTTTTCAGATACCTAACTCGCCGCAGAGTGTTTCGGTCGCCACGGAGGCTCCTGGACGGTTTCGCCTCCAGAGGCCGGAAATCAGCCCGCGATGGCCTCATCGGTCCGCCGTCGGACCGACGTCCAGGTGCGCTGTAGAGCCTGGGCGTCGGCCAGGGCTCGATGCCGTCTCGGGCCGCGGGCATCCTCCTCGGCGATCGCCGCGGCGATGATTTCCCGCTGGCGTCGCGCCCGGTCTCCGTAGCCGGTCTCTCGATCCACGCCCTCATCGACGAGGTCGTCGTATATTAAGTTGCTCGCGCGTATGTATGCCTCGGAGATATCGGTCAGCCACACGTGAGCCTGGATGCCTCCGGCCCCGAGCAGGATATCCAGCCAGTTTCGGTCGAAACCTGGCGCATCTGAATACGTTGCGCAGTTGCCAACGACCTGGGCAAGACGTCGGGCTACCTCCTCAGCAGGGCGCCCGTTAATTTCGAGGTCGCCCTGGGTCAGGCCGTGCACAGCTTCAGCGTTGTAATCCCAGTACGTCCAATCCGTCTCCGGCCGGATCAGGAATTCCTCGCCACGGCCGGACGCATCGCACCAGCCGACTTGAATGGGATAGCTGTCCGGGCCCAGGCCGGACGCCTCGAAATCGATGAAATGGATCATCGGCGGCCACGTGAAAGCTCGACCATCCGCACCTCCGCGGCGGCGACCCGGACGACCTCCGCCCATGACAGCCCTGCGGCCCGTGCAAGCAGGAACCCGCCCATGAGCTCGGCCGTCGCTTGCCACCTGCGCCACCCATCGCGCTCGCGGTCCAGCAGGCCAAGCTCGACGGCAGCCTGCTCCGCTGTCGGACGATGCACCGACAGCACGCCTTCCGCGATGAGGAATTCATCGGATACGCGGCGCACCTCACCGATACGGGACATCAGCGTCTCACGCGGCGGCCTCATGCTGCGAGCTCCATGCGAATGCCGCGCTCGGGCCGGGGCGCAAGCGGAATCCTTGTCAACATACTGATTTAAATCGTTTTTTTGCATGAGAAGCTTGGTGGCGAAAGTTGTCCGTGGTATCTATGGACACAAGGAAGCGCGATGGGCGCTTCCGACCTGGAGGACACAAAGATGACCGACGCAACTCCCTACGACACGCGCTACGTCGACAACCGAGACCCTGGCGCAGTCCTGGTAGCGTGGCTCGGTGACCTGCCGATGGGCGGATGGCTGGACGACAATGAAGCCGACTTCCGCAGGACGGTGGAAAGCGAAGCTCGCAACGGGATCGGGGATGATGTCGACCTGACGGCCATCGTCATCCGTCCCGCGCGTCGGAATGACGAGGACGACCAACGCCACGTTTCGCGTCACGATCCTCGTGCCGTCCTCGAGGCGTGGATCGGTCCCCAGTCGATGGGCGGCTGGACAGACAGCAACCAGGACGCGTTCCATACCTCGGTGCGGCGCGATGCCGAAATCCGCGGCTTCGATGTCGGCGGCATTAAGATCTATCCCGCCGACACAAGAAAGCCGGTGACGACGTGACCCCCCTCGGCGCCCTGGTCGCCACAGGCGAGGCGATCCACGGCCACCGATGGCGTTCCCCCCTCGCCCGTCAGATCCAGCGACCAGGCGCACCATCGGCGGGGGTGGACCTCCGCCTTCTGCAGCGATGGACCTCCGGTGAGCGGCCACCGCCGACTTGGCTGCCCGGCGCGTTGGTTGCCCTCCTACGGTCCGAGGGCGCACGACGGGCCGCCGACCTCGAGCGATTAGCCGACCGGATCGAAAAGGCGGCCTGACGATGAGGCCGCCTACCGACTAGAGGGCGCCCCGGAAACGGAGGCGCCCTTCTCGTATCCGGGCGTCAACGCATTGATTGTGAACATCTTTCTTGCACGGAATGCTTCGTTTGCGGCAACTGTCCATGGTATCTATGGACAGGGGCACTTTCCCGGCCCGTCATCGGACACGGAGAACTCCAATGCTTCAGCACGCCACCGTCCCCGTCGCCTACCTCGAGCCGGACTGGAACCTGGTCCGGGACGGGGTGTCCCCGCGCCTCCAGTTCCGCTGCAACCAAGTCAGCAACGAAATCCAGCGCCTGCTGCCGGACGCCGACGTCTGCACCCATCACCGCTTTGGCGGCATCTCGAAAGTCTACGTGAGCCTGTCCGGGCTGACCGCCGCAATCGAGCTTCAGTCGAGCCGGGGCGACGTGCTGTATCGCGCAGTCGACGGCCTCGGCGAACCGCTGTCGGACTACGACGACCCTGTCGACCGCCTGAGCTGGAGCGGCCCGGTCGAAGAAGTCGTCAATTGGCTGCAGCGCGCCTCGTAACCGGTCACCGTCGAGTAGGAGCGCATCATGCCATCGTGGATCTCGCCACTGAACCCTTTCCGCAGTCCGCTGGACTACGACATCCGCGCACTGGCGGCTGCCGTCCGGCGCACCGAGGCCACCATCGCCGAGGGCGGCAAACAGGGTCGGGCGCTGGGGGCGGTGGCGGGGCGCTTCGGCGTGGTCACGGCGGCCCGGCTGAACTGGGCGACCGATGCCCGGTGGCGGGTGGCCGTGGCACGGGCGGGCGGTGGTCCGGGTGCGGGTCGCTATGTCGAAGAGGCGGTCAACAGGATTGTCGCGGACCGCGAGCGGAAGGTGCTCACGGCGGCGTGAGCCAGGGCGGAAGTCAACAATTCTGAACGGAGGCGTGCGGTGCTCAAATTCGACCTCGCAAAAGGGCATCTCGTCGAAGTGCCCTCGACATGTTGGAAGATTGCCGCTGGACATGTGACGGCGCTCCCGATCACCGGGGGACATCTGGAGCTCCGGGAGTCGTTCCTTCCTCAGGGCGGCGACCTGCCCTGCGCAATCGATGGAAAGGAAGACCCCTACTGGACGAAAGGTACGCTTGATGCCGTCGTAGAAATGGTGACGCGGATGACCCCGCACGCCACATGGTACTGCGCTCCATCCTTCTTCGGCTGCGCGGCGATCGGAGGCGGCTGGTCCGGACAAGCACACATGTTGACGGACGTCGCGTTCGTTCGGACCGACCGCGACGCGCGCGGCACGCTGTCGACCGCGCTGCATGAAGCGTGGCACGTCGTCGAGCGGCTCCTCAATCGGGAAGAGCGCACCGCCGTCGATGCGGCCGTCCTGCGCGGAGGTTTGTGGGCGGACCACTACAATCACGCGCCCATCGAACGTCGCGCCCGAGCCTTTGAACACTGGGCGCTACACCGCTACGAAGCGCCGCCCGCCGAGACCCGCAGCCGTCTGCGCACCGCCGTCCGCCGATGGGCGTTGGATCCGCACGAGCGAGTATTCGCTGACGTTTTCGAAGGCCGCGTCGGGCAGAGGGCGGCTACGAAGAGGTGGATCGCCGAGCACAGGCTTCCGGCGGCCGTGGTGGAACGCGCAGACGCAGAGAGAGAGGCCGCAGGACGTCCGATGACTGAGAAGATGGCTGACGCGGTCATCGCGGCCGGAGCCGTATTTGACCGGATGACGAGACTGCCGAGGCGGACACGAGGCTCCACCGCCTGACCTCCGCACGCCGGGCACACGACGAGGGCCGCTTCCGGCGACGGGGCGGCCCTTCTTACGTGTGGCTACCGAGGCATCGAGAGCGCGATCACCGACGCCGACAGCCACAGCGCCCCCGCGTGCATGGTCACGGCCTCCCACGCCCTCTCCCGTGCCCGCCGGGCGCTGTAGGGTTCCGGGTCCCACGGGCCAATGCGCCGCTGCCGGTCGACCTCAGTGCGCAGCAGGCTGGCGGCTTCGGGCGACAGCGAGCCGAGGCGCGCCTTGGCCAGGGCCGCCTGGTATGCCTCGTTGACCGTGAGAACCGGCTTCCGCCTGCGGGTCGGTCGCTGCGTCGGTGCAGGCGCCGAGGTAGGGACGGCGTGCTGCAGCTCGAGGAGCTCGGCGAGGCGGAGGAGCGGTCCGGATGCGGCCTTGCGACCGGCCTCCAGGTTCCGGAGGCTGGTCAATTGGATCCGGAGCTCGGCGGCCGCGGTGGCAACGGACCATCCGAGGCGGTGGCGCCAAGGTCCGAGGTCGGCGCCGGTCGTCATGGTGGTCGGCATGTCGGACTCTCCGGGACGAGTTCTCAGAACTGCTTCTGAGAATGCCGTCGGGCGATGCATGGCATTGGGTCAGCGCGGAACGGATGCATCGCCCGCCGCCGCATCCACGACCTCGAC
This sequence comes from uncultured Acetobacteraceae bacterium, assembly GCA_964247755.1. GTDB lineage: Bacteria > Pseudomonadota > Alphaproteobacteria > Acetobacterales > Acetobacteraceae > Lichenicola. Next base: position 27,077 of record CAXTVX010000036.1, on the reverse strand, counting down.
GACCTCCTCAGGCGGATCGCCTCGTCCGGGCTGCGTGACCAGCGCGTCCTTCCTACCACCGTTCCAGGGCGGCCTCAGCGTGGCGATGATGTCGTCCTCGAGCGCCGCCGGGAGGTTCAAGGCGAACCCCCCGAACCGCACGAGGCCCTCGTCTGGGAACGCCCAGATATCGACCGCACCGCCGCGTTCGAGGACAGCGAGCAGGTTGGCGCGGTTCCGGAGGTTGGTGCTCTGCGTCGGTCCTGGAGACGCGTAGCCACGAAGACGGACTGGAAGCGTGGAGGTGGTTTTCCCAACGTAGAGAACTTGGTCGTGCACCAGGAATGCGTAGAGGGCGTTGCGCTGCCGGGGCACGTCGCTCAGCGACAGGACGAGCTTGCTCCCGGTCAGCGTCCACCTGCCCACGGACCGGAACCCTATTTTCCGGAGGCGATCCAAGCCGGTGGGCTCGGCAAGGGTGTTCAGAGGCATTGGGCCCTGACTACCGGCTACGCGTCATGCTGGCGGAAGGCGCCCGCTCTACCACGGACAGGAGTGGTCCACCTCGGGTTCGACGGGAATAAGCGGGAGCAGTGGAGGCAGCGCATCCGGCAACACCAGAAGCCCAGCAGGAGACGGGCAGGCGGGAACCCCTACCCGGTAACCCCCAACGAGGAAGACCGGAACCGGAGGACGGGGACGAGGACAGGTGACGTACGGGTGCCGTAGGCCAGGGGATGGGGTACCAAGCATAGAGGCAGAGGACTCCAGGACAGCGAGGTCTGCGGGACTAGAGAGGAGGACCTCCACAGAGGAAAAGGATCCGGTCACCGATGGGGAGACATTCTCTTTTACAGGTGACACAGCGTGTGACCGGCTAGCCTGTTGACAAGTCACTGCTTCGAGGACGGCGGCCCAATGCCGACGGATCGTCTTCTCGCCCCGGATGCCCGCCTCGGCCACGGCGGCCAGCACCTCCGCCTGCGTCGGCACCTCGCCGGTTTCCGCAAGTCGGACGGCGGCGGCCACGATTACATCCTCCGACCGCGCTCGCCGACGCTCGGCGACGACACGGCCACCCTGAGCCTTCGCATCGGCAAGCGCCTTGCCTGACATCGGCGCCCGCTTCCGTTCCGGCGCCCGATAGACGTTCCACGTCCACTCGCTGACCGTCCGCGCCGTCCGCAGGGCGACCGCTTCCGAATGCGCGGCATCCCCAGCCCGGGCGGCACCGAAGCGGTAAGCCTCGTCGGCGACCAGGATGTCGAACTCGGCCCGTTCACCACCTGCGGCACGCAGCGCAATGACCTGGGTGCGGGCCCACCCTGTCAGGTGCGCGAACAGCTTGTTGCTCTGCGCCGCGACCTCGGGAACCGGGTGGTCAGCGACCGGCGCCGGGACAGCCTCACCGCGCATCTCTTCTGACAGCGCATGCAGAACCTTCATGCGGACGGTGATGTCCACGGAGAGCTTGAGGTCGCCGAGGTCGTAGGGCTGCTCGACGAGGACGGCGCGGTCCCACAGCGGGCTCAACGGGTTCTTATGTCTGTGCAGATTGCTGAGGCCACCGACATCGGCGCCGATGCTCAGGAGCGCCTTGGTCATGCCGCGGCATACACCCCTGTAAAGCGCCAGGAACCGCCCGCACAGCGGTCCGGCGACGGGCACGCTGTCGTGCAGCAGCCAGAGCAGATGCGGGTGCCGGAAGCGGCCCTCGCTGTCCTGCCACCCGACGACGATGTTCGGCCGCGGCACCTCGAGACGGTCGCACGCCTCGCGGATCTCCGGCAGCCCGATATCCGTGTCGAGCTCTACGCGGAGGATGCCGACCATGGACTTGTTGCCCTCGACGTAGGCGCTGTCGAGGCCGAGCACTTTGCTCTCGGGCCCGTAAGTTTCCGCCTTGTCGTCGGCAACCCTCAGGCGACGTGCACGCGGCAGCTTGCTGACGAAGTGGGCGAGGATCGGGTGTTCGTCGGACACGAGCCCGGCGTAACGAAAAGCCGCGCGCTCGTAGTCTTCGTTCCCGCCGACTGCTCCGCCCCGCCACTCGAAGCCGCGGTCCAGGCGCAACTTGACGTCAGCAGCGACCAGGGCCTGACGAGCCTTCCTGCGGTCGGAGAATACTGGCTGACAATCGGCGGCATAGACCAGCTTGGCGTCGGCTATACCGGCAGATGCCTGGAACTCAATGTAAGTAGCGATGGTCGCGGTAAACTTCGGGTTCGTGGCTGCTGAGGCAGCGTGCTGAGCTACCAGGCGGGCCCGGGCTTCGGCAACGCGCTGGGCAACCGCCGGGGCGATCTTGATTGCGCGGCTGCGGGCCCTGTCGCGGACGGCCGCCTTCTTTGCGGCACGCTGGGCGGCCAAGAACTGCTTCTCCGAGTCCTGGCGCAGGCACCAGCCAGCGTCGGTTTCGCGGTCGCGGACGAAGGCTTTGCGGGCCTTCTTCGAAGACGTGGACGCAGGCGATGCTTTCGCTGATGCGAGTTCCTGGTTGCATCCGTTGACGGATGCCTGATGGGCGGGCATTGTTGACTCCGTTGACTGGCGATGAAGTCCGGGGAGCGGTTGGCGCCGCGACGATCCGGACTTCTTCAGTTTGCCACTGGTCACCGCAAATCACCAAGCACGCTGACCGGTCATTCGCTGGTCTATCTGTAAAAGAGAATGCCTTCCTCTTTTCGGTAAGCGTAGCGAAGCTCTTCTGGAGCATCCCTCCCCCTCGAAGGAGCCCCACCCGGTTCCGGATCTCTTCCGCCCAGGTAGACTTTCCTCGGCTTTGGGTCTCCTCGCTCCGGTCGGTTGACCGCTTGCCTTCGTTGCGGAAGCCTATCTGCCTTCCGACCGAGGTGACCCATGCCGTTCATGGCCGAGACCTACCGCGTCCTGATCGCGTCGCCGTCGGACCTGGCCGAGGAGCGGTCAGCGGCAGCGCAGGCGGTCCATGATTGGAACTCCCTGCACTCCGTGGCCGAGGGAGTCGTGCTTCTCCCGGTCCGCTGGGAGACGCATGCAATGCCCACCGCGAGCACCCGGCCGCAGGAGGCCATCAATCGGCAGCTCGTCGACCACGGCGACATCCTGATCGGGATGTTCTGGACACGGATGGGCACGGCCACTGGCGTAGCGGAGTCGGGCACGGTCGAGGAGATCGACGCGTTCGTCACCGCAGGCCGCCCCGCCCTGCTCTACTTCTCCAACCGGCCGGTGGCGCCGGACAAGCTCGACGTCCAGCAGCTCGGCAGGCTCCAGGCGTTCCAGGCAGCCACGTTCCAGAACGCCCTGACCGGCACGTTCGCTTCCGTCGATGTCCTACGGCATGGCCTAGCGGCTGACCTCACTCGCCAAGTCCGGGAACTTCGGGGTGTCCGGAGGGGGCCGGTTGACGAGCTCGACCGGGCGTTCCGTCTGACAGAACTGATGCGCATGCACCGTCGGGACGGCATCGCCGCCGAGGACTTCCTTGCTTACCAGAAGGCGGTCTTGGAGCCGAACGGAGGGCAGCCCAGCGGGCAGGAAGGCCGATTTGGGGAGAAGGGACCCAACGGATATCGCGTCGGCTTCACGCCGAACGGAGATAAGGTCGAGTGGATACCCGACGAGGAGAACCCCGGAGAGGAGTGGCCGATGCTGCTCCGGCGCAACGACGCGGAGATCATGGCCAACCAGAAGGAGTTCTGGGACAAAGTGTGGTGGAACCGGCACCAGAACTGGATCCACCGGCTGACGACGGGCAAGGAGAAGCTCAAGCCGGGTCAGCGCACGATTCTCAAGGATGCCAAGGCTGCTGCACGCCGGATCGAGAGCAAGTACGGCCGCGAGAACCTGGGCTGGGATGATTTCGAGTGGGGCCTCCTCAGCGGGAAGCTTTCGGCGCTGGCGTGGGTATTGGGCTCCGATTGGGAGGAAAGCCTCGACACGTGATCCGAGCGGAGGAGGCTCTGGCCGATTTAAGTGACAGTCACGAAAACAGGTTCCGACGGTCTGATGTCAGCCGAAGCGCCCTTGGTGACCGCAGTCACATCCAGGACACCGACGCCCGGTCTCCGATGTCACGCAGCGGCCAACTTGGCGCCCGAGGTTCTCTACGACCCGCCGCAGCCGCTCGAGCTCTGAGCCCGCCTCGACCGCGCACGCCGCACAGATAGCCGGACCGCCGCATCTCGCCCGTGCACCATCCGGACGCGGACGCACCCAGCCGTGGCCCGCGTTCATGCCGCCATCCCCTGCCCGCCGGTCACCACCCTCGGCCGCAGCACGCCGTCGACGCTGTGGCGGTCGCAGTCCGCGTAGTGAGCTGACAGATCGCGGAGCACGCCCGCCAGCGTATCGGCCGCCCTCGTAATCGCGGCGCCGCCTACCGATCCGGTCGCCGACATGACCGAGGCGCGCAATGATGTAGACAGGTGGACGTGCTTGACCAGGAGTGCTTCCGCGTCGCGGCCGAGCGCTGTGCGGACCTGCGCCAGGCGGGTCGCAGCGACAATCCCACCCAGCCACCTCATCTCCGGCCCGCAGTTCGAACCGCCGGAACCGCGAATGCTGGCGGTCGCCGGGTCGACATACGAGGACCGAAGGCTCCGCTCGTAGTCCGCGACCCAGCGACCAGCAGCGGCCACTTCGCCGTCGAGGATCCGCCCGCTGCGCCGGAGGCCGTCGAAGGGGCCGCTGACTCGCTGGGTCCGGCGGGCGACGACATCGCCCGCGTCGACGGGGGCCACGTCGTAATCGGCGCCGTGGCTCCACCTCTCGATAGGCGCGGCGGTGATATCGACAAGTCTGAAATCCTGGGCGGAAGACCGCCTCCGTGTGCGCGCCTTCGGCATTTGTGGGGGTCTCCGTGGGCGCCGCAATCAGAGACGCCGCTCACGGATAAATTACCACCTGCGGTAGCAGGATACCTACGGAGTCGAAACGGAAATCCGCCGCCACGGAGTGCTCACCTCAGACCAGAATGGTAGGGTGCGACCACCATGAGTCCTGCTCCGGCATCTTCCGTTCTCGCGTCGCTGATGGGCATTACGTTCTACAAGATGCTCGCGGTCCGGTGTGGCGATAGTCATGACGCTCTGCCGACGTTCGCTGCCATCCTCCTCGGTGCCGGAGCAGCGTGGGTGTCGGCTCGGCTGACCGACAGGCTCAAGCTATGGCAGGCCCGCCGTCGGGCCGGACGCTCGTAGAACAGCGGACCTCGTTGGCCAGGCGCGACACCGCTTCCGATGACAGCCCGAGGCGTTCGGCGATCACCGCGGCCGGAAGCCCGTTCGAGACCAGCGCCGCCACCCTCGACCGGAGGTGCTCGTCATGCTGGACGGTCCAGTCAGCTCTGCCGTCCGATGCTGACCCGGCGAGTACGAGCTCGGTCCACTCGCGCTGGCGGACCACGGTCGCCTGCTCCGCGAGGAGTTCGAGTACCTGTGGCGGTTGTAGGTGCAGTCGGCGGGCGGCGGTCCGGACGTCCAGACCGTGGCCGTGGACGAGCGTCCACGCGTGCTCGGCGATGGATGGCGACCGCGGAGCGACCTCGGTCGGCGGGGGACAGCCGCGACGCCGGGCTTCGCGGCCAGGGCATCCGCGATACCGCCGGGCGTGAACCCCGTCCGCGCGGCTATCTGGTCCGCCGACAGGCCGGTTTCGGCCAACCTCCACGCTTCAAGGACATCGATGCGATGAGGTCGCGGCTCGACGTCGGCAGCCGGTCCCCTGGCGGCAGGTGGCTTCGGGGCAGGCGGCTTGTAGGCGGCCAGCAGAGCGAGGAGTGCGGTGACGTCGATGCCGAGGTGCGGGGCCGCTCGGCGCATGGGGATGTCCCTCACGCTGACGAGTTCCCAGGCGGCATAGGGGGTCGGTGGTCGTAGGGGCATCGTCTAGAGTGGATCGGATAGCTGCAGGGGCGAAGAGGATTTCGTTCAGGAAGCCATACCGGGAACAGGCCGAACGGCTGACCGATCGCGATGCCGGACCGCCGTCGCCGAGACCGCATCCACAGGCTGGGCACCAGCGACGCCGCCACCGCCCGGAGCGCGTCCGTAGTGCCGAACGGTTTCCTCGCCCGCATGTCCGAGCCACGCGGCGACCCGCTGCAGATCATGCCCGAAAGCGAGGCGGGCGTCGGCACAGCGACGGTGCCTGATGTCATACGGTGAAATCCGCCTCTCAAAGCCCATCCGCTCGCCCATACCGGTCACAGCCATCGAGAAGGCGGCCGGGGTCGCATTCATCCGGACGGTAATTTCACCACCGGTAGCATCGGCCAGCGCGAGGAGGTGGGACACGGGCCCGCCGCGGTCAGCCGCAACCGTCAGCCGCCGCCAGGGCTGGCCAGCAGACGCGGTGACCTTGGCTCCGACAATCGCGGTCTCCAAGCCGCCAGGCACGCGGCGAATGTCTACGCCGTGCACGAGTTCTACCGGACGGCAGCCGGTCGCCAGCGTTACCGCAAGCGCGTCGAGATGCCTGCTGCCGGACGAGGATGCCTCGCGCCACAGGCGGTCCATCCACCCGGGAGGCAGCTCTCGCATGCCGAACTTCTTCGAACGCTTCGGCTGCTCGACCTTCGTCGGCCGACCGGGGCGGCGAGCGAGGACGCTGGGGTCATAGCGGAAAGCAATCGGCGGGCATGCCTCGGCCTCTGGCACCCATGCAGCGAGCCGCGCTTCGATGTCATCATCGGACGCCAGATGGTCGCGGAGGTCGCGCAACGCCTTCGCAACCTCGAGGTGCGCTCGACGAGTCCAGGCCGCCCTACATACGGTGCCGTAGGCTGTCGAGGGAGCAATCGATTTCGGACCCTGCCAGTCAACACCGGCCGCGACCCTGGCAGCCTGGATGCGGTCGGCAACCAAGCGGTATTCGCGAGCCGTGGATGCCGAAATCCGACCGAAGCGTGCGGCCTCGAGACACTCGGAAGCACGAGTGACTAGTTCAGCGGTCTGCAACATGGAGGCACCTATTTTTAATCGGTTTCCTCCAGTCTGCACCTGCACAACGCAAAAGACTTCAGAGAGCGCGTGCAACGACTGTTCGAAATTAGGCAACGCTAAATCAGGACGGCCTTCAGCCACCCAAAGCCGGTTTCCGCACGGTGTATATGCCGAGATTTTACGGTATTCGCACCGTCTAGATACCGGTGAGTTACAGGTATCGGGACCGATTCAGTCCTCCGCCGCGCACGAGAACGGCGCCGGGGCGGTCATCCGTGAAAAACGGGAAAAACGGTCTGGCCTGAAAAAGTAAGGGCGGGGCCTTCCCCGCCCGCTAGGTAGCCTTCCTGCCCAGGTCGCCTTCCAGGCTTGCGCGCTGAACGCGAAGGCGGCCTTCAGTGCTTGGCGGCCAGCTTCCGCAGGATTTCGGCATCCCAGCCAGCCGGTGCGGCCGTGAAAGCCAGTTCGTGAATAGTACCATCCGTCCGGCGGATCGCTATTGTGATGGGACCCGACATCGTCGGCAGGCTCATCGGCCTGGATCCGGTCACCGTCCAGTAATCACCGTCCTCGACGGCGTGGAACGGCCTCTGTTTTTCGGCCTCCACGTCGCCGTAGGTGGCTGCGGTGATGCGGTCTGCATACGCTTCGGCTTCGGTTGCGCTGCCAATCGGCTTCCGCTCCTGCCCCTTGGCAACCGCCGACGCGAACTGAGGGTGGCTTGCAGGCAAGCCGTCGCCAGGTGATGCCATCGCCCCGCTCCAGGTTGTCAAAGTTGCCGCCAACGCCGTCAGCAGCCACCGGGTCATAGCGGCAATCCTGGCGGCACCGGCTCGCCCGCCGCGATGCTAGTGAAGCGCATTAGCTTTCCAGGGATTGCGTAAATCATGTCCAGCCTCATCGGCGGGAACGGCATGTTGGGAACAAGCCCGATCCGAGCCACCTTCGCGTTTGAAGAGCGGACCCGACCGCCGACCGGTATCAGCGATAGCACCTCTGGCTGCGAGCGCCGGAACGCATCGCCTGAGAATTGCTCGTAGTCATCATGCACCAACGAAGTCTTCACCTCGATTACGGCATTCTCCATGCCGCAACGGCCACCCATGATATCGGCGCGGGCTGTTTTTCCGGTGTCCGAAAGCAGGTCTACCTCGACGATCAACACGTTCCCGGCGGCGGTCAGACCCGCAACAACCGTGTCGACGATTTGCTGGTGGTATGCCCAGTCCACGTTCTCGACGTTGGATCGTGGACGCGGCGGTGCCACGATACTGCGGAGCGCCGCGAGCCAGAATGGCGAGGCCGCCGCAGGCGGGACCGCACGGGAGGCGCTCAGCGGATGGACCATGACTGCTCCTGAAGACGACGCATCCTGCCCCGACCAAGTGGTTCATGGGAAGAAGTATTGGCCTGATTGTAATGCCGCTCCTGCCTCAAGCTGTGGCCGCCCTCGTCCGCTCCTCGGCACCTCCATCCCAGCCAGCCGCATCCGATACAGTCTCTGGGACACATACTCCGGCGTCTGACCGACGATCGCGGCGACAACCCGCGGCGGGTGACCTGCTCGGCTCAGGTCGGCTAGGGCATCGCGGCGCGCCTGAGCCCCGGCGGTGGCCTTCGGACCTGGCTTCCCCGGCGTGTAGCGGGGCACGTCGACCCCGGCGGCGCGAGCGTGGCTCAGGGCGGCGGAGATGGTGGTCGCTCTCCGGTTGAGAGTTTCCGCGATGAGCGAGGGCCTCATCCCGGATCTAGCCAGCTCGACTGCAGCGTCCTGCATGACCTTGCCCTTCAGCATTTGAGCCTCCTATCCGTATCAGAATCCTGACGGATCCGAACGCGATAAAGCAAGGAACTCGAACACAATTCCCGCATACTCCCGCGCGGGACGCTTCTATATAAGGAGCGCTTCGTCCGCCGGAGGACAGGAACCCATGGGCACCCGTGTTGACACTGTTGACACCCTCGCCGCTGGGCTGCTGCGAGCACTCGAGCAGACCGGGTGGAGCGCGCGTGGTCTAAGCTTAGCCGCCGGTCTCAGTCCAGACGCGGTTCGTGATGTAGTCCGTGGGCAATCCGGGACCTTGACCGGCGACCGTCTCACCCGGCTCGCCACAGTTCTCGGCATCAGCCCGGCCGCGCTCCTCGGCCAAGCCCGGTGGCCGCGCAAGAAGCTCGCCCCCGCTCCTGTTCAGGAACCCGCACCCCGTCGTCCACCGCCAGGCTCGAGCATCTCGATACCTGAGGTGGACCTCCGCCTAAAGGCACCCGGCACCGGCCGCGAAATCCTCGACCAGTCCCGGCCGCGACAGCACTGGCGTGTGCCCGCCGACCTCGTTGAAGGCCGCCGTCTCGACCCGGAGTCGCTCGTGATCGTGCGGGCGCCGCATGATGTGGAGGATGCCGGGATTAGAGGAGGCGACCGGCTGCTCGTGGATGTCAGTGCTGGAGCGCGGCGGCTTCTGGCGGGTGTGCTCGTTGAATGGTCGCATGGTGTGCACGGCTTGGTGCCGGTTCGTGGTCGGCGAACCGGGAAAGTCCGGCTGCAAGAAAACGCGGACGATGATGGCCAAGCCATCGACGTGGTCGGGCGCGTAATCGGGCACTGGAAGTGGCTGTAGCCGGAACGATTGTCAACATAACCCATTGTCCGCAAGCAAATTTCTTGAAGGAAATCTGTTCGACATCCTTGCTTTCACGCAAGTGGATCCGTCACGCTGTTCTCCATAGGGCATTCCCGGCCCAGCACTCCGACGGAGACCAGGGACATGACCGACATTGACACCAGCCTCATCACCGAACTCACCATCAGATTCCTGGAACCGGACGGTGAAATCGTCGAACGCGCGCTGTCGGTGACGCCGAAGCGGCATTCCTGGTACCGCAGACTCCTCGAGATAATCGAAGACTTGGCGTGGGACAGCCGTATTTGGTTCCGGCGCCACGTCGGACTACCAAATCCTGTCGGCCACCGCGCGTATCAAGAGCGGTGGCGAGGTAGACGTGCTCGACCAGATGTTGCGCGAGGGGTGGGCGGACTGGCTCGAGCGCGACCGCCGCGAGGAGCCCTATCGCATCCGACACTCGACGGGGGAACGCGACGCTCGCCTCCGCGCCCGGCAAGTCTTGACCGAAATCGAGGTCGGCCTGACGGACAGATACGGCCTGCTCCATAGCACGCCGGAGCTTGAGGCGGCCCAGGTTGCATACGAGGCGGCTTGCGCGGTCGAGGATGCCGCCGTGGCTCAGGTGGCTGCGACGTGGCGGGAACCAGTGGCCGTGGAACCGATGGTCGCCGAGGCGGTCATCGAGGTCGCGGAACCGGTGGTCGCCACGGCGCCCCCGGCGCCCGCCAACGACACCATCGACTACGCCACCGTCCTGCAGCGCGCTCGGTCCGCCAGGAATGCTGCCGAGGCCGAGGAGCGCCGGGCGATGGCCGTGTTCCTCGATGCGCAAGAGGCCCGGCGTCAGGCGCAGGGGGACCTCGAGGAGGTGTTGGCAACCGCAGAGCTATACAGCGCCCCTGCCGTGGCGGATGTCGGCGAGGATTGGGATCCGCGTCTTGGGCCGGATGCTGTCAAGGAGGAAGCCGAGGTCCTGGAGCACAGCGAGTTCCTGGCGACGCTGGCTGGTGACGTATACGAGCAGGCGCACGAGGGGCGGGACAGGCTTGCCGCCTGATCTATAGGCTGCAAAGTACGAAGGCCGCCCGTTCGCGGGCGGCCTTACTCATTGCAGCCTATAGATCAGGTCAATCGATATCTTGCTGATTACTGCCTCTCGGCCCCCGACGTTTCTGGTCGCCCTCCTTCTGGGATGGTGTGCGATCTAACTCTCGGTTCGTGCGGTGATCGTGGCTTCCGTCTAGTTTTGGTCGTCCGTAAGGAATGCTGCCGATAACGCTGGATGTAGAAACTGGCTCACCAGCCGGTGTGGACGAGGTTGAACGGAGCGACCCAAATATGCTCGAAAAGAGTCCCACGGTTCGGACCTTGTGCGGTATTCGTGCAAATTCAGCATGGAACGCGCGCTGTCGGCAACACTGAGAATACAGGTCGGTGCCGTACCGACCGCAGCCCGAACACCGTAGGCGGCCGCCGACCCGCGCGCGGCGCCAGGGGTGGTTGTCGGCACCTGCGACTTGCGGCCGCAGCTTCGGTACTTGGCGAGCCAGACCGAGCCGATCGGCGTCATCTTCAAGAGGCCGACATAGGGAAGCCTATCGCTATTTCGGCTGCCCACGCCCTTGCCCGGGTTGTCCGCCAGGCCCGAAGGTGTTCCGCTTTCGTTCTTGTGGCAAGGCGGGTGAAAGGCATCTTCAATCGAAGAACGGAACATCGGGGCCAGAATACCCAATCACGGCAGCCTCCGGATCCGTGCCCGGGTTAACCCTCCACCACTGCATGAAGGCTTGGCCAGGATTAGGTTCCCCGGCAACCGGAGGCTTGGGCGAGTCCGTCACCACCCCCGACGCAATCAACCAGCGTCCCAGCTCATCCGCGACCCGGAGCACGTGTCCACTGATGGAAGGTATGATCCCGCTGTCTGCCAGGCTGCCGAGCATCGCGACAATGGCAACATCGACCGCCACCCGCGCATGGTCGGGCAACATGTCGTAGTATGGAGAGGCCGTTGTCCAAGGAAGCCACCGCGGACCCAGCATGGACGGCCTGAAGGCATTACTCAAATCCTGGCTACTCATGGTTCGTTCCCGGACCCGCGGTCAGCCACAAGCTGTTCCGTCTCCGTTTCGGTAGCAACCCGGGACTGCTTTGTCGGACAATGCCCTGAGCGGGACCTGGACCCGCTTGCTTCGGGAGCGCGCGATGGTCTGCGGACTGCATTGGCACTGGCTGCACGACAGCACGATCGACGCTGGGATTGTCCAGGGAGCTGCCACCCTAGTGCCAGGGCTTCTTGTTGCCTTTATTGCTTGGCGGGGATTGCGGGGATGGCGTGAGCAGCTCCTTGGAGGACGCAAGGTCCAGCATTCCGAAGCATGCCTTCTCGCACTCGACGATCTTAACGAGACGCTGGCGTTTCTCCGCAGTCACGTCGTGTTAATTGATGGTGAACATCTGGAACTATCCGGCAAAGGCGCGGACGCAGCCATACAGGACCGGGAGGAGGTGTTACGGCGCAAGGCGGCGGATGCTCTCGGCGCGTTCAGGCAGGCATATCGAAAGGCCAGCTTCTTCATCCTGATGCCGAAACCTGACGTGTTCGTCGAATTTGACGAGAGCCTAGGAGCGCTGTTTGGCGCCTATCGCCAAGCCGCATTCTGGGCACGCCAGGGTAGCGACCCGGAGGCGAAACGGGAAAGGGCAGCCGCCCGAGCCGTCTTCCTTGGGCGGTCGTTTTCGGCAGACAAGGCGGGCAACCCTCCTGAACTCGACCCGATCACCAGGCGCTTGAGGGACGCTACCGACAGGCTTGAGAACCGTCTGCTCCCCATCATGGGTGGCGGTAGAATACCCGCCGCCTTGCGTTGAAGGCTGGGGCATACGACCTGACTTGACCACTCCATCCGGCCACTCCATCGTGCGGCTCCCGCCCGGCGCAACCTGTTGACGTAGCTGACTGTCCTGGACTTTGTCTGCGAATCCAGGTCCCCCAGCCATGTGTCTCCTGAGCAACTTCATCTCTTAAGCGGCATCAACCGCTTAGCTCCTTCCTGGTGATCCAGAGGGGCGATACGGAACGCCCTCGATGACCGCGCCAACGCGCTACCCCAAGACCGGCGTCTACTGCATCTGGATCGCCATCCCGCCGCACCTGCGAGCCATCGTTGAGCGTGACCACGGCAGGGCTTACGAACGGGTGCTCGCTCCTACGCCAGACCTGGTGTTTTCCGTTGCAAACTCCCTTTCAGACCTTGGCTGAAAGGTAAGCTGTTCGTGCATGGAGGCTCAGAGTGCAGTTTCGAGCAAACCGTGAGGTCACCCCTTCCGCGTCGTCGATCCACACGCCAGCACAGTCCGTTCCCGATCACGCGCTTGAGCTGGCTGATGTCGGCCTTGACCAGTACGCGCCAGTAGTCAGCCTGCTGGATAAACTGCCTGGCGTGCCGAAATGGTGGTCGCCGACCGGGGCTATCCTGATCTGGATGCGTGTCCAACAAGGCGGAAGCCGGCGGCGGGATGCCCGTCCGCCCGGTTAAACTCCGGACAGGGCACGGACGCGGTGCCGGGTGCCGCTACCACGCGGTGTAGCCGCCATCGGCATACACGATGCTGCCGGTCATCAGGCTGGCGGCGTCGGAGGCGAGGAAGTGCACCACCGAGGCGATCTCGTCCGGCTGGCCGACGCGGCGCATCGGCGTCCCGTCCAGCCACTGCGCGTAGAGACGCGGGTTGTTCATGCCGAACCGGGTCAGCGGCGTCTCGATGTAGGTCGGCGCCACCGCGTTGACCCGCACGCCGCGCCCGGCCCACTCCGCCGCGAGCGACTTCGTCAGGTGGTGCACCCCGGCCTTGGACGCGTTGTAGGCCGCCTGCTCCTGCGGCCTGACCACGACCCCGCCGGCCATCGAGCCGATGTTGACGATCGCGCCGCAGCCCTGGTCCAGCATCACGCGGCCGAACCCGCGGCAGCAGCGGAACACGCCGTTGAGGTTGACGTCGATCTGTCGCAGCCAGGTGGCGTCGTCGAGGTCCTCCGCCTTGATCTCCGACACCACGATGCCGGCGTTGCAGACCAGGATGTCGATCCGGCCGTGCAGCGCCAGAACCGCGGCAACGGCATCGGCCACCGCGTCGGTCCGCGTCACGTCGATCGGGAGGCCGCTCGCGATGCCGCCCGCAGCGCGCACCGCCTGCGCCCCCGTGTCCGCCCGCACAGAGTCAAGGTCGGCTACTACCACCGTCGCCCCGGCCTCCCCCATCGCCACCGCGCAGGCAAGACCGATGCCGCCACCGCCGCCGGTCACCACCGCGATGCGGGCGTCGAGACGCAGCTTTTCCATGTACATCGGGAGGGTCCCTGTCTGGCGGCCGCGGCCGAATTAGCTCAGCACGATGCCGCCGTCGACGTTGAGCGTCTGGCCGGTGATGAAGGCGGACGCGTCGGAGGCGAGGAAGCACACCGGCCCCACCACGTCCTCCGGCTGGCCCAGGCGGCGCAGCGCGGTGTTGCCGATCCAGCGCTCCGCCACCGCCGGGTCCTCCAGGTTGGTACGGCCCATGTCGGTGACGATGATGCCGGGGCAGATGCAGTTGGCGGTGATGCTCTGGCTGCCCACCTCCTGCGCCAGCACGCGGGTGAAACCCATCACCGCGGCCTTGCTGGCGGAATAATGCGCCTGCTCGGGGGCGCCGTGCTTACCCCCGATGGAGGCGATGTTGACGATGCGGCCGTAGCCGCGTGCGCGCATGTGCGGCAGCAGCGCCTGCACCACCAGGAAGGTGCCCTTGGCATTGACGTCCATCACCGCGTCCCAGTGCTGCTCGGGCAGCACCTCGACCGTGCCCGGGATCAGGATGCCGGCGTTGTTGACCACCGCGTCGATGCGGCCGGTGGCGGCGATCGCCTGCTCCACCATCGTGCGCACTGCGCCAGCGTCGCTGACGTCGGCGAACACCGTGACCGCGCGCCGGCCGATCGCTTCGATTTCGGAAGCCACCGTCTCCAGCTGGTCCTTCTGGCGCTCGATGTCGTTCAGCACCACGTCGAAGCCGTCGCGCGCGAGGCCGAGGGCGATGGCGCGGCCGATGCCGCGGCTGGCGCCGGTGACGAGGGCGGTACGCGTTCCTGCATCACTCATGGTCGTGTTTCCCGATCAGAAGAAGCGGATCTCGCCGCGCAGCACCGCCAGGCTGACGGCTGCGATCATCACCACGCCGCGCACCTCGTTCTGCATGTAGAACGGCGCGCCCAGCAGGTTGAGGCCGTTGTCGAGCATGCCGATGATGATCACGCCGACCAGCGTGCCCTGCACCGTCGCGCGTCCGGGCTTGAACGCGGTCATGCCGAGGAACACCGCGGTCAGGCTGTCCATCAGGTAGCTCTCGCCCGCACCGGGCTGCCCGGTGCCGAGCCTGGCGGTCAGCATCACGCCGCCCATTGCGGCGCCGAACGCCGACAAAGTCAGCGCGATCAGCCGGCAGCGGTTGACGTTGATACCGGACAGCCGCGCCGCCTGCAGGTTGGAGCCGGTGGCGACCAGGGCACGGCCGAGGCGGGTGCGGTTCACCAGCACGTAGAACGCGGCCACCACCACCAGCGCGATCACGATCGGCACCGGCACCACGCCCAGCACATGGCCGGTGGCGATGGAATAGAACAGCGGCGGGAAGCTGGTGTAGATGGAATCGCCGCCGTCATAGGCATAGTTCAGCCCGAGCGCGATCGGCCCCATCGCCAGGGTGGCGATCAGCGAGGGGATGCGCAGCCGGGTCACCAGCACGCCGTTGACGATGCCGAGCACGGTGCCGGCCAGCACCGACAGGATGATGGCGACCGGGATCGACAGCCCGGACCAGCTCATCAACCCTGCCACCAGCACCCCGGACAGCCCCGCCACCTGGCCCACCGACAGGTCGAACTCGCCGCTGGCCACCGCCACCGTGAGGCCGGACGAGATCACCGTCAGCACGGAGATCTGCACCAGGATGTTGCTGATGTTGGATGGCGACACGAAGCGGCCGCTGCTCAGCGCGAACACCGCGAAGATCAGGATGGCGGCGCCGACGGTGCCCCAGCGGGCGCCGAGCTGGCCGATGTCGACGCGGCGCGCTGGGCGCGTGGCCAGGGTTGCGGACATGCTCAGTTCACCTCCATCAGGAGCCGGTCCTCGGACAGTTCCGCACGCGGCACGCAGGCGGCGATGCGGTCCTCGCTGATGCAGTAGACGCGGTCACACAGCGCGATCAGCTCGGAGAACTCGGCCGATGCGATCAGCACCGCCGCCCCCTGCTGCGCCAGGTCGCGGATCAGCCCGTAGATCTCGGCCTTGGCGCCGACGTCGACGCCCTCAGTCGGGTTGTCGAGCAGCAGCACGGGCGGGCCGCCCTGGCCGGCGTTGCGGCCGATCCGGGCGAGCCAGCGGCCGAACACCACCTTCTGCTGGTTGCCGCCGGACAGCTGCATGACGTCCTGGTTCACGCCGCTGCACTTCACGCGCAGCCGGTCGACCACGTCGCGGACCACGCCCGTCGCCATGCCCGTCCGGACGAAGCCGTTCCGGCTGACCTGCGCGAGCGAGCCTGCCAGCACGTTCTCCCCCACCGACAGGCCGCGGAACACCGCCTTGCGCAGGCGGTCGTCGGCGACGAGGTAGATGTTCCGGTCGATCGCCTCCGCCACGCTGCGCGGCAGGCGCCGCAGCGGTCCGAGCCGGACCTGCGCCGCGGTGCCGGGCGTGGCGCCGGCGAGGCACTCCAGCAGCCCGGTCTGCCCGGCGCCGAGCACGCCGGCGATCCCCACCACCTCGCCGCGATGCACCGTCAGCGCCGGCACCTCGAGCCGGCCGACGCGCAGGTCCCCGAGCGACACGACGCCCGCGTCGCCGGAATCGGCCACCGCGTGGCTGGTCCAGTCGGTGCCCTCGATCGCGCGGCCGACCATCAGCCGGACCACCTCCGGCAGGGTGATGCCGGCCACCGGACCGTCATGCACCTTGGCGCCGTCCTTGAGTACCGCGATGCGGTCGCAATGGGCGAACACCTCGTTCATGTGGTGCGAGATGAACAGGATGCCGAGGCCGTGGCGCTTGAGGTCGGCGAGGAAGCCGAACAGCAGCTGGGTTTCGGCCACCGTCAGCGAGGCGGTCGGCTCGTCCAGGATCAGGATGCGCGGGCCGGTCGCCAGGGCTTTCAGGATGTCGAGGATCTTGAGCTCACCGAGACTGAGCCGGTCGCACTCGCAGCCGAGGTCGATGCGCACGCCGAAGCGCCGTGCCAGCGCTTCGGCCTCCCGGACCAGGGTGCGGTCGTGGATCAGGCCGCCGCGCAGGGGCTCGCGGCCGAGCATGACGTTCTCGGCCCCGGTGAGCTGGCGGATGATGGTGACGTGCTGGTGCGCCACCGCGATGCCGGCCGCCGCCGCGTCGGCCACGCGCTTCGGCCGGATCGCGCGGCCGCCCACTTCCAGCGTGCCGGCATCCGCACCGAAGGCGCCACAGATGATCTTCACCAGCGTCGACTTGCCGGCACCGTTGGCGCCGACCAGCGCCAGCATCTCGCCGGCGTGCAGGTCGAGGTCGACCCCGGCCAGCGCCGTGGTGCCGGCGAAGCTCTTGCCGATGCCGCGCGCCCGCAGCACCCGCTCGCCCGCCGGCGCGACCGCCTGTCCGGCAGCCACGTCGTCGGTCACCGCCCGGGACCTGGCTGCCATGCGGGTCAGCTCTTCATGCCGGCGAGCGCCCGGTCGCGGTACACGTAGTACAGGTCGGTCGCGTCGTAGGTGGGGGCGCCGGCGGCGGGAATGTTGATGCCGCTGACCAGAAGCGGCGCCGGGAACTCCACCGTCGGCACCGGCACCACCTCCTTGGGCGGCCGGCCCTTGCCGACGATCTCGTTGATCAGCCAGCCGGTATAGGCGCCCCACACCTCGAACGCCTGCGCGGTGGTCGCCTTGAGCGGGTAGGCCGGGTCGCGCATCCGCTCCAGCGCGGTGGCGGCGCCGTCGGCGGACACCACGAAGATCTTGTCCTGCAGGTTGCGCGACTTGATCACCTCGGCCGCCGCCATGCCGGGCTCGTCCCACGGACACCAGATCGCGTCGAGGTCGCTGCCGTAGCGGGTGAGCCAATCGTTCACCACGTTCTGCGTCGCCTCGTAGAAGCCGGAGTACTGGATCACCCGCTCCGCCTCCAGGCTGATCCACTCGTTCTCGGTCAGCACCGCGCGCATCACCTTACCGCGCTTGCGCGTGCCGTGGTGGAAGTTGGCGATCACGGCGCAGATGTTGGCCTTCTGCTTGCCCTCGCCCAGCAGCCGGTCGACCATGTACTGGGTGTACTGGCCGCCCATGACGTAGTTGTTGCTGGTGATGTCGGCGATCGCCGGCGACTGCCAGCCGCTGTCCAGGCTGAAGAACGGGATCTTGGACGTGGTGAGGTCGGCCAGCGCGCTGTGCGCCGCGGTCAGCGTGCCGTACATCACCAGGATCGCGTCGGACTTGGCGGTGATCGCATTCTCGATCTGGCTGACCAGCGCACCCGGATCGCCCTTGGCGTCGGTCATGTTCACCTGCCAGCTCTTGTCGAGCCCTGTGGTGCTCAGCCATTTCTGGAACCCGGTCCAGGAGCGCTGGTCGGACTGCGCCGACAGCTGCTGCGCCACCACCGCGAGCTTGACCGGCTTGGTGTTCGATTGCGCCCGTGCCGGGTCGCTGCCGAGCGCGAACTGCGCCAGCTGCGCCGTGCCGGCAAGTGCCGCGGCGCCGCCCATCGTGCGCAGCAGGCTGCGTCGCGTGGGCTGGATGATCGATGGGTTGTTCATGACTCCCGTTTCCCTCGTTTTCTTGTCGCGTTGGATCGTCAAGGCACGTCAGTCGAACAGGGCGGCCACCTCCGCTGGCTGGTCCCAGTGCGGCACGTGGCCGGCATCCGGGATCAGGTGGATGGCGCACCGGCTGCCGGCGTCCCTGGCCTGCGTCCAGGGAATGATCCGGTCCTGCAGGCCCCACACCACGCGCACCGGGATGGCCAGCGCACGCAGGTCGCCGGTGATGTCGATCTGCTGTCCGCCGTCGTCGACCAGGCTGTCGGCGAGCCGGGTCAGCCGGCCGCGGCCGAGTTCGGCGGCGAGCGTGGCGAGCTGCTGGGGCGTCATCGCCGCCGGACGCACCACCAGGCGGCGCAGCAGATGCGACAGCGCGCCCGGGGAACGGACGCGGACGACGCCGCGAATGAAGTCCACGTCGATCGGGCGATCCAGTCCGGCCGGGGCCAGCAGGGTCAGCCGGCGCAGGCGCTGCGGCCTGAGGCGTGCGGCGCGGGCCGCCACCGCGCCCCCGAGGGAATGGCCGACCAGCTCGATCGGCTCGTCGCCGAGCTGGTCGAGAAAGTCAGCGACGACCGCGGCCGCGCCGTCCACGTCGTCGGCCTCGATCCCGGTACCGCCGTGGCCCGGCAGGTCGATCGCGGTCACCGGCCGTCCGGCGCGCATCAGCGACGATGCCAGCACCGCCCAGCTCTGCACGTCCGCCGCCAGCCCGTGCAGCAGCACGATCCGCGGACCGGTCGCGTGCGTCGGGTTCCAGTCCCGCCGCTCGACGTGGCCGGCCGGGACCGCGGCATCGGCGACGCGTGCTGCCGGCGCGTCGGAACGGGTCTGCAGCCGCGCGCGCACGTCGTCCGCCTCGATGCGCCCGCGCGGGCCGGTGCCGGGCACCTCGGCCAGCGCGACGTCGTTCTGCCGCGCGAGGGTGCGGGCCAGCGGCGTCGCGCGCGGTCCGACCGCCCTGCCGCCTGCCGGCGACTGAGCGGAAGGCTCACCCGGAGCCGGTTCCGGCGCGGCCGGCTGCGGCACGACCGGCCGCGGCGCGGCATCCGCAACCGACGCCTGGGCGGCTGCGGCGTCGGGCGCCTCCCGGCCGTCCTCGTAGCGGCACAGCACCGCGCCGACGTCCGCGTCCTGCCCGGCCTCGACCACGATCTCGTGCAGCACGCCGTCGGCCAGCGCCGGCATCTCGACCACGGTCTTGTCGCTCTCGATCTCGACCAGGGTCTCGCCGCGCTTGAAGGGATCGCCCGGCTGCTTCAGCCAGGCGGCGACGCGGCCGGTCTCCATGGTCTCGCCGAGGCGCGGCAGGGTGAGCTCGGCGATCACCGGCGCAGCATCCGGCGCACGGTGGCGACGATCAGGGCGACGGTCGGGATGCTGGCCGACTCCAGGTCCGGCGACACCGGGATCGGGATGTCCTCGCCGGCGAGCCGGATCACCGGCGCCTGCAGGAAGTCGAAGCATTCCTCGCCGATGCGGGCGGCCAGCTCCGACGCCACGCCGCCGGTGAGCGGCCCCTCGCTCACCACCACCGCCCGGCCGGTGCGCGAGGCGGAGGCGATCACGGTCGCCATGTCGAGCGGGTTCAGCGTGCGCAGGTCGATCAGCTCGACCGAGATGTCCTGCTTCGCCAGCTGCTCGGCGGCCGCGAGTGCGACGTGCACCATGCGGGAATAGGTGACGAGCGTCAGGTCGTCCCCGGCCCGCCGCACCACGGCCTTTCCCCAGGGCGCCGGCTCGGCGTCGAGATCGACTCGCTCCTTTCGCGTGTAGAGCGACTTGTGCTCGATGAACACGACGGGGTCCGGCAGCGTCAGGCTGTGGCGCAGCAGGTGGTAGGCGTCGGCGACGGTCGCCGGCATGGCGAGGCGCAGGCCCGGCGTGTGCATGATCCAGCCTTCGAGGCTCTGCGAATGCTGCGCGCCGGCCGAGCGCCCGGTCCCCCCTTGCGTGCGCAGCACCATCGGCACGCCGATCTGGCCACCGAACATGTAGCGGATCTTGGCCGCCTGGTTGGCGAGCTGGTCCATCACCAGGCCGAGGAAGTCGACGTACATCAGCTCGGCCACCGGACGCAGCCCGGTCATCGCCGCCCCCACGGCAACGCCGACGATCGCGGGCTCACTGATCGGGGTGTCGATCAGCCGGCCGGCGCCGAACTCCGTGATCAGGTCACGGGTGACGCCATAGGCGCCGCCATAGGCGCCGACCTCCTCGCCGATCACCACCACGGTGTCGTCCGCGCGCATCGCGTCCTGCAGCGCCTGGCGCAGCGCGTCGCGATAGGTGATCTCGGTTTCGGCCATGAGGGCGGGGGCTCCGGTCACGCGCCGGCGAGGATGCGGTCGAGGCGGGCCTGCAGCGGCTCCGGCTCCGGCTCGCCCGGTCCGAACACGTCGCGGAACATGCTGGCCCCGGCCGGCGCCGCGGCGGCGGCGGTGTGGTCGATGGTCGCATCCATCTCGCGCGCGATCTCGGCGTCGAGCGCGTCGAGAGCCGCGGCATCATTCAGTCCCTGCGACAGCAGCGCGTCGCGGGCGCGGGCCACGGGATCGCGCTTGCGGCCGATCGCCTCCTCGTCGGCGGTGCGGTACGGGCTCTTGTCCATCCGCCCGTGGCCGAAGAAGCGGAAGCACGAGATCGCCATGAAGCCGGGCTTGCCGCCGCGCGCGCCGTCGGCCAGCGCCTGGGCGGTGCGGTGCACCGCCTCCACGTCCTCGCCGTCGACCATCGCGGCGGCCAGGCCGAACGCTTCGGCGCGGCGGTCGAACTCGATCGAGCGGGTGGCGCGGTCGATCCGGGTGCCCATGCCGTACTGGTTGTTGATGCACACGAACAGCACCGGCAGGTCCCACAGCGCCGCCATGTTCATGCTCTCGTAGAGCAGGCCCTGCTGCATCGCGCCGTCGCCGAAGAAGGCGACCGAGATCGCGTCCGTGCCCAGCCGCTTGTAGCTGAGCCCGGCGCCGACCACGTGCGGGATGCCGCCGCCGACGATGGCGTTGGCGCCGAGATGGCCCAGCGCCATGTCGGCGATGTGCATGGAGCCGCCCTTGCCGCGGCAGTAGCCGTCCTCCTTGCCGCCGATCTCGGCCATCATCCGCGACGGGTCGGCGCCGCGTGCCAGGAAGATGCCGTGGCCGCGATGGTGGGTGGTGAAGCTGTCCTCCGGCCGCATCGCCGCAGCGACGCCGGCCGCCGCTCCTTCCTCGCCGATCGACAGGTGCAGCATGGAGCCGGCCGACAGCCCGCGCGCATACAGCTCCGCCACCCGCTCCTCGAAGGTGCGTATGCGGCGCATGGTCCGGTAGAGCTCGGGCAGCCTGGTGTTGGCCAGGGCGGGGCCGGGCGTGGTGTCAGGTGGGGTCAAGGTGCGGCGGCCTCCCGGAGCGATCGCATGGCGGGGTAGAGCGCCGCGTAGCGGTGGTAGATCTCGTCGTAGCGACAAACGTTGGCGGCGATCGGCTCGATCCGGCGGCCGGGCCGGACCATGGCGGCGATGCCGTCGTCGATGCTGGGGAAGTGCCCGGCACCGTGCGCCGCCAGCACCGCGGCCCCCAGCGAGGGCGCTTCCGCCACCTCCGGCACCACCACCGGCAGGCCGACGGTGTCGGCGTGGATCTGCAGCCAGAGCGGCGAGCGGGTGGCGCCGCCGCCGGCGGTGATCTCGGCCGCGCCCGATCCGGCTTCGGCCATGCGCTCGACGATGGCCCGGGTGCCGAAGCCGATGCCTTCCAGCACGGCGCGGAACAGGTGGGCGGCGGTGTGGTGCAACGACAGGCCGGTGATGGCGCCGCGCGACAGCGGGTCGGTGTAGGGGGTGCGGTTGCCCTGGAAATGGTCCAGCACCAGCAGCCCGTCCGCGCCCGGCTCCAGCCGCGCCGCATCGGCATTCAACGTGTCCAGGTCGAGCGCGTCGCCGCCCAGCCGGCGCAGCCAGGCGACGACCGAACCGGTGGAGGTCTGGCCGCCTTCCAGGATGGTGCGCCCGGGATACACCGCGTCGCGATAGGTGCCCCACAGCCCCGGCACGTGCGCCGACGTCTCGCCCACCGCGAACTGCAGGTGCGACGAGCCGGTGATCAGCGCCAGCTGGCCCGGCTTCGCCACGCCAAGCCCGATCATGCCGATCAGCGCGTCGGCGCCGCCCTGCACCACCAGCACCGTTTCCGGCAGGCCAAGGTGGTCGGCGGCACGCGCGGCGAGCGGCCCGATCACCGCGCCGGGCGCCAGGACCTCCGCCGGCCACTTCGCCCGCAGCTCGGACAAGTCGAGCGACGCAAGCAGGCTGTCCGGCCAGCCGCCGGCGTCACTACGGTAGTGCCAGCGTATGGACGCGTTGTTGAGGCTGGCGGCGCGGCGCCCGGTCAGCCGCCAGGTGAGGAAGTCCTGGTACTCGCAGATCGTGTGCGCTGCGCGGAAGGTGTCCGGCTCGTGCCGGTGAAGCCACAGCGCCTTGGGGATCATCCATTCGGCCGAGACCGGGCCGTGCCCGTCGCCGTTGACCGCCAGCGCCGGGTCGCCGGTGGCCAGCACCGCGTCCGCCTCCTGCCCGGCCCGCACGTCCATCCAGATGATGGCCGGGCGCAACGGCCGCGCCGCCGCGTCCAGCGCCACGACGCTGCAACAGGTGGTGGTGGCACACAGCGCCGCCACCTCGCGGGCGGCGACACCACTCTCCGACACCGCCTGCCGGACCGCGCGGCCGAGTGCCGTCCACCAGTCCTCGGGATCCTGCTCGGCCCGGGCGCCGGGTGCGAAGCGGGTCGGATAGGCGGACGACGCCGAGGCGATCCGGCGTCCGCCGAGATCGAACAGCGTCGCCCGCAGGCTTTCCGTTCCGCCGTCGATGCCGACCACAAAGGCCATCGTCCGGACCGCTCCCTCGCCACGCGTCCTCGTTTGCATCCGATGCTGCACATCTGATGCGCGGGACGACATTTGCTCCGGAGTGGACAATCGCCGCGTCTCGCGACACGTGTCAACCGCTATATTGAGACAGGACGGCGATGGTGACCCTGAACCTGGCGCACGAGCCCGACGCCGCGATCCTGGCGCGGGCGGCGTGGCTGTATCACGTCGGCGGGATGACGCAGGAGGAGGTGGCGCGCCGGCTGGGCGTGCACCGCACCCGGGTGGTCCGGCTGCTCGGCGAGGCGCGCGACCGCGGCCTGGTCAGCGTCACCATCAACCACGACTCGGTGCGCGACCTCGACCTGGAAGGGGCAATCTCGCGCGCCCACGGGCTCGACTTCTGCCTGGTCACGCCGGCGATGGGCTTCGATCCGGGGCCGGCCGAGCCGAGGCTGGCGGCGGCACAGGAGATGATCGCCCGACGCGCAGTCGGCAGCGCTGCCGCCAGCTTCCTGCGCGGCAAGCTCGAGTCGGGCGGCGCGATCACCGTGGGCGTCAGCTGGGGCCGCACCTTGGAGCAGATGACGGTGCACCTGTCGGGGGTGCAGAACGCCCGCGCCCGCTTCGTGTCGCTGATGGGCTCGCTGACGCGCAACTCGGCGTCCAACCCGTTCGAGGTGGTGCAGGCGCTGGCGGCGCGGACCGGCGGCGAGGGCCACTTCCTGCCGGTGCCGTTCATCGCCGATTCCGTCGCCGACCGCACGGTGCTGATGTCGCAGCGCAGCGTCGCGGAAGCGCTGGCGCTGGCGCGCTCGGCCGACCTGTTCCTGATCAGCGTGGGCGAGCTGCTGGAAACCTCGTTCCTGCGCACCCAGGCGATGCTGTCAGCCGACGAGATGAGAAGCGTGCGGGCGCAGGGCGCGGTGGCGGACTCGCTCGGCCGGCTGTTCGACCGGGAGGGCACGCAGGTCGAGCACGAGCTGGCGCACCGCACCCTGGCACTGGAGTTTGAGCAGCTGCACGGTCGCGACGTGGTGCTGCTGTCGGGCGGCCTGCAGAAGGTGGAGGCGGTGCGGGCGCTGCTGCGCACCGGCACCGTCCAGGGCCTGGTGATCGACGGCGACGCCGCCCGGGTGCTGGCGGCGACGCTGCCGGGCGATCCTGCTCCGTAACGGTTGGCTTCGCGACGCCAGAACCCGTCGTCGACCCAAGCCATGCGGCAGAGCCAACTGCTGGTTCATGGCGCACGGTCCGTATCATGTGCAGACTTGACGCAGGGACCACCGCAAGACTGATGGGACTGGGATTGCCCCGGTTCGGTGGACACCGCTGATGCTTTCGCATGAGGTGTCCAGATGCCGCAGACCCGTCCCCCTCATGCGCCGGAGTTCGGGCGCCAGATGATCGAGCTGGTTCGAGCTGGGCGTGACCCGACCGACCTGGCTCGCGAATTCGAACTCTCTGCCCAGGCGATCCGGAGCTGGGTCGCGCAGGCTGATCGGCAGGAGGGCCGGCGGGAGGCGAAGCCCGTCTCGGCTGGTGCCGCCCTGGCTGCGGCTGAGCGTGATGAACTGGCCCGGCTTAGACGCGAGGTGCGTCAGCTCCGTATTGAGCGGGACATCCTGTCAAAAGTCGCGGCCTGGTTTGCCCGCGAGACCGGAGCGATACCCTCCGGATCTTCCGGTTCATGAGCGCGAACCAGGCCTGCTTCCCGATCGCCCCCATGGCGTGGGGGCTCGGCATGTCGAAGGCAGGGCGTCATGCCTGGCTGGAGCGTCCGCCATCGGCACGTGCCGAGACCGTTGCGGTGCTGCTCGAACGTGTGCGGAGCATCCACACGAGATCACGCCAGACCCATGGGCGCCGCGGGTTGCATGCGGAGCTGCGGGCCGGCGGTGAGAAACATGGCCGCAAGCGGATCGCTCGCCTGATGCGAGCTGCCGGTCTGGTCGGCGCCTGCCATCGCGATGGCGGCCGGTGACGACGCGCCGTGACAAGGAGAGGCGCCCGGCGCCCGACTTGGTTGGCCGCAACGTCACGGCCGATGGTCCGAACCGGCGGTGTATTGCCGACATCACCCATGTGCCGACGGCAGTCGGGTTCCTCTATCTGGCCGTCGTGCTCGACGCCTGGAGCCGCAAGATCGTCGGCTGGTCGATGGCCAACCACCTGCGCGCCGAGCGCGTGCTGGATGCCCTCGAGACGGCTGTTGGCCAGCGCCGGCCCCGGGAGGTGATCCACCCCAGCGATCAGGGGCCCAATACACGTCGCTGGCGTTCGGCAACCGCTACGGAGAGGCTGGTGTGCGACCGTCCATGGAATCGATCGGCGACGCCTACGACAACGCCATGGCGGAAGGCTTCTTTTCCACTTTTGACTGTGAGCTGCTTGCACGCCCAAGTTCGCCTGCAAGGCGGAAGCCCGCATGGCGTGTTTCAGATACATCGAGGGTTGGTACAACTCTGTCCGTCTGCGCTCCGGTCTTGGATGCCGGTCTCCGATCGCCTACGAGCACGACCAGATCCAAGCAGCTAGCCCAGAGCCTGACTGAACAAGCCCTTCAACCGTTCACCGAACCGGGCAATCCCACCGCGACACGGACGAAGGATGTCCGGTTCAGGAAATATCCATGCGTTTGCAGGACTGCCACAACTTCCACGACTTCCGCCGCATGGCCCGGCGCCGCCTGCCCAGCCCGATCTTCAACTACATCGACGGCGCGGCGGATGATGAGGTCACCTATCGCCGCAACACTGCGGCCTTCGAGGAATGCGACCTGGTTCCCAGCGTGCTGCAAGGCGTGCGGGAGGTCGATCTGTCCACGACCGTGCTGGGTCAGACGCTGCGGCTGCCCTTCTACTGCTCCCCAACGGCGCTGCAGCGCCTCTTCCACCACGACGGCGAGCGAGCCGTAGCGGCAGCGGCGGGCAAATACGGCACCATGTTCGGCGTGTCGTCCCTGGGCACCACAAGCCTGGAGGAGGTCCGGCGCATCAGCAGCGGGCCACAGGTGTACCAGTTCTACTTCCACAAGGACCGTTCGCTGAACCGCGAGATGATGGCACGGGCCAAGCAGGCCGGCGTGCAGGTGATGATGCTGACGGTCGACAGCATCACCGGCGGCAACCGCGAGCGCGACAAGCGTACCGGCTTCGCCATCCCGTTCCGGCTGAACGCGACTGGCGTGTCGCAATTCGCGGTCAAGCCGTCCTGGGCGGTCAACCACTTCCGCCGGGGCGCCTTCCGGCTGCCGCAGCTGGAGAACCACGTGGACATGGGACGCGGCGCCATGTCGATCAGTCGCTATTTCACCGAGATGCTCGACCCGTCGCTGGCCTGGGACGACGTTGCGGCGATGGTGCGGGAGTGGGACGGGCAGTTCTGCCTCAAGGGCGTCATGTCGGCGGCCGACGCGAAGCGCGCGGCCTCGATTGGCTGCACCGGCGTCGTGATATCGAACCACGGCGGACGCCAGCTCGACGGCTCACGCTCCTCCTTCGACCAGCTGGCCGAGGTCGTGGATGCGGCGGGGCACCTGCTCGACGTGCTGATGGACGGCGGCGTACAGCGCGGCACGCACGTGCTCAAGGCGCTGTCGCTGGGCGCCAAGGCGGTGGGTGTCGGCCGCTACTACCTTTTCCCCCTGGCCGCTGCGGGACAGGCGGGTGTGGAGCGTGCCCTGGAGCTGATGCGGCACGAGCTCGAGCGGGCCATGAAGCTGATGGGCTGCACCACCATCGCGCAGCTCCGGCCGGAAAACCTGCGCTTCCGATCGGGTACCCCCGGCTGAAGCGGCATCCGGCGCCAGCCCCTGGACCAGACGGACCTTGAACTCGGTGTAGCCGACGCAGCCGAGGCGGCGGCAGAAGCG
>CAXTVX010000035.1:0-33008 GCA_964247755.1 uncultured Acetobacteraceae bacterium | reverse complement strand
CTGTCGACCAGGGTGCCGTCCAGGTCGAACACGACCGCCTTCACGAGGTCGCTCCTGCGGCCGTTGTCGTCGCGTCCAGTGCCGCCAGCGCCGCGTTCACGCCGGCGAGCGCCCCGAACAGCGACGCGTGGACCGGATGCAGCCGGTCATAGACCGCGACGGCCGGCGGGGAGGGCCGCGTGGTGCCGGTGATCCTGATCGCCTCCGCCGCCTCGTCCAGCGAGCGCCAGTGGCCGCTGCCGACGCCGGCCAGCAGAGCCGCGCCGTAGGCCCCACCCTCGACCGCCCCGGTCACGGTCGCCACCTCCTGCCCGGAAACGTCGGCCAGCATCTGCAGCCAGGCCAGCGAGGCGGTGGCGCCGCCGGATACCCGGAGCGACTGCCACCGCACACCTGACTTCGCCACCAGTTCCAGAATCGAGCGGGTGTTCAGCAGCACGCCCTCCATCACAGCCCGGCTCATGTGGCGCAGGTCGTGGGCGCGGGTCAGGCCGATCCACGCCCCGCGTCCCGCCGGTGCCACGTGCGGGCATCGCTCGCCCATCAGATAGGGCAGGAACAGCAGCCCGCCGGCTCCCGCCGGCACCTGCTGCGCCATGGCCACGATCTCGTCGAAGGTGGGCGACCCGCCCGGCAGCGCCGACAGCGCGTCCCGCCACCACTGGAACGCGCCGCCGCCGTTGAGCGTGACCCCCATCACGTGCCAGCGGTCGGGCGCGTTGCCGCAGGAGACCTGCAGCAGCGCCCCGGGATTGTCCGGGCACGACGCGACGCTGGCGCCGACCAAGCCGGCGGTACCGACCGTGATGCCGACCACGCCCGGGTCGATCACCCCCATGGAGGTGGTCTGGATCACCGAGTCGCCGCCGCCTGCCACGACCGGGACGCCAGGCGCCAGTCCCCAGCGCGCCGCCGTTTCCGGACGCAGCCGGCCGGTGACCTCGTGCGACTCGAAGGCGGCCGGCACCTGCTCCGGCGTCAGGCCCACCGCATCCAGCATGGGCCGCGACCAGGCGCGCGACCGCACGTCGAACAGGCCGGTACCCGACGCGTCGGACACGTCCGTGGCATGCTCGCCCGTCATCTCCAGGCGCAGCGCGTCCTTGGGCAGCAGGAACCGGCACATCCGGTCTAGCGATACCGGTTCGTGCTCGCGCAGCCAGGACAGCTTGGGCGCGGTGAAGCCCGGCAGCATCCGGTTGTTCGTCAGGCCGAGCAGCGCGTCGAGGCCGCCCGCGCTTTTGATCAACGCGTCGCATTGCGCTTCCGTGCGGTTGTCGCACCACAGGATGGCGGGCCGGATCACCCGGTCTTCCCGGTCGAGCGCCACTAGGCCATGCATCTGCCCGGAAAGGCCGATTGCCCGCACCGCGGCACCTGCCGGCAGGGCCGCGACCAGTGCGCCCATCGCGGCATCGCAACCCACCTGCCAGTCGGCCGGCGCCTGCTCGGCCCAGCCGGGCCGGGGGGTGGAAAGCGGATATCCAGCCGACGCGCGCGCCAGCACGTCGCCGTTCCCGTCGATCGCCAGCGCCTTGCAGGCGGAGGTGCCGAGATCGATGCCGATGAAGCAGGCGGCTGCGGTCATGCTACGGATCAGGCTCCGTGCCGCAGCCGGACATGCTTAAGCGCGAGGTAGCCCTCCATGCCTTCGCGCCCGTGCTCGTAGCCGATGCCGCTGCGCTTCCGGCCGCCATAGGGAGCATTCATGATTCCGGCATCGACGTTGTTCACCGCGATGCTGCCGAAGCACAGTGCCCGCGTCAGGGTGAAGATCTCGCCGACTTCGCGCGCGTAGACGTAGGCGGCGAGCCCGTAAGGCCCGGCATTGGCTTCGGCGATGGCCTCGTCCAGCGTGTCGAACGGCGCCACGCCCAGTACCGGGCCGAAGGTTTCCTCGCTCATGACGAGCGTGTCGGGAGCGCAGTCGCCGAACACGGTGGGCGAGAAGAAGTGGCCCTTCTCGAAGCCGGCCGGCCGGCCGCCGCCGCACAGCAGGCGCGCACCCTTCTCGCGTGCGTCGGCGACATGGCGCACCACCTTGCGGACCCCGTCGGCGTTGGTCATTGGTCCCAGATCCGCGTCCGGACGCTCCAGGCCGTCGCCGATGCTGAGGCGGCCCGCACCCTCGGCAAGGTTGGCGAGGAAGCGGTCATAAAGCGAGCGGTGCACGTAGATCCGGTTCACCGCGATGCAGATCTGCCCCATGTTGCGGAAGCCGCGCCGCAGGGCGCCGGCCACCGCCGCCTCGACGTCGGCGCTCGGGCCCACCACCATCGGACAGTTGCCGCCGAGCTCGAGCGACACCGACTTGATGCCGCCCATGGTGCGGAAGATGTTCTCGCCGACCGAAACCGAGCCGGTGAAGGCGATCTTGTCGATGTCGGGATGCGACACCAGCGCAGCTCCGGTCGCTCCAGCGCCCTGGACCAGGTTGACCACGCCAGCCGGGAACCCCGCCGCGTCCACGCACTCGACCAAGGCTATCGCCGAAAGCGGCGTATATTCCGATGGCTTGACCACCAGCGTGCAGCCGGCGGCCAGCGCGCCGCCGAGCTTCCAGCCGATCAGCTCCACGGGGTAATTCCAGGGTGCGATTGCCGCCGCCACGCCGAGTGGCTCCTTCTCAACCAAGCTCAGGAAGCCGGTCTCCTCGTTCGGGATGGTCTGGCCCAGCACCCGCACCGCCTCGGAGGCATAGAACTCGAAGGTGCGGGCGACCTTCGACACCTCGCCGCGCGCCTCGTCGAGGGGCTTGCCCTGCTCGGCCGTCAGCACCCGCGCGATCGCGTCCCGCCGCCGGTCCACCTCGGCCGCGAGCGCACGCAACAGGATCGCCCGCTTGTGCGGACCAAGATCGCGCCAGCCGGGAAAGGCCTGCCGCGCCGCTCGCACGGCGCGGTCCACCACCGCGTCTCCGGCCACCGCCACCTGCGCCAGGGACTGCTCGCTAGCGGGGTTGCTAACCGTGAACCAGGACTCTGCGCCGTCGCTGGTCCAGGCACCGCCGATGAAGAACGAGGTGGTCTGGTCAATCATCGATCTCTCCGGAACATCGGCAGGGCGCTCACGGCAATGCGGAGCGAAGCGGCTCCCCCGCCAGGGCACGCGCGGCCTCCTCGGAAGCGAGGCGCTGCAGCGCGTCCAGGCTTTCCACCGAATAGAAGGCGGCGTGCGGGGTCAGGATCACGTTGGGCATCGCGCGCAGCGGCGAGTCCGGGGCAAGCGGCTCCGGATCGAACACGTCGAGGGCGGCCCCGCCGAGGCGGCCGTCCGCCAGCGCCTCCGACAACGCCGCCTCGTCCACCAGTGCGCCGCGCGCGGTGTTTACCAGCATCGCCCCCGGCCGCATCCGCGCGATCGACTGCCGGCCGATGATGTGCCGGGTTTCCGCCGTGGCCGGAAGGTGGAGCGAAATGCCATGTGCCTCCGCCAGCAGCGTATCCAGCGACACCGGCTCGATCCAGGCGTCGCGAAGCCGGTCGGGATCGGCGAACGGATCGCTGGCCAGGATCCGGACCCCGAAGACCTGCAGCCGGCGTGCCACCAGCAGGCCGATCCGGCCCACGCCGACCAGTCCCACCACCGTTGACGCCAGAGCGGGCAACGGCCTCACGCGATCGGGATTGATCCAGCCCTCGTGCCGGATCGCCGCGTCGAAGATCGGCAGCCGGCGCAGCAGTGCCAGCATGGAGGCGGAAGCGTGGTCGGCGACGGTGTCGCTGCCGTAATCCGGCACGTTGGCGACCCGTATGCCGAGGCGCCGCGCCGCCGCCACGTCGACGTTGTCGGTGCCGATGCCGTAGCGGATCACCAGGGCGCCCGGCCGCATCCCGGCCAGGGCGGCTTCGTTCACCGGCACTAGGTTGACGAAGGCGATGTCCGCGTCGCGCAGCGCATCCGCCACCTCCGCCGCATCCCGGCAGTCGAACTCGTGGAACGACGCGCCGAACCGTTCCGCCGCTGCGCGCTCGTTCAGCAGGCCCTCGAACCGCAGGTCGGTGACGACGACCCGCTTCGACTCACCACTGCCCGGACCGCTCATCGCGCGCCGATCAGGCCGCGTCCGGCCAAGTTGCGCATCAGCGCGTTGATGCCGAACGTCCAGGCCGGCGCCGCGTCGGAGAACGTAACCATGTTGACCAGCCGGCCCAGGGCAGGGGCCATGATCTCGACGCAGTCGCCCTCCTTATGGGTGAATCCCTGGCCCGCTACTTCCCGGTCCTGGGTCGGCGCGAACAGCGTGCCGAGGAACAGCATCATGCCGTCGGGATATTGGTGGTGGTGCCCCATCGCCTGCTCCACCAAGTTCAGCGGGTCACGACTGATTTCGCTCATCGAGCTGGTGCCGTTGAGGACATAGCCGTCGGCCGCGCCGGTGATGGTCAGCGAGATCTCCAGACGGCGCACGTCGTCGATGCCGAAGCCGTCATCGAACAGGCGGATGAACGGGCCGATTGCGCAGGACGCGTTATTGTCTTTGGCCTTGCCGAGGAGAAGCGCGCTGCGGCCCTCGATGTCGCGCAGGTTGACGTCGTTGCCGAGCGTGACGCCCTGGACCATGCCGCGGCTGTTCACCGCCAGCACCGCCTCCGGCTCCGGATTGTTCCAGCTCGACGAGCGCAGGATGCCGATCTCGGCACCGAGGCCGACCGTCGACAGCACCGGCGCCTTGGTAAACACCTCCGCGTCCGGACCGATGCCGACCTCGAGGTACTGCGACCAGTAGCCGCTCTCGATCAGCACCTGCTTCACCCGGGCGGCTTCCGCCGAGCCCGCCTGCACGCTGGCCAGCGCGCCGCCGACCGCCTCGTCCACCTGGGCCCGGATCGCCCGCGCCTGGCCCGGATCGCCCTTCGCCCGCTCCTCGATCACGCGCTCGAGCATCGAGCGAGCGAAGGTCACGCCGCAGGCCTTGACCGCCTGCAGGTCGCAGGGCGACAGCAGGTGCCGCCGGTCCGTGCGGCGCGCCAGGCTGTCGGACACCACCTCCTCGACCGGGTAGGACGCGCCTCCCTCCGCGTCGCGCAGGGCGGCGGCCGGATCGTCCCGCTCCAGCAGGTCGGTCAAGGTCGGGCCGGCCGCGGTCACGTCCACGAGGCGATCACCCCGCAGCTGCACCAGACACGGACCGCCCACGCCCGGGTCGAACAAGCGTCCGACCAGGGTCGCGTTCTGGTGGTCGGCGGGAAGGATGTCGGAAGCGTTCACGGTTCTTCTCCGATCAGGCGGTCAGCGGCTCGACGACATGCGCACGCGCAGGGCGTCAGTGGCGACGGCGATGAAGATCGCGAAGCCGCCGATCATGTCGACGTAGAAGGAGGGGACGTTGACGATCGACAACCCGACATGGATCACGGTCAGCAGCAACACACCGCCCAGGATCCCCAGCACGTGCCCGCGACCGCCGAACACGCTGACCCCGCCGATGATCGGCGCCGCGATCGCATAAAGCAGGAAGCCCGACCCCTGGTTGGACGTGATCGCCATCTGCCATGAGGCTAACAGGTAGCCGCCGATCGAGGACAGAAACCCGGAGGCGGTGAAGGCAAGGATCTTGATCCTGCGCACACGGATGCCAGCACTTGCGGCCGCGAGCGGGTTGCCGCCCACTGCGTAGACGCTCCGGCCTGGCACCGTCAGGCGCAGGAACATCATCATCCCGCCAAGGGCGAGCACGAAGATCACCGGCAGCAATGGCCAGCCGAGAACGGTGGTCTGGCCGATCCAGAAGAAGCCGGTCGGCAGGTCGGTGATGGTGTTGCCATGCGTGATCGCGAGCAGAGCCCCCTGCAAGATGATCATCATGGCCAGCGTCTCGATCAGCGAAACCATTCGCAGCCAAGTGATGCAGACGCCGTTGAAGAAGCCGATCAGCGTGCCGACCCCAACGCCGACCAGCATGCCGAGCCACCAGGGAAAGTGCGCGCTGCTGATCAGCATGGCGCCCACCACGGAGGAGAAGCCGAGGTTGCTGGCGATCGACAGGTCGATCTCGGCGATCAGCAGAGGCAGCGACACCGCCAGCGCCAGCATGCCCAGCACCGTCGCCTGGATCAGGATGTTCTGCAGGTTGGCGATGCTGAAGAAAAAGCTGTTCAACAGGCCAAAGATGACCACGAGCCCGATCAGCCAGAACCACACGACGTTCTGAAGCACCCAGCGCAAGCCGCCGCTCTGGCTGCGTGGCCGTGCCGCGGCTGCGGCGCCGGCAGCGCCCGGGGAGGGCGATCCCTGCGGCGACTGGGTGCTGTTCCGTCCGACCGGTCGGACCGCCGTCATGCGCGTGTCGGTCATGCTCCGCCCTCCTCGGCGGCGGGAGAGCTGAAAGCGGCCTGCCGCAGACGCTCAGTGGAGATGGCGTCGCCGTGCAGCGTCTCGACGATCCTGCCCTCAGAGAACACGCAGACGCGGTCGGTGATGCGCGCCATCTCGTCGAGATCGGTGGTGACGACGATGACGCTGAGACCTTGTGCCGTGAGCGCGTCGACAATGCGGTGCACGTCCTCCTTCACGCCGACGTCGATGCCGCGGGTAGGTTCGTCGAGGATGAGAAGCTTTGGACCCGTCGCTAGGAGCCGCGCGAGGCACACCTTCTGCTGGTTGCCGCCGCTGAGCGTGTCGACCGCAACCGCGGGGCCCGGCGCCTTGACGCCCAGCTCGCGGAAGTAGCGTGCGACCATGCCGTTCTCGGCTTGACGCCGGACGAAGCCAAACCGGGACAGGACGGGGAGGCTCGACAGGGAGATGTTGCTGGCGATGCTCAGCAGCCCGACCACGCCGTCCCTGCGCCGGTCGTCGGACAGGTAGGCGATGCCGCGCGCCAGAGCGTCCGCCGGGGTGCCGGGCAGTTCCCCATTGCTCCCGCCAGCTTCCACATGCAGCCGTCCAGCGCTCGCCGGATTGAGACCGAACAAGGTCTGGGCGAACTCCTTAGCGCCCGATCCGGGCAGTCCTGCGAAACCGACCACTTCGCCGCGAGCGATCGAGAAGGACGCCACGCGCACCTTCGGCGCCACGACGTCGCTAACATGCAGGCTGTCCCCGGACCCGCAGTGCCCGTCCCGCGCACGGTCACGCCGGAACAGCTGCAGGCCCCGGCCGAGCACCAGTTCCGACAGCCGCTCGGAGGTCATCTCCCCGAGGTCGTCGCTCCCTCCGGCGAGCAGGCCGTTACGCAGAACCGTCACGGCGTCGCAAATGTCGAGGATCTCCTCGTTGTAATGTGAGATGAAGATGAAGGTGATGCCGCGCCCCTTGAGCTCGCGCATGAAATCGAACAGGACGACGCGGTCGCTCATCGTCAGCGTGGTAGTCGGCTCGTCGAGAATGATCAGCCGGCCGCCGCTGAACATCGCGCGCAGGATGTTGAGCTTGCGCCGGTCGACCGCACTCAGCTCCTCGGCCAGCGTTACAGGATCGATTCGCTCGCCTTCGAGCATGCGACGCGCCTGCGCTCGCAGCCGCTTCCAGTCGACGACGCCGCCGCGCGCGGGCCAGTGGCCGAGGAGCAGGTTCTCCGCGACGCTGAGCTGGCCCACGATCATCGGCTCCTGCGTGACCAGGAACACGCCCGCCTGCTCCATCGCCTTGACGTCGGAGCCGTTCACGTCCTGTCCGTCGAGGACGATCCTGCCGCGGGTCGGCGTCCGCATGCCGGCAATCAGGCCGACAAGCGTCGACTTGCCGGCACCGTTCTCGCCGAGCAACCCGTGGATGGTCCCGCGCCGGACCTCAAGTGTCACGTCGTCCAACGCGATGGATGCCCCGTAGGTCTTGGTCAGGCCCTCGAGACGCAGGATCACCTCGCCCCCGGCAGCTCCCACAGCTCCGCGCTCCTGCATCCGCGTCGGGATTGCTTCAGCGTTCCTGGCGTCAGGAATAATGCATGCCCCACTTGTTGTAAGACACGTTGCCCCAGAGCCTGGGGTCCTTGACGTTGTTCGAGTCGATGATCGAGGGTGGGATCACCAGGGACGGACCAGACGGCGAACCGGTGATCTGGCCTTTCTCCCAGAAGTAGTCCTTGTTCTCATATGGTCCGAGAGGTACCTTCTGCCCGTGCATGGCATATTTCGCGATCAGGTCCACCGTGATCTGCGCGTACGCGATGGGGTCCTGTGAGATTTCGGCGTCCATGTAGCCCTGCTCGATCCACTGCAGCGCGATCGGCTCGCCGTCAATGTTGACGAAGATCACGTGCCCCTGCTCGTCACGCTTCTTCCAGCGACCATGCTGCTGTAGTGCCGTAACGATGCCGCGCGACGGCGTGTCGCTCGGCGCGTGCACCGCATCCAGATCCGGATGCTCCGACAGCGTCGAGATGGTGACGCTGAGCATGTTGTTCAGCAGACCCTCGGTCGGACGGTCGAGCACGGTAACGTTCGGATATTTCGACATCTCGGCGTCGAAGCCCTCCTTGCGCAGCCGCCATGCCACGCTCTGTAGTGCGCCGTAGCAGTTGAGCACCTTGCCCTTCGCCGATCCATTCTTTGCTTTCAGGCGGTCGACGATCTGCTGAGCGGCCATGACGCCGCCCTGATGGTTGTCGAAGTCGACGGTGATCGCGACGTCGCCTCCGGTGGCAGGAGTGTCGACGATCCCGACGGGGATGTGCTTGAAGTTGAAGCGCCGGATCGCGCTGACGACCGCCTGGCTGTCGATCGGATCACTGACAATCGCAGCAGGGCCGCGCAGCAGCAGACTTGCCCATTGCTGAAGCTGAACGGTGTTGTCGAAATTGGCGTTGACGGACGCAAACTCCCAACCTTGCGCTTCAACTGCCCGTTTCACGGCTTCCTGCTGCACCACGAAGAAGTAATAGTCGAGGCTCTTGTTGCTGAAGACTACTAGCGGTTTGGAAGCTGCTCTGGCTGATGTAAGCGCAAATGCCGCGCTCACGGCCATGCCCGCCTTGAGCAAGTGCCGACGCGACATCTGTTTTACTTCATCCAACATGCTCATCCTCCCGTAGTTTTTCTACACAATGCGCCTCAGTTGGACCCTGTCAAGGCTTTAGCGGTCCAGAATGTAGAAAAGCTAGATCCAGGCGCCGGATGAGGATCGTGAGTTGTTGTTCCCGCTTCTCGCGATCACCTTTGGCCGTCGTGCTGACCACGTTCCTGATCCTGTTCATCACGTTCAAGCGTTGGCAGCCCCTGCGGGACCAGGACGATCAGGCCGGCTGGCTCCTGTTCGTGGGGTTTTGTCGGCGCTCGCGCCGGCGTTTCGAATGTCCTTCATAGGAGCTTGCTGGGTCACGCGTTCGGCATGATCCCGAGTGCAACCTGGGCGCCTCTTGCAAAGCCAAAGCGGCGGGAGGAAGCGGAGACGGGCTGGTTGTGAGGGCGGCGGGAATGGAGGAGGTTGCGGAGCTCGCCGTGCTCCCTGCAGAAGCGGTGGACGGTGTCGTGGCTCTTGAAGCCGCTCAAGCATCGGATCCTGCCCTTGATGCCGCGGTGGTCCTGCTCGAACTGGTTGTTCATGTAGGCGCTGGTGCGATGGCGGACGGTCTTGCCAGGTACGGTGCGGCTCGCCCTGGGATAGGAGCCATGGCCGTCCGTCATCACCCAGTCCGGCCGGAAACCAACGATTGCCCTGGCCGAGCGGAAGAACGCCTTCCGTCTTCATGGCGCGCGTCTCGCTCAGCACGGCGTCGACCAAGTTGCCGTCCCGGTCGATCACCCGGTAGAGGTAGGTGCAGCGATCACGGACCTTCAGGTGGGTCTCGTCAACATTCCGGCTCACGCCGGATCCGCGTCGCGAGCCGTGCCGGCGCTTGCGCAGCGCGTCGCCCACTACTGGCAGTAGCTTCGCCTCCCAGCCGCGAACGGCTTCGTGGCTGATCTCGATCCCGCGCAGTGCCAGGATCTCGCTCAGGTCGCGGAGCGTCAGCCGGTAGCGCAGCCGCCAGAACACCACGAAGGCGATGATGTCGCTGGGCAGAAAGGTGCGGTTCAGCACTCCGCCGCTGCGTGCGTTGAACTGCCGTCCGCAGGCCCGGCAGCGGAACCGCCGGTTGCCGCGGACTGTGACCTCCGGGTGCTCCGTCACGGCTGCAGACCCGCAGCACACGCAGTTAATCCCGATGTCCCGCCCGCCGCCATGACCGGCGACGCTACGTCAGCCACCCAGCGGCCACCAAATCCGTCACGAGAGCAAGGGCTGACAGAACCCGCCGGTGCTGGCATTTAAGGGCGAGATGCAGCTTGCGCTATTGTCC
This sequence comes from uncultured Acetobacteraceae bacterium, assembly GCA_964247755.1. Classification (GTDB taxonomy): domain Bacteria; phylum Pseudomonadota; class Alphaproteobacteria; order Acetobacterales; family Acetobacteraceae; genus Lichenicola. The sequence goes on along the minus strand of CAXTVX010000035.1, from coordinate 22,786 downwards.
GCGCGCGCACGCGTGCCTCTCGGCATCGCACTCGCCCCAGCCGAATACCTGCAGCCCTTTGCCGTCGAGCACGAGGTGGATGGCTCTGCCGTGTTAGGCGACCCGAGGCTGGTGCTCAGCGAAGCCGCGACCGCGCTGGGATAGGGTCGTGTGGTCGGGTATGGGCAGGTCCAATCCGAACATGCGAAGCACGCGACGAGTGAACGCGTCGGCTTGGCGCAGGGCGAGATGGAAGACGAGCCGCAGCGACAGCACCAGCTCGATCAGGATGTCGGTGTAGCGGGGCTTGCCGCCCGGCGTCATCCGGCGCGGTGCCTGCCCGCCGGCCAAAGCCGCCTCATCCAGGCAGAAGGTCAGGTCGCCGCGCTGCTCCAGCCCGGCTTCGTAAGCTGGCCAGTTCGTCACGCGGTAGCGCACCTTCGGAATGCGGCGTCGGTGGCCGGCATTATGCTTGAACGGTATCCACCTGGAGTAGACGGGGAGCTCAGCTCAAGCCACCCGACCCCCTCCGCGCATCAACATTACACGACAGCACATCCAGCGCCTCGTCCACCACCGCCCGCATCAGGCGCAACCGCGGATCGGCAGGCCCCGAGCATCGCAGCTCACATAACTAGACAAAGCATCCGTCTGCTCGTCCAATTCACGCATCGACACCGCTCCGCAGCCATGAACAAGCGGATCACGATCAGACAGCCGCTGCGTGGCTTTGTCAGCAGCCTATTAGGCTGGGCGTATTGCGACGGATGACGTCGATATTGCCCCCGTCTCGACTGCCAGCGCGACTGCTCCGTCAGACAGCGGACGATGATGGTCCTCGACCACGAACATGATACGTCCTTCCGCCTCCCCGGTGATGACGCCGCCGCGCACGCCAAGTCCCAGGCGCACCTGCCGTTCCCAATCCCAGGTGAACTGCGTCTCGCCGAGCACGCGCTCCGTTCCGTCCCAGGCCTGGAGCAGCACGAGGCGATTCGGCCGCCGCAGCAGCAGGGCGTAGTAGCGACGAAGGCCATGGACGCAAATGGCTAGGCCGCCGCCGCCGAGATGGACAACGATCTCGCTGTCGACCCGCATGTCCGCCCACTCGCGCGCACCATAGATGAGCAGCCCTGCCCCCTCGTTCTGCGACAGGTGGAACGCCGCCGCTTCCGTGCTGGCAAACAGGCTGACGGCATCGACCCAGGCGCGGTGCCAGAACGTCCCGACCTTCTCCGGACGACGCAGCACTAGGTCCGGCGCACCGTCCCAATCGAACCAGTCGAGATACACGGTGCCGTCCGGCGCGGCCGCGCTTGTGATGGCGATGCCGACCGCAGCGATCGGACGACCCCCAAGATCAGGAACCCGCCACGACAGCGTCGCCTCACCGCCAACCAGCAAGCTGACGGGCTCGGCCGTGACCCGCTCCAGCGCATCGTCGGCACCATAGACGAGGAGGGTCAGTGCGGCGCCGACCGCACCTCGATTTTCCGGGTCGGCGAGAACATGCGCGCGCACGCATTGGCCCGGATTGAGCGCCGGCGAGGCGAGCAGGTCGTAGGTGCGCATCAAGCCGACATCCGGCGGCATGAATGTCGGAGTTTCCGCCACGACCGCTTGATCAGGACCAAGATCGCGGAAGCGCAGAGCAAGGCTTCTGGACCCGTGGTCGCGCAGCACCGGGACGACTGCAAGCGATCCACCTTGCCCTTCGTTTCGCGGTCCGATGAAACCCTGGACGCTGCCCGGAAAGGAGAAATGGAAGCGCGGTCCCCGTTTCGGCGGTGCCGGTTCCGACTTGCCTGCGAGCCGGCGCCCGATTTTTGCTAAACGTTCAGCCACCCGAACCGCGTCGGTGATCGCGTTGCCGCCATCAGCGCTCGAGATGATGACCCGGTCGGCGATAGGTCCGCGCCAGTCTATCCCCCGCGCACCGCCGTCCAGGCCCGCGAGCCCGAGCCGGATGCCCATGAGGCAGCCTACGTTGCCGGCGTTGCAGTCGGTATCCCAGCCGGCAGTACTGGCGATCATCATGGCGAGACCGAAGTCGTCCCGCCCATACAGAAGCGCCATCAGCACGATGGCGTGGTTGGGGATGACGTGGCAATTGCCCGGATACCGGTGGTAGCCGTAGCGATCCTCCACCAGGGCCCTGGTGTCCCTCCAGTCGGGATGATCAGCGGACCAGCGCCGCAGGTCGCCCGCAACGTGGGCCACCAGGCAGTCATCGGGGATCGCGGCGAGCCCGGCATCGAGCAGACGGTCGAGGTCGGCCTCGATGAAGGCAAGGGCTTCCATGACCGCAATCAAGACGGCAGCGTGCACGGCCTCGCCGTCGTGGCTGACACGCGCCGCCTCACGGGCGAAATGCGCCGCACGGCCTGCGTCGCCGGGACTGACCATCGCCCAGGCGTCGACGAAGATCTGCGCGCCGATCTGCTCGGCGACGGTGCGTCCATTCGTCGCGATCGCGCCGCTAGCCGGTGCCCGAACGCCAGCCCGGAGGCGCCGCCACGCAGTTTCCTCCGTGGATCGGCCCATGCCGCCCCACCATAGAATGGTTCTTCGCTCGACGATGTAATTCAGCCAAGTCTCACCGATGCGGGCGGCATCGAGAACTGGATCGAAACCGTGATCCTCCAGCGCGCGCACGAAGGTGAACGTCCCCGCCACATCGTCGTCGGTCACGACCAGCGGCACGCCGAAGCGCTCGTGGACGTAGTCGGTGACGGGACCCAGCTCGCGCATGATGCGGGCATAGTCCCAACCTTCAAACGGACGTCCAAGATAGACGCCGATCAGCTTGCCGAGTACGCCGGCATAGACGCGCTCCTCGTAATCTTCCGGTAGTGCCACCGTGTCCTCCTTTAGGCCTTGACCGAGCCGCCCGCCATTCCTTCGATGAAGTAGCGCTGCAGGAGCAGGAAGAATGCTACCACGGGTAGGATGATGATGACGCCCGCAGCCATGATCTCGCCCCAGTCGCTCGTGTACTGGCCGCCAAGGCCGTAGAAGCTCACGATGGCGGTCTGTTGCGCACGCCCCTGGAGGAAGGTCGTCGCGATCAGAAACTCGTTCCAGGTGTAGAGCCCGACGATGATTGCGACCGTCAGGAGGCCTGGAGACACCACAGGAAGCATGACACGCGTGAAGACCTGCCAGTTTGTTGCCCCGTCCATGAGGGCCGCGTCCTCCAGTTCCGCCGGGATGGCAAGGAAATAGGTCCTTAGCAGGAAGATCGCGAACGGCGTATAGATGGCGGTGTAGATCAACGATACCGCGGCCAAGTTGTTAATCAGCCCGAGATGAGCGAAGCCGAAATAGAGCGGAAGCAGGAACAGCTGAAGCGGCAGCGTCGTGCTGGCAAGAAAATACGCGCTAAACAGCGTTCGTCCCTTCATGCGCCGGCGCGTGATCGCATACGCGGCCATGGACGCGGTCGAGCAGGTGAGCGCGATCGCGATGGCGCTGACGATCGCGCTGTTCAGCATCGCGCGGCCGAGATGCGCATCGCGCCAGGCGTTTACGAAGTTCCCGACATGCGGCGAGCGCGGCAGCGCGATCGGGTTTGCCAGGATGTCGATGCTCGTCTTGAACGCGTTCACTAGCATGAGCGCGATCGGCAGCAGCGTCACTAGGAGGCCGAGGGCGAGCACGAGGTAGGCAACGATCCGCGTGCCGCGGTCGATCCCGGTCATGCCGACAGCTCCGCTTCCTGCGCATGCAGGTAGAAGAACGTCGCCACTAGGCCGAACAGGCTTATTACCAGCGCCACCACCGCCGCCGGGCCAAGGGCGAAGTCGTAGAAGGCGTGCCGGTATGACAGCGTCGACAGCACCTCGCTCGAGAAGGCAGGACCGCCCTGCGTCAGTACATAGATGAAGTCGAACACGAGGAACGACCAGATTACCGTCATGATCATCATCAGGAGAATGGTCGGGCGGATGGCTGGGAGCAGGATGAAGCGCATCAGCGCGAGGAACCCGGCGCCATCGAGCCGTGCCGCCTCGATCTGCGCGGCATCGACCTGACGCAGGGCCGCGAGGAAGATCACCGCGAGAAAGCCCCACCAGTGCCAGAGATCGACAGTTGCCACGCCGTACAGTGCCCAATGAGGCGACGACAGCGGATCGGCGATGGCGACTCCGTGCGTCTTCAGCCAGCCGAACAGGCCGGAACTGGGATTGTAGATCATGCCCTGCCAGACCCGTCCGGTGATGACGGTCGCGATAACCACGGGGAGAAAGAACACGACCTGGAAGAAGGTCTGGCCGCTCCGGATCACCAGCAGGAAGCAGGCGACAAATAGGCCCATGATGATCGGAACGGTGAGGAAGATCGCCGTCCACTTGAGGTTGTTGCCGAGTGCCGTCAGGAAAACCGGATCCGACAGCACCGCCCGGAAGTTGTCGAGACCGGCCCAGCTCGGCATGCTGACGCCGTCCCAGTTGACGAACGCCATCGCCACCGTCAGCAGGGCGGGGAGGAGGATGATCGCGGCGTTGACGAGCAACGCCGGGAGCATGAAGGCCAGCATGAAGCCGCTCAGCGCGCTGGAACCGGCGGAACCTTCCCCTGTTTCAACTCGGTCTGGAAGGTCGTCTCCACCTGCGCCATGTAGGCAGCCGGGGTGACTTGGCCGAGCCAGACCTGCTCCAGGCCGTTGATCAGATACTGCTCCGTGGCCGGGGGCCAGAACGCCCAGGTGGCATAGCCGTAGTGGTTCTGCTGGATGGTGTCGGTAAGGTCGTGCACGATCGAGGCGAACTGCGGCGTAGCGTTGCGCGCCAGCACCGCTTGGTCGATCGATGCGAGCGGAAGGTTCCAGTCTCCGGGCCAGTCCTTGTTGATTGCCTGGTAGAACGTCGGGTTGAACATCGCGTCGAGCACGGCGGCGGCGGCGTTCGGATTCTTCGCCTGCTTGTTGATCGACAGCGTGCTGCCGACGCCGACGGCGAAGACGGGATACGGAACCCCGTCACGCAGCGTCGGAAACGGCGCAACTCCGAGATCGGCGCCGTTGGTGGCAAAATGCGATGGGACCCATTCGAAAGCCCAGAACCCGTTCGGCGACATCCCGGCCTTGCCGTCAGCGATGCCCGAGAAGCCCTGCTCATTGGTGAGCGCGAAGTAGTTCTTGCCGAACCAGCCCCTCTTATACCAGTCCTGGAGCAGGACGATCGCCTGCACGAAGACGGGATCGGTCCACGGCAGCTTGCCGGTCAGCGCCTTGTAGACGTTGTCCGGCCCGGCATAGTGGTTGAGCACAAGGGTGATGTACCACTCATTCGCGCCGCGCCAGTCGGCGTTGCCGGCGCCGAAGGGCGTGATGCCCTTGGCCATCATCGCAGCGGCGACCGTCTCCAGCTCGGACAAGGTTTTCGGCACGGTCCAACCGTATTTCGCGAAGGTCGCCTTGTCATAAAACAGGGCCATTGTCTCGTCGGTGCGCGGCAGGGCATAGAGCTGGCCCTTGTACGTGCCGATCCGGACAATCTGCGGTAGCAGCCGGCTGTTCCAGCCGTATTGCGCCGCATACTTGTCGAGGGAAAGAAGCTGTCCGGCCTCCTCCAGCGGCACTACGTAGCTCGGTCCGGGGGTCATGACGATATCCGGGCCGGTACCCGACAGCAGCGCGATGCGGATCTGCCGGTCGACCACCGAGCCGCGGAACTCGATGTTCAGCGGCGTGGCGGGATGCGCCTTGTCGAACGGCGCCACCAGATCCTGCTGGACGGCGTGCTGCTGTGTCGGATTGGAGCCGCGCCCGTACCACCAAGTCACTGGCTGGGCCTGTGCCGTCCCGACCAGGTCCAGCAGAACCGCGAGACACCCGATCGCGGCCTTCAGAAACCCCTTCGCCATTGCATCCTCCTGTTCTTGTTTTCTCAGGCCGATTGTCTTCGTACGAGCTCGAACGGCATCTCGCGGGTCCGTCCCGCCCGATGGGCCTCCGGTTCGGTCAGCCGTTCGAGCAGCATCGAGGCAGCCTCGCGGCCAACATCGCGCTGGAACTGGTTGACGGTGGTCAGCGCCGGGCTCAGCAGCCGGGCGAGCTGGATGTCGTCGAAGCCCATCACCGCGATGTCGCCGGGCACGTCGAGGCCCCTCTCGCGCAGTGCCAGGAGCGCGCCGGCAGCCATCAGGTCGTTCGCTGCGAAGATCGCCGAGAACGATCGAGCCTGCCCCAGGCGGGACTTCGTCAAGACGTAGCCGGCTTCCTCGGTAAAATCGGCGCCGATCTTGACCTCCGGCGACAGTCCCGCGGCACGCATGGCGTCGGCGTAGCCGGCGACTCGCTCCAGCCCGGGACCGGACTCGGCGCCGAGCATGACGACGGCGCGATGGCCGCGGTCGATGAGGTAGCGCGTCGCCTCCGACGCGGCACGCTCGTTGTCGGTGAATAGGGTGTCGATCACGTGGGTACCGGGTGACGCCGCGCGCCAGCCGATGCACACTGCTGGCGTTCCCACCTCCTCGAGCGGCTGGAGGTCCTTCGCCGAAAGGCTGAAGAACACGCCGATCACGCCGTCGATCCGGCCCTGCTGGCACCAGGTAATCAGCCGTTCCTCGCGCTCGGCAAGTCCGTCGGTGCTGACGGCAAGCACGTCGTATCCGGCAGCGAACGCCTTCTCCTGCACGCCGCGTTGAAGGGCCGGGTAAAAGGGATTAGTGATGTCGGGAACAGCACAACCGATTGTCCAGGTCCGCCGCGACCGGAGCATCTGCGCCGCATGGTCCGGCACGTAGCCAGCGTGGCGAGCCGCATCGAGAACCCGTGTCCTCGTCTCTGCCGGGATAACGTTCTGCCGGCGGCCGCTCAGCACCATAGATACAAGAGCCTGTGACACGCCTAGGCTCTTGGCGATCGACGCTTGGGTCGCGCGGTGAGGACGCTGGGGGCGGGTAGCTGATACGGGCATGGCTTATACGAATAAGTTGTTGCCCATTATGATAGCTTCCTGCAAGCATGTAGATCGCGGAGGATGTTCTAGATCCGCTTTGCCGCTACCTCCTTGAAAAGGAGGGCAGGTGACTTCTAGACCCTAACAGGTTGCACCCAACCCTACCCCATCCGGCTTGAACAGCTCGTCCTGCTCGGCCTCGACCTCACCTTTCCGGGCGAGCTCGAGACATGCCACGAAGGTCCCGGCCACCGCACCTCGCATCTGCCGTAGCCGGTCCGGCCCCTGCCCCACCGCCGGCAGGAAGTGTGCCAGCTCCCCGCCCTCCGGATCATCGGCCAGCTTCTGGCGGATCCGGGCCAGCACCGGCCGGTAGACCGGTGCCACCTCCGGCCGGTTGTTCGGTCCTCGCAGCACGACCAGGCACGCCTCCATCAACGCCATCGTCGTCTCGCTGCGGCCCTCGTTCTTTCGGTGTGCTCGGGCGAAGACGTCCCGTCCCAGCTGCGGCCGCGCCTCCAGCCACGACACCGCCGCCCGCATCCGCAGCCGCTCCGCCAGCCGCAGCTCTTCCCGTGCCGCGTCCTGCTCGGCGTTCTGTGCCTCTGCCGGGCTGCTCGGGAGCATCAGCCGCGAGCGCAGCAGCACCAGCCGGGTCGCCAGCACCAGCCACTCCGCATGGCGCTCCGGCGTCACCCGCCCGACCAGCTTGTCCATCGCCGCCACGAACTGCTCGACCAGGTCGCGCACCGAGACCCGGCCGAGGTGGAAGCGTTGCCGCTCCGCCAGGTCCAGCAGCAGGTCCATCGGCCCGTCGAAGCCGTCGAGGTGCAGCTCCGGGATCGTCGCCACCCGTGGCGGCAGATCCCAATCGTCCTCGGTATCAACCACCGGCAACGGTGCCATCATCGTAGTGCGGCCGGATGTCGAACATCAGGCCTGGCCAGTCCTGCCTGAGCCGGGTGATCGCCCGCCACGGCGTCCAGTCCGCCGGCCAGAACTCCCATGCCACCCGGGCTGCCTGCTTCAGCCGGGCGTCGGCCACGTGCTCCAGCACCCGCACGTGGCGCAGCGGCTGCAGCGTGCCCCAATGCGTCCACAGCCACAGCCGGCTCTCAGGTGCGTCGCATCCCGGGGTCACTGCACGAGAGGTGGTTTTACGTGCGCCAGACCTGAACGGACGTGGAACTTCATGCTGCCAGCAGGAACTGAAGCCGGCGTAGCGGCCTGAAGCCGCTGCGTTCGGGTTCGGCATCTCCGGTCCAGATCCAGTCGAGGGTAAACAGGGTGCGCTCGAGCCGGCCGACCTCACGGAGGGCCACGGCCAGGCCGTTCTGGCGCGGGTAGGCCGCCAGCCTCCGAAGCATCGCCGAGGCGCTTGTGGTGCCGGCGCGGATGGAGACGGCAAGGCGCACGAGCTCGTCCCAGTTCGCCTCCGCGTGCCTGGTATCCAGCACGCCGCCCACCAGGGGCTCGACCGCCGGGTCGACCGTCATGCCCGGCAGCAGGTAGATGCGCCGGTCCTTGATGTCTCGCAGGCGCGGCGCGAACCGGAAGCCGAGGAACGGGCAGAGGCCGAACACGTGGTCGGTCGCGCCACCCGTGTCGGTGTAGTGCTCGCGGATCTGCAGGCCCGAGCGATGCGACAGCAGGCCGTCCAGGACGTGCGGCGCCTCGGACGCGGCCGCTGCGATCACCTTGGTATGGAACGGACCGAACTGGTCGGAGATGTGCGTGTAGAAGGCGACGCCCGGCTCATTGCCATGACGGGCGTTCACCTCGCTCAGGCCGCTCCCCTGGCTCCCGGACCGGAAGTACTGCCCGTCCGATGACGAGCTGGTGCCATCGCCCCACACGCTGGAGAGCGGCAAGACCCGGTGCGCGTCGACAAGGCAGGCAAGGGCGGCGGTATAGGTCTCCTCGCGGATGTGCCAGTCGTGCACCCAGGCGAGCTGGCGCATCGTGACGCCGCTGCACGTCTCGGCCATCCGCGTCAGGCCGAGGTTGATTCCGTCGGCCAGCACGGTCGCCAGGAGCGCCGTGCGATCCTTTGCTGCTCGCCCGGTGCGCTGGTGGGTGAAGCAGGCCGAGAAGCCGGTCCAGCGATCGACTTCCAGCAGGAGGTCGGTGATGCGGATCCGCGGAAGCACGCTGGCGGGCGGCGGCATGACGCGTCTCTGCCGCAGATCATCGATCGCGATCAGCGCCAGGCGCTTCGGCTGGGGATCGATCTGCGCCGCCGGCGTCAGGCGTGACGTGAGCTCTCGCATCGCCCGCCCATCGAACCGTTGCAGATCGAACAGGCTCATCAGCTCGGCCAGATGCTGGCGCCGTGTCTCGTCACGATGCACGCCTGCTCCGATAGCCGTCGTGCTCAGGCCAAGCTGGCTACGAAGGCGACAACTTGAGGCGGAGGCACTTCATCGGGACCAAGAACCCGACCCGGGTATCGGCAATACAGCATCAGGAGCGCGAACCTGAGGCGGGTGATGTCCGTCCGCTTGGACCTGACCAGGTCGAGGTCTTCGGCGCTCAGCTGGTAATGCCGGAGCATCTCCCGCTCGGTTCCCGTAGGAGCAAGCAGAGCCACCCAGTCCAGCTCGCTCAGAAGCCTCTGTCTCGCCACCGTCGCCCCCTGCACTTGGAGCTGGGGAGGATAGGGGCCTTCCAGTGCTTCGTGCGACGACAACAAGCTGCCCTGCAGGGCACGCTCGCGCGGTGCCGGACGCGTCGCCTAGAAGTAAGAGTCTCGGTTGGTTCAGGTCCAGCGTACGTAACAGTCACTATCGTGCAGTGACCCTTACGAGGCGCAGCGGGCCGCCAGCCTCGGTCGTCTTCACGCTCTGGCTGTCGATCACCGCAGCACTCGGGCTCGCTTCGCGCCCGCTACGCTCGCGGTCCAGCATCACTAGGTGGTGGTTGATCGTCTGCCACATGCCCGCGTCGCGCCAGGCAGCGAACCAGCCATAAACCGTCTGTCGAGGCGGGAAGCACGGCGGCGACATTCGCCAGGAGACGCCGCCCTGCAGCACGTAGAAGATGGCGTTCACGATCTCCCGGATCGGCCAGCTTGGCCATCGGCCGACCGGCGAAACCGGAGGCAGCAGCGGTGCGACGACCGCCCACTCGGCATCGGTCAGGTCACTGGCAAAGCGAAGCCCGTCGCGCCTATGCTGCGCACGGGTGGTTGCGGTCCACATCGGCTGCTGATCCAACTCGGTCTCGACAACCTGTTGAAATCACAACCTGCAGCAGCCATCCACCCTCGTTGCGACGGCGTTCAGAGACAGCCTCTAATAAAGGGATATCCGATGGCTTGCGAACTTAGACATGTGTCATTCAAGAACGGCGGCATCGATGTCGCCGCCGATCTTCGTCTGCCGGACGGATGGAGCGAGACTGAGAGTTATCCAGCACTCGTTGTCGTCACGCCTGGCAGTAGCGTGAAGGAACAGGCCGGGGGAATATATGCCCAACGTATGGCCGAGAAGGGCTTCGTTACCCTCGCTTTCGACCCGTCATACCAGGGCGAGAGTGGCGGCGAGCCTCGAGACTTGGAAGATCCATCTGCACGGGTGGAGGATGTTCGCTGCGCCGTCGACTACATGATGACCCTGCCCTATGTCGCTGAGGATCGGCTCGGCGTCCTCGGCATCTGCGCCGGGGGGGGCTACGCCGTCAACGCTGCTCTTACTGAGCACCGCTTCAAAGCCGTTAGCACCGTTGTCGCGGTCAACATAGGACGGGCAAATCGGCAGGCTGAGGCTGCGCCAGACGCCGTCGTCAGGATCCTCAAGGCAGTCGGCGAGCAACGCACTCTTGAAGCACGCGGAGGAAAGGCGCGTCGTGAAAATTGAATTCCAGACAGCCCTGAGGCGGCAAAAGAGGCCGGCATCGAAGACAAGGACACCCTTGAAGCTGTCGACTTCTATCGTACGCCGAGAGGTTACAACAAGTTCTCAACAAATCGTATGTATTTCAGGAGCATGGGGCCTCTGCTCGGGTTCGACGCGTTCCATCTAGTCAGTGAGCTTCTAACTCAGCCGCTTCAGGTGATTGTGGGCGGCAGATTAGGTACGACGTTCTCCTACAACGATGGCAAGATGTTGTACGAGCGCGCGCCCAACAAGAAAGACTTCTTTGTCGTTGAGGGCGCAGGTCATTATGAGATGTATGACAAGCCTCAATACGTGGATCAAGCTGTAGAAAGACTTGACGGCTTTTACAAAGAGTACCTGAGCTGAGATTATTGTGGGCGTCTGGCTTACGCTGCGTGATCCTGGATGCAGGCTCGGTGCGACAGGCTTGCACTCATCGGCCCTGGCGCATGATCGCTGGGATTGAGGCGGGCAGGGAAACGGAGGGTTTTCTGCAGTTCGACCGTTGCTCTTGCAGAGCTCGGATCCTACGCGCTGCGGTCTGCATCGTCGGCCTGGCAGCGTCACAATGCGCGCTATCGGGGCGGGAGCCGATTACCAGGGAATGGTCTGGCCACCCTTGCCCGTAAAGCCGCCGGTCGGGCCATCCTGGCCGAGCAGCGCCACACGCACCGCCTCGCGCGCACCCTCTTCGACCGTTTCTGTCCCCGCGTATCCGTTTAGATTGGTCCTCGTGAAACCGGGGGAAACGACGTTGACTCTGATCCCCTCGGGCTCGAGTTCAATTGCCATAGCTAGCGTCAGTGCGTTAAGCGCCGTCTTGGACGCCGGGTAGACTGGCCCGAAGATCTGACGGTAGGCGAAGCCCGGGTCCGCGTTGCGCGCCAGCGATCCGACGCCGCTCGATACGTTGACAATGCGTGCTCCCGGCGTGGCACGGAGCATGGGCAGCATGGCTTGATGCACCGCCAGAACGCCGAAGACGTTCGTCTCCCAAACGGCACGCATCTCGTCCAGCGCCACGTTGCTCGGACGGGTGGACCTCGCGTAGTCCTCGATCGATTGGCCCTCGTGTTTGGTCGCGTTGGAGATGGCCGCATTCTGGATCAGCACGTCGAGGCGGCCAAACTCTGTCCGGACGCGTTCGGCAGAGGCGGCGATCGAGGCCTGGTCGGTGACGTCGAGCCGAATTGCATGGGCGCCCTCTCCGATGCCGCGCGCTGCAGCCTCGCCCTGCGCGAGGTCCCGCGATCCCATAAGTACCGTGAAGCCGTGGCTCACGAGCTCTCTGGCAATCTGCAGCTCTATTCCTTGATTGGCTCCGGTGACCAATGCGACGGCTTTGTCCCGCATGACGACCCCATTTGAATGGAACATGTGTGCTCCGTCTGTTGCGACCCTTACACGTAAGCGGTACCAAAGCTTAAGCAGAACATGCTCCGTATAAAGACGGACTTGTTCCGTTAGGCAAGAGGCAACGCGGGTGAGCAAATCGCCGGTCGGATACGATGGAATGCCGGATGTCGGGCTGGGGGCAAGCCGCGGGGTGCGCGCCGATGCGCAGCGGAACCTCACGGTGCTGCTTCAGTCTGCCAAGGAAGTGTTCGCTGCATCGGGCGTCGATGCCCCTGTCCGCGAGATCGCCGATCGCGCCGGGGTCGGGATCGGGATCGGCACCGTCTATCGGCACTTTCCCCGCCGCGCCTATCTTATCGCGGCCGTGTTCCGACAGGAGATGGACGCCTGTGCCAACGCCGTCGACATGCTTGTGGGTAAGCACCTCCCCTTCAATGCTCTCGCGGAAGGCATGCGGCTCTTCGTGCAGCTTGCAGCGACCAAACAAGGCCTTGCGGAGGCGCTGCACTCGGGAGACCGAGCGTTTGAAGGTTTGCCAGCGCGCCGGGAGCAGCGTCTCAGGCCGGCCTTCCTGGCTCTGTTTCAGACGGCGATGGCGGCGGGCGTGCTCCGGCGCGACATCGACGCCGACGAGTTCCTCAACGCTGCCGCGAGCCTCTGCATGTCGGCCTATGACGGCCGCCCGGGCCATGCGCAGCGGATGGTCGCATTACTCGTCGACGGCTTGCGTCACGAGGAGGTCTGAAAGTCTGCTCTTCGCCCTTTCTGCCAGGCAGCAGACAGGCCGCTCCCGACCACTTTTATCATCCACTCGGTTGTCCGGCTGAGCTTGAGCCGAACTTTCGGTTTCGCTGCTGATACTGAAGGCGAATTCATTGAATCCATCTTGGCTTTAAGACGTTAACAGGACTGCTGTGAAAATTGCTGGCAGATGATAGTGGCACCAATTACGAGAAGGGCTTGATGCTGGCGGCCGCGCCGTCTGTAGGTAGCGGACCCGAGAATGGCGGAAACGTGATCCATGCAAGCCGATGTGCTGTCGATGGCCTAGGTGTTTAGTCCCGGGGAGTCGTGACGCTATCCTGATGCGGGAAGCGGAGGAAGCGCTAGGGCAGGCAGTCTTCACGGCTCGGCCCGAACGACACCGCGAGTTCCAGCCGAGCTCCAGGCGTCGCAAAAGGCGACCAGCGCCCTGGCCCAGCGCTACGGCCTGAGCCGCGCTACCGTGAACAAGTGGCGTGGCCGTACGACCACGGCCGACGCACCTATGGGTCCGACAGCGCCGCACAGCACCGTGCTGAGCCCAGCAGAAGAGGCCATGGTGGTCGAGTTCCGGCGCCGCACCCTGCTGCCGCTCGACGACGTGCTCGGCTGCCTGCGCGATGCCATCCCGAAGCTGACACGCTCCAGCATGCACCGATGCCCGGTGGCTATGCTGCTCTCCGGTCCGGCGTGGCGCCTGCCATTTGGCCAAGGCCGCTTCGTTGAGCCAGAAGGTTACGTTACCGCACCGGGCAGCCCCGCCTCGTCCGCCAATGGATTCGTGACCCGGTAGAGCGCGTTCAACATGTGGCGTCGAGCGGCGTGGTGCTGGTGTGACATCCAAACGGCGCAGCCGGGGAGGGAGGCCCAGGCCATCCCGCCGCACCAATATCCCGCTCTCCCACCACCACTTCAAGAAGCTCAGCCGCACAGGCCTTAACCATTGGTTCAAGAAGTTTGACTAGAACCGGAATGGTTGAGATCTGGCCCGTACATCCGAAGAAGGAGCTGAGAGATCATGACCCACAATGCCGGGACCCCCAAGGTCACCAGGATCGCGGATCGCGTCGACGCTTCATCGACCCTGGAGGCACAGCGTGAACTCGTCGACTCATCCACCAAGAGGCGCTAGCCAAATGCTAGAAACGAGTCCCTTTCTTGAGGCGAGTCCTCGACCGCCATTGTGAAACTGCAATTCCTCACGTCATCGGGTAGGACAAGCAACCTATGCTCACTGTAGACCGCGCGGCCGCTGCGGGAGAAGCGTTCGCTGAGATCGATCCTGGATGCCTGGATGTAGCCAGTGACGCCTTTCTTGACACCCTATCCTTCGGGGTCGTCGGTTTGTCGGCGGTAGGAATCACGGAGATCTACAACGCAACGGAAGCCCGTTATGCTGGAATGCAACGCCAGAGCGTCGTGGGGCAGCCCTTCTTCTTGATGGCAGGGGTCTGCATGAATAACTTTCTGGTCGCCCAGCGTTTCGAGGACGAGGAAGTCATCGATGTCGTTATGGACTACGTTCTCACGTTCCGGATGCGGCCTACCCCTGTCAAGCTGCGTCTCCTGAAGAGGCCGGATCTACTGCGACGCTATCTCCTGATCCAACGCTGACGATGCCGGAAGCCATGTCAAATCTCGCCGCGCTCAAGGCCGAGAACGAGACGCTGCTGGCGTTCCTTTACTTATGTCCGACAGGTGTTGTCCAGTTTGCCGCTGACGGTACGGTGCGGATGATCAATCCTCATGCCGTCCAGTTGCTGCTACCGATCTCGCCCATGAGGACCATTGCCAACTTCTTCGTGGCCCTCGAGCGTTGTGCCCCGGAGCTGCGTAACATCGCCGGGACCTTCTCGGCGGATCGTGGTCAGGTCGTTCAGGGACATCGGATCGTCGTGGGTGGCACGGGTCCTGGACCGCGCTTTCTGTCCTGTTCGCTGCTCAAAATTAGCGCCGACTGCCTGACTGCCGTGCTGCAGGACGTCTCACGTGAGGTCCAACAAGAGCAGCGGCTCAAACAGAACGAGGCGCTCTTTTCTGCTATTGTCACAGGAGCCAATGACTTTGCGCTCTTCTCGCTCAACGAGAGAGGTCGCATAGACTCCTGGAACCTCTCCGCTGTGCGCCAAACCGGTTATCCAGCAGAAGATGTGCTGGGGCGTGACCTAGACAACTTGATCGATGCCGACTTGCCCAAAGCCAAGCTCATGACCGAACAGGTCGTCGCAGCCGCACAGGAAGGCTGGAGCCTAAGGGAAGCGCGCTTCTTGCACCGTGATGGGCGACGTTACTGGTGCCAGATTCTGGTCGCGGCAGTGGAAGGCTCACACGGTGGCATCCATGGATTCTCGGTGGTCATGCGTGATGTGACCGAGCGGCGGATGACCAACGAAGAGCTCCGCCGACTGGTGACTACCGACCACCTCACAGGCGCCGCTAACCGAGCCTACTTCTTCGAGCAGGCTTCCATTGCCTTCGACCGGAGCAAACGGAACGAGCGGCCTTTCTCGATCCTCATGCTGGACGTCGATCACTTCAAGAGCGTCAACGACGGCTTCGGACATGCTGCCGGCGATGCCGTGCTGCAAGCCCTGGTACAGCGATGCAGGACCTGTCTCGATGAAGCCGATATCCTGGCGCGACTGGGTGGAGAAGAGTTCGCTGTGCTCCTGCCCAACGCCGACCGAACGGAGGCCGCGTTGATCGCCGAACGGATGCGCCACAGCGTGGCGACACTAGACGGCCTGCCGGTGAAGGTGACCATTAGCCTCGGATGCGCTCAGATGAATAAGCAGATCGACGGCATCGACGCACTGCTTCGGCAGGCGGACCAGGCGCTCTACAAGGCCAAGCGAGCTGGCCGCGATCAGGTTGTTGTCGCACCGCCGCTGCCCGAGTTCTCCGACGTTGTCGCGATCTAGCCGAGGCCTGATGTCGGCTCCACTCGATCTGAGGTGGTTCTCGTATTTCGGACAGGTAGCTAAGCTTGGTTCGCCCTGAGAGGACGGACCCGATGATGGGCAAGCGGACACGGTGTTCGGCGGAGTTCAAGGCGTGCGTGGCGCTGGATGCGCTGCGTGGGGAGCTGACGACGGCGCAGCTGGCGACGAAGCACGGCATCCATTAGACGATGGTGGGTGAGTGGAAGCGGCAGGCCATGGAGGGCATGGCGGCGGTCCTCTTGGGCAAGATGGCGGCTCAGGAGATCTCCAGGGCTGGCGGGGCCGAGGTGGAGAACCTGCACGCCAAGATTGGCCAGCTGCTGGTGGAACGGGAATTTTATGGCCAAGGCATCGGGGCGATGAGCCTGGAGAAGCCGCGCCAGATGATCGAGCCGGACCATCCGGACCTTTCGATCGTGCGCCAGTGTGCGCTGATCGGTGTCAGCCGGTCCGGGTTCTACCACCGGCCGGTCGGCGAGACGGCGGAGAACCTCGCACTGATGCGGGTCATCGACGCGCAGTTCCTGGAGACGCCCCTAGTATGGGTCGCGCCAGATGGCGCGCCAACTGCAGCGTGAGGGGCATGTCGTTGGCCGCAAGCGTATCCGACGGCTGATGGCGACACTGGGGCTGGTGCCGATCTACCAGCGACCGCGCACCACGGTGCCAAACCCGGAGCACCGGGTGTTTCCCTACCTGCTGCGCGACCTGGTGATCGACCGGCCAAACCAGGTCTGGTGCGCAGACATCACCTAGCTGTCTGGGTGCGGAACATTGTTGGAATCCGGTCCGACTGGCTATCCTGGAGCACGCTTGGCGGTTCCACCGCCTGACCGCCACGCCAGCACAGGGGTGATCCATGCTCCACATCCATCCCAATGCCCGCACCACCCCGGTCACCCGCGCCGAGATCGCCCGTTCCGACGAACCCAGCGGCGTGCTGGCGAAGCGCTACGGCGTCAGCACCGAAACCGTCCGCAAGTGGCGCAAACGCGGCGCCGCGGATTGCCTCGACCGCTCTGCCCGTCCGCACCAGCTGCCTTGGAAGGCGAGCGAGGAGGAGCGCGCCGTGGTCTGCGCCTTGCGGCGCGCAACCAACTTCGCCCTGGACGACCTCACCTTCGTCCTACGTCACTTCCTGCCAAACCTGAACCGCGACAGCATCTGGCGCATCCTGCGCGCCGAGGGGTTGAACCGCAGGCCCAAGCCCCCTTCGGACCGGGCCGCCAGGGGCCAGGGCACCTTCCGCGACTATGACCTCGGCTTCGTGCACATCGACATCAAGCATCTGCCGAAACTGCAGACCAGCGACAAAACCCGGCGCAAGCGATACCTGGTCGTCGCCATCGACCGCAGGTCCCGATCCATCCACCTCGCGGTCAAGGACGACGAGACCGAGAGGAGCGCCGTCGCCTTCCTGCGCGAGGCAGCCCGGGCCTTCCCCTTCCGCCTCACCCACGTGCTGACCGACAACGACAGCAGTTTCACCCCCGCTTTTGCCAAAGCTTGCGTCGAACTGGGCGCCCAGTACCGTCACACTCGCCCCCGCACGCCCCAGATGAACGGTCTGGTGGAGCGCTTCAACGGCCGCATCAGCAGCGAGGTGCTTGAAATCAACGTCTACTCGCATCGCGCTCTGGAGCAGCTGCTGCGTGACTTCACTGCAGCCTACAATGCCAGGCGTCAGCGCGTGCTGGATGGCAGCATGCCCGACCAGATCGTCGCCGAGCACCTCAATTCGGAACCGAAACTTGCCCGTGCCGCTCCGAACGGTCGCGCAGGCCCGTGCGACATCACCAAAGCACGGCTCATCGCAGACCGCGCCAAGGAGGTCTCGCAACCAGACAGTTAGAAACAGAGATGGTTGCTGCGGCTCTCCCCACTTGCAATTCTGCTACGCAATTGCTTATCCCAACGTTAAGATTAAGCGGGCTGAACGAACGGGAGGCAGCTGCGGCGTATGGACCACAAGGCTGTGGATCAGCAATCCATAGCGCCGTATAGAGTGTAAGAACTTCGTTAACCCTTCCAATACATGATCTTCCGTAAGTGGCAGGACTTCTGCTGCAGGAGACAAGTCCATGTTCGGGAGGACGAAGCGCCGCGACACCTCGGAAACCGCTGCACGCCTTGCGGCCATCGAGAAGTCTCAGGCGGTGATCGAGTTCGACATGGGCGGCCACGTGCTGACGGCCAACGCTAACTTCCTCCACGTGTTCGGTTATACGCTGTCCGAAATCAAGGGTAAGCACCATGATATTTTCCTGACAAAGACCGAGCGCGAAGACCCGAGCTACGAGCTGTTCTGGGCCAAGCTGAGGACTGGCGCGTTCACGGCTGGACAGTTCAAGCGCATCGCCAAGAACGGGCAGGAGGTCTGGATCGAGGCGTCGTACAACCCTGTCCTGGACCGCCGCGGCAAGCCATTCAAGATCGTCAAGTTCGCGACCGACGTGACCCGGCAGAAGATGCAATATGCGGACTTGCATGGACAGGTGGAAGCGATCAACAAGTCTCAGGCCGTGATCCAATTCGACCTGAGCGGCCACGTGCTGACAGCCAACCAGATCGTCCTGGACACCGTTGACTACAGGCTCGACGAGATCCAGGGCAAGCACCACAGCATGTTCGTTCCGCCGAAGGAGCGCGGCTCGCAGGCATACCTGATGTTCTGGGAGAAGCTGAACCGAGGCGATTATCAGGCGGCACAGTTTCGGCGCATCGGCAAGGGCGGACGGGAGATCTGGATCGAGGCCTCATACAACCCCATTCTCGATCTCAACGGCAAGCCGTTCGAGGTCGTCAAGTACGCGATCGACGTCACCTCCCAGGCGAAGCTGTTCGCCAACCTGACCACGATGATCAGTGAGGTCGACACCGCCGTGGCCCATTCGAACAGCCAGGTAGAACTTGCGACGGGTGCCTCCAGCGAGGCGTTCGGCAACGTCCAGACCATGGCGGCCAGCGCGGAAGAGCTAGCGGTGTCTGCGCGCGAGATCGCCGTGATGATGGTCAAGTCCAATGAGGCCACGCAGGCTGCACAGGCACAAGCCAGCGCTGCCGAGGGCGCCACTTTGCGCCTGTCCGACACCTCCTCGTCCATGGGTGGCATCGTCGAGTTCATCCGCAACATCGCGTCCCAGATCAACCTTTTGGCGCTGAACACCACGATTAAGGCGGCCCGTGCCGGGGAGTCTGGCAAGGGCTTCGCGGTTGTCGCCAGCGAGGTGAAGAACCTTGCCAACCAGGCGCGTGCCGCCACAGACCGCATTGCGGAAGAAATCGACCGCCTGCAGACGGTTTCCGGCGACGTCGTGCAGGCGCTAGGCGAGATCGCGCAGGCTATCCGGTCCATCAGCCAGTTCGTCACGGGCACATCAGCCGTGATCGAGGAGCAGAGCGCGGTGACGCGGGAGATGTCGTCGCGCATGCAGAGCACGGCCGAAGGCGTATCGGCGATCAACGACAACATGAGCGAAATATCGACGGCGGTGAGGCAGGTCTCCCGTGTCGTCAACCTCACCCGGGACGCGGCGCAAACGCTGAGGCACTAGTAGCCGCGATCGTCAGGTGACAGGCCGCTGCTACCAACGCGGTTCATGGAAAGCTCGTGGAACATGGCCCATCCCCCTCTACCAGCGCGAACGGTTCGAGCTCTTGCGTCAAAGGGAGCAGGTGTCCTCCTGGCTCTGTTGGCCGCGGTCGTGGTGCTCAGCTCACTTGCCTGGATGAGCTGGACGGGCGTCTTGTTGCGCAGGGAGATGAGAACGGAGGCAGCTCGTGCTGTGCAGGTGGCGGAGGTTCGCGGCGAGATCGCGGACTCGAACGACCGGCTCGCGCTGTCGGCACGACTGGCGACAGTGTCAGGCGAGACTCGCTGGGCTAGTCGCTACAATGAAGAACGCCCGCGCCTCGCGGCAGCGCTGGATCGTGCTACTGCGTTAGCCAATCCCTGGATTGCGGCTGAACTGGCAAGCACGCTAGATGAGGCAGCCCGAAACCTGGACATGATGGAACGAGCTGCGATGGCCCGTTCCACGGGCGGTGACAAGAATGGAGCCCTGTCGCTGCTCGATGGCCCGGAATGCGAGTTCCTCCAGGCCAGCTATACATCCGGGATGGACGCGTTCGACCAGGACCTTGCGCAACTTGCCCGGTATCGAGCTGAGCAGCTTGATCAGCGTGCCTGGAGGGAGCTGTTCGGCCTTGCCAGCCTTGCGGTAGTTCTCGTTGCCGCTGTTCTGGGTCTTCTGGCACAGACACGCCTGCGCATGGCTGTTGTGAAAGCCGAGGCAGCGGCACACACCGATCCTCTTACAGGTCTGGCGAACCGTGTTGGCTTCCTCATACAACTGAACCGTTCTCTGGAAACTCAACGAGATGCTGGTGCCGAGGTAGCCCTACTTCTCCTTGACCTCGACCAGTTCAAAACTGTGAACGATCTTCACGGCCATATCACGGGCGACAATCTTCTTCGACTGGTCAGCGAGCGTCTGCGAAGCATCCTACCCGCTAGCGACTTCATCGCCCGGTTAGGCGGCGACGAGTTCAGCATAGTCATGAGCCTTGCCGCTACGGAAGCGGGATCATCGAGGCATGATAACGCGGCACAGGTCGCTATTCGACTCATCCGAGCCTTGGGCGAACCGTTCAAGCTTGATAACGGTGCGAAGATCAGCGTCGGTGTCAGCATCGGACTGGCGTTTGCCACGGTGCGGCTAGACACTGCTGAGAGCTTCATCCGTCGGGCGGAGATCGCCTTACACCAGACGAAGATCAAGCAACCGGGCGGCTTCCAGTTCTTTGAGCCAGGGATGGACCTCGTCACCCTGATGCATGCGACGTTGGTGAGTGATCTGCGGGATGCAGTTGATGCCGATCTGATAGTTCCTCATTTCCAGCCTCTGGTAGACCTCAGGAGCGGCCAGATAATCGGGTTCGAGATGCTTGCACGTTGGGTCGATCCTGTACGAGGCCTCGTCTCGCCTGCCGAGTTCATCCCTATCGCAGAAGAAACTGGCCTCATTGGAAAGATGACCGAGTGCCTTATCCGTCGTGCCTGCCAAGTGGCGGCGACTTGGCCGGCGGACATCTCGCTTGCCTGCAACATCTCGCCACTACAACTTCAGGATGACGGCTTGGTCAGAGTGATCCGCCGAGCGCTGGAAGAGTCCGGCCTTCCGTCTCATCGCCTTGAGCTTGAGGTGACCGAGCATGCGCTCGTGGGGGACTTGGACGTGGCAAGACATGTCCTCCGAGACTTGAAGACACTCGGCATCCGGCTTGCGCTCGACGACTTCGGCACCGGCTATTCAAGTTTAAGGCATCTGCAGACGCTTCCTTTCGACACGCTCAAGATCGATGCCAGCTTCGTCAGCGGGATGGCGGCTGACAAGGAGAGCTACAAGATTGTCTCCGCGGTGGTTGGGCTCGGCCGCAGTCTCGAGTTGAGGGTAGTGGCAGAAGGCATAGAGGAAGCTGAGACTTCCTCACTGTTGCTCGCACTCGAATGTGATGTAGGCCAAGGATGGTTGTTTGGACGTCCCTGCTCCGCAGCCGACGTTCACGACCTAATGTTACAGCTAGCCGAGGCGTAGGATAAAATGCGAGGTGGCCGAGAGTAGAAGGTCTAGGCAATCGGCAGACGAGAAATCATGACCCTGTCAACCGATCCGAAGGAACTCTTTTTGTAGCGCTGCTCGACTGATCAACCTGATCGAGTTTGCAACTAGTGTCCTGATTCTGAAGTCCTGCTGATTTTGTTGGTCCTGATGCAGAAGCGTTGGATGGCTGCCAGGATGTCGTCGGCGGACTTGGTCCAGCGGAATGGCTTCGGATCGGCGTTGTGGACGCCGACGAACGCGCCGATGTCGGCTTCGAGCTGCTGGGTTGAGCGGTGGACCCCGCGTCTGATCTGCTTGTCGGTGATCAGGGCAAAGAATCGTTCGACCTGGTTGATCCAGGATTGAGCTCCGGAGGAGATCGATCCGGTGGAGGTGAAGTGCACGTGCCATCGCGGCCGCTTGGCGAGCCAGTCTCGGATCAGCTTGGTCTTGTGCGTGGCATAGTTGTCCATCACGAGGTGGACATCGAGCTCGCCCGGGACGTTGACCTCTATCTGGTCGAGGAATCTTCTGAACTCGCTCGACCGGTGCTTCGGATAGCAGCGGCCGATGACTGCGCCGGAGGCGATGTCGAGGGCGGCAAACAGGGACGTCGTGCCGTGGCGGGTATAGTCATGGGTCCGCCGCTCCACCTGGCCGGGCCGCATCGGCAACAAGGGCTGCGAGCGGTCCAAGGCCTGGATCTGCGACTTCTCGTCCACGCAGAGCACCAGCGCCCGTTCGGGCGGCGACAGATAAAGGCCGACGATGTCGCGGACCTTCTCGACGAAGAGCGTGTCGGTCGACAGCTTGAAGGTTTCGGTCCGGTGCGGCTGCAGGCCGAAGGCGCGCCAGATGCGGTGGATGGTCGAAGGCGCGTAGCCCACCGCTCTGGCCATCGAGCGGAGTGACCAGTGCGTGGCGCCAGGTGGCGTCGTCTCCAGGGTCCGGCGGATCGTATCGGCGATCTCGTCGTCACCGATCTGGCGCGGCGTGCCGGGCCTGGGCTCGTCGAGAAGCCCGTCCAACCGGTTCACGGCAAAGCGGAGACGTCACTTGCCGACCGTGTTGGCGTCCGCCCCGACTTCGATGCAGATCGCCTTGTTTTCCATGCCAGCTGCTGCTGCCTGCACGATGCGTGCTCGACGCGCCATCGCCTGGCCGGTCTTTTGCGCACGGGCCAGCGACTGCAGCTCCCGCCGTTCCACAGCGTCC
Organism: uncultured Acetobacteraceae bacterium; assembly: GCA_964247755.1. Classification (GTDB taxonomy): domain Bacteria; phylum Pseudomonadota; class Alphaproteobacteria; order Acetobacterales; family Acetobacteraceae; genus Lichenicola. The sequence continues at coordinate 143 of CAXTVX010000035.1, read as the reverse complement.
AACTCAATCGCGACGGCAGCCTTGCCCATCACCATCACCAGCCAATCCCCAGGTGATCGTATGAACTTTGCGATTAGGACACTAGGTGTTGGTCCCGGAGAGTCGTGACGTTATCCTGACGCGAGAGGCGGAGGACGCGCTAT
>CAXTVX010000034.1:0-33539 GCA_964247755.1 uncultured Acetobacteraceae bacterium | reverse complement strand
GGCATACGGAGAACGGATTCTGCTTATGAACGAGGGCACGTTGGGGGCAGGGTCAAGTGGGTTGGGACAACGCGTGCGTCGAAGTGAACGGCTTCGCAGACCCTGGCGAATGGTCGCCGGAGGATATCTCGAAGGCTCGTGCTGACTTCCTGGCCAGCGAACTACGGCGGCGGGGCGTCGGCATCCCGATCCAGACCAAATGGCGGGGTGGCTCGTTTCCCAACTCGAAGCCCGGCATGACGGGTTACTCGCCGAGCTTGAATATGAGAACGGAGTTGATCTGGCACGTCGCGAGCTAGGCCGCCTTCTGCTCGATCCATCCTGCTATCGAGTAGTCACAGGAACCTAGCGACGACTTCCGCTAGCTTGAAGTCAACGCATTTTTCCCGCTGATTTATGCTTTGCGATCGGCAGTCGTGAGGCCTCAAGGGTCGGGTCAAGCCACGACTGAGACTCCCGGACGCCATGATCCACCCAATCAGCCGACCGACATGAACGGAAGTCGTAATCCGCGCCCCAGGTCCCCACTGCCGCACCTTGGATCCGATGCTTGTCGTCCGGGTTGCCGATGACCAGCCCCAAGGCTCCGGCTCCGTCTGCAAGGCCGCGGTCCGAGCGCATCAAGGTGCGAACGCGATCGCAGAAGCTTATCGTTCCCCTGTCGTCCGTCGCCTCCGATGGGTGGAACAACCTGGACGATGCGGACGAGAGCCCTCGTGTCTGGGATCCGGCGTATGCGGCTGCCCGCCTCCTGCTCCATCGGGCTTTTGCCGCCGCCGGGACGACAACCGCCGAGGCGGGCCGCGATGGAACCGTCTGCATCGTGGTCCTGCCATCGTCGGCGTGGAGCGAGGTCACACAACAAGCGTGGCGGCTGACGGTCCGAAACGGCCAGCCATGGCTTGAGGGACAACGGGAGCACCTTTGGAAGGACGGGTTCTGGGTACCCTGGACCCCGCTAGAACAGCCTCGGCACGCCGAGAGGCGCGATGCCGCGGAAGCGTTCGTGCGGAGCGTCGGCAATGGTCGGCACTGCGTTGGATTCACGGCCGAGCCGTCGTGGCTGCCGCCCGACCTGCTGCATGGCGCCGACTACCGGCTGACGCTTCCGTTGCCGACGGGTGTCGATATCGCGAACCTCATGATCCGCCTTTTCGGACCCCAGCCCACGGTGACGTTGTCCGACGAGCAGGCCGTCCTGCTCACGCCCCGCCTTCTTCGCCTCGCCCGGCGTCCCGCCCAGGATTCCGCCGACTACATGGCCAGGCTCCTGGACCTGCTCGAGCGCGACCGTGCCGAAACCGCCACCGCCCCGACAAAGGTGACCTCGGTCCGGGAGGAGCCGACGCTGGCTCGAATGCACGGCATGGACGAGGCCGTCGCATGGGGACGAACGCTTGCCCGTGACCTAGCCGCCCTCCGAACCGGGGCGATTCTATGGGCGGATGTCGATCCCGGGTGCCTGCTGAGCGGACCCCCAGGCTGTGGGAAGACCCTGTTCGCCCGGGCGCTGGCCGCCACCTGTGGGGTGGAGCTGGTGACTGGCTCCTACAGCCAGTGGCTCGGGACCGGGGACGGCCATCAGGGCGCCTTGCTAAAGGCGATGCGAGAAACGTTTGCCCAGGCCCGCGCGCGAGCGCCGAGCATTCTGTTCATCGACGAGGTCGACAGCTTCCCGAACCGGGCGACGCTGACCCACCATTACGCCGACTGGCAGATCCAGATGGTCAACGCCCTGTTGGCGGAGGTGGACGGGGTGGAAGATCGGGATGGCGTGGTCCTGCTCGCCGCCTGCAATCATCCGGAGAAGCTGGATCCGGCGCTTGTGCGAAGCGGTCGCCTGGACCGGCACATCCGGATCGATCTGCCGGAACCGCAGGCTCTCGAGCGCATCCTGCTCGAACATCTCTCCGGTGAGCTAACAGGCGTGCCGTTGTCTGGCGTGGCCCTGGCGGCCGCGGGATCGAGCGGCGCCGACTGCGAACGGTTCGTCCGCGGCGCCCGTCGACGGGCGCGCGGAACCGGGCAACCGATGGCTTTGGCGGACCTTGTGGCGGAGATCAGCGGCACCGACGAGGGACCCGAGTCGGAACTCCGGATCGCCGCCGTCCATGAGGCAGGCCACGCCCTGGCGAGCTGCGAATGGTTTCCCGGGTCGTTGGAGGCGGTCACCCTTCGAGGGGTCGGAGCCAAGACCGGGAGAACGGTCGTCAGGCGAGGTGGCGGTCTGCTCCGCGGTTCGGACGTGCGGGTGCGGCTCGCGGAACTCCTGGCGGGGAGGGCCGCCGAGGAGGTCGTCTTCGGCTGTCCTTCCTCCGGCGCTGGCGGCGGCTCCACCAGCGACCTCGCCGCAGCCACGCTGTTCGCCACCCTAGCCAGAACCTCCCTGGGCTTAGATACCGCCATGGGCTTGGTGTGGTCCGGCCTGCCGACCCAGACGACCCTGCCGTCCATCCTGGCGGCGGATCCGACGTTGTCGATCGGAGTCCGGATAGCGTTGGACGAAGCCTACGAGGAGGCGCTCGGCTTGATCCGGCGCAGACGGGTCGCGGTGGAAGCGGTGGCGGGTGCGTTGATGGCCAGGCGCGCACTGGACGGCGACGAGGTTGCCGCCATCGTGGCCCAGCACCCTGGCGACGCGGAGCACACGCCGTGAGCGGTGGGGTCATCATCTACGGAGATCCTCACGGCGATTGGAGGCCGCTTCTGGTCGCCTGCCGCGATGAACGGCCGGACGCGGTCGTCATCCTGGGCGACTGCGACCTGGAGTTGCCCTTGCACCAGCAGCTCAGGAGCGTGTTCGACGCCGGGATCCGCGTGCGCTGGATCCCCGGGAACCACGACGTCGACACCGTCCGGTACCACGACAACCTCTGGGGCGACTTCCCCGAGGGCAACCTGCACGCCCGGTGGGAAGAGGTCGATGGCCTGATCGTCGCCGGACTGGGCGGGGTGTTCAAGGAGAGGGTCTGGTACCCCCGCTCCGAGCTGACGGCGCCGTTGTTCGCATCGCGTCATGCCTATCTGCGGCAGCTGCCCCTTGCCGACCGCTGGCGCGGCGGCCTCCCGCTCTGCGAGCGGGACACGATCTTCCCCGACGACGTGAAAGTCCTGGAGCGGTTCCGTGTCGACTTCCTGGTCACGCACGAGGCGCCGAGCTGCCACCGGCACGGCTTCGTCGGCATCGATCTGGCTGCCGCCGCCTGCCGTGCGCGTCTGGTCGTGCATGGGCATCACCACGAAAGCGTCGAGGGCGTGTTGCCGAACGGCACCCGTGTCCGCGGCTTGGCCAAAGCAGAGGTGCTGCGCCTGCGCGAGAAGGATTTCCGATGATCCTGTTCTTCGACCTGGAGGCCAGCTCATTGCTGTCTGGAAGCTTCCCGATCGAGATCGCCTGGGTTGATGAGACCGGGCAGGGCGAGAGCTACCTGATCAGGCCGCACGACCAGTGGCTGGAGGAGAGACCCGGAAACCCTGGATGGAGCGCCGCAAGCGCCGCCGTCCATGGCATCGGCTTCGAGACGCTGATGATCGAAGGCGTCTTCGTGGCGCGCGTGGCTGCGCGCACCGCCGAGGTCCTGTGGCGCTCGCACGTCATTGCCTGCTCGGACAATGCGCGTTTCGACACTTTCCGGCTGAATACCCTCCTTGACGGGGGCGGCTTCGTCCCCTTCTTCCCCCTCGTCGACGTCCAGAAGGTCTACTTGCGGGCATGCCATCCGATGCGCGCCCTGTTCCCTTCAGAGGCGACCGTCTCGACCGAGGATGCCGACCGGAAGTTCCGGAACCTGGCCAGGGAGGTCATCGCCCGGGCGCAGGAGGCGGAGGCGCTCCGTCCGCGGATCCATCACCGGGCGCTGCCTGACGCCGAGAGCCTGTGGCGGACGTGGCGCGCCGTCCGGACGGAGGTCGAACGCCGTACGGTCGAAACGGATGCTTCATGAGGTCGGCTCGCTTGTTCCAGGGAACCTTGCGCGGCAGGCCGATGACCGTCGACCGTGCGGCGCCGGAGGACCTGGCGTCCATCGAGCGGCCGATTCCGCCGGGTGTCGTGACGGACGTGCTGCAGCCCGCAATGCTTATCGCCATCCGCGCCAAGGGCCTGCCGGATGCGGCAGTGCACGCGCTCGGCTGGCGACGCGGCCTGGCCGACGTGTGGGCGACCTCGCTGCTGCAGGCTGTCGACCGGGAGGCCGGTGTCGTCGTCACCTCTTCCGGCAGCGTCTATGCGATCCGTGACCACGGTGATGGCGAGCTGCCTCCGGTGCTACAAAGGCATCTGGCGTATGCGCTCCGGGTGTGGGGGTTCGTCGATGTCCGCGCTGCTTGAGGACGACGAGATGGTCGACCTGCACGAGCGACTGCTGGTCGAGGGCACGCGGATCGGCCGGTTCGTGGTCCTGCGCGACCTGGAGGGCCGCCGCGTCGCGGTAGCCACCGGGTCGGTGGCAGCCGTCGCCGAAGCGGACGACGGCGCGCTGCTGATGCTGCCGGGTGGGCGAATGGTGCAGGTGCCGCAGTCGATGGAAAGGGTACTGGCATGGTTGGACGGGCGCGGATGAGCCAAGTCATGCAGAACTACCCGTCGCCACCGGATGCCGACCGTTTCTCGCGCGACAATCTCCGTCACCTCAGTGGCTCAGGCGTACGGGTGTTCGTCGCCATCGTCGATCTGTGGAACCTGACCCAGGTGCAGCGGCGCCTTGTATTGGGATCACCAGCACGGTCCACCTATCTGGAGTGGCTGGAAGCCGCACACGCGCCCAGCGACTTGACCCTGCCGGTCGACGTGCTGATGCGGATCTCGGCCGTGCTTGGCATCCACGAGGCGCTGCAGATCCTGTACCAGGCGGAACGGGACAGCACTGCCTGGCTGCGTGGGCCGCATGAAGGGACGCCGTTCGGTGGCAGGACACCGCTGGACCTGGTCGTCGACGGCACCCTGGAGGGTCCGCTGGCGGTGCGCCAGGTTCTCGACAGCTTGGTGTTTGGCCATGGGCCGGAACCCAACCAGCTCGATCACGACTTCCGGCCCTACACGGCAGCGGATCTCGTCATGTCCTGAGGAAGGCGCCTTCGTTGAGTCACGACGTCGCGGCTGCGCGGCGTCTGTGGAACTCGGCAGCGGTTGCTTCCCAGTCGCCGGATCTTGTGGTGAGGCACCTGATCGGAACCAGGGTCATGGCCTCGCCGCTGTAGTAGCGACCTTCCGACAGCACGAGCCAGCCTGCCAGCCCTAAGCCGTCCAGTCCCTCGGCCGCGGTATCCAGCGCCTCCTGGTCGGGCTCGACCGCGCGGCCTAGCGTGGTGTGACGGCCGTCCTCGGACACAAGCAGGTAGCGACGTTCCAAGGGGAGCTTGTCTGTCATGTCCGATGGTCGCCTCACAGGAGGCAGCCGGTCAACGCGACGGTCGGAAACCGGCACTGCCTCAGGACCATGATCCTTGCATACGTGTCGAGATCCGCGAACAGTGCACAGTCGCAAGGAAGAGCAACGATGCCCTACGTCGCCGACATGAGGAAGGCCGTCTCGTTGAAGGGCCAGCTCGTCGGCAACGGCCAGTGCGTGACCTTCGTCCATGCGGTCACCACCACGCCCGCAGCCTCGCTGTGGCATCAAGGCGTCAAGGTGAAGGGCAACACGGCACTCAAGCCCGGCACCGTCATCGCCACGTTCGACACCGACAGCCGCTACGGTAACCATACGGATGGCAGCAGCCATGCCGCGATCTACCTCGGCCAGACGGCTGCAGGCATCCAGGTCCTGGACCAGTGGAACGGACATACCAAGCAGCCGGTGCACCAGAGGTTGATCCGCTTCAAGAATGGCCATGGCTCGAAGGCGGATGACGGGGACCAGTTCGATGTCGCGGAATAGAGTCGTCTGGCCGTTGCTGGCCGTCGCAGCTCTCGCCTCCACTGGTGCAGTTGCGGCACCAGCGACCTGTCCGTCCAACGTGTCGGATGCCGGTAGCAGGCACCGGCTCGTCAACGCGTCCCTCTACGACGGGCCGCCGAGCGAGATGGCGGACCTCATTCCGGTATCCGCCGGTGACGTGGACAAGTGGGACCTGGACAGCGTCGACCCCTACCTTGTGTGCAAGTTCGACGGCACGACCAAGGTCGTGACGTTTCACGCGGTCGGCGCCAAGGTGTGCGAAGCTGGGAAGACGCCGTTCCAGGCCTACTGCAGGAACTAGGGCGGCTTCATGATTCGGATACCCCGGCGCGGTAGCCTGGGCCGGTCGTGCACCCGGTGGCGGGCGCAGCACCGTCTACATTGGCCAAACCGGATCGTTCATGGACCGCTCCCGCTCATCATCAGTCTCCGTGCCTTCCAGGACTGGATCCCCTCTTGCGCTGACCCCGGCGCAGTTCGGCGAACTCGTCGGCGCCAAGCTCGACGAGGTGCGCGCCAGCATTGCGGCGTGGGCTTTGCCCGTGGTCGTCACCGGCGTCCTGGGCGAGTTCCCGCCCGTGCGCTTCGGGACGATCTACCGCCTGCCGTTGATGGACCCGGACGTCCCGGCCACGGCAACCTACATGAACGTCAAGGAGACGATGCTGGAGTACGCCGGGGTACGCTCCGGTGACTTGGTGCGCGTCACCGGCGCCGTCGCCGCCGAGCTGTTCCGCGGCGATGTGTCGATACGCCTTCAGGTGTTCGCGATCGAGCACCAAGTCCCGAAGGAGGCGCCACGGCAGCGGGTCGAGAACCTGGCGCTGGACACCATTCGACGGCTGGCGCTGAACAAGCGGCCGTTCCCCACCGTCGCCCAGCCGACGGTGGCTCTGATCCATTCCGCTACCTCGGAAGTGCGGGTGGCAGACGACTTCCTCGGGGCCCTGGGGTCGGCCGTCCCGCCGGAGAACATCCGCCGGATCCCGACGTCGATGCGCGATCCGTCTGCCCTGGCCAAGGCGCTGCGGGACGCGCGGTCGGATGTCGTGGCGCTGGTCCGAGGCGGTGGGGACGCGCTCGACTTCCAGGTGTTCGAGCGGCCCGAGGTGCTTGAGGCGCTGGCGGCCTGCTCCGGCTACCGCGTCCTCGGGCTTGGCCACAGCGCAAACAGAACGCTGGCTGAGTTGGTGGCCGACCACGCGGCGTCGACACCGGCGGCAGCTGGTGAGCACGTTCGGAGGAACATCGCCGACGGCAAGAGGAAGACCCGGACCGACGGCACCGTCGCCGACCTGCGGGAGGTTCTGGAGCGGGAACGGGCGCTTCGGAAGGCGGATGCCGACGCCGCGACGCTCGCCTTCGAGTCGAAGGAGCCGGAGTTCCCGGTCGAGGCGTTCAACCGGACGTCGATCTCTGCGCGCGTCACCCCGCTGTTTTGGGCCGCCGTGGCAGGGGCGGTGGCTGTCTGGGCGGCGTTGCGGTGGATGTGACCGACAGCGTTGCAAGTTGACGCTCCAGCTCCAGATGCAACAATCAGGCCGATGCATCGCGAGCCCGTTGTTCAGCTTAGACAGCCTCCAGGTCATGGGGACCGAAACGGATCGCCCGCCAGGCGGCCATGCGCTGGCCTTCATGAACTTCTGTAACGATGGAAAGGCCTACCCGTCGGAGGCCGGGGGGAGGCAGCCGCACGGTATCAACACGTATGCTTCGCCTGATAGTCATGCGAGATGATCGAGACTCAGCGCCTCATCCTCCGTCCTTACGCCCGTGCCGACCTTGAGGCATGGCACGAGCTGCTGACCGATGCCGACCTGTTCCGTTTCGTCGCCATCCGTCCCCAGTCCCGGGAGGAGACCTGGAACAGGCTCCTCCGCTACATCGGCCACTGGGCGCTGCTGCAATACGGTTCCTTTGCGATCATCGGCAAGGAAGACGGTCGGTTTCTCGGTGAAGTCGGGTTGTTCGAGTCGCATCGCGATCTGGGACCGAACTTCGACGGCCACATCGAAGTAGGCTGGATCCTCAACCAGTCCGCGCAGGGACAGGGCTTCGCGGCCGAAGCGGCTTTGGCCGCACTCGCGTGGATGGACCGGACACACGCCCCGGCGCAAACGGTCTGCATCGTCGGCTCCGCGAACAAGCCGTCACTAACGTTGGCCGACAAGCTTGGCTACCGGCCCTTCGGCTCGTGCACCTACAAGGACATCGAGCACGTGATGCTGAGGCGACCCCTTCCGAGCCACGACAGGGTCTAGGGAGAGAATCCGCACAACCTGTTGTTGAGCCTCGCGTTTTGGCTTGCTGATTGGGCTCAAGAGATGGGTAGTCGTTGCGATGGCGTTGATGGCGTCCGTGGTGCCTGCCACCCTGGCGCCCGACGATGACCACTGCCCCGGCTCTCAGGCGTCTTCGCGCGCACGCCCGCCATACGACCCTGTTCGCGCCGACCACCCTCGCCGACGCCGTGGCCCGGCTCGGCTTCGTGCAGGCGGACCCGATCCGCGTACCCGCCCGTGCGCAGGACCTCATCCTGCGCCATCGGGTCCGGGGATACCGCGTCGGCGACTTGGACCGCAGCTTCGCCCGCCTCGGCCTGGAGGAGGACTTCCTCTACGCCTACGGTTTCGCGCCCACCGAGACGGCGCGGCTGCTCCATCCCCGTCTGGATCCGGGAGGTGAGGACGGACTGCACGCCCCGGAAGGGCTAGACGCAAAGGTCCTGGCCTTCGTGCAGGGGAACGGCCCGACGCACCCCCGGGACCTGGAGGAACGCTTCGGCCGCGACCGCGCGGTGAACGGCTGGGGCGGCTTCTCCAAGGCGACGACCCGGGCCCTGGAAAGCCTGCACCATTACGGCCTGCTACGCGTCTCCCACCGCCGCGACGGCATCCGCGTCTACGATGTCGCCCATCCGCACCCTCAGTCCCAGGTCGACGCCGTGGAGCGCGCGCGAGGGACGGTGCTGCTGGTCGCACGCCTGCTCGCGCCCGTCTCCCTGGTCAGCCTGCGCGGAGCGCTGGCGTTGGCGGCGCGGCGCAACCCTGGTCTGGGTCCGTTGGCGCCAGTGGTCGCCGACCTGCTCAAGACCGGGGAACTGGAGCACGAGGAGGTGGACGGCGAGACCTACGTCTGGCCGCCTCTCGATGACAGCCTGCTGCAACGGTCCACGCCGCGGGACGTGCGGATGCTGGCACCGTTCGACCCCATCGTGTGGGATCGCCGCCGCTTCGAGCACCTCTGGGGTTGGGCGTACCAATTCGAGGCCTACACACCGCCACCGCAGCGGCGCTTCGGCTATTACGCGATGCCGCTTCTATGGTGCGACGAGGTCATCGGCTGGGCGAACATCGAGGTGGCCGCTGGCAGGCTGCACGCTTCCCTTGGCTTCGCCCGGCGTCGCCCCGCATCCCGAGAGTTCGACCGCGCGCTGGACGCCGAGTTGGCGCGGGTTGAACGCTTTCTTGCAATTCCAGGACGGCGTGCTTTGCCGGGCATCAACGCTCCTGGCTCGGCGGACTGATGGGCGCGCATACGAGAAGCTACCGCTCGCCCCGACCCTTCAGCCGTCCCGTCTAGTCCTGCTCGGTAAGCGACGTATCCGCGTTGATGGCGCCTCCGGGTGACGATAGCGCAGCGTCTCGGCGGCCGACATGCTGCGTGAAGATCGGGATGCCACCGGTCCGCGAATCCTGCCGTAGCGCGACGAGGACGTCTCTGTAGACGCCGTGGCTCGGGTAGAGCTGGTCCGGCGGTGTCTTGAACCAGCGCAGGTCGCCCGCCTCCGGGGCATGGTGCTCGTCCCGAATGCGCTTGCTCGGCCGTCCACGCAGCCTGGCCCTGAAGCACAGGGACATCGAGTGGCCCCGGTCGTCGAATATCTGGACCAACGCAGCCGGTCCGTCCGCCACGTTCAACTCGCAGCCGAACTCGTCCTGCGCGCACATCGCGATGCGGTGGGCGATCTCCTCCCGGTGCCTGATGATGCTTCCCGGAACATGCCAGCCCTTCCCGAAGGGGTCGTCGCGCCATGCGAGCAGTACGCCCTTGTCTTCGTCCTCGACCAGCAGGTCGACGTTCGAGGTGGCGGTCACCTCGGTGATGAAGCGGAAAAGGGGCCACGGCAGTTCGGCGCCGCGGCCGCTGAGCTTGGCCAGGAGGCCCTCCAGCGTTCGAAGCTCGCTCTCCGTCAGGGCATTCTGAGACTGGCCGGGCATCGTTCACTCCGGTTGCCGGATACCTTTCTTACGCTGCGAACCGCTCCCGGTGTCTGCGGGCGAAGGCCGCATGAGACAGCAGCAGCGGGTTCTCCGGCACGATGATCCCCGTCATCTGCTCCTCGAACAGGCCCTGCAACACCGTCGGGACCCGGTTGTGGGCGACAAGCAGTCCCAGCTCGTCCTGCGGCCTCACCAGACTCCGGTCACCTTGCGCACCGCCTGCTCGACGGCATCGTGACGCTCATCCCGATTTCGGCCTTCTCGATGCGGAGCGCTCCGAGCTGGGTAGAACACGAGCCACCGAAGGTGCGGTGGCGCCTGGTCGTGCACCTCGACGGACACGTGACCCGCTCCCGGTAAGGCCTCTACCGCCTGACGCACCTCGTCGACGAGATGGCCTGGGAGTGGCCGCCCGATATGGGCGTTGGCTCCGGTCAGGTCGATGGACACATCCCATCGAAGGGTCGGCGGCTTTGGAAGAGGGCGAGAGGCGAACGGCATGCTGGGATGATAGAGGGCAGCAGGTTAATCTTCAGTTGACCTCAGGGTTGTGGTTGCCGGTTCGGCTCCCTTGTCAGACGCGCATCAGTTTCCTTACCATTAGGAACCTTGCTGAAGACCGACCCGCGCCAGATTCGTTTCCATTCTCGTCTCGGGCGTGACCTGCGATCGGCTCGGAAGCTGGCGAAGCTTACCCAGTTGGACCTTGCCGTCCGTGTCGGCTGTTCATTGCCTACCTTGCGGGCGACTGAGCGTGGCGAAGGCGCCCTCAAGACCTTCCTAGCTTTGGCATCCGCACTCGACATGGAGATCGGCGGTCGCAGCTTGCCACCAGGTGCAACCCTTGGCGCGCGACTGGCTGCGTTGCGAAAGCGACGCGAGTTGGGTCAACGGGTCGTCGCCCAGCTTGCTGGCATCAGCCCGACCACGCTTGCGTCTCTGGAGCGGAACAGCGGTGGCCACCTCGCAACGGTAGCCAGGGTCGGCGATGCCCTCGGTGCGCAACTGAGGCTCGTTCCTTCAGGGTTGGCCATCCCATTCTGGACGGGCACCGCGTCCTCAAGTGTTCATCAAGCGTGGACGACCCCATCGGCCTTGCTCGAGCGTCTTTACGTCGTCATCGGCGGCGCATTCGGGCTCGACCCATGTTCGCCGGTGCGGCGAGGTCCGCAAGCGCCCGTAAAGGCGAAGCTCAGGTACGTCGAGGCGGACGACGCGCTGTCGCTGCCGTGGAAAGCGGTGACGGTCTTCGCCAATCCTCCTTATGGTCGGCAACTGCGTCTCTGGGTGGCGAAGGCCCATGCCGAGACCGTTTCTGGTCGAGCCGGGACGACCTTCGGCTTGCTCCCGGCTCGGCCCGATACCGGTTGGTGGCACGAGCACGTCGCGGGCAAGGCGGACGTCTGGTTGTTGCGTGGCCGCCTTTCTTTCGGGATGGGCGCTAACGCCGCACCGTTTCCGTCGGCGATCGTGGTCTGGAACGCGCGGTCGGAACACGTCGACCGGATGGACGTGGCCTTCCCCGACGCCTGGCATGTGCCGTTGGTCGGGAGACGGCAGCAGGCCGAACCGAGTCTGGTTGCGGAATGATAATGAAATAGGCTTGCATGGTTCGCTGGCCACGCATTCCTATATGTCAGGAAGAACGCGTCCATCTGACCGACCAGCGAGTTCCGATGCTGGGGCTGGAGAGACGGTAGACAAAGCCGCCCTCGAATGTTGCGGTGCAGCGCAATTCGGCGTTATCTTGAGGTACAGGTCCCGGACCCGGTGTAAATCCGGGTGGCTCTTCCGGCCGCCAATCCGCCGGACAACGCGCAGCGCACGACATCACTAGGCGTCGCCACATTGGCGCTCGGGCTCCTGCGCCGATTGCGGACTCGACATGAACCTACAATCTGTCTCCCGCTACCGCTCCGAGTGGTTCAGCGGCTTAGGTGACCTCCGCCGCGAGATCCTGGCCGGAATGGTCGGAACGTTCGCTCTGATCCCGGAGGTCATCGCCTTCTCCTTCGTGGCCGGTGTCGACCCCGAGGTCGGGCTGTTCGCCTCCTTCATCATTGGCATCGTCATCTCCTTCACGGGTGGGCGACCAGCGATGATCTCCGGGGCCGCCGGGTCGGTTGCGCTGGTCGCGGCCGCTCTGGTTCGCGCCCACGGGCTGGACTACTTGCTGGCGGCCACCTTGCTAGCCGGTGGCCTCCAGGTAGTCTTCGGACTGCTGAGGCTGGACGTCCTCATGCGGTTCGTGTCGAGCTCCGTCCGCACCGGTTTCGTCAACGCGCTCGCAATCCTGATTTTCTCGGCTCAAGTCCCGCAGATGCTGGGGGTGAGCTGGCACACCTACGCGATGATTGGCGCGGGCTTGGTCATCATCTATTTGCTGCCACGCGTGACGACAGTCATCCCGTCGCCTCTCATCTGCGTCGTCGTCCTGACGGCGATCAGCCTCATCGTGCCGATGCCGCTGCATACCGTCGCCGATCTCGGCCGCCTGCCGTCGTCGCTGCCGGGACTTGTCCTCCCGCATGTGCCGCTGACCTGGGCGACCCTCCGCGTCGTCGCTCCCTATGCCCTCGCCATGGCGGTGGTGGGACTGCTGGAGTCGATGATGACGGCCAGCGTGGTGGACGACCTGACTGACACGACGAGCTCGAAGGCGCAGGAATGCCGAGGCCTGGGCCTCGCCAACATCGCTGCGGGTTTGTTCGGCGGCATCGCTGGCTGCGGGATGATCGGCCAGACGGTCGGCAACGTCCGCTATGGCGGCCGCGGCAGGCTCTCGACGCTCGTCGCCGGGCTGTTCCTCCTCGTCCTCATGGTCCTGTTGCGGCCGTGGGTTGCCCGGGTGCCGGTGGCAGCGCTCGTCGCCATCATGATCATGGTCTCGATCAGCACGTTCTCCTGGACATCGCTGCGCGACCTCACCCGCCACCCCAAGGTGTCCAGCATCGTGATGCTGGCGACGGTGGTCGTGACGGTGGCCACCAGCGACCTCGCGGCGGGCGTCGTCGTAGGCGTGCTGCTGAGCGGCGTGTTCTTCGCCTTCAAGGTCATGCGCATGATGGCGGTGACGAGCCGTTACGACGCGGCGACCGACACGCGGGTATACCAGGTGACGGGCCAGATCTTCTTCGCCAGCGCCGAGATGTTCGCGGACGGCTTCGACCCGAGGGACGCGGCGCGCCATGCGCGGATAGATCTGAGCGCCGCCCACTTCTGGGACGTCACCGCCGTTGCGGCTCTCCAGACGGTTGCGACGAAGATGCGCCGCCAGGGGATCCGCGTGGAAGTCGTCGGCCTGAATGAAGCGAGCGCCACGTTGGTGGACCGCCACGGGACGCTGGTCCACGAACCGGGCTGACCCGGCGGGTGGCGCCAGCGAGAGTATTAGGGCGCCACCCGAAGCGGACATGACGCCACCTGTGCGCTATCTGCCTTCGAGGAAGCCGCTCACAGCCTCATCGAGAGCCGAAGGACACTCGTCGGGAAGCCAATGCCCGCAGCCGGGAAGCGACAGGGCGGAAACGTTCGTGGCATAGTTGCGGATCTGGGCGGCTTCCATCTTGCCGAAGCCGCCATGGCCACCGCCGCCGATCGCGAGCACGGGAACCGTGATCTTCGTGGATGACAAGGGGCGGTCACGGCGGACGGTCTCGTTCAGGGCACGGTAGTATTCGAATGCGGCGTGCAGGACGGCGGGCTTCTGGTAAGCCCGCGTGTAGAGGTCGAGCAGGGCGGGCGTGAAGGCATCGCGGTTGGTGGCATGGACCTTGATGAAGTGCTCGAGGAAGAACCGCTCCCGGCCACTGACCAGGGCTTCTGCCAACCGGTCGCCCGCGTCGAAGAAGCTGAAGTGCCAGACCAGGGACTCCCCTTCCGGCGTGAAGGCCGGATAGCTGTAGATGCTGTCGTCGGGGATCGGTGCTTCCATGAAGACGACCCGGCGCAGGTCGGCTTGGTGGGCCACGACCATCGGGTAGGTGTTCCAGATGCCGATGTCGTGGGCGACGAGGTCGAACCTTGCGTTCGGGCTCAGGAACTTGGCGAGCCCGTAGAGTAGGGGGGCGACGTCCTGCCCGGCATACGAGTGCGGGGCGTCCGACTCGCCGAGGCCCGGCAGGTCGACCGCGGCTACCGTGTGATCGCGAGCAAGTTCGGGCATGAGTTGACGCCACTCGTACCAGCTCTGGCCGAAACCATGCACCAGCAGCACCAGCGGTCCGGTGCCGCCGATGACATAGTGCAGGCGCACGTTCTCCACCGTGCGGAACGTCGAGGCGAACCCGGGGGGAACCGGGAACTCCTCGGCGTGGTTCGCTGCCGTGGCGGGTGGCTCAGCGTGGGAAGCGCCCGTCCAGTCGAAGGCGATGGCGAGAACCAGTGATGCTTGCCGCAGCATGCGGAACGGCATGAGATGCTCCATCAATGACGACGTTCAACTCGAGGTGCGCGCACCCGGCCTGAAGGCATGGCGTTGGCCGCGCAGGACGACCACGAAAGCGACGATGACGAGGATCGCGGCAGTGGGCGCCAGGGACGAGACACCCAGGTGGCTGAGCATCACTCCGCCGAGCAAGCCACCGGCGGCGATGGCGGCATTCCACACGGTGGTGATCATGGCGTTGGCGAGGTCGACACCATTCCCCGCCGCGTCACCGGCGGCGGTCTGTAGCTGCGTCGCGGCACCGCCGAAGGACAGACCCCAAAGCAGCACGGCGAGAACCAGCACAGTAGGGGATGCGAGGGCGCAGGACAGCAGCACCGCGACGACGCCGAACGCGACGAGGGAGCCCAACGTCAGGAGGCGGAGCATGCGGTCGACAAGCAGGCCGGTCAGCCAGATGCCGACAAGTGCCGCGATGCCGAAGCCCAGCAGCAGGAGGTCGAGCCGGTCACCGAGCCCGGACGGGACGGCCAACGGGGCGACAAAGGTGTAGAGCAGGTTGTGCGCCGTCATCCAGGCGAGGATGGTCGCCAGAACCGGGCGGATGCCCGGGGTCCGGAGCACTCCCGACAACGAGGGTCGGTCCCGCGTGGCATGACCAGGAAAATCCGGCACGGCGCACAGCACCCAGGCGATCAGCAGCAGGGTGGTCACCGACATCATGCCGAAGGCGGCGCGCCAGCCGAGAACGGCGCCGAGGAAGGTGCCGCTCGGGACGCCTAGCGACAGCGCCACCGGCGTGCCAGCCATGGCGACGGCCAACGCTCGTCCCTGCAGCGGGCCGACGACCATGCGTCGGGCGTATCCGGCGAGCAGGCCCCAGGCGAGACCGGCCGCTATCCCGGAGCCGAAGCGGGCCGCCAGCGCCAGCGGAAAGTCGGGCGACATCGCCGTGATCGTGTTGAAGAGGAGAAAGCCGACGATCGCCGCCAGAAGGGTCGGGCGACGCCGGAAGCCCTGGGTCCAGACGACAAGCGGGATCGCCGCTACCAGAGACCCGATGGCATAGGCGGTGACCAGCTGACCGGCAGCGGCCTGCGACACCTGCAGCCCCCGCGCCATGAGCGGCAGCAGGCCAGCCGGAAGCGTCTCGGTGAGGATCGCGGTGAAACCGGTCATCGCCAGGGCGAGCAGCGCGGACATCGGAAGCGCGTCGCGTTCGAGGCTCCTGGGAGACGTGGCAAGTACGGGCATGGACGCCTACATATGGACTGAATGAGCCGGAAGTAAGCCCGTGGTAGGACCACGTCAATGAGTTCCGGATAGATTGGTCCACAACTAGCGGAGGGAAAGCGTGCCGAGGACCGGAAGGCCGAGGGAGTTCGACCGCGACGCGGCGGTGGAAGGCGCGATGCACCTGTTCTGGGAACACGGCTTCGAGGGTGCGTCGCTAGAGAGGCTGCGACAGGCGATGGGCAGATTGTCGTCGGCGAGTTTCTATGCCGCCTTCGCGTCCAAGGAGGCGCTGTACCGGGAGGCGTTGCAGCGCTACCTCGGCACCCATGGGCAGGTGATGTCCCCGCTGTGGGATGAAACCCTGCCACCGCGGCGGCGGATCGAGCTGGCGCTGCGCGAGTCCGTCGTGATGCAGACCAATCCGGCACATCCGGCAGGGTGCATGGTGACCCTGTCGGCGACGATATGTTCCGAGACGAGTCGAGACCTGCGACTGCTGACGGCGCGGGAGCGGGCAAACAACAGGCGGGCGATCGTGGCCTGTGTGCGCGAGGCGGTGGACAACGGCGAGCTCGCCGCGGACACGAAGGTCGATGGCCTGGCGACGTTGCTCGACGGGTTGCTCGTCGGGCTCTCGATCCAGGCGCGTGACGGCGTGGCTACGGCGGCGATCGACGCCGCCGTCACGGTGGCACTCTCGGCCTGGGACGGCGCACAGGCATCAAAGCGATGAGGTCGGGAGCAACCGCCTCCGTCCACGACAACTGCATGTTCCTGCCGCACCTGCAGCGTTGGCGTCTTGTTCCGGACGGCGCGCCGATCGCGACGCTGAACAGCCGCCTGCTTCCGGTGAGACGCTGCGGCCAAGCCGCTGTGCTCAAGGTGCCCTCGGAAGAGGAACGCGTCGGTGGCGCTCTCATGGCGTGGTGGGCTGGCGACGGTGCGGCAGCGGTTCTGGCCTTCGATGATGCCGCCCTGCTTCTGGAGCGCGCCGAGGGCGCCGCTTCCCTGGCCGACATGGCGAGGGAGGGACGGGACGACGAGACATGCCGTATCCTGTGCGCGGTCGCGGCGCGGCTGCACGCTCCGCGGGACACGCCGGTCCCGAGCCTGACCGGGTTGGCGGAGTGGTTCCACAGCCTCATGGCGGCCGCACCGGCGGGACCCGGGGTGCTGGCCCGTTGCGCCGACACGGCCCGCAGCCTGCTGGCGGCGCCGCGCGAGCCGGGCGTGCTGCACGGCGACCTGCACCACGAGAACGTCCTGGACTTCGGCCCGGACGGCTGGCGCGCCATCGACCCCAAGGGCCTGATCGGCGAGCGCGGCTTCGACTTCGCCACCCTTTTCCGTAATCCGGACGGCGCCGATCCGTCCCATCCCGTCGCTGTCGTCCCCGATCGCTTCCGGCGCCGGGTGGATGTCGTTGCCGAAGCGGCTGGACTGGAGCGCGATCGGTTGCTGCGCTGGGTGTTGGCGTCCGCGGGCTTGTCGGCTGCCTGGTCTCTGGAGGACGGCATGTCGCCGGAGGTCGCCTTGACGGTGGCGGAGCTGGCTGCCGCTCTTCTCGACGCCTGACGAGTTGCGTCCCGAGCCAAGTCCGCGGCCGGTGATGATATCCGAGCGGGCTGGGCTAGACTGACAGAGGGTTCAGGCCGCGGAAGCCGCCGCTCCCAGCACTATATGAGGTCCGTTCATGGCTTCCCTCTCCATCGGTGACCAGGTGTCCGACCTGAGCGGTTCACGGCACGGCGAGCTGGTCGATATCGACGGTGCGACCGGTTACGTGCTGCAGAGCAACGGCGTCGAGATCGAGTTCCCGCTGGACCGGCTGAAGCCATACGAGACGCCGAAGGTGGCGGAGAGCCGCACGCTGTCGGGGCCTCAACGTGACAGGCTCCTCAGTCCGGCCCAGAAGGCCCTCCTGGCGTCGATTCCCGCGGAGCTGACGGTCGCTGTCGCCAAGGCCTACGACACTGCTGACGGAGCGTCAGCATCCCGGCCGAGCTTCGCGGCGCTGCCGGACTCCAAGAGGCTGGAGGTCCTGCGCATCTATCTGCCGTCGCTCCCTCAGCAACTCCTGTTGCGGCACATGAACCTGGTGGTGGCGATGCGCGACCTCGGGAAGCCGAGCCGTTAGAGGGGTTCGTCGACCGACATCGTTTCAACGCGGTGTCGATAGCCGTGGTCGGCGTACCCCCCATCACCATGGAGAGCTTCCCGTTCAAGCCACCGGGCCCGACACTCAAGGCTGACCTCAGCCAAGGACCTCCAACCTCCGACTGCCGTCCGACGACGACTATGCACACGGTCCCTGTTGCATCGCAGGTGAGCTGAACCCAATCCAGGTCAGTGCCTATGCCGGGCCGCGATACCATGATCAGCGACGACATCTCTACCAATCAGGAACCGGAACTGACCATACTTGGGCGTTGGGTGGGGCACGCGGAAGGAAGCGACCATGTATACCCATGGATGTCAGGGTTCGACGCCCTTCGGCAACGATGCTCTCGTGGCTGAATGTCGATAGTGATGCCAGGCCGCTTCGACTCGAACCTGACGGCTGAGGAGCTAGCCCGCGTCTTTGGCATCTCCGGGCACCTGCCGAACCTCTCGGCCACCAGGAACCTCGTCCCTGGCCAGCAGGCCCCCATTGTCCACCGCCACCCAGGGACCGGGGAGCGGCGCCTCGACCTTTACGTCTGGGGATTGGTCCCGTCTTGGACCAAGGACCTTGAAGCGATGCGGAAGCCAATAGAGGTGTGCTCCGAGACGGCCGCGGATTCCGGGATGGTCAGGGACGCTCTGATGTCGCGCCGGGGTCTCGTTCCGGCCACTTTCTTTTACGAATCGCCTACCCGTGCGGAGCCAGACCAATCGTTCGCCGTCGCCCGTGCCGATGGCGAGCCTCTCGCCCTGGCGGCCATCTGGGACCGGTGGCAGTCCCCGGATGGACGGGTTGTACAAAGCTTCGCGTTCATGACGACCTTAGCCAACTTGGAAATGAGCGCGATCCATGACCGCATGCCGGTGGTTCTCGACCGTAACAGCTGGAGCCGGTGGCTTGGCGAGGACAATGGCGACGTCCTGACGCTGCTGCGACCTGCGCCGGAGGGTGCGTTGCGGCTGTGGCGGTGTCCAGCCGGGTCAACTCCGGGGCAGGACGGTGGCATGGATCGCACTCCAGCAGTGGTGGAGGACAGGAGCGAACTGCGCTCCGCCTGAAACGAGGAAAATGTCTGCAAGAGTGCTCCTGCAACGCGTTCGTCGATGCTTCGATTGCGATCTGGCTGCTCAGGTTTCGAGAGGTCGAGACAGTGAACGCCGCTCGGCGACCTCGTTAAGCGTGAGACGGACCTTTACCAAACGCCGTCCAATCTCGAGGTTGGGCGGGCGGTTCCACTGTTGAGGCCGCGACGATTCGGTCGCGTCCTTGATGCTTGGCTTGGTAGAGAGCCCTGTCGGCTCTGCCGATCAGCGACTTCCAGTCGTCCGAAGAGCAAGCGTGGGCGACCCCGATGCTGCAGGTCACCGCGACGACCTCGTGCTCCAAAACAAAGGCGGTATTGCAGACGGCAGCCTTGAACGTCGCGATCCGCTCAAGGCCCACTTCGGGTTCAGACCTCACCACGATCAGCATCTCCTCGCCGCCATAGCGGCCAGCGTCCTCGCCGAGTTCCAAGGTCAAGGTCAGGCGACGGCCGATTTCCTGGAGGATCTCGTCGCCCGCGAGATGGCCGAGGCGGTCGTTGATCCGCTTGAAGTGGTCGATGTCGAGCATGCCCACGGTCAATGGGACAGAGCCCTCCGCGTCCGTCAGGGCGGCGATGAGGCGAGACTGGATTTCGCCCCGCGTCAGCAGCTTCGTCAGGCTGTCCTGGGTCGCCTGCAGGCGAAGCGCCGCCTGAGCCTCTCGGATCTCACGCGTCTGCACCTCCACCTCGCGCTGGAGCATCCGCCTCTGCCGCAGCAGATACCTGAACCTCAGGCGGAGGCCGCCGTAGATGAGGCCGAGGCCTATCAGGCCGTAGAGGACCAGGAGGGGCCACCAGAGCCACCACGGCTCCCGGACGCGGAGCAGGATAGACGCCGGGGCCGAGACCTGATGGGTCAGCGGGTCATAGGCCACCACCTCGAAGCGGTGGTGGCCTGGAGGAACCGAGGCGTATCGCGCGTAGCCGTTCGCCGTGTCGGCCCAGCTCCGGTCCACGCCGTCGAGGCGATACCGGAAGCGGATGGCGGTGTCCGCGCGCAAGTCGAGCGCGCCGAACTCCACGAACAGGGGCTCGCGGGTGTAGGGCACCGCCCGCTCGCGGAACGTCGTGCCGCTGATAGTGACGGACGTGACTACCGGTCTCAGGGCCTCCTCGTAGAACAGATGCTCCGGGTCCAGGAGGTGCGAGAGGCCCTGGCTCGTGCCGATCCACATCGAGCCGTCGGCATCCTCCAGCAGGCTGCCCTGGTCGAGGTCGTCCCAGATCAGGCCGTCGGCAGTGGTCGCCGACACCCAGCGTCGACCGTTGAACACCGACAGCCCGTTGTCCGTTCCGGCCCAGAGCCAGCCGCGGCTGTCGACGAGGAGCGAGACGATGCTGTTGGAGACGACGTCCGGAGGCTGGAACCTGGTGCTCGAGAGGACCCGGTCGCCAGCGAGCTGGAAGCGATAGAAGCCGCCACCCGCGCCAGCGATCCACATCGTCCCGTCCGACCCCGCCGCCAGGGTCAACGGCTCGAACTGGGGCTGCGGCCAATGGAGGTCGATCGAGACGATCGAGCCGTCTGCGTGTCGGTGCAGCAGCTCCTGTCCGCGCAGGACCCAGAGACTCGCGTCGGCGGCGACCGCCGCCGAGGTGACGGATCCCGCGAGACCGGCGATGGGCTGCGGAGCCGTCGGTGCCGCCGCGCCGTCAACGAAGTAGACGCCCTTCTCGGTGACGAACCACAGCCGCGATCCGCTGCCGTGGAGGATCTGGCTGACCTGCGGCAACGGGTAGGACATGCTGTCGCCGGTGCTCAGCGTCACGCAGGCGACGGCGGTCGACCCCACCGAGCGCCATAGATGTCCGAAGCCGCCCAGGGCGATCGAGAAAGCCGCCCCGTCGTAGTGGCGTCGGCTCACTGCGGCCCCCGCAGGGCCGTCGATCGCGTCGACGCCGCCGTCCGAGGCGACCCATAGCGGTCCGTCCGGTTGCCGGGCCATCTGCCAGAGGACGTCGTTGGACAGGCCGTCGTGGTGATCGAAGTTCGCCCACGAGCCATAGCCCAAGGCTCGCATGACGCCTCGCCCGAGCACGCCGAGCCAGAGATCGCCCTGGCGGTCGAACGTCAGCCTCAGGATAGGGGCGGGAGGGAGGCCATTGGCGGTGGTGAGCGTCTTCCAGCCGGAGGTCTCGCGGATCATCAGGCCGTCGGCGGACTGGGTGACCAGTTGCCCCGATGGCGTGAGTGCCAGGAGCAGCGCCTTGGGGTAGTTGGCGTAGCGTCCTCCCTGGTCCGGCAGCAGCGAGACGTCGACACGGCCCGTCCGGGGATCCATGTCGGCCAGGCGGGAAGCCGACCGAGCCAGGACGTGGCCGTCCCGCGCCAGCAGCAGGGCCACCCAGGTGTCCGACGGCAACCCGTCGGAGGGCCCGAAACAACGTGCCGACGCAGTCCCGAGGCCGCAGATCGATCCGTCCGTCCGCACGGCCCAGAGGGTCGACCCATCCGCCGCGAGAGGGGACAGGTCCTGCAACGGCAGCCCCGGCTGGTGGAGGAGGCCTCCTGCCAGCTCGACCACCGGCCGTCCGCTGTCCGGCTCGGTGCGGACGAGGAACAGCTGTCCTTGCCCGGCGAAGACGGCGCCCTCTTCCCAGCGAACGAGTTGGCCCGTTCCGTCGTCGGGGATGGGGCCGATCATCGAGGTCGCGACCCGGAACGCCAGGGCTTCCGGCGGAGTATGAGGACCGATCGCGGTCGTCGAGACGAAGATGCTGTGCGGATACCGGAGGATCAGTCGTCCCGCGGCGTCGACTGCCATCCCCTCCGCGAGACCGCCGTCAGGCAGACCCTGCCGAGGGCCGAAGTTGAAGAAGCGGCGGCCGTCGTAGCTGTAGAGGCCGTGCTCGGTGCAGGCGAAGATGTAGCCCGACTTGTCCTGGTGCAGGCAGGAGAACCAGGCGTTCGTGAGGCCTTCAGCCTTGCCATAGGACTGGAACGCGACTTGCTGCGCGACAGCGCGCCCGCCGCCGCAGGCCCAGCACAGCAAGCCAAGCATGACGACGATCTCGAACGATCGCATGAGGACGCGGGAAGCGGCGACCATCCGAGACAACGGGTTCCCATCTAATGCTGAAAGTTCAGGCACATCGACGATGGCAGCTACAATTGAAGCAGGATGGTAAAGGCCGTTCTAAGATCGAGAAAGAGCCTTCCCGCCCGTCGGCGAGAAGGCGGAGCATTTCAGAGGTCAAGACCGTCAGCGCTCCCTGGGGCTGACCTCTCAGCCCCAGTGATGCAGTATTTCCGGATCGATGTCGGCAACCTTGGTGACGGCGGTCGGCCAGTGGTGGAGGATGTTCGGGCTGGCGTCCGCCACCGCGGTGCTCGGCCAATGGTGCAGGATCGCCGGGTTGACGTCCGCGACGGTCACGGCTGCGCTGGGCCAGTGGTGGAGGATAGCCGGACCGGCGTCCGCCACCGCAGTGCTCGGCCAATGGTGCAGGATCGCCGGATCGATGTCGGCAACCGTCGTGGCGGCAGTCGGCCAGTGGTGCAGGATGGCCGGATCAGCGTCCGCGATGTTCACGGCGTTGCTGGGCCAGTGGTGCAGGATCGCCGGATCGATGTCCGCGACGGTCACGGCCGCACTGGGCCAGTGGTGGAGGATGGCCGGGTTGGCGTCCGCCACCGCGACGCTCGGCCAGTGATGCAGAATATCCGGCGAAGATTGTGATGCATCGCTCGCGACGTCGATGGCATGGCCGCGGCCTTCCGCCGAGAACAGCAGGGCGGGAAGGGCAAGGGCGCCGGTGATCATTGCCGCCGCCGTGAGCTTGCGAAGAGAGGATGCAGTCCTGGTTGTCATGTCCATAGGTCCCTGATGCGGCTCCGGGGACGTCATGTCCCGGGCGAATCAAGATATAGATGCTCGCACACCGGAACGGACATGCTTGGACATGCAGTCCAGGTGCCTGCGGAAAGCGACCAGCTTCGGGTGACGGCGCCCGAAGCTCGCGGACACCAGGTCGTCAGCCTCTTGGCTCCTGACGCGTCCATCTCACCGTTGGGCCCGAGGGCCATCAGGATGGAAGCCGACGATCCCGAGTTCCGGCACCTCCTGGGCTCGAAGTCAGGCGGCCGTGCCGTCCGGCACCACCCTCCCGACCTCCGGCATCTCATCCCATGTCCGCCCATCCAGCAGGCGGCCGTTGTCGGCTTTCGAGCGGCGGCGGATCCCATCCGCGCCGTAGGTCCCCCACTGCTTGAAGAAGAACGGCACGCCCTGCGCGACGCAGGCATCCCGAACGACGCGCGCCCACTCCGGCTTCATCGGCCTGGCCTTGGCCCCGGACTCGCCGCCAACGATCACCCAGTGGATGCCCGTGAGGTCGAGGTGCCCGACATCCTCGAGCAGGGGCTCGACGCTCAGGAAGCGGACGCTGGCGTTCGTGTCCCGCAGATGCTGGATGCGCGAGGTCGCCTGCTTGTTCTCCACGGATGTGCCCAGCCAGATGTGTGGGGGCACCGGCGTCGATGGATACCGTCGGGCAATGTAGGTGCGCTGGAACGACGAGCGCTTGGTCAGCACCTGGAAGACGTGCCGGTCCGCGAGCTCCATCGTGTTGTAGACGCTGTCCACGAAGGTGTCCGGCACGCCCTTCTGATGGAGGTCCGACATGGAGTTGACGAACACGGTCGTGGGCTTCCGCCACTTCAGAGGCTGCTCCAGGCGCTCGGGCCGCAGCCGGATGTCGAACCCCTGCACGAACGGGTGGTTCGGTACGCCACGAAACCGTTCTGCAAAGGTCGCGGCATAGCAGTTGTCGCAGCCTGCGGAGATCTTCGTGCACCCGGTGATCGGGTTCCACGTTCTGTCCGTCCACTCGATGGACGACGTCGTCGCCATCGCTCAGACCTCCTTGCGCGAGGACGAACAGACTTCTTGGAGCGCGCGGTATTCGAGGATGTGGCGCATAGCCGACGAATCCCTCCAACGGAGAGAGTCGTCGCACGCCAGCCCAGGAATGCCTCCCGCGCCTCAGGGCGACCCCTGAGGCCAGGCCGCAGCTCATTGCTACGGAGGAGCCTTCGCTATTTGACGTGCTACGACCCGGGGATTCGTGCCCTGGGCAGATGCAGGGCTAGGAAATCATGCCGTAATCGGGGACGTCAACAGTTCATGCCCTGAAGATGCCTCGAGGAGGACCAGGGAGGATCCGAACCTTGCGCTTGAGGTCAGGGCGCCTCCAGGTAGGCGACTGGCGAGACCCTCGTCGTCACGCCATGGGGCGATCGCTTCGGTCGCAGGCATCCAGGGCCCGCGGCCGCCAACGCACCTCGGCCTGCAGCGGCTTGAACCCGGATAGACAAAACCTCTACAGAAATGACTCGACTCTAAAGCGTTTGTCTATCGAGCTAGGGGCCGTAATCGTCCTGGAGAATGCTCGTGCATCTGATAGCCCACACGTGGGGCTCCCGATCGGCAGTGACATCTGCCGTGGCCGCCCTCCTGCTCGCCAATCCGCCACGAACTGGCGGCTCGCAGTCGGGTGGGTCGCCGCCTGATCCGGAGCCTGGCGGGCCATCCACGGTGGCCGCCCTGGCAACGGCCTGCGAGCGCATGCCCAGGGCCGTCATCTGCCTGCAGTCCTCCGCCTATCTGCACGGGCTACTGGACGAGGCTCCGACGCGGCTGTGGCTCGCCCTACCCCAAGGACACGGCGTGGCGAAGCCGACCGACCCGTCCTGGCGGATCATCCGCTGGAGCGATGCCCGGGCCTTCAAGACAGGGGTGGTGGCGGACGACAGGTTCGGCGCCCTGATCCGGCGAACGGATGCCGCCCGCACCGTCGTCGACCTCCTCCGATACTCCCGCTACCTCCGCGGACTGCGGCCCGGCATCCGAGCCGCCCGCCTGTATGTCGCCGGGGGCGGTGCAGCCGCTGACCTGATCGCGGTGGCCAAACAGCTTCGGGTGTCGACCGCGACGATGCGCGACATCGAGATACTCGCGGATGCCCTTGGCGAGGACCTCTCGTGATTGTCCTCCGGGCACGTTTCGCTCGAGGTCGGTGGAGCCAACCTCGACCTCTTCTCACCGCCGTCTGCGTCCCGGCGAAGTCTGGAGCCTGCAGTCATCGCAACGACCGATGTTACGAAACCTAATCACGAACTTGAGCCCGAGCCTGATTACCAACGGGTAATAGGATTTATCGTGTTGCACTTCAAAAGCGCAGTTGACAACTCGCAAGTCTCATGTGCATCTAAAGTTCATGCACAACGCCGCTTTCGCCTTCGAGAGCCTTGCGTCCAACCTTGTGGTTGGCGTGCATGTGGCCGTCTCCATAGCCAGCTGACCCTGACCGCGCCATGGCGCGCGGTTTGCAGGTCACTCACTGGTTGGAGTCAGGCAGTGCGATCCATTCCTCGTCGTCTTGAACGTCCGACCGTACGGGCTCGCGCCCGATATGCTCGGCTAATAACGCCCAGGTTCCGGGCCTCCGACTAGAGGCCTGCGACACCCGTCCCCGGACGGGCGTCGCGCTGTGGGTCAACGTCCGGCGTATCCTGTCAGCTGCGCCGCCTGAGCAGGAAGACATCATGGACAGCATCGAGTCCGGCCGATCTCCGGCAGGAGAGGAGCGCCTACGCGCTCATGTAGCCAGCCGCTTACCAGCCACCAAAATCATGCTCGACGGCAGCATGTCCGCTGCCGAGTGCAGGGCGGCCGTAGTCGGTGCGGTGGCGCTGGGCAGGTTCGCGAGACGCGCGGCGTCGCGCTCGCATTGCGCCGTGGTCGGGATGTTCCCGAGCTCCAAGATGCGCGCCACGTTCCCAATGGAGTCCAGCGTCGAAGCAGGCGTCCTGGTGCTCGCAGACGTGCTGGAGTCCGTGCGGGTGTTCCGCCCTCAGGCACTCCGCGTCGTTTTCCCCTACCAGGGACGACCGCGCACTGCGTATCCCGACATCGCGATCATCCGAGACGACGGGCAGCCCGAGCTATGGGAGTGCAAACCAGATCGCGTCCTCAGCGACGAGAGGTTCGCCCGCCTCCTGGCCTTGCGGCGAGCACTGCATGCCGTGGGCATCTCCTATCGCGTTCGGCAACCCGGCTGGTCCCGCCGTGAGCCGCTGGCCTCGAACGCCGCCTTGATCCGGCGCTACGCGAACCAGCCCCTGCCGTACGGATTGCTCGGGATGGCCCTGGGCATCGTGCGATTGGGGCCCACCACGCTCGGCGCCCTTGGACGCGAAGCCGGGGCGACAATGCCCATGCTGCTCTCGCTGGCTGCCCGAGGCGTGATCGCCGTGGATATCGGTAGCCTTCCGCTCGGCGAAGACACAGTCGTTCGCCAGCCGCTGCCGGGGGCGAGTTCTGGGGCGTTCGACGGCACCGTCACCATGGGAGACCGCTGACATGCGCGCTCGCGTGAGTCCTCGGCCCATACCACGGGCCTGAACGGAACAATCGCCCTCTGACGGAGGGCACCGCCACCCGTATTCCAGGGAACGTCCTTCGATGTTCGACCTCCAGACCGCGTCGCCCCCGGCTTGCCCGGACGCACCCGCCTTTATCCGCCGCTCCAGGCACCGCAACTCCAGGTCCAGGGCCACCAGCGAGAAGTTGGGACGCGTCCTGGAATGGACCACCGGTGATCAGGGCAGCATCGGCACCCTGCTTGAGGTCACGCACGGGGTGGTCTCCTACGGCTTCTGGCCCCGTCCCGTGACGGTGCGGTTGGGGTGGGAGAGC
The DNA here is from genome assembly GCA_964247755.1 of uncultured Acetobacteraceae bacterium. Lineage (GTDB taxonomy): Bacteria > Pseudomonadota > Alphaproteobacteria > Acetobacterales > Acetobacteraceae > Lichenicola. The sequence continues at coordinate 6,842 of CAXTVX010000034.1, read as the reverse complement.
CCGCAAGACTACTGGCCTGCGTTGGAGCTTCGGGGGGAGAGCGGCCAGACGACGGTCGTGGACGTGGTCCAACCCCAGGACGAGGCGGACCGGGCTCGCCTGGATTTCGAGCACGTGCTCGGCGATGCCCTGGGCAAGGAGGGCATCCGCTTGCTCACGATCAGCAGCATCCAGGTAATGGCGGACCCCAAGTTGCGGATCGCCCAGGAGGTCAGGCGCTACACCTGCTCCCCCTTGTCGGACGACAACCTGGGTTCGGAGCTTTCCGACCTCATGGATGCAGGCGGCGGAACCGTGCCTCTGGGAACCCTGCAGGCTGCGGGACCGCGGGGCGAACACCTTCTGGCCCGGGCGTGCGTTCTAGTCATGCGACGGGCTCTCAGGCTTTCCATCCACCGCGATGGTTTCATGGCCTCGACGGTGCACACCGTCCGCCCGGGAGCGCCGACATGAGCGCCTCGTATCACATCCAGCCTGGCAGCAAGTTTGACTTCAACGGCTTAGTACTCACCTACAAGCGTAGCACCGAGGAAAATGAGCGGCCCTACATCTTCGAAAATGAAGTCGGGCATCCTTATACGTTCTCGCACGACGAAATCACGCGTGCTCGCGCTGACAGCACGATGCGCAACTGGACCCCGCCATCCACAGCGCTCGTTCGGTGCGGAGAAGTCGTTCATCGGGCTCGCATCACCATTGCTAGCGCTAGCGATGCGGAACGCGACAACGTCCTGCGATACATGGCGTACATCGACGCGTGGCTGGCCAAGCCCGAGACGCCTCGTTCCCCTCGTGGTCTGCAACCGCTGATTGATGCCGTTTATGCACAACGACGCATGGAGGCGGATAGCGCTCGCCGGTTTGAGCCGCCCCCGTATTCGGTCAGCCGCTTCCAGCAAATCATCCGTGCCTACCTCAATGGCGGATGTCACGCGGACGCGCTGGTTCCACAGACGAAGCTTCGCGGCAACCACAGGCAACGCCTTAACCAGACGGTCATGGACATCGTCTACAATAAGACAGACGAACTCTACCTGAAGCCACAGGGCACGACTGCCGCTGGACTGCATCAAGCCATCGCAAAGGTCATCGACGACTGGAATCGCAGCAACCCCCCTGACAGGTCTCTGTTGCCGCCGAGCTATGAGGCCATCAGAAGGTTCTTGGACACCCTCTGTCGATATACGGTCATCTTCTGTCGCGAAGGCAAGCAGGAGGCAAACAAATTCCGGATGATCGGAGGCGGTATCGTCACCCAGCGAGCCAATGAGATCTGGGAAATCGACGATACCCGTGTCGACCTCATCTGCCGGTCAGCTGACGGCAAGACCGTGATCGGGCGTCCATGGATGGTCATCGTCATCGACCGGCACACCCGCATGATCATGTCCTTCGTGCTGACGTTTTCGCCGCCGGACACCGCGAGCGCCCTCGAAGCGGTACGCCTTGCCATCCACAACAAGGATTGGGTGGCAAAAGCCGGTCTTGGACCTAAGGCCAAGTGGCTAGGGGAGGGTACTCCTCGTGCCATCCATGTTGATAACGGCGGGCAGTACAACACAGCCGCGTTCAAGGCGGCTATCACCCTCCTGGGCATTATGCATTGCACCCTGCCGTTCCTCAAGCCTTGGTGGAAGGGTACGGTGGAGCGCCTCATCGGCACCGTGATGCGCCAAGTCTTCCACATCGTGCCTGGAACGACGTATTCCAACATCTTCGAGCGCGACAAGGAGACGCCGCCGGAGCAGGTCGCGGTGTCCACTCTCGCTGAGGCTCAGGCCAAACTGCTCGCATGGGTGGTCAACGAGTATCAGCACAAGCATCACCGAGGCATCGAGGCCAGTCCCTTCGCCATGTGGAACAAAAGCTTCAAGAACGAGCGCTTCCCGATGCCGCATACCGCCGAGCAGGTCGACACCGCGCTGTCGCTCACCACCTCCGGGAACATCAAGCATGGGGGTATCGTGGTCGACAAACTGCGCTACCTGACAGCGCATGGTCTGCGCATGGAGATGTCTCCGCGGTTCGCCTCTAAGAACGAGGTCATCGTTCGTCGGGATCCAAGTGATCTGACCGCCATCCAGTTCCTGGACCCAGGCATCACGGATATCGCGCGTGCGGACTGGCATGTAGCCCATATCTGCTCGGCACACCGACGACGCGTGGAAGGTCAAACCCTTGAAGAGTATCTTCTCGGAGAGGCCGTGCGGGCCAAGAATCCCGACCTTGTAGAGAGGGACCCAGATCGGGACGAGACCCGTCAGCTGGTCAAGGACATGCAGAAGGATGCGGCTACCAGCCCTCGTCTAACGGACCGCGTGCGTGCCGAGGGAGAACGCGAACGTATTCTGAAGCAGACCAGACATCGCGTCGAGCGCGAGAAAAACACCGCGGTAGGCGTCGCCGAAGGCGGCGATCTGCAGGCGCGGCTTGAGGCGATGGACCGTCCTGTGCCCGAGCCTGAGGTGCCACCCGTGGCCGACGAGGATGCCGACGAGGCGCTGGACGCTCTTCGCCAGGGCCGTCCGCGCTCTCGCACCCGCACCCGCCGGGAGGATTAGATGAGCGACTTTCTGAGCCTGGACGACCTCGGCGAGGATGCGCTCGGCCGGGTGTTCGTGGACACCGACGAGGTCCTGGCGGTCTTCCGGGCGTTCGACGAGCTCATCGCGGAGCCCGCGAACGCCACCAACGGCAAGGGCCTGGCGGTGCTTGGGCCCCCGCGCTGCGGCAAGACAGCACTGGTGGCGGAATACCTACGCCGGTGCACCGATAGGGATGTGGGCGACCGCCCGGGCGAGGACGTGCGGCGGCGGCCATTGAAAGCTGCCCGGATCTCGTTGCTTCCGGGTACCCGCCTGAACACCATCCCAAGCCGCACCCTGGAGGTGCTTGGTCATCCTGCACCGTACTACGGCAACCGGGACAGGCAGACCAGCCACGTGATCCACGAGATCACGGAGGGTGGCTACGACCTCATCGTCTTCGACGAAATCCACCACCTCATGAGCTCCGAGAACGCCAGGGTCCGCGAGAACGGCTCGCACTGGCTGACCCATGTCCTCGACGAGACCCGTTGCCCCATGATTCTGGTCGGCTACAGCGCCTTCCGGGACATCCTCAACGAGAACGGGTTCCTGGGCGGTCGGCTGGTGCCCGCGCCACCCCTGGCACCCTACGTATTCGACCGTGCCGAGAGCTTGGCCATGTTCAGGCTGGTGCTGGAGGAATTCGAGCGTGCACTTGGCTTCCAGGAGCCATCACGCCTCGCGGAAGCCGACGTCGCCAAGCGCATCCTGGTCCTCTGCAACGGGCGGATCGGCCTGCTCGAGAACTTCCTGACCCATGCTCGCGCCGTTGCGCGCCGCAAGGGATACAGATGCATCCGGCAGGACGTGCTCCGCGAGGCGGCGGAAGGCGTCAGGCAGACCTGGTGCGCTTTGCGCTTCAATCCGTTCGAGGTCGACGACATCGGCGCGGCGGCCAGGAATCTAGGTGGAAGCTACACCATCGCAGGGGACGGCCCGAATGGAGGGCGGCGGCAGTGAGCCGTCCCTACGTCCTACCGCGTCCACTTCGTCCGCTGGAGGACGAGAGCCTGGCGTCCCTCGTGACCAGGAACGCGGCGACCTACGGGTTCGAAAACCCTCTTCTGGTCCTGAACCGGCTTGGACCGGGCAAGGAGACGCTCAAGGCGCTGGTGAACGCTCGACCGGATGCCTCGCTCGCATCGCTTCTGGCGCTCGACCTCGCGACTCTCCGCAGGATTTCGGCCTGGAACCGGACGGTGGGGCTGGCCGACGTTGGTGGCCGCGAAATCCGGCGTGTCTTCCTCCATTTGGGGTTGAAGCGCTCGTGTCCTGCCTGTCTGGCTGAGTCGCTCCACCACCGGGCTTTGTGGGATGTCATCGCCATCGGCTCCTGCCACCGCCACGGCGGCAGCTTGACGTCCAGTTGTCCGGGATGCGGCAAGCCACCCCGTTGGTACGGCTTCCGGCTCGACCGATGCGGAAACGACGGCTGCACGTTCGACCTGAGAAGGGATACCCGGGCGGACATCGGCCGGATCCCGCACCATGTGCGAGGGCTCTGCGACCTGTACGACGCTGGGCTCGATGCTGTCCTACCAGAGCTCGAACTCGACTTCGGCAAGGCGGTGGAGGTCACGTACATGCTGGGCAGCCACATCCGGCGGTCCGGTCTCCTGGGTCGACCGGATGCCTTCCTGAGGCGCCATCCGCGTCAGGCGGCCGATCTCATGGAGGCGGGCTGGGGTGTCCTCCACGACTGGCCGGACGGCTTCGACAGGATGCTTGACGGGTTTCGAGGCAAGGCCGACACCCGGGGCGGGCGCTACGGCCTGCGCCGGGAGTTCGGCGGCTTCGCGAAGTGGCTGTCGACGCACGTAGAGGCGCCTTGGGCGACGGCTCTCCGCGACGGGTTCGCAAACTACCTGTCGAAGCAGATGGATCTCCGCACCACTGCCAAGGGCCTTAGGCGCTACGGCTCACCAGCCCGACTTCGCAACCAGCATATGACGCTTAGCGAGGCGGCGGTCTTTCTTGCGGTCTCGCCTGAGACGATGGCGGAACTTGCCGACCGCGAGGAACTCTACTTGATCCGGCGCTCGGGCGCAGGTGCACCATCCCTTCTTCGGGCCGACCTCGTGCAGGCGCTCAAGAACCGGAAGCAGGCCACCCTGACGAAAGACCAAGCCGTCGCGACCCTGGGAGTCGGGCGGAAGGTCCTGCGGAGGATGCTGGAGACGGGTCTTCTCAGCACTGTCGCCGACGGGGAGCGAGTTACGCACTTCCGCCTCCTGCTCCGGTCCGAAGTCGAAACCATCGTCGAGAAGGCATACCGGAGCCTTAAGGCAGCACCGCCCAAAGGAAAGCTCATCCCGCTCTTGTTCACCATGGGAGGACGGCGCGACTTGCTCGACGTGCTGGAAGCCGTGCTGGATGGCCGCATCCGGGCGCGGGGCATCAGGCCTGGCGAGCCAGGATTGCGCGGTCTCCTGTTCGATAGCCGCGAGATCGAGGATATCCTCGCTCCGGAGCGGGCGACGCTTACCCTGGTCGCGGCCGGGGAACGCCTGGAACTCGATATCGAGAGCGTGCGTGAGTGGGCCAAAGAAGGCTTTCTCACTACCGTCGGGTCCGCTTCGCGATACGAGCGGGGTCGGCGGGTGACGGAGGACCACCTCGGGTCCTTCAAGACGGCGTTCGTAACTAGCGGCGAGCTTGGCAAGTTGGCCTCCACATCAGGGAGGTGGGCGGCGGAGAGGATGGAGTTCCTCGGCTATCCCAGTCTCTGCGCCTCATCTGTGACCAAGCTCTATCGTCGATCGGACATCACGCCGGAGGTGGTGGCCCGCCTCCGGACGAAAGTGGCCAAAGGGAATGTGGTCTCGGTGGCAGAAGCCAAAGAGCTAGTTCGGCAGGTCGGACTCGATGTGGAGGTCAGGCTGGGGCTCCGGCTCCGGAAGGCGTGGAGCGGCTTCTCGGATCCAGCCGGGCAGACCTATGTGCAGATGGTGGTCGGTCGGCGTCAGAGGAGCTGCTCGAGATATGTCTTCCGGTTCAACCCGGCAATGCGGACTAGGCTCTCCGCGGTCGATAACGGTTGGCTTGTGTTGGCTCTGATGGGGTTCGACAGCTACCTTCTGGTTCCGTGGGCCTGCGCTGAAGCGAGGACGGGAAGCACGACAGACCATCGGCACCACATCCGCCTGACGGTAGATGCTCACGGACAGGTTCGGGATCCTGAACTGAAGCCGTATCAGCAGTGGATCTCGCAGGCGTGCACAACAGGCGCTATCGCCAGGACGGCCGCCTGCGGATAGAGGGTTGTTTCCGTCGGTCGAGTTAGGAGCCCTTCTCTGAAGGAGGCCGAAACGGTTACTTCGGATCGATGTTGGTTTCCTCAGCAGAGAGGGAAAATTAGAAAGGGGGCAATAGGTTAAGTAGTCTGGCTCGAAGGCTGCTTCGCATTTCCAAAGCGCCCCCCAGTTGCAAAACCCTTGTCGTGGAAAGCAGACATTTACGCAGTTACTGTGGAAGAGAAGGGCGTAGGTGTGGCCTCAAGTTCGCCCATTCATGCAGTGTTTTCCTTCAGCCTCCTTTGGCTCCGCGTTTTGACTCAAGATTGAGTAACAAAACTTCAATGAATACCGTCCGCCGCGGAAGTCTTGGTAGGATACCTCCCCAAAAATATATTTGGGATAACCTGGGTCAGTATGCATGTTTTGCAAGAACACTTTCCCGCTGCTGTTAGCGCTTATTACTGGCTCCCTGATAGGACTGCTAGGAGTCAATGCCATACGAGATTCAAACGTAGCATCCAACCGATCAAACGTCTCATTCGCTAGCGTCGCAATCTTCGGTCGTGTAATGATAGCAGGGGAAACGCCGTAGTTCTCCAAACTGAAGTTTACAGAGATGTCGTCATTAATCGATGTAAAACTAGGATTCAGCTTGAACAAATATGGGCGATTAGCTTGCTTAGCTAAACTAAGATTCTGAGTGGCGGCGTCAGCCTGACGTTGAGTCTCAACAAGTATCTTTTGGCCGTCATCAACTTGTCTTTCGGCAGCCTGCCAGCTTTTGAAGGCAAAAAATGCCGCTAAAGACGCGACTAGAGTAGCCAACACAGTGAAAATAACAACTGTTCTATTACTGCGCCTAGAATATATAGACATATATTGTTCAAATACCCTTTGCTCAGTATCATTAGGCGGTCTGTAATTTCTAAAGCGATTGGATGGTGGCTGCCTAAGTTGTGGTGGTGGTGACCTTGCCCCCTGAACCGCCCCCGTTTTGAAGTTAGGGTCCGTCGACAGG
>CAXTVX010000033.1:0-33897 GCA_964247755.1 uncultured Acetobacteraceae bacterium | reverse complement strand
GCATCATGCTGCCGAACCACGCGCCGCTGGCGATCGCCGAGCAGTTCGGCACCCTTGCCTCGCTGCACCCTGGCCGCATCGACCTCGGGCTCGGCCGGGCCCCTGGCTCGGACCAGCGCACCATGCACGCACTCCGTCGCGACCCGGCGAGCGGCGACACCTTTCCGCGCGACGTGCTGGAGCTGCAGGGCTATTTCCGTCCTGCCGAGCCGGGCCAGGCGATCCAGGCGGTGCCGGGCGCCGGGCTCGACGTGCCGATCTGGCTGCTCGGCTCCAGCCTGTTCAGCGCCCAGCTCGCCGCCATGCTGGGGCTGCCATTCGCCTTCGCGTCGCACTTCGCACCGGACGCGATGATGGCTGCGATCGACATCTACCGCAGCAGGTTCGAGCCCTCCCCTGCCCTGGCCCGTCCCTACGTCATGCTCGGCGTGAACGTGTTCGCCGCCGATACCGACGCGGAGGCGGCCTTCATCGCCACGTCCGCGCAACAGCAGTTCATCTCGCTGCGTCGCGGCACGCCGGGCAAGCTGAAGCCGCCGGTGCGCAGCATGGACGGGCTGTGGAGCCCGGCCGAGGAGGCGCAGGTGCGTCACACCCTGTCGGCCGCGATCGTCGGCAGCCCGGACACGGTGCGCCGCGGCCTCGCCGGCTTCATCCGACGGACCGGCGCCGACGAGTTGCTGGTGGCCGGACAGATCTTCGACCACGACGCCCGCCTGCGCTCGTTCGGCATCGTGGCGGACGCACACGCGGCGCTGTCGCAGGACGGAGCGGTCGCCGCCGCGGCCTGAGGGGCTTGAGGCCGATCAAGCCGGTTCCCGAGCCGACCGGTGACGGATGCCGGCGAGTTCGCCGGTGTTCATCGGCGGCGGCGAGGAATTCTGGATCCAGACCGGCTGGAATGGACGGAACGTGGACGCCCCGCGAACGCGGCGCAGTCACTCGATATCGAGATGCGGTCTGCGGCGGACGAAGGGCGAGTGGACGGGAGCGCTCGGCACGATCCGGCCATCCGCTCCCCAATCCGCCTTGCGGTTGAAGGGGATGACGGGCCGCCGGTCGAGGTTCGGGAGCATCGCCTCGAACTCGCGCATGATGCCCTTCAGCCTTGCCTTGACGGCAGCGGGATCGGAGTAGCGCAGGCCCGCTTCGACGCCGTAGGCGACGAAATGCTCCAGCACCGTGTAGCCGACATACGCCAGCGAGAAGTTCACCGGCCATAGCATCAGGTCCATGTCGCCGCTGCGGCCGTCATGCGCGTATGTCTCGCGGCTGGTGCCGACTGTCACCGAAAGCATGGCGCGCTTGCCCACGAAGCGCCCGTCCTCGAACCGCCTGAAGCCCGTGTAGGCTTCTCCGTAGGCAAGTATGCGGTCAAACCAGCCCTTCAGCATCGCGGGGGGAAGGTGCCACCACATCGGGTATTGCAGAACCAGCAGGTCAGCCCGGTCCATCAGCGCCAGCTCATCCGTGACCGCCTTCGGCAGACTGCCGTTACTGCTCGCGTGACGCTGCTCGGCTTGCACGTCGAAGCGACCGGGCGTCGCACGGTTTGTGAAATGCTCGGGCCGCTCGCAGGGATCGAAGCCGGCGGCATACAGATCAGAAACGGAGACCGTCCAGCCTTCGGCTCCAAGCGCCGCCGCTCCAGCATGGACCAGCTGGGCGTTGAACGACCCTGGCTCCGGATGCGCCAGGACGAAATGAGCGTGCATCCGAGCCTCCTCTTTCCCGCAATTCATTCAGCCGCTCACCAGGACGCCCGTTCCTGTTCGTCATGCAGTTCATGCGAACGCCCGCTTCGGGTCGTTCCGAGCGGTAGGCGCCTCCAACCGCTTCCTCCGAAGCGGACCGGCTGCTTCCGGCCAGACCGGGTGCCCTGCCTTGTCATGCGGTGACCAGCATCAGCGCAGGTGCCCCGATCAGCGGCGCAAGGCGCTGCTGCATGGCCACCAGGGCCGGTAGTGGCCGCCACTGGATGGTCATGCTGGTCACCAGGCCGGCAGGGTCGACGTGCATGTCATCCACGCCCTCGACGATGACGTCACCCGAACGGATCCTGATGAAGACTGCCGCATGGGTGTCCGCCGCGACCAGATCCGTCACGGTGAAGCTGTCGGCGACCTGCAGCAGCACGGCCAGGAGCCGGCCGACGGCGACCCTCCCCTGGATCGGGTCGGCCAGGATCGGACTGCGCAGGACCACGTCCTCGCTCATGTGCCCGGACAGGGCGGCAGGATCGCCACGATGCATGGCGTCGAGGAAGGGCTGGAGGTGTGTCATGTCCATGATCGGCGTCCCGGGTGGTGCACCTTGAGTCTGATCGGCCAGCTCCTCTCGTTGTAGGCTGGGCAGCTTCAAGGCAGTGTTGACCCCGTGTCCACCGACCTTGCCGAAACGTCGTTCCTCCAGCTGCGCTGCTACGTGGCGGTCGCCGAGGCGCGCTCGTTCTCGGAGGCCGGACGGCGCCTCGGGCTGACGACGTCCGGCGTGTCGAAAAGCATCACCCGGCTTGAGGCATCGGCCGGCATCCGGCTGCTGCACCGGTCGACCCACGCGCTGTCGTTGACCGAGGCGGGCGAGCGGCTGCTCGCACCGGCACGGGAAGCGTTGCGTGGCATCGCGTGCGTCGACGCGTTGCTGACGGAGCTTGCGGTCGGTGGATCGTCCGGCCGCGTCAGGCTCAGCGCGCCTCCCGCCTTCATCCGCACCTGCCTCGTGCCGATCCTGCCCGCGTTCCTGGTCGAACACCCCCTGGTCCTGCTCGACCTGCGCGCGACGGACGCGACGGTCGATCTGGCCGAGGCCGGGATCGATCTCGCGCTTCGCAGCGGTCCCCTGACCGGCGTTCCAGGCCATGTCGGCCTGCCTTGGTTCCGCTTCGCCTGGGTCGTGTGCGCGTCCCCGGCCTACCTGGCCCGGCGCGGCATTCCGCGAACGCCCGAGGAGCTCGGCACCCACGACCTGGTCGGCTTCCGCAACGTCCGGACCGGTCTTGTCGAGGGGTGGCGCCTCGCCGGCATGACGTCACCATTTCCTGCATCGGCCTGGCGCATCGTGCTCGACGACGCCGAAGCCGCGTGGCGCGCAGCACTTGCCGGGATCGGCATCGCCTGGGCCCCGGACTGGCTCGCGGCCGAAGCGCTCGGCACCGGATCTGTCGTCGAGCTGCTGCAGGATAGGCGGCCCGAAACGACACCGATGTCGATCCTGCGACGCGACGCGACACCCATACCCGCGCGCGTCCAGACCGTCGTGACGTTTCTGAAATCGTCCGCGAAGGAACTTCCCGGCTGGCGACACACGAACGGATCGCCGGCCGGATGAGCTCAGGGGCTTCCCGACTGCACGTGCGGGCTCCAGTCCATCATCCCGGCCATGAGGCAGATCACGGGCTCGAAGCCGGCGACCACGCCGCCCTGCGCGTCCAGGAGCGAAGGAAGCTGGTCCACGAAGGTCGCCATCTCGGCCCATTGGCCGAGCCTGACCTTCCGGGCGATCTCGAAGAAGCCGACCGGGCTGACCAGCACCGCATCCGCCGCCCGGATGGGAGGCCAGGGCACGCTGTGGGAGGCGGACATCGCCGTCGCGGCTCCAGGCCCAGGCGTAGGTGTCGAGCAGGATTGCCGTCACCCGGTTCCACCTTCCCAGGGGTCGAACTCGGACAGGTCCATCGGTGCCAGGAAGTCCGGGACGGCGCCGAGCCGGCCGGCGAGCAGCCCGGCCTGGAACGGCCGCCGCTGCACAGGCACCAGGGGGACGACCGGCCTGCTGCCCTTCGCGATGACGACCTCCTCGCCGTCGAGGGCGGCCTCAATCAGCCCGGACAGGGAGTCTTCGCGGCGTGGATGGCGACCTGCTGCATGACGGTCTGCGGGATGCGCGCAGGATGACCGGCTCCGCTTCTTGGTCAAGTTGACCAGATAGCGTCAGTCCGGTCTGGGCAGCAGCCGGTCGGTCCGGCCGAGCAGGCGGTAGACCAGCAGGCCGATCCACTCGTGCGCGGCCGCATCGATCCGGTCCAGGCGCTGCGGCAGGGTCGGCTCCAGCTCCACGACCAGCACGGGCGCGGTCTTGTAGCCGACCGGATCGGCCAGCACCGGCCAGCCGACGGCACGGAAGCTGCCGACCGCGCGCGGCATGTGGGCCGCCGACGTGACCAGGATCCAGTCCTGGCCGGGACGGGGATGCAGCAACGCCGCGAGGTCGGTGGCGTTCTCCCGGGTGGTCTGGCTGCGGTTCTCGTAGGTGACGCGGCGTGCGGCCAGGCCGAGCCCGTCGAACAGCTGCCGGGCGACGTCGGCTTCCGACAGCCGGGCGTGGAACAACCGGCCGGAGCCTCCGGAAAAGGCGAGGCGCGCCTCCGGATGCGCCAGCGCCAGCGCGACGAAGGCGGTCATGCGTTCGGCCGCGTCGTTCAGCGACGGCAGCCCGCGCGCCTCGGTCAGCTCGGGATCGACCGCACCGCCCAGGCAGATGATGCCGGTGACGTGCGCCGGCACGACCCGGAGCGGCGGGAAGCGGTCCTCCAGGGGGCTGAGCAGCCAGCTGTCCAGCGGCAGCAGCACGAGCAGCAGCTCGAAGGCGATCGGGAACGCGAGCAGCGCGAGGCCGGCCCGCTGCCGCCGGCGAAGCAGCAGCAGGAGCCCGGCCGCCGAACACAGCAGCAGCAGCACGCTCGGACGCGCGACCGCTTCCGCGGCCTTGGCAATGACGAAGAGCATCGGGTGCCCCTATCCGGATGCCGGATCGCCCGCGCGACCTCGTGTCACGGCTGCACCGCGATCTGGTCCACCGGCAGCGCCGTCTTCAGCGTGCCCTGCCTTACCATGAAGTCCTGGAACGCGGCGTAGCGGTGCGCGTCCAGCAGCGCCGGATCCCTGGCCAGGTGCGGCAGGGTGGCGAACCAGGCAGCGTGGTTCAGCGGCGTGTCCCCGTCGGGATGGTCCTTCACGAAGGCGCTCCACATCCGGTCGGGATGCTCCAGCAACGCAACGGTGCCCTCCCGCAGTGCTGCGAGGAACCGCTTGATACGCGGGTCGTGCGCGTCGTCGCGACGGGCCAGCAGGATCAGCTCGTCGTAGGGCGGAACGCCGTGCTCCTCCGGATTGAAGCCGATCGCCTTGAACCCGCGCTGCCGGAGGTCGATCTGCTCGTAGTTGCGCATGCCGCCGATCACCGCGTCGACGCTGTGCGACATCAGCGCCTGCTCGATCTGGAAGTTGACCTCCGTCAGGGTGACGTCGCTGGTCCTGAGCCCGACCGTGCCGAGCATGGCGCGGAGCAGCGCCTCGTCGGTGGCGCCGATCGATGCGCCGACCCGTCGGCCCTTGAGGTTGGCCAGGCTCCTGACCGGGCCGTCGGCGGCCACCAGCAGCGTGGTGAGTGGGGTGTTTTCCAGCGTGCCGACACGCACCAGGCCGAGACCCGCCGCGTCCAGCAGGGCGAGCTCCGGCTGGTAGCTGACGCAGAGATCGGCCTCGTGCGCCGCGAGCAGGCGCGGCGGCGAGCCGGGATCGGCTGGCACGATGAAGCGCACGTCGAGCCCGGCGCGGACATAAGCGCCGCTGTATTGCGCCGACAGCAGCGCCTCGTGGTTGGCGTTGACGAACCAGTCGAGGATGACCGTGAGCCGGTCGGCGGCGCGGGAGGACGATGCGGACGCGACGGCGAGCAGCGCCGCCAGGAGCAGGGCGCGCATCAGAACGCCGAGGCGACGGTGAGCAGGGCGGCGAACCCGCCCTGGATATAGTAGGTCGCCGACGATCCGGGGATCAGCGTGCCGTAGCGGCCGAGGGTATCCTTCGCGTTGGTGGTCGGACTGGCGATGCCGGACAGGGCGTCGCTGTCGGTCACGTTGAGAAGGTTGAGCCGGAACTCCGGATGCTTCGCAGGCCCGAGGTTCGGCAGCCGCACGCCGAGGGCGATGTCGCCCTCCGTATGGTCGGCGATCTTCTCGTCGTCGGTGAAGCTCGCGTATTGCGGCCCGACATACTTGACCGCGACGGTGCCGAACCAGGTGCCGTCGTCGTAGGCCAGGCCCACCGCGCCCTGCCAAGTCGGGCTGCGCACCGCGATGTGGCCCCTGGTGGGCAGCAGGTCGCCGTCGACGGCAAGGTCGTTGTCGATGGTGGCATGGAGGTACTCGCCCGACAGGTAGGGGCTCAGGTGGTGCCACGGACGCAGCCCCAGCTCCGCGTCGACGCCGCGGCTGGTCTGGCCGCCGGCGTTGATGGTGGAGCCGGTCAGCACGCCGTTCAGGTCGATCACGGTGGCGATCTGCCGGTTGGTGAAGTCGTAGTTGAACGCAGTGACGCTGCCGATCAGCCAGTCGCCCTGGCAACGGTAGCCGATCTCCTCCGAGATCGAGTACTCGTCGCGCAGGTTCGTCGCCGCCTTGCTCAACAGCGCGCCCGAGCCGGGATCGAAGCTGTCGAACAGCACGGTCGCGGACGGGGTGCGGAAGTTGGTGGAGACGCTGGCGAACACCTGGTTCCTCCTGTCCACCTGCCAGCGCACGCCGACCCGCGGCAGCGGCTCAGCGCTGTCGGCGCCGGTGCGGTAGGTGGCGCCCGGGATCCCGTTCCAGCCCTGCCTGGTCACCATCACCTCCTTGAAGCCGAGCTCGAGCGTCACGGAGCGATGCAGCAGCGAGATCGTGTCGCCGACGAACAGGGCGTTCACCTGCGTGATGCTGTGCTCGTCCTGCGACAGCAGCGGACGGCCATTCGCCAGCGTGATCGTGTCGCGCCCGGAGTCGACCCAGATGCTGGCCGACGAGCCGTCCGGGCTCAGCGGGCTGAAGGTCCCGGGCTCGCGATCGTCGGCGTAGTCGTACCAGGCGCCGGCGACGAAGCTGTTGTTGCGCCAGGTCCAGCTCAGCTTCGGCACCAGCCCGGCCCGGTAGCTCGCCTGTTGGTAGTTGCTCTGCACGGTCACCTGACCGTCCTGCGCGTTGGACAGGTTCAGGGTCTGCGAGAGCGCCTCGGTGCCCTCGAACAGACCACTGGTCGGCAGGGTCGTGCCGCCGGGCGTGTTGCCGTAGCCGTACTGCGCATACGGCGTCACGTCGAACGACACTGACGGCGACACGCGCAGATGCGTCGGGGCCAGCGCGTAGAACAGCCGGTACGGCTGCTGGTACAGCCGCCAGTAGTTGGTGTCGCCGGGGGTATAGGTGGCGTCGTAGTTGTCCGGGCCGCTGCGGCCGTACTGCTTCCAGTCCGCCTGCGTGACTTCGGGATAGGCGCTGGTGACGGCGTCGTTCCAGGTGCCGATCAGCGACACGCGGTCGCCGTCGGCCCAGTCGCGCACCAGCTTGACGTCGACGTGCTGGCGGTTGTCGTGGCCGGGACCGCGCCAGTTGTCGGCAGTCTCCTGCGAGTACGACACGAAGCCGCGTATCCCGCTCCGCCCCAGCTCGCCGGTGTCGAGCCGGATGAAGGCCTTGGTCGTGTGGTAGGAACCAAACGCGCCCTCGGCGAACACGCCCTCATGCGCGGAGGGCTCGCGCAGCGTGAGCGAGAGCAGGCCGCCGGCGGCGTTGATCACCGGCGTGTCGAGGTCGCCGGTGCCCTGGGACAGGCTGATGCGCTCGATGTTCTCGGTGTCGGCGAACTGGCCGGGATAACCGGTATAATACGCGATGTCGTTCAGCGGCATGCCTTCCAGCACGTAGCCGATCTCGTCCGAGCCGAGACCGCGCAGGGAGAGGTCGCTTTCCGCCGACAGGCCCAGCGGGTCGGCCTGGGACACGTTGGCGCCGGGCAGCAGCGACACCAGCTGGTACGCGTTCTCGGTCGGCGCCGCCCGGCGCAGGAAGTCCGACGACACGGTGCTGAGCGACTTCGTGGCGGTCTCGTCGCGGATCAGCCCGCCGCCCGGCTGTCCGCCGACCGGCCCGTTGGCGGTGTCGGCGCTGGCCCGGCCGGTCACGGTGATGTCCTCCTGAGCCGGGGCCGGCACGGCGCCGAGCAGCAGCACCCCCGTCAGCAGGGCGCGCGCATGGTTCTGGCGCATCGAGCATGCCTCCCTTCGCTGGAATGACCCAGATCAGGTTCGACGGGTTTGATCTCAGCCCGCGTCGGCGGGCACCCCGGTCATGCGGTTGTCAGTCTGCCGTTCGGGCCGCTTCGTCAAGCGTCGGGCGATACGGTTCCGGCCGTCACTTCCCCGGCTGGAACCCCTTCTCGCCGAACTGCCACAGCAGAAACGCGAACTCGTCCGCGGTCTCGTCGTCGCGCTGCTTGCGCGTGGAGCCAATGCCGTGGCCCGCGTCGAACTCGACCCGGAACAGCACCGGGCGGCGGCTCGCGGTGTCGGCCTGCAGCTTCGCCGTCATCTTGGCCGGGATCCACACCGTCACGCGCGGGTCGTCGGCGCCGCCGGTCAGCAGCACCGCCGGGTAGGCCACGCCCTTGCGGACGTGGTTGTACGCATCCATCGCCAGCATGGACGGGAACTGCGCCCGGTCCTCGACGGTGCCGAACTCGGGAATGTTGGCGGGTCCTCCCGCGGTGTACTGCTCGCGGATGGTGTTGGTGGCGCCGACCCGGATCAGCGCGGCCCGGAACAGGTCCGGGCGCTGCGTGATCGCGCCGCCGATCAGGATCCCGCCGGCGCTGGTTCCCTCCCCGCCCAGATGCGCCTTGTCCGTGTAGCCCTTCGCGATCAGCGCCTCGCCGGCAGCGATGAAGTCGTGGATGGTGTTCTGCTTGGTGGCGATCTTGCCGGCGTCGTGCCAGGCCTGGCCGCCCTCGCCGCCGCCGCGCACGTGCGCCACCGCATACACCCCGCCGCGGTCCAGCCAGGGCAGGTAGCCGGGCGAGAAAGCCGGGTCGTAGGAGATGCCGTAGGCGCCGTAGCCGACCAGGTAGGTCGGGCGGTGGCCGTCGCGCGGCAGGCCCTTGCGGGTCACGATCGACAACGGGATCCGGGTGCCGTCGTGAGCGGTGGCGAAGGTTTCCACCGACTCGTAGGGGGACAGGTCGCGCGGGAAGCCGGGCAGGATGCGGGTGTCGGCCAGGGTGCGGGCCGCCGGGTCGTAGCGCAACCAGACATGCGGCCGGACCCAGGATTCAAGGCCGACCAGCGCGCCCGGATGCACAGGGTCGGTGACCAGGCCGCCGGAGCCGTCCTCGTTCGGGGCGATGGTGCCGGCAAACGGCAGCGCGATCGCCTCCGCCCGCACCGCGCCCTCGCCCACACGGTGCAGCGAGAACACCGCACCGTCGCGGGTCGCGTAGTACAGCCCGTCCTTGGCGGCGGAGATCGCGGTCAGCACGCCGGCACCTTCCGGCACCACCACCGCGGCGCGGGCGAGATCGGGTGCGCCCAGGCTGGTCTCGACCGCCTTCAGGCGAGGCGCTCCGTGATGCGTCATCAGGTCGATGCGGTCGCCACGCACGGCCATGCCCACCACCCCGTCCGACTGCGCCGCCACCTGCTTCCAGTCCGCGTGCCCGGCCAGCACCCCCGACAGCTGGGCCGCATACAGCGTCATCTCCGGCGACACCCCATCGGAGATGGCGGCCAGCGCGTAATCCGAGCCTTCCGTCACCGCCATCGACGGGAACACCGCGGCGGCCTTGAACGGGAACGGCAGGTGGTCGGAATCCAGCACCGAGACGTCGCCTGACGGGTCCTGTCCCAGCACGTGGCGATATACCTGCATGTGCGCGTACTGCTGGTCCGGCGCCGCGGTGGCGGAGGAAGCCGGCAGGCGGGTGAAGAAGAAGCTCTTGCCGTCCGGCGCCCAGGACACGCTGGCGAACTGGGCGCGGTCGATGGTGTCGGGCCGGATCGTGCGGGTCGCGGTCTCGATCACGTGCAGGGTGCTGTTCTCCGAGCCGCCGACCGACACGCCGTAGGCCACCAGGCTGCCGTCCATCGAGGGCGCGAACTGGTCGATCTCGGCGTGCCTGGTCGCGGTGCCGAGGGTCGACGGATCCACCAGCACCGTTTCCCGCCCGGCCGCGTCCGCCGTCACCAGCCGGTCGATCTGCGCCCCGGCCTCGCGCTTGAGATAGAACGAGCGTCCACCGGCGAGCTGCACCGTGCGTACCCGCGCGGCCAACCCGCTGACCGCGCCCTCCTCGCGCGCCAGCGCGTCGCGGCCCGGGATGCGGGCCAGCACCGCTCGGGCATGGTCGTTCTCGGCATGGAGATAGTCGGGGAACTGCGGCTTCGGCTCGGCTTCCATCCACCGATACGGGTCGGTGATGTGGGTGCCGAAATAATCGTCGGTGACCGGGTGCACCGGCGCCACCGGCGCCCGGTCCGGCACCACCGCCTGGGCCGGAACCGACGCCGCCAGAGCGAGAAGGAGGCACGAGGCGTGGCTGGGGCGCATGAAGCTCCTGGCGCTGGACACGGTTCAAGCGTGATGCGCGCTCCGCATGCGGTCAAGCATGGGCAGCGCCGATCCGGCAGCCGCGGCGCAACCCCGCGTCACAGTATCCGGCACAGTAATGCCGTGCCGCCCGCAATCCTGTCCGGTTCTCCAGTCGGTGCCCGCAGATGCGATGGCGCATCGCGCGAGACCAGCCGAACAACCGGTGTCTGCGTCGACTGTGAAAATTTGTTCCGTTCCCGTCGGCACGGCTGCAATTTTTCTCGCAAGCTTCCGGTTGCCGAAAAAATCTGCGGGGATGCTTCGATCGGTGGACACTCGACGGGATTCCGCCCAAGCTGATGCGTCCTGAAAACCATGCGAACGACATGGAACCAGGCAAGGGGGATCACAGCCATGCGGATCACACGACACCCGGTCCTGTACGACGCGCCGCATCCCGATCCGGTTCGACATGACGCGACCGCGACACCCAGCCTGTCGGCGCGGCGGCGGTCGGTCCTGAAGGGCGTCGGGGGCAGTCTTCTCGCGCTGGGCTTCGGCACGCTCGGCGGCACGCAGCCGGCGGCAGCGGCGGCGGAGCGGCCCACGATCGGAGTCGTGGTGCCGACCCTGTCCGCCCAGTTCTGGAACACCTATGTCGACTTCATCCGCAAGGGTGCCGACCAGCTCGGCGTCAACCTGATCGTGCTGAACGCCGACAACAAGCCGGACCAGATGGTCAAGTCGCTGGAGGACCTGGTGGCGCGACCGGTCGACGGCATCATCTTCACGCCGTACTGGGCGACCGCGGCGCGTGGCCTGACGCTGGCCAAGGACGCCAACATCCCCGTGGTGCTGACGGACAGCTACCCCCCGTTCCCGCCGCAATCGGCCCGGTTCCCCGACTACAAGGCCTTCATCGGCCCCAGCGACAAGGACGCGGGACGGCAGATGGCGGAAGCGCTGTTCGCCGCCATGACGCCGAACGCCGCCGGCAGGAAGGTGATCGGCGTGGTCAACGGCACCGCCGGCACGTCCGTTGCGATCGACCGGCGCAAGGGGCTCGCCGACGCGCTGAAGACCCACCCCGAGGTGCAGATCGCCGGCGAGGTCGACGGCAACTTCGTCCGCGACACCTCGCAGACGGTGTTCGAGTCGCTCTACCAGGGCCATCCCGACATCAAGGGCGTCTGGGCCGCGAATGGCGGCACCGCGACCGGCGTGCTGACGGCGCTGAAGAACGCGGGCAAGCAGCCGGGCCGCGACGTGCTCGTGGTGGCGATGGACCTCAATCCGGAGAACGTGGACGCCGTCGAGAAGGGCGACCTGCTGTTCGACATCGGCGGCCACTGGCTGCAGGGCGGCTACGCGCTCGTGATGCTCTACGACCAGATCAAGGGACATCCGATCGCGAAGGACGACGACCTCATCAAGCTCAAGCTGCTTCCGCTGACCAAGGACAAGGTCGCGCAGTTCCGCGCCGACTTCCCCGGCGGCGTGCAACCGTACGACTTCAAGGCGCATTCGAAGACGTACAACCCGAAGGCGCCGCCGCTCGTGGTCGCCGTGCAGTACAGCCACTGACGCAGCAGGTGGCCCGCGGGCAGCCGCCTTAAGGAAACCCTGCCGTGCAGATGGTGGCGCAGAACGTTTCGCGGAGCTTCGGCAGCACGCGGGCGCTGGACGACGTGTCGGTCACGCTCGATCCCGGCTTCGTGCACGCGCTGGTCGGCGAGAACGGCGCGGGCAAGTCCACGCTGCTCAAGATCCTGGCCGGCGCCGAACGCGCCGACGGCGGCCAGGTGCTGCTCGACGGCCAGCCCTTCGCGCCCCGCTCGCTGCGCGAGGCGACGGAGCGCGGGGTCGGCCTCGTGTTCCAGGAGATCACCATCAACCCGGCGCTGAGCGTCGCCGAGAACGTGTTCCTCGGCCGGCTGCGCCGGTTCCGTCGCGCGGGCCTGCTGTCGAACCGGCGGCTCGAGCGCGCGGCGCAGGAGGTGCTCGACAGCTTCTCCGCCGGGATCTCGGTGTCGCAGCCGCTCACCAGCCTCGATCTCGGGCAGTGGAAGTGCATCGAGATCGCACGCGCGCTCGCGTCCAGGCCGAAGGTGCTGCTGCTCGACGAATCCACCGCCTTCCTGAACCACCGCGAGGTGGACTCCGTGCTGTCGGCGATGGCCTCGCTCAAGCGCCAGGACATGGTGGTCGCGTTCGTGTCGCATCACCTGGCGGAGGTGGAGCGGGTCGCGGACCGCCTGACCATCCTGAAGGATGGCCGCAAGGTCGGGGACTTCGACGCCGCACGCATCAGCCGCGACGAGATCCAGGCGCGTATGGTCGGCCGCGGCGTCTCGACGACCGCACCCGCGAAGGACCCGGCCCGGCCGCAGGGCGAGCCGGTATTCTCGGCCGATGCCATCGCCTCGTCGCCGCGGCTGGCGCCGATGTCGCTGGCGCTCCGGCGCGGCGAGGTCGTCGGGCTCGCCGGCCTGAAGGGAGCCGGGGGCGAGCGGCTCCTGGAACTGGTCGCCGGCGTCGCAGGACCCGATCACGGCAGCATGGCGCTCGCCGGCAGGCCGTATCGCGCCCGCCGCCCGGCGGCGGCCTGGCGGCAGGGCGTGGCCTATCTTCCCGGTGACCGCACCGCCGAAGGGCTGATCCTCGATGCCAGCGTGCTGGACAACCTCCTGATGGCCCGTCCGCCGCGTCGCGGACCGTTCTTCGACCGCAGGCGCGCGTCGCGTTCCGCCACCGACCTGATCGCCCGGCTGCGCATCAAGACCAGCTCCAAGGACGCGCGGTCCGGCCTGCTCAGCGGCGGCAACCTGCAGAAGGTGGTGCTGGGCAAGTGCCTCGCCATCCGCCCGAGCCTGCTGCTGCTGCACAACCCGACGCGCGGCGTGGATGTCGGCGCCAGGATGGAGATCTACCGCATCCTGCGCGACGAGGCGGCCGCCGGGCTCGCGATCCTGGTGCTGAGCGAGGACCTCCACGAGCTGACCAGCCTTAGCGACCGCATCCTGGTGATGCGTCGCGGCGAGGTGGCGTTCCAGATCGACGACCCGTCGGCTGCCACCGAGGACGACATCATCCGGCACATGACCTGAGGGGCCGACCATCGTGGACCAGTCCGACATGATCGACGCCGGCGCGGCCGTTCCCGGCCAGGCCGTTGCCGCCCCGCTGCCCGACCAGGCTCCCGGCCGCTTCAACCGCGACGCCGTCAAGCGGCTGTTCCCGGTGCTGCTGCTGCTGCTGCTGATGCTGGCGTTCTCGGTGCTGTCGCCGCGCTTCCTGCGCTTCGGCAACATGATGATCGTGGCGGAGCAGGCGGTGGTGCTGCTGGTGGCGGCACTCGGCATGACCTTCGTGATCATCGCCGGCTCGATCGACCTGTCGGTGGGCGCGATCGTCGCCCTGGCAGCACTCGCCACTGCCTGGACTGCGCCGACGCTGGGGATCGCCGCGGTCGTGCCGGCCTGCCTGGTCGGGCTCGTTTGCGGCCTGGTCAACGGCGTGGTGGTGGCCAAGGGCAAGGTGCCGTCCTTCATCGTCACCCTGGGCGCCATGGTGGTCTATCGCGGCATCGTGCTGTTCTTCACCCGCGGCGCCCCGATCTCGATCGACGACGAGACCTTCCTGGACGTGTTCTCCGGCCGGGTGTTCGGCATCCCGACCTCGGCCCTGATCGCCCTGCTGCTGGTGGTCGTCACGGTCGTGATCCTCGACCGCACGGTGTTCGGCCGCGAGGTGCGCGCGGTCGGCGGCGGCGAGCGGATCGCCTTCCTGACCGGGATCAACGTCGACCGCACCAAGATCTGGCTGTTCGCCCTGCTCGGCCTGCTGTGCGGCATGGCCGGGCTGCTCCAGGGCGCGCGCGCCATGGCCGCCACCGCACAGCTGGGCGAAGGGCTGGAGCTGGACGTGATCGCCGCCGTGGTGGTGGGCGGCACCCCGCTGACCGGCGGCATCGGCGGCATCGGCGGCACTATCCTGGGCGCCTTGATCATCACCGTGCTGTCCAACGGCATGAACAGCATCGGGCTGGACCCCTACTTCCAGAACATCGTGAAGGGGCTGGTGCTGGTGGGCTCGGTGTTCGTGACCATCGACCGCAAGAAGATCGGCATCATCAAGTAGCGTCCCGCCGCGTTGCCGCGCGGCGGGAGGTGCGCGCCTTGCTCCGCGCCGTCAGCCGCCGGACTTCAGGTGCGGACGGAGCAGGGTCAGGTCCTCCTCGGACAGCCGGTCCGAGGCAGTGTTGGACTGGTGCCAGTAGGGATAGAGCAGCGGCGGCCGGCTGACCTCCTCCAGGGTGGCGATCTCCTGCGGGGTCAGCACCAGGTCGACCGACCTGAGGTTGTCGGCCAGCTGCTCGTCGGTACGGGCACCGACCACCACCGTGCTCACCGCCGGACGCGTCAGCAGCCAGGCCAGCGCCACCTGCGCCGCCGACACGCCATGCGCCTCGGCCACCGCGACCAGCGCCTCGACGATGTCGTACAGCGCGTCGGTGTCGCGCACCGGCGGCTCGGTCCACTGCGCCAGCTGCCGCGTGCCTTCCGGCGTCGCCTGGCCGCGACGGTGCTTGCCGGACAGCAGGCCGCCGGCGAGCGGACTCCACACCATGATGCCGACGCCCTGGTCCAGCGAGGCCGGGACCAGCTCGTACTCCACCTCGCGCGCCTGCAGGGTGTAGTGGATCTGCTGGCTGATCGGCCGTGCCAGGTGGTAGCGCTCGGTGATGCCGATCGCCTTCATCAGGTGCCAGGCGGAGAAGTTCGACACGCCGACGTAGCGTACCTTGCCGGAGCGCACGAGGTGGTCGAGCGCCTCCATGGTCTCCTCCAGCGGGGTGACGCCGTCGCGCTCGTGCAGCTGGTAGAGGTCGATGTAGTCGGTGCGCAGCCGCTTCAGGCTGGCCTCGCAGGCCCGGATCAGGTGGTGGCGCGACGAGCCGGCGTCGTTCGGGCCCTTGTCCATCGGGAACCGCGCCTTGGTCGCGACCAGCACGTCGTCGCGCTTGCCCTCCAGGGCCTCGCCGACGATCTGCTCCGACAGGCCGGTGGAATAGATGTCGGCGGTGTCGATCAGGTTCACGCCTGCGTCGAGGCACAGGTCGATCTGCCGCTTGGCGCCGGCGAGATCGGTGTTGCCCACCTTGGCGAACGGGCCGGTGCCGCCGAACGTCATGGTGCCCAGGGTGAGCACCGAGACCTTCAGCCCAGACCGTCCCAGCGTGCGATACTGCATGATCTTCTCCTCCATCGATCGTCGGCGGCCATGAGGCGATGACAGGCGGCCGTTCCGACCTGTCCTACAGGATTACGCCTTACGACCGACAGCGACAACGTGCGGTTCCGGACGAGCGCTGCGTCCACGGCAACCCGGCGGACCGCGTTCCCCGCTTCCCCGTCCCGGCAACCCCCCGGCATAAGGGAACACGCCAAGCCAGGAGCAGCCCCGCGATGAAGGCCATCCTCTACGACGCCCCGCGGTCGTTCAGCTATCGCGACGTCGCCGAGCCCCCGGTCGCGGAGGACGACGTGCTCATCCGCGTCAAGGCCTGCGGGCTTTGCGGCACCGACCTGCACATCCACGAGGGCGAGTTCGGGCCGCGCTTCCCCCTGATCCCCGGGCACGAGTTCGCCGGCGAGGTTGCAGCCGTCGGCAGCGCGGTGACGGACTGGCGGCCGGGTGACCGCGTGGTCGCGAACTGCAACCGCGCCTGCGGGCACTGCTTCCACTGCCGGCGCGGCCAGTCGCTGCATTGCGGGAACCTCCAGGCCTACGGCATCCAGATGGACGGGGGCTTCGCCGAGTTCCTTCGCGTCAAGGCCGTCGACGTGTTCGCCTTGTCCGGCCTGCCCTGGCGCGAGGCGGTGATGGTGGAGCCGACCGCCTGCGCCGTGCACGGCATGGACGTGCTGGCGGTGAAGCCCGGCGCCGACGTGCTCATGTTCGGCGCCGGCCCGACCGGACAGGTGCTGGCGCAGCTGCTCAAGCGCAACGGCGCCGCGCGCCTGACCGTGGCGGCACCCGCCGGCCCGAAGCTCGACCTGGCGGAGCGGCTGTCGGCGGACCGGGTGGTCGCGGTGGACCGCAACGACCCGGACGCGCATCGCCGCGCGCTGCGCGACATCAGCGCCAACGGGTTCGACTACGTCGTGGAAGCCACCGGCGCGCCGGCCATGTGCGCCGAGGCCGTGCGGCAGGTCCGCCGCGGCGGCGAGGTGCTGATCTACGGCGTCTACCCCGAGGCGGCGACGTTCCCGGTCAACCCGTTCGACGTGTTCCGCAACGAGATCACGATCAAGGGCTCCTTCGCCCAGATCCACGATTTCGGCCGCTCCCTCGCCTATCTCGAGACCGGGCAGGTCAAGGTGGACGAGATCGTCAGCGACGAGTTCGAGCTGGAGCACTGGGACCGGGCACTGGAGAACGCCTGGCAGCGCCGCGGCATCAAGTCCGTGCTGTTTCCGCCCGGATCCTGAGGATGGCCGCCATGCCGGCTTCCGCACCCCCTCCGCAGGCCGCCGCCTTGCGTTCCCGACAGCAGCCGGAGCAACCCTCCTCCATGTCCTCGCACACCGCCGCAGCCGGCTCCGTTCCGGTCCCGTCGCAGGCCGTCGCGCCCAGCCGGCCGCAGCGCCACCGGCGGCTGCTCCGGCACGTCCTGAACCTCGACGACTTCGAGCGCCTGGTCCGGCGCCGCCTGCCGCGCGCGGTGTACGGCTACGTGTCGGGCGGCGCGGAGTCCGGTACGGCCTATCGCAACAACCGCGAGGTGTTCGCGAACTGGCACCTCGTCACCCGCATCCTGCGCGACGTCTCCCGACGCGACCAGGGGGTGACGCTGTTCGGGCACCGCTACGCCAGTCCGTTCGCGATCGCGCCGATGGGTGCGTCCGCCGTGGTCGGCTACGACGCCGACAACCGCATGGCCCGTGCCGCACGGGACGCGAACATCCCGTTCATCCTGAGCGCCAATTCCATCACGCCGATGGAGGAGATCGGCCGCACCAACCCGCAAGCCTGGTTCGCCGCCTACCAGCAGCCGGACGCGCGCAACATACGCGAGATGTGCGAGCGGGTGGCGGCGGCGGGCCTGCGCGTGTTCGTGCTCACCGTGGACGTGCCGGTCGGTTCCAACCGCGAGAACAACATACGCAGCGGCTACACCATGCCGCTGCGCCTGACGCCCCGACTCGCCCTGGACGGCGCCCTGCATCCGCGCTGGACCGCCGCCACCGCCGCACGCACGCTGCTCCGTCGCGGCATCCCATCGATCAGCAACATCGAGCCGCGCGACCACCCCACCATCTTCTCCAGGACGCTCAGCGCCGTCACCGGCCACGCCGCGTTCTCCTGGCAGCAGGCCGAGCTGATCCGGCACCATTGGCAGGGGCCGTTCGTGCTCAAGGGCATCCTGTCGCGGGAGGACGCGCGCATCGCCCGGGACACCGGCGTGGACGGGATCGTGGTGTCCAACCACGGCGGCCGCCAGCTCGACACGGCGGCGTCGCCGATGGAGGTGCTATCCGGCATCAAGGCGGAAGCCGGGACCATGACCGTGCTGGCCGATAGCGGGTTCCGGCGCGGCACCGACATCCTGAAGGGGCTGGCGCTCGGCGCGGACGCGGTGCTGGTCGGCCGGCCGTTCCTGTTCGCGGCCGCCCTGGCCGGCGCCGACGGCGTGGCGCACGCGATCCGGCTGCTGTCCAAGGAGATCGACGTCGACCTGGCCCTGCTCGGGCTGACCGGCCTCGGCGAGGTCTCGCCCGACATCATGATCGCGAGGCAGGGCGCCCTTCCCCCGGACCCACCGGCCGGTCGCGGCTGAACAGCGTCGCCAGCTCCTCGTTGAGCTGCCGCGTGCTCTGGATCAGCGCCGTCTCGTCGTCGCGGATCGCCATCGTTTCCGCCAGCGCCTGCTCGTCGATCCGGGTGAAGGCGTCCAGGGTGCGCCTGATGCCGGTCTCGTCCTGCCCCAGCTCGCGCAGCGTCATCTCGGTCATGCGCAGCGCGGAGTGGAAGGTTTCCCGCACGATCAGCCCGACGTCGCGCTCCATCAGCAGGTGGGCGTGGCGGCGGTTGCGGGCGCGCGCCAGGATGCGCAGCCCGGGGAAGCTGCGCCGGGCGACATCGACCACGCGAAGCACGTCCTCCGGGTCGGACAGCGCCACCACCAGCAGCCGGGCGGTGTCCGCGCCCGCCGCCCGGAGCAGGTCCGCCCGTCCGGGATCGCCGTAGTACACCTTGGTGCCGAACCGGCGGATCACCTCGACCTGGGTCGGGTCCTGCTCCAGCGCGGTGTAGCGGATGCCCTGCATGCGCAGCACGCGCCCGACGATCTGCCCCATGCGGCCGAAGCCGCAGATGATCACCGGCGCGTCCTGCGTGGCGACCGCGTCGTAGACCGGCGCCGGCGCCGGCGCCGCCTGACGGGCCAGCCTCCACTCGGACAGCGCGAACACGATCGGGGTCGCAGCCATCGACAGCGCGACCACCAGCGTGGCCTCGCCGGCCACGCCGGCGGACAGGACGCCGGCGGCGGTCGCGGCGGCGAACAGCACGAAGCTGAACTCGCTGCCCTGCGGCAGGGCCAGGCCGAAGCGAAGCGACGCCGCGTGGTCCTGGCCCCGAATCCGTCCCAGCCCGTAGCCGATCGCGCCCTTGACCCCGAGCAGCGCCGCCACCGCCACCGCGATCGTGCCGGGATCGGCCACCAGCAGGTCGAGCCGGGCGCCGACGCCGACAGACAGGAAGAAGAACCCCAGCAGCAGCCCCTCGAACGGCTGGATGTCGGCCTGCAGCTCGTGCCGGTATTCCGAGTTGGACAGCAGCACCCCGGCCAGGAACGCGCCGAGCGACATCGACAGCCCCGCCGCCTGCGCCAGCCAGGCGGTGCCGGCGACGATCAGCAGCGCGGTGGCGGTGAACACCTCCGGCGTGCGCGCGCCGCCGATCAGGCGGAACAGCCGCGGCAGCAGTACCAGGCCGCCGACCAGGATCGCGCCGATCGCCGCGAGCGCCAGGCCGACGCTCCGCCAAGGCAGGTGACCTGGAAGGTGACCGGGCAGGTGGTGGTGCGCATGCCCCGCCAGCAGCGGCGCCAGCGCCACCAGCGGGATGAAGGACAGGTCCTGGAACAGCAGCACTGCGAAGCCGTCGCGGCCGGGGGCAGTGTCCAGCAGCTGACGCTCCGCCAGCATCGGCAGCACGATCGCGGTGGAGGACAGGGCCAGACCCAGCCCGAGCGCCGTGCAGGCGTTCCAGCCGAGGCCGGCACCCCAGTGGATCAGTAGCGCCAGCGCCGCCGCGCTCGCGGCCAGATGCGCGAGCCCGAGCCCGAACACGGCGCGGCGCATGGTCCACAGCCGCACGGGGCGCAGCTCGAGCCCGATCAGGAACAGCAGCATCACCACGCCCAGCTCCGACACCGCCTCGACCTGCGCGATGTTCGACACCAGGCCCAGCGCCGACGGCCCGATCGCCGCCCCGCCGAGGAGGTAGCCGAGCACGCTGCCGAACCCGGCCCGTCGCGACAGCGGCACCGCCAACACGCTGGCCAGCAGCAGGGCGACAAGGGTGGTCAGCATCGGGATCGGCCGCTCATGGTGTCGCATCATGCAGGCAGGCGGACCGGGGTGGACAGCGGCAACAGCGATAGGATGGCGACACCCGTCCGATGGGCATGCGGAGGACGCGATCGTTGCGCCCGCGCGGGCAAGGCCGGTTGCCGGGCAGGACCTGCGTCCGGTGACCGGCTGGCCATGGCCTGGGCCTTGCAACCTTGTGCCACCCGGCGATCGTTGTCGGCGTCGCCGGGCGGTGCCGGCGCTGTCGGTTCCGCCGTCCACTTCCCATCCGGCACCGTCAGCTGCCAGGGTCCTGCGCATGATCCGTTCCGGCCTCCTCGCCCGCCTGCTCCGGTTCCGGCCGTCACCGGACGTGGTTCTGAGGACGTTGCTCTGCCTGGGCATTTCCGGTCCGGCGCGTCCGGCTCCGCTGCCGGCGGGGCCGTCGAGATCCCCACCGGCCGACGCGACGGCGCTGGTGCGGACGCAGGACGGCACCGTCGCCGGCCGGCTCGTCGCCGGCGGCACGGTCAGGGCGTTCCAGGGCATCCCCTACGCGGCGGCTCCGGTGGGCGCGCTGCGCTGGCGGTCGCCGCAGCCCGCTCCTCCCTGGACGGGCGTGCGCGATGCGAACCGTCCGGGTGCGCCCTGCATGCAGCGCGCCATGCCGGTGCCGGGCATCCCGCCGTCGGAGGACTGCCTGTTCCTGAACGTGTGGGCTCCCCGTCCCGACGGACCGGGCCGGCCGCCGCTCCCGGTGATGGTGTTCATCCATGGCGGAGGCTTCGTGTTCGGCTCCGGGGCCGAGCCCGCCTATGACGGCACCGCGCTGGCCCGGCACAAGGTGGTGCTGGTGACGCTGAACTATCGGCTCGGCGTGTTCGGCTTCCTGGCCCATCCAGCCCTGACCCGCGAGGCCGGCACGTCGGGCAACTACGGCCTGCTCGACCAGATGGCAGCGCTGCGCTGGGTGCAGGCCAACATCCGGGGGTTCGGCGGCGACCCGGGGCGCGTCACCCTGTTCGGCGAGTCGGCCGGCGGCACTGCGGTGGCGATGCTGCTCACCTCACCCCGGGCCGCCGGCCTGTTCGGGCAGGCGATCCTGGAAAGCCCGGCGATCGGCTGGCAGCTGGCGACGCTGGCCGCCGCCGAGCGCACCGGCCTCGCCGCCGGGACCGACATCGCGGCGCTGCGCGCGGCACCCGCCACCTCCCTGCTGGCCTGGAACACCCGGATCCAGGCGCTGGCACCGGCGATGGCGCCGGTCGCGCTGCCGTTCCCGATCGTCGACGGCGTGGTGCTGCCGCAACAGCCGGAACAGGCGCTGTCGCAGCACCGGATGTGGTCGATGCGGCTGATCGTCGGCGACAACGCGGACGAGGGTGCGGACTTCGCGCAGGCCTGGACCGCCATCCATCCGGACCAGTACGACCACACCCTGTCGACGCTGTTCGGACCGCTGGCCCGGCAGGCGCTAGCGATCTATCCGCTCCGCCCGGGCGGCTCGGTGCCGCGCGACGGTGCCGACATCATCGGCGACGGCCTGTTCTACGAGGGCGCCCGTACCCTGGCCCGTGCGGCCTCGGCACGCGATCCGCACGTGTTCCGCTACCTGTTCACCGAGCCGGTGCACGGCCATCCGCCGCGCCATGCCGACGAGATCCGCCCGGTATTCGGCACCATGGGTCCGGATGCGACCCCGCAGCAGCACGCGCTGTCGGAAGCGATGATGACGGCCTGGACCCGGTTCGCCGCCACTGGCGACCCGAACGGTCCCGGTCTGCCGCCCTGGCCGCGGGCGAACGGTCCGGATGATCCCTACCTCGCCCTCGGGCTCGGCATCGTCGCCGCCCACGGCTTCCGCACCGAGGCGCTCGACTTCATGCAGCACGCCCGTCCCGGCGGCTGATCCCGGCGCCGGGACCAGCCCTTCCCGGCTCAGGCGGCCTTCACCTCGGCGACGAAGCTGTTCACCTGGCAGGTCAGGCGCTCCGCCTGCCGCGACAGGTGCCCGGCCGCACCCAGCACCTGCTCGGCCGCAGCACCCGTGCCGCTGGCAGCGAGGCTCACGCCGGAAATGTTGGTCGTCACCTCCCGCGTGCTTCCCGCGGTCAGCTGCACGTTGCGGGCGATCTCTGCGGTCGAGGCGCCCTGCTGCTGCACCGAGGCGGCGATCGCGGTGGCGATCACGCTGACCTCGCCGATCGTGGCGGTGATCGACTGGATCGCACCCACCGCCTCCTGGGTGGCGGCCTGGATCTGCGCGATCTGGCTCGACACCTCGTCGGTGGCGCGCGCAGTCTGCTGCGCCAGGCTCTTCACCTCCGACGCCACCACCGCGAAGCCCTTGCCGGCGTCGCCGGCGCGTGCCGCCTCGATGGTGGCGTTCAGCGCCAGCAGGTTGGTCTGCCCGGCGATGCTGGTGATCAGCCCGACCACGTCGCCGATCCGCGCCGCACCCTCGGCCAGGGCCTGCACGATGCCGTCGGTGCGGCCGGCATCCAGCACCGCACGCTCCGTCACCTTGGCCGCCTGACCGACCTGCCGGCCGATCTCGGCGATGGAGCAGGCGAGCCTGTCCGCCGCCACCGCCACGATCTGCACGCCGGAGTTCGCTTCCTCGGCCGCAGCCGCCACCGCCGCCGCGCGCGTGTTGGTGTGGCCCGCGGTTTCCTCCATCGAACGGGCGGTCGCTTCCAGCTCGGTCGAGGACGAGGACAGCTGGCACACCAGTCCGCCCACCTCAGACTCGAAGTTGCCGACGAAGCCTGCGATCAGGGCGGCACGCCGCTCCCGCGCGGCACGCCCCGCCTCGGCCTCGGCCGACAGCGCCTCCGCTGCGAGCGCGTTGCTGCGGAACACTTCCACCGCACGGGCCATGTCGCCGATCTCGTCGCTGTCGAGGCGCCCCTTCACCTCGACCGTCTTGTCGCCGGCAGCAAGCCGGGTCATCGCCTGCGTCATCATAGTCAGCGGCCGGACGATGCCGCGACCGATCACCACCGCCAGAAGGATGCCGAGCAGCAGCGAGATTCCGGCGATCAGCTCGCCCAGATGGGCCGCATGGCGGACGATGACGCCGCTCCTGTGGCTCGCGGTGTCGAAACGGCCGGTCAGTGCCGCCTCGGCCTGCTCGAGCTGCCGCTCGATGGTCGCGATCTGCGGCAGCAGCTCGCCCGCATAGATCGCATCGCTCGACGCGCGGGCGTCGAAGAAGTCGGAGAACGCCTGGCTGTAGGTGGACAGGTCGCCATCCACCTGGCCCACCAGCGCCTTGATGCTGGGCGGCGCCAGATGGTTCTGACGCAGGATGGAGGCTTCCGCCGCCTTGACGCTGGCGGCGAAGGCGGCCGGTCCCTGAGGGTCGAAGGTCGCCAGGTAGCGCCAGCTGGCGATCCGGACCAGGAGCATGTTGCGCTCCAGCGCGCCGGCGCCGTCCAGCACCGGCTGCGGCAGGCTGGCCTGGCCGGTCGCGGCGAACAGCTGCTCGGTATCGGTGGTCAGCTGATCACCGCCGCTGAGCAGCGCCGCGCGGTTGTCGGCGGCGGTGGAGGCGGACTGGCGGTAGCGGGCGAAGATGTCGTCATGGCTTTTCAACAGTGTCAGGATCGCTCCGTAGCTGCCGCGTTCCGCAGGCGACGCCGTGGCGGCCATGGACTGCTTCAGCAGGGTCTCGGCCTGCGCCCTGCTGGACTGCTGCAGTCCCAGGGCGGCCGCATCGGGCTCGGCCCGGTAGCGCGTTTCCGCGCCGCTGAGCGCCTCGACCAGGCGGGCGATGGTCAGCACGCGACGCATGTTCACCGACATGTCGGTCATCAGCCGCGCCTGGTTGCCGACGCCGGACACCTGGTAGATGCCGAAGCCGGCCACCCCGAGCGTCAGCGCGACCAGCAATCCGAAGCCCAGGGTGATGCGCGTGCGCACCCGCAAACGGTTCCGTGTCATGGGCCTGTCCCTGCTACCAGCGACGGCATCATCCGGTCGGGTTGGTTAACTGCTCGTTACGTGACGCAGCCCTGCCCGAAACTTCTCCCGCGTCCGCGACTTGCTGTTCGGCTGCACGGGGAGCGCACGTGGAACTGCGGTACGCCTACAATACCAACGGAACGGTCCACCACCGGATGGTGGACGCCGTAGCCCTGGTCGCCGACAGCGGCTATGACGGGATTGCCCTGACCCTGGACCACGTTTGTCTCGACCCGATGGCGGACGGCTGGGAACGGCGGACGGAAACGCTGGCCAGCCAGCTGCAACGCCTCGGCCTCGGCTGCGTGATCGAGTCCGGTGCCCGGTTCCTGCTCGACCCGCGCGACAAGCACCAGCCGACCCTAGTCAGCGCCACCGACGAGGCCCGGGATCACCGCATGGCCTTCCTGCGCCGCTCGCTCGACATCGGCGCGATGCTGGACGCGGAAGCGATGTCGTTCTGGGCCGGCTCGCCCAAGCCGGAGGTCGGGCCGGAGGACGCATGGGACTGGCTGCGCGCCGGGGTGGAGCAGGTGCTGGCCCACGCCGACCGCGTGGGCGTGACGGCGGCGATGGAGCCGGAACCGGAGATGATGATCGCCACGGTGGATCATTTCCGCCAGTTGCACGACCTGTTCCCGTCGCTCCGCCTGGCCCTCGACCTCGGCCACGTCATGGTGACGCAGGAACGCGTGCCGCAGGACGCGGTGCGCGAGTTCGCCGCCGAGCTCGGCAGCGTGTCGATCGAGGACATGAAGCGCGGCGACCACGTCCATCTCGCGTTCGGCGACGGCGACATGGACATCCCCGCCTGCCTCGACGCGCTGGAGGCGATCGGCTTCTCCCGGCTGGTCTGCGTCGAGCTGTCCTCCGACAGCGGGCGCGCCGACCGCATGGTGCCGGACGCCCGGCGCTGGCTCGCCGCCTGCCGCGGCTGAGCCGCCCGCTCAGCCCGAAGGTAGGCTACGGGGTCAGCCCAGCGTCGGCATCACGAACTCGGCGCCGGCGCGCATGCCGGCGGGCCAGCGCGACGTCACCGTCTTCAGCTTGGTGAAGAACCGGATGCCCTCGGGGCCATGCATGTGGTGGTCGCCGAACAGCGACGCCTTCCAGCCGCCGAAGGAATGGAACGCCATCGGCACCGGGATCGGCACGTTGACCCCAACCATGCCGGCCTGCACCCCATGCACGAAGGCACGCGCGCTGTCGCCGTCGCGGGTAAAGATGGCGGTGCCGTTGCCGAACTCGTTCTCGTTGACCACCCGGAGCGCTGCGTCGAAGTCCGGCACCCGCACCACGCCGAGCACCGGACCGAAGATCTCCTCCTTGTAGAGGCGCATCCCGGTGGTCACGCGGTCGAACAGCGTGCCGCCGATGAAGAAGCCGTTCTCGTACCCCTGCAGCTTCAGCCCGCGCCCGTCCACCACCAGGCTGGCTCCCTCCTCGACACCCAGGTCGACGTAGCCGGCCACCCGGTCGAGGTGCGCGCGCGTGACCAGCGGCCCCATCTCGACCCCCGGCTCGGTGCCGGCGCCGATGCGCAAGGCCCGCACCCGCGGCGCCAGGGTCTCGACCAGCCGGTCCGCCACCTTCCCCACCGCCACCGCGACCGAGATCGCCATGCAGCGCTCCCCGGCAGAGCCGTAGGCGGCGCCCATCAGCGCGTCGGCGGTCCTGTCCAGGTCGCAGTCGGGCATGACCACGGCGTGGTTCTTCGCACCCCCCAGCGCCTGCACCCGCTTGCCCGCGGCGATGCCGGTCTGCTGGATGTATCGTGCGACCGGGGTGGAGCCGACGAAGCTCACCGCCTGGATGTCCGGATGGTGCAGGATCGCGTCCACCACCTCCTTGTCGCCGTGCACCACCTGCAGCACGCCGGCCGGAAGTCCCGCCTGGTGCAGCAGCTCGGCCAGCAGGAGGGACGCGGACGGGTCGCGCTCGGACGGCTTCAGGATGAAGCAGTTCCCGGCGACGATCGCCATCGGCATCATCCACAGCGGCACCATCACGGGGAAGTTGAACGGCGTGATCCCGGCCACCACGCCGAGCGGCTGGCGCATCGACCAGGCGTCGATGTCGCGCCCGGCCTGCTCGGTGTAGTCGCCCTTCAGCAGCTCCGGCGCTCCGGTGGCATACTCGACCACCTCCATGCCGCGCGTGACCTCGCCCAGCGCGTCGGACAGCACCTTGCCATGCTCGGCGGTGACGATCGCCGCGAGCGCCTCGGCGTTCCGCTCCAGGAGGTCGCGGAACCGGAACATCACCCGGGCGCGGACCAGCGGGGGCGTGGCCGCCCAGCCGGGGAACGCCGCCTTCGCCGCCCGCACCGCGTCGTCCACGTCGGCAGCGCTGCCCTGCACCACCTGCCGCGCCACGG
Organism: uncultured Acetobacteraceae bacterium; assembly: GCA_964247755.1. GTDB lineage: Bacteria > Pseudomonadota > Alphaproteobacteria > Acetobacterales > Acetobacteraceae > Lichenicola. The sequence goes on along the minus strand of CAXTVX010000033.1, from coordinate 7,640 downwards.
CGCCGGTCGCCGGATCAAACACGTCGGACCGCCTTCCGCCGCGTCCTTCGGTCCGGCTGCCGCCGATATGGTGCTGGACGAGGTCCATGGAACGCTCCTGTCAGTACGGAAGATGGGCGTGGTCCGGATCCATGGTGAACGCCCAGCGTCGCACCGGCCCTGCCATCACGTTGAGGTAGTAGAGGTCGAACCCGTGCGGCGCTCCGACCGGATGGTAGCCGCGCGGCACCAGCACCACGTCGCGGTCGCCCACCGCCATCGTCTCGTCGAGCGACCGGTCGGGGGTGTAGACCCGCTGCACGGCGAAGCCGGCGCCACGCCGGAGGCGGTGGTAGTACGTCTCCTCCAGGCAGGTCTCGTCCGGGCCGTCGGTGTCGTGCTTGTGCGGCGGGTAGCTCGACCAGTGCCCGCCCGGCGTGACCACCTCCACCACCAGCAGCGACTCCGCTTCCGCAGTGTCGGGCAGGATGTTGCGCACGAACCGGGTGTTGGTGCCGGTGCCGCGGGTCAGCGTGCCGACCGCATCCGGCGGGATCACCCGCGGCGGCAGCTTCCCCGTTGCCGGCGCGGCGCAGATCGCCAGCTCGACCGCCCCCTCCGCCTCGACCTGCCAGTCGAGCTGCGGCGGCAGGTAGGCGGACCACGGGCTGCCCTCGAACGGGCTGCTGCGCTCGCCGAGCAGGCCGAGATCCTGTCCGCCCGCCCGCACCCGCGCCCGCCCGGTCAGCAGCACCAGGCACAGCTCGTTGCCGGTGCCGGCCCGCGCCAGCACCTGTCCGGGCCGGAGGTCCACCGCCTCGAAGCCGACATGGCGCCAGCCGGCGGTGTCCGGCGTGACCCGCTGCACCACCCCGTCCGGGTCGTCGGGGGTCGGATGAACCAGGAGCGGCGAGGCCATCAGCGCAGCCCCGCCTCGGCCAGGACGCCGCAAAGGTTGCGGTAGCCGAGCCTGGCATAAGTCAGCGGGTGCGCCTTGGCCGGGTCCTGCTCCGCCTCGACCACGACCCAGCCGGAGTATCCGGGCAAGGCGCGGAACACGCCGACGAAGTCGATGCAGCCGTCGCCCGGCACCGTGTACACCCCGGCCAGCACGCTCCGGAGGAAGCTCCAGTCTCCCTCGTCGGCCTGCCGGCGCAGGTCGGGCCGGATGTCCTTGACGTGCACGTGGCCGATCCGGTCGCGGTAGCGCCGCGCCAGCACCGCGGGGTCCGCCCCGCCCCAGGTCGCGTGCCCGGTATCGAGCAGCAGGTGCACCGACGGGCCGGTTCGGGCCATCAGCGCGTCGATGTCGGCCTCGGACTGCACGACCGTGCCCATGTGGTGGTGGTAGACCAGGCGCACGCCTTCCCGGAGCAGCGCGTCGGCGAACGCGGTGAGCCGGGCGGCGAACCGGGTCCATCCGTCCGCATCCAGCACCGGGCGCCGCGACAGCTTCGTGTCCGGCTCGCCATGAACGGCGTTCACGGTTTCGGCGACGATCATCACCTGGGCACCCATTGCCTTGAGCAGGTCGAGATGCGGTCGCGCCGCGCGCAGCTCCGCCACCGCGTCGCGCTCCAGCAGGGCGGTGGAGTACCAGCCGGACACGCAGGCGAGACCGTGGGGCGCCAGCGCCGCACGCAGCGCGTCCGGGGTGTGCGGGAACTTGTGGCCGAGCTCGATTCCCTCGTATCCCGCCTCCCTCGCCTCGGCGAGGCAGGTGTCCAGCGGCGTGTCGCCGCCCAGCTCCCGCATGTCGTCGTTGGACCAGGCGATCGGGTTGGTGCCGATGCGGATCGTCATGGCTCGTCCTTGTTCCTGCGGCGCGACGGTCAGCACCTGACCCGCTGCATCGCCTGATACTCCGCATACTCGGCCTGCGCCTCGCGCACCTCCACCCGGTCCGAGACTTCCGGCACCGGCACGTCCCACCAGGCGCCGCCGGCCCCGGTCACGGTCGCGGGATCGGTATCGATCACGATCACGCTGGTGCGGTCGGCCTCGCGGGCACGCCGCATCGCCGCGGGAAAGTCGGCAAGGCTGGCCAAGTGCTCGGCCTGCGCGCCAAGGCTGCGCGCGTGGGCGGCGAAGTCGATCGACGGCATGCGCACCATCCCCTGGCTGTCCTGCCAAAGGTTGTTGAACGCCACGCCGCCTGTGCTCCGCTGCAGCCGGTTGATGCAGCCGAAGCCGTGGTTGTCGAGCAGCACGATCACCAGCTTCAGCCCCAGCATCACCGTCGTCGCGATCTCGGAGTTCAGCATCAGGTAGGAGCCGTCGCCGACCATCACGATCACCTCGCGGTCGGGCGCCGCGAGCTTGACGCCCATGCCGCCGGCGATCTCGTAGCCCATGCAGGAGAAGCCGTACTCCATGTGGTAGCCGCCCGGCCGCTCCGCCTGCCAGTGCTTCTGCAGCTCGCCCGGCAGGCCGCCGGCGGCGCCCACCACCACGCTGTCCGGCCCCGCCTCGCGCCCCACCGCGCCGATCACCTGCGCGTCGGACGGCGGCAGGGCCTGCTCCGGCGCCGGCAGGGCGGCGTAGGGTGCGGCCTCCTGCAGCCATCCGGCACGCGCCGCCTCGGCGCGTCCGGTCCAGTCCGGGTCGGCGCGCCAGCCGCCGAGCCCGGCCTCCAGCGCGGCCAGTCCGGCCGCGGCGTCGGCCACCAGCGGCAGCGAGCCGTGCTTGGCGGCGTCGGACGCCTGCGTGTTCAGGCCGATGATCCGCAACCCGGGATCGTTGAACAGCGACCACGACCCGGTGGTGAAGTCCTGCAGCCGGGTGCCGATCGCCAGCACCAGGTCCGCCTCGGCGGCGAGCCGGTTGGCGGCGCTGCTGCCGCACACGCCGATGCCGCCCATGTTCATCGGATGCGAGGCGGGAAGACTGGACTTGCCGGCCTGGGTCTCGCCGGACGGGATGCCGCGCCCGGCGCAGAAGCGCGCCAGCGCTTCTTCGGCGCTCGAGTGCAGCACGCCGCCGCCGGTCACCACCAGCGGACGCTTCGCCGTGCGAAGCAGTGCCACCGCCTCCTCGAGCTCGCGCGGGTCAGGGGGCGTGCGGCGCTGCCGGTGGATCCGCTCGGCGAAGAAGGTCTCGGGATAGTCATAGGCCTGCGCCTGCACGTCCTGGCACAGGGCCAGCGTCACCGGGCCGCACTCCGCCGGATCGGTCAGCACCGCCAGGGCACGCCGGAACGCCGGCACGAGCTGCTCCGGGCGGGTCAGGCGGTCGAAATAGCGCGAGAACGGCCGGAACGCGTCGTTGGCGGTCACGGTGCCGTCGCCCCAGTCCTCGACCTGCTGCAGCACCGGGTCGGGCAGCCGGCTGGCGAACACGTCGCCCGGCAGCAGCAGCACCGGCAGCCGGTTGACGTGCGCCACCGCGGCCCCGGTCACCATGTTGAGCGCGCCGGGACCGATGGAGGTGGTGCAGGCCATCATGCGCCGGCGACGCGCGGTCTTGGCGTAGGCGGTGGCGGCATGCACCATCGCCTGCTCGTTGTGCGCGCGCAGCGTCGGCAGCCGGTCGCGCTGCTCGTGCAGCGCCTGGCCCATGCCGGACACGTTGCCATGGCCGAAGATCGCCCACACGCCGGCGAACAGCGGCAGGATGCCGTCCGGCGTCTCCACCTTCTGCGCCGCCATCGCCCGCACCAGCGCCTGTGCCGCGGTCAGTCTCACGGTGTTCATCGCTTGGTGCCTCTCCCGGCCGATGCGGTCAGGCCGCCTGCTCGTGGGTGCGGGCGTGCCAGGCCCGCACCAGCGCCTCGAAGCCCTGCGCCATCACCGCCACCGCTTCCGCGTCGTCGATCCGGCCTGCGAGCCAGTCGCGCGCCGGGCCGGTGAAGATGGTGCGGCCGATGGCGAAGCCCTTCACCCAGGGGGTCGAGGCGGCGGCTGCGAACGCCAGGGCCAGATCGGCGGCCGGCGCGTCCAGCCCCAGCATCACCACGCCGCGGCAGAGCGGGTCGTGCGTCTCGATGACGTCCCCGATCGCGGCCCAGGCGGCCGCGCTGCGCTGCGGCTCCAGCTTCCACCAGTCCGGCTTCAGGCCGATCGCGTAGAGCCGGGTCAGCACGCAGGCGACCGTGTCATCGGCGAGCACGCCGTGCCTGCCTGCGATGATCTCGACCAGCAGGTCGCGGTTCTGCCGGCGGCAGGCGTCCTGGGCGCGCAGCAGCTGGCACTCCTGTCGCAGGCGCAGCGCCTCGTCGTCGTCGGGATGGTAGAAGCACAGGCACTTCACCACCTGGTCCAGCGGCCATTCCACCAGCTGCGCACCCAGGCTGCCGTCCTCGCCAGGCAGGCCGCCCTCGAACTCCAGCGGCCGCGAGCCGGTGCGCTCGATCGGACGCGCCACCCAGAGCCCGGCATGCGACGCCGCGAACAGCGCCTCGCGCCCGTAGCGCCCGTCCAGGAACATGCCGTAGCCGGGCCGGCCGGCGGCGACACGGGCGGCCGCCTGCACCGCCAGCACCTTGAACGCTGCGATCCGCGCGTGCGGCGCGCCCACGGAATCGGCCACCTGCTCGAGCTGCATCCGGTGGTCGCAGGCCAGCGCCAGGATCGGCGTCGGCTGCGCGCGGCGCGTGGTCGCCCAATGGAGGTGGTTGAGGGTGCGGTCGTGGCGCAGGCCATGGTGCGGGCTGCCCTGCCGGAGGAAGTGCTGCAGCTCCGGGAAGGTCGGGCTTTCCGGCGAGCACAGCAGGCGCGACACCGCAAAGGCGCCGCAGGCGTTGGCATAGGCGCAGCAGGTCGGCAGCGGCTCGGAGCGGAGCCAGCCGCGCAGGAAGCCGGACATGAAGGCGTCGCCGGCGCCCAGCGTGTTGTACACCTCCACCGGGAAGCCGGGTCCGGCGATGCCGTCGTCGAGGCGGTCCGGGATCGGGCCGTCGAACACCACGCAGCCCATCGGCCCGCGCTTGCACACGATCGTGGCCGCCGTCAGCGCGCGTATGGCGCGGATCGCCATCAGCGTGTCCTCGGATCCGCCGGCGATGTGCAGCTCCTCCTCGGTGCCGACCACCAGGTCGCACTCGGGCAGGATCTCCCCCAGCCGGGCAGTCACGGTGTCGGAGCGGACGTAGCGCTGCTCGCCGGCGCCGTGCCCGGCCAGCCCCCAGAGGTTCGGCCGGTAGTCGATGTCGAACACCACGCGGCCGCCCCGGGCGCGGACGATCCGCATCGCCAGGCGCTGTGCTGCGGCACTGCGCGGGCGGGAGAAATGTGTGCCGGTGACCACCACCGCGCCGGTCCGCGCCAGCAGCGCCTCGTCGATGTCACTTTCGTCGAGGGCGGCGTCGGCGCAGTCGGTGCGGTAGAAGATCAGCGGAAAGCTCGTGCTGTCGCGCACGCCCAGGATCGCCAGCGCGGTCAGCCGTTCGGGGTCGACATGGATGCCGTCGACGGCGACCCCTTCGCGTGCCATCTGTTCACGGATGAACCGGCCGAAATGCTCGTCGCCGACCCGGGTGATGATGGCGGAACGCAGGCCGAGCCGTGCGGTGCCGATGGCGATGTTGGCGGGACAGCCGCCGACCGCCTTGCTGAAGCTGCCCATGTCCTCAAGCCGGCACCCGACCTGCTGGCCGTACAGGTCGACCGAGGAGCGGCCGATCGTCACGACATCAAGCGTCATCTGGCTCATGGACGCCGCCTTCCTGTTCGATGAATCCATGATCTTGTTCCATGGGTCGGTCAAGATGGAAGAGAGTTTCCAGACCGCTTTTCCATGCGTGGCGCAGAAGCGGAAACAGCCGCTGTCTGCGGGACACTCTCGAAAATAATTGACAAGAACAGCCAGATACGGAAATTTCATTCCAAAATGAGGCGACGTCGCATGGCGCGCCCGGCAGGAGGAACCGATGTCCGCTCCAGGATCGTGCCGCCGCAGCGCGCGAACGCCCCGGCCAGGCCGGGGACGGGGATGAGCACGGCACGGGCCGTTCCAGAGCCGCCTCCGGCCGCCGCCATGGAGGCGAAGGACGAGCGGCTGCGGCAGAGCTCGCTGGCGGTGAAGCTGCTGCGACGGCCGGAGCTCGGCGCCATCGGCGGGCTGGTTCTGGTGGTTGCCTTCTTCGCGGCGACCGCCAGCGGCACCATGTTCACGCTGAACGGCCTGATGACGGTGCTGAACCCGTCCGCCCAGCTCGGCATCATGGCGATCGCCGCCGCCCTGCTGATGATCGGCGGCGAGTTCGACCTGTCGATCGGCTCCATGGTGGCATTCGCCGGCCTGGTGTTCGGCGTGGCACTGCTGCTGCTGCACCTGCCGCTCGGGCTGGCGATCCTGCTGACGCTGCTGGTGGCGGGGCTGTTCGGGGCGCTGAACGGACAGCTGGTGATACGCACCCGGCTGCCCTCCTTCATCGTCACCCTGGCGTTCCTGTTCATCCTGCGCGGGCTGTCGCTGGTCGGGCTGAAGCTCGCCACCGGCGGCAGCACGCAGATGCGCGGCTTCCGCGACGCCACCGCCGGCAGCCTGCTGACGCCGCTGTTCTCCGGCAACGCGTTCGGCAGCGCGTTCCGCTGGGCAGCCGCCCGCCACCTGATCGAGCAGCTGCCCGACGGCTCGCCCGCCGCCCCCGGCGTGCCGATCGCGGTGGTGTGGTTCGTGGGCGTCACGGTGCTCGCCACCTGGTGCCTGCTGCGCACCCGGTTCGGCAACTGGATCTTCGCCAGCGGCGGCGACAGCAACGCCGCGCGCAACTCCGGCGTACCGGTGGACCGGGTGAAGACCATTCTGTTCGTGCTGACCGCCTGCTCGGCCGCCCTGGTCGCGGTGCTGACTGTGATGGATGCCGGCTCCACCGATGCCACACGCGGCACGCAGAAGGAGTTCCAGGCGGTGATCGCGGCGGTGATCGGCGGCTGCCTGCTGAACGGCGGCTACGGCTCGGCGATCGGCGCGTTCTTCGGCGCCGTCATCTTCGGCGTGGTGTCGATCGGCCTCACCTACACCGACTTCGACAGCGACTGGTTCCAGGTGTTCCTGGGTGCCATGCTGCTGATCGCGGTGATCTTCAACAACGGGTTGCGCCGACGCATGACCGGGGAGCGCTGACGGTGGACCAGCATCCGCACGGCCTGCCCGCATCCGGCGTCCCGCTGATCGAGATCCAGGACGTGCGCAAGGAGTTCGGCCACGTGATCGCGCTGGCCGGCGTGTCGCTCACCGTGCGCGCCGGCGAGGTGCTGTGCCTGCTGGGCGACAACGGCGCCGGCAAGTCGACCCTGATCAAGACCCTGTCGGGGGTGCACCAGCCCTCCGCCGGCCGGTTCCTGGTGAGCGGGGAGCCGGCGCGCTTTTCCGGCCCGCGCGACGCGCTGAACGCCGGCATCGCCACCGTGTTCCAGGACCTCGCGATGATCCCGCTGATGTCAGTGACGCGGAACTTCTTCATGGGCCGCGAGCCCACACGCGGGGTGTTCCCGTTCCGGCGCGTCGACTTCGCGCAGTGCCGGGACGTCACCCACGCCGAGATGCGACGCATCGGCATCGACGTGCGCGATCCCGACCAGGCGGTCGGCACCCTGTCCGGCGGCGAGCGGCAATGCGTGGCGATCGCGCGCGCGGTATATTTCGGTGCCCGGGTGCTGATCCTGGACGAGCCCACCTCGGCGCTGGGCGTGGCGCAGACCTCCATGGTGCTGCGCTAC
>CAXTVX010000032.1:0-34242 GCA_964247755.1 uncultured Acetobacteraceae bacterium | reverse complement strand
TTGCCGATGACTACAGGCTCTCGATCACCACGCCGCGCTTGAGGTAGCTGTTGGTCGCGGTCGGGATGATGGTCGTGCTGGCAGTCGCGTCGGTCGGCAGCGCATAGCCGCCGATCCAGTACCAGGACTGGGCGATGATCTGCTTGAGCCGGTCGAGCGGCTCGCGCGTCACCATGACGACGCTGTCGACCTGCTCCATCAGCGACTTCTCCGCATCCGGGATGTCGCGGTGGCCTGCGTCGGCATAGTCGCCCTCGACCAGCGCACCCTTGCCGCAGACGATGGCGCGATGGATCGCGCCTGCGCCGAGCGACACCTGCTGCGGCGCTTCCGTGGTCGGAATGAAGCGGACGCCGAGCAGCTCGACGATCGAGCCGGCTTGGTAGGTCTCCGTGCCGTAGGCGCCGCGATACAGGTACTTGAAGTCGCCGTCACGGAACAGGCCGAGCATCTGCTGGTCGTCAAGATAGCAGTGGAAGCAGCCGTCGACCGTCGGCACGTTGTTCATGCGCAGCGCTGCAACCGCCGACAGCACGGTCTGGATGCCGAGCGTATCGCCAGGCACGTAGGTCGTCGCACCATAGGTGCCGGTCGGCGCCACGAGCGCCGCGGTGGACAGGCGGCCGTTCGGGCGCAGCACCAGCGGCGCGGTCGCGGCCACTGCTGGCTGCGCCAGCGCACCGTCCGAAACGCTGATGTTGGTCGAGAAGGTGAGGCTACCCGAGGTCCCGCTCGGCGCCGTCGACACGTTGACGGCGTCGATGGTTGCCGAGGCCAGGGTATAGACGTTGCTGCCGACGGTTACCGTCATGCCGCTGGTCGAGCCGACCGCCACGACCTGCCCGTAGCTGTTCATCACGTTCTGGAAGCCGCGGACATCGTCGACGAAGACCGTCTTGGCAGCGGCGCTCAGTGCCGTGTTGACCCGCGTGTTGCCGCCGAGATAGCCGCCGACGCCGCCGGACGCGCCACCGAACAACGTATTGCGCGCGATCCGGTCGAGCGACTGCATCGCCTGCACGCCGTTGGTGCGTGCGTTCGCGAGGAACTGGCTGGCGATGCCGACACCTTCGGTGACCATGTTGAGGTCGATCGTGTCGCCATACTGGTTGATCGTCAGCGTGTACTGCTCGACGCTCCAGCTCGACGGCGTCATGCCGTTGTCGAAGTTGGTGTTGACGTTCGGCGACATCGGCGTGGTCACCGGCGACTTCAGCCCCTTGCGGGTCTTGGTCACGGTTTCACCGATCCGGTTGGGGAACACCTCGCGATCGGCGATCGACCGGAAGCTCAGGCGAGACTGGAGTCCGTCCTGGAACTCGCGGGCGAGGAAACCCTGCTGGATGATCGGCTGCAGCTGGGACGGAAAGTTCTGGATCGGCATGCGGTGCTCTTACCCTTCGTTGACGTGATGCGATGAAGGCGCTGTCGAGACCCTTCCGGGCAGCCTCAGCGCGAGGAGGCCAGCAGGCGGTCCCGCTCGGCGTGCCAGGCCGCGCGAGACAGGCTGCGTGCGTCGACGTTGGTCGGCTGCGCGGGTGCTGGCGGCCGCTGCAGCTGCGCCGTGGTGACCGTCGGCATGGCCCCGGAGTCGGTGGTGAACAGGTACGGCTTGCGCTGCCGCAGGCTCTCGATCACCTCCTCGACCCCCTGCACGCCGCCTGCCTCGTCGAAGCTCAGCGCGCCGGTATCGGCCAGGCGGAGTCCGTCGAGGTCGACGATGCCGGACCGGATCGCGTGGGTTTTCAGCTCGGCGTGCAGCACGCGGCTGCGCGCATCCTCGCGCGCGGCAGCGACCGCTTCGTCTCGGTCACGCACCGCGGCGGCACAGGCCGACTCGCGCTCGCTGTGGGCGATCCGCGCCTGTTCGCGGTAGCGGGCGACCTCGCGGCGCAGCTTCTTCTCGTAGTCGGTGATCTCCCGCAGCGGCTCGGTCGCTTCTGCCGGCGGCGGCTCCTCAATCGGATCGAGCATGTCTGGGCTCTGCTCTGCCATGAGCTGGACAGGTCCTTTTCCAAATGCCTCCACTCGCGCCGTCACATGACGGCACGGGCGCATGAAGGCGAGAACGTGTGCGGCACCGCGCCCGGCGGACGCCGGTGCGCGTGCGCTAGGCCTCGGCTCCGGGCTCGTCGTCCGGTTGCCGGCTCCCGGCCAGGCCGTAGAGCGGTGCCACGATCGCGAACGCCGCCTGGCGATCGATCACGCCGGCCTCGATCAGCGTGGCGACGCTGCTGGCCTGCGCCTGCCGGTCCGCGAAGCTCGCCGGGAACCAGCTCGGCCACAGCAGACCCAGACCGGACGGATCCAGGTCGCGCTGCCGCTCGCCCGCCACCATCAGCCCGGTGCGCAGCCGCTGCGACGCCCTGCACAGCATGATCAGCAGGCTGAGCAGCCCACCCTCGCCGTACGAGATGCGCAACCGGTCGGCCAGCCAGATCAGCCCCTGGCACATGAGCTCGATGGCCCGGCCGCTCTGCGCGGCACCAAGCCGGTCGCCGTGGGCCCGGTTCCCGTGCATCGCCTCCAGCGCGATCGCCCGGAGCTCCTTCACATGCGCGAGCACGGCCGCTGCCGCGTTGCCGTTGATCTCCAGCAGCTTGGCATCGCCTTCAGGCGGCAGGGTCAGGGCCGTCGCCGCACCACCGGTCCGGACCTGTGCACCGCCACCGAGGCCCGCGGACGGATCCTTCAGCACCAGGGTCGGGTCGGATCCATACTTGAGCCCGCGCCCCGCCTGGGACAGCAGGTAGTCGGCCTCGATCACCGTGTCGATCGAGGCCGCAAAGGTGCACGTCCCGTCCGGCCCGTCGGGATCGTGCCCACCGCTGCCGGAAATGTTGCGGATCCACACAATCGGCACGAAGCCCAATCCGTGCACCACGCTCCGCTCCGGGTCCACCGTCATGCCGCGCGGGTCCTCGCCGATCGGCGTCGGCTTGAACCACATCTCGGCCTGGTCGTCCCACACCCGCTTGAACCAGTACGGACCGGAACCGGGATCGACCGCATACCCCTGGGCGATGAGGTCATGGTCGCTCACCTTGTAGCATTCGGTGACGCTGTCCAGCTCGCGCGGGTCGTCCCGTCGCCATGTCGGCGACAGGAACTTGGTCGAGAGAACTTCGAAGAACGGCCTGCTCTTGACCACGCGCAGGTGGATCGCGACCGAGCCGACCGCTCCCCTGGTGGCGGCCTCCAGCATGGTCTCGTTCAGCCGGCACTCGTCCACCACCTGCGACAGCACGTTCGCGGTACGCTCGTCTGCGGCGCGGATCGACGGCCAGTGCCCTTCGCTGAACAGCAGGGACACGGAGTCCTCCACCACCACGCGGCACAGGCCGGTCCGTACCGACGGCCGGCGCTGGTCGAGCGGGATGTACTCGCCCGAGTCGCTGCGCTCCTTGGAGAACGGGTAGAGCAGCGAATCGTACTGCCGCCCTTCCAGCACGGCCTCCAGCGCCCCCAGACGGAAGCTCCGCCGCGACATCGTCGCGTCCCGTGGCATGTGTGCCTGCAACGACAGCCAATCCATGCGGTCACCGCTCCATGAAGCTGCTGGTGCTGGCGGAGGACGTCCTGTTCTGACGTCCGAACAGGTAGTATCCGCTTGCATCCACGAGATGATCGAAGCCTTGCATCTTGTCGGGCTCTCCGGTGCCCTCCCTGAACACCAGGCGCTCGTACGCCTCGATCGAGCGGACGCAGCGCGGATCCACCGTTGCGAGCACCTGCCCGTCCGCGGTCCGGAACTGCCTGTTCATGACGTTCATCCGGTCGCGTACCGGCGGATGCGACCGCGACGCGCACACCACGAACCCCTTCTCGCGCAGGATGCCGATGTCGGTGCGACCGCCGGCCGAACTCCGCCGTTGCGCGCCGGCCGGATCCGGATACACCGTGATGTGCCCGACCTCCCGGCGTCCCGGCTCGAACCCTTCGCGTCCGTAGCGCCGCGCGATCTCGTCCGCCATCTCGTCGGTGTTTGAAGTCGGCAGCACGATCTCGTCGATCTGCCGCGTCGTCTCGCCCTGCTCCTGCCAGATCGTCGCCGACATGGGGTTGACGTTGAAGTCCATCCCCACATGCAACGGTCGTGACGGGTCGTGCCCGGAACGCTTGACGTTCTCGGCCCGGTTGAAGGCGTAGACGACGCGGCCCGCATAGGTCTCGAAGCTCGCGCAGTACTCCTGCTGGTAGGTGCGCAGGTCCAGTTCCCGGCGCGCCGCCTCCAGCTCTTCGGCCGGCACGTTGCCGCCATCCGCGGTGGTGAACAGGAACGACCGGTAGCTCGGGTCTCCGCCCGGCTGGCCGAGCAGGTAGGCGTCGCGGAAATGGTCGAAGCCCTTCGGCGTGCCGATGAACAGCGCATGTCCGCGCGCCGTCGACAGCATCGGCCGTATTACCTCCCGCCACGCGCTTGGCCGGCAGTCGGCCCACTCGTCGCCGCCGAAGAACCACAGTCCGGACCCACGCAGGTTCTCCGACGCGTCGAGCCCGACCAGCCGTATGACGTGGCCCGACAGTAGCCGCAGACTGCACGTCGTCTCGTTCGGCCGGCCGCTGATCCAGTTGCGCGGGATCGCCCGCTTCACCCGTCCCCACATCACCCGCTTGGCCTGCAGGAACGTCGGCGCGCCGTACCAGATCTCGTTCTCCGTCCCCACGTTGCGCCGCACCGCGAGGCGCGCCGCCCGCCGCAACTCCTCCGCCATGAGGAAGGTGTTGTGCGTCGGGATCAGCGCCTCGCTGCACAGGAACAATCGCGACGGGCTGTCCACCTGGATGCACCGCACCGCACAACTCGGCACCACCGCGACTGCGCTGATCCGGTGCCAGCGATGACGCCTGCCCGGCTGCCAGCACACCGTGATGCGTCCCGGCGCGACGAGGCGCCGCGGCACCAGCCCGAGCGAGGCGCACAGCGACCAGGCGATCGCAGCCCGCCAGCCGGTGCCGTCGACGCACCATCCCAGGTCCTGCCGCCAGGACCCGTACCGCCTGCACAACCGACGCAGAAGCCGGCACCGCCGCGTCACGTCCACCGCCAACGGCAGACAGCCCGCGATACGATAGCCTCGGCCGTCCGACAGGCCCCTTCGCAACTCCAGCGTCGTCAGCAGGTGCTGCGCATCGGCAGCGTCGTCATGCACCTGCCAAAGGTGCCCGTCATCGGCGACGACCGACGTGCCGTTCCCGAACGAGACCAGGTTGCAGGGACGCCCGAGCATGACCTCGGTAGCGAACGTCACCACGCAGACCTGCCCTGCCTCGTCGAACAGCCGCGTGCCTTCCTGCACCAGCCGCATCGTGGTCCAGCCATCCGGCGACGGCAGCCTGGTGTCCAGGCCGAGCGCCTTGCCGAAGCGACGGCCGCACACCGCGACGCGGAAACGGGCCGAACCGTTCCAGCCGGCCTCGTAGATGCTCCACTGCGCCGGCGTCAGCGCCGGCCGTGCGTCACGGCAACTCGTCTTCGGCGTGGGGAGGATCATTGTCGGTAGCGATCTCCCTGATGCCGATCATCGGATCGGCCGGCATCGATGTTTTGCCATGCATCTGGAACTTCTCGGGTCGGCAGCCACGCAGCAGCAGCATCAGCAGCGGGTCGCTGTAGCGCCGCACGACGACCGGCTCCCCCGCCGGATCCATGACCGGTTGGCCGGCCTTGAACACCTGCTGCGTGGTGCCTTCCAGCGCCCGCCGCCAGGCTTCCGCTTCCAGCAGGTCGGCGGCATCGTTCATCGCGTCGTCGTAGGCACGGTCGAACGCGGCGTCGCGTTCGCGCAGCGTCATGACCTGCCTCCTGGTCAGGCCGCTGGTCTGGCACGCCTTCGACGCGTTGCCTGTCTTGCTCAGCATGGACAGGAAGCACTGCCGGGCCAACCTGTTGCCGGCGGCGGTCTGGCCGCCGGTCTCGTCCGCTCCGCCGCGGTGGGCATCGGTCATGTCCGGTCTCAGGCGTAACGCACGGCGCCGATGCGTCGTCCGCACGAGGCCGTCGAGACCAGCAGGTTGCTGCGGACAGAAGGTGAATCCTCGAACCGGCGCACCATCGCCTCGCGCTTGAGTGCCGCCACGATCCGCTTGCACAGCGCTTCCGGCAGCGCGCCGAGCTTGGTCAGGTTCGCGGTCCCATAACGCTTGATCGGCACGCAGCGGATCACGACGTCCTGCAAGGGCAGGCCGCTCAGCGCCAGATCCGACCAGTGCTCCGGCACGACGTCCGCACGATGCCGCACGTCGCACTGGCTTTCCATGCGCAGCAGCGTGAGCTCGTCCTGCCCCATCTCCTGCACCACGTAAACGGAGGCGCCACAGGCGACCACGTCCCCGGACACGATCTGAGCGGAGTTCGTGAACATGGCGGCCACCTATCGTTCGGGTAAAAGAAAACCCGCCGAGTTTCCTCGGCGGGCACAACAATTTCAGTATGTGAAACTTATACCTCGCTCTGGATCCACCGTCAACCGTTATTTCACCGAAACGTGATGCCAGACCCTGAAAGACAAGAGGCGGCGTGCTGCATGCACGCCGCCTCCGGAAGGTCCGGAAGAAAGAAGGTATCAGCCCCTGGCTGATGCTTTCGCAACTCGCGTGCGCTGCAGATCCAGCTCCACGTACAATTCCGCCAGTTGCTCCAGAAGGAACGACATCTGCGCCGCTATCTTCTTCCGCCCGTTGACGTCCCCCGGAAGCAGCTTCGACGCGATGGCGGAAAATGAAAGCTCGTCGATCAGCAGCAGCTTCAAGCGAACCTCGCCGCACAGGCCCAATCCCTGGCGAACCACCCGGCATCGCCCAATTGCTGCGGTCCGTGCCAGCATCGCTGCATGGACATCCGGCGCTTTCCCGGACCTGCGCGCTTCCGGATCGCGCGCTCCGACCACGCCCATGACGTAGTCGCGGTACCAGCGTTCCGCCGCCGACGACTGCGTCTGGTCGATGTCGCCGGTCCTGGCCAGTGTCGCCAGGCCGGTGACGATCTGCTGGACCTCGTCCTTGACCCGTATTTCCTGTCCCTTGCCGAGCCGCTCGCGTGGAGCCCGCTCGCCGCCTGGCATGACGGATGTCATCACTCGCGACACCGGTGCGTCGACCGGCATCATGTTGGCCCTGCAGTCAATGTTCATCATCGGTCCTGGATCAAGACGTCGGAATGGAGGGATCTGCGTGCAGGGCTGCTCTCATTGACAGCCCAGCCGGTGCGCATCGTCCGCCTGGAAGCAGTTGATGGCGCTCCAGGTGATCGGGTGGCCGGCGGGCAACGGTGCCGAACCGGCACCCTCGCGGTCGGGGGTGCAGATCGAGCGTACGCTCTGCTTGTGCAGCAGCTTGGCGCGACGTTGCGCGAAGCTTCGGCTGACACCGAGCTGCTGCGCGGCCTTGCGCAGCGTCGATCCGCGTTGGTCGAGAAGCGCCGTCAGCGAGGCGTCTTGATCGGAGGTCCAAGGGAGTGCGCGTGGCATTCTGCTGTGTCCACATCCTGATGGGGCGACACCGAACGCTAACAAAGCGTTAGATCCCGTACAAGAAAACTTTATCGCTTTTTGATAAGATTTTTACGTTTCATCCGGGTTGGGTCATGCCATTGGGAGTCAAGACGCCGCTCCGGCCTGCGAACCTTCTGGTCACCGCGCTGTCGGCACCATCCAATACTGACGCGAGGCTAGGGAGGAGCCCGTCTTCGCTGATGCCGCACCACTATAGCGGACAGCTGTACTTGCCCTGCACGCCCCTGGCTGACGCCTTTCCGGCCATCCGGAGGCGGACTCCCGCCTCTGCCCGGCGGATCAAGGTGCCTGTCCGACTTCAACAGCAGCAGCGGGATGCCCGGATCAAGGCAATCAGCCGCACGACTTCGGACTGGATCCCCGCCATCCTCTTGCCGGCCGCCGTCACGGCGCGGATAATACGGTCACGTATCGACCAAGATCCGGGGGCCGGTTCCATGCCGCATGGTGGCAACGCAGCGCTCGATCTGCGGACGGTCGATGCCGTGCCAGGATCATTCGCGCCCCTCGCCCGGACCACGGCGGCCTTCTCGCGCGCTCCCGCCCCCCGAACCGCCGCACCGTTCGGAGGCGCTTGAGCGATGCCGAGCCGCGTCCAGCCCTGGGACGCCGGGCGATGCCGCCGAGACCCCTCGACGTCCGCATGATCTGGCCGGAACGTCGCCGTGCCGCACCCATCCACTTCGCGACCGGCGTCGTGCTGGCTGTTCTGGCCCTGCCGGCAACGGCCGGCGCCCAGGGCATCACCTGCGGCAGGGCGCGCAGCCCCGTCGAAAGGGCGATCTGCGCGTCGCCTCACTTGCTGGCGCTCGATCACCAGGTCGCCGTCGCCTACACTGAGGCGCTGAAGCGCGATCCCGCTCGCCGTGCCGCACTCCGGCAGGACCTGCTGACCTGGCTGAGAGCACGTGACGCCGCCTGCACAGGCGTTGCCAGCCTAACCGCCTGTCTCGACCGGCAGCTGACCAGCCGCCTCGCCGTCCTGGCTCCAGTCAGCGACCCCGTCGACCGGACCTCACCACCCGGAACGGTCGCCACCGCCCCCGCACCGCCGACCGGCCAGCCCCGTCTCGCGGATGCCGCCCCCTCCGCCGTCCGGGCCCCGACCACCCCCGTCACTGCCACGCCGGTCACACCTCCGCCCCCGGACCCACCTATCCCATCCGGCGGTCCACCGCCTCCGGCCGCAACCGTCGTGCCCGCCACCCTGCCCGCGGAGCCTGTCGCCCACGCGACCCTGACCGTGACCGTTCCCGGCCGGTTCACCCTTGCCGCCCACAGCCGCAGCGGCGTCGCCCTGCAGCTGGTCGACATGCTGACCGGACCCTCGAACGTTGTCGGGCAGGCCGACGCCGCCGACGGGCGTCTGGATACCCTGCTGGACGTCGGCACCTACCGGCTCCGCGTCTTCGCCGCCACTGGCGCGACCGACCCGGTCAGCCTGACCGTCACGCCGTTCCACGATGCCGCCCCGCCGCGCGCCGCGCCGGGCGGCGGTCGCACGCTCGCCGCAACGCTGCAGGACGGAGAGCAGCGCAGCTTCTGGCTCGCGGTCCCCGACGGCAGGCTGCCGCCGATCGAGGCTGCCGGCCGCTCCCTCGCCGACCTGCGCCTGTGGCGCAACGGCCGCGACCTCCAGCCGCTCCAGGCGCTCGTGGCCGAGCCGCAGCCGGTCCCCGGGCATCCGCTGCACGACCTGCGTCTCCGGGGAACGGTGGAGCCTGGTACCTATCTTCTTGTCGCCTATGGCGGCCCGCCGCTCGCCTGGACGGCCGGCAACGACCAGCCGTTCCTGCTTCGCGCCGGCGCGTCCGACGCGCTGGCCGAGGGCTTGGCTGCCGGCACCATCGGTCCGTTCGGCAGCGAACGGTTCCGGCAGCCCGCTTTCGCCGGCCGGTTCCGCCTGGACCTGCCCACCCCCGCAGACGCCACGCTGCGGGTGGGTAGCGCCTCGGCCACCCTCGGCCGCACCAGCCGCAGCCCCGGCACCGCCCTGCAGGCACCGCCCTCGACGACCGGAACGGTGGAGATCACCGGCCGCGAAGGCCAGCCCTTCACGCTGCGGGCGACCGAAGCGCCGGGACCGCAGGTGTTCTCCAAGCCCGGCACCTACTGGATATCCGCGGTGACGAGCAACGTCGGCGGCGACGAGGTCCCTCCCACCCTGCTTCTGCAACGCAGTGCTGCGGCAGACGACTCCGACCGGCCGCCACGCATCATCGCCTCGGACGTGCCGCGGATCACCGCCGGAACCGGCTGGCGTCGCCGGTTCAACCTCCACGGTCCGACCGAGCTGCTGCTGCAGACCACCAGCGGCGGCGACGTGACGCTCCATGTCGACGGCCTGAAACTGGAACACCCCGCCTCGGACGGCTGGTTCGACGTCCCCGCCGGCTATTACGGCCTGCGCCTGCAGCCGGCGGACGGCGCGGAAGGCGCGATCGACGTGTCCGTGGGCGGCAGCGGCCCCGTCCCGCTTGGCCTGCCGCTGCTGGCCGACCCGGTGATTCCATTCGGGCTGCAACGACTGGGCGACGGCGAGCAGCTTTCTCTCCTGTCCCAGACCTCGCCCGACTCCGACACCGGCCTGTCCGCCAGGCCGGTCCCGGTGGACCTGGCCGCGGCGCCGTTGTTCGTGTCGCAGGACGTCGGCGACGCGCCACTCCGCATCCCGGTCCGGCTGCCGCCCGGAAGCGTGCTGACGGCACGGTCGCTGGACGGCACGCCGATCGACCTCGCCCCAGACCCCGACTCCATCTCTGACCAGCGCATCGTTTTCCTGCCCACCGTCCCGGCATCGAGAACTGTCGTGCTGTCCTCGCACCCTGCCCTCCCGCCGCTGCCTGCCGCGATCCCGGCCCCCGCCGCGCCAGCCACCGGAACCGCGCTGACAGCCGGCCAGCCGGCACCGTTCGATCTGCGGGAGAACCAGGAGCGCAGCTTCGCGCTGGACCTCAGCGCCGGCGGCCTCTACCGCATCGAGACCCTCGGCCGGCTGCACATGCGCGGCCGCCTCGCCACCTCCTTCATCCCGGACCTGGCGCACGACCATGCCGGCGGTGCCGGCGGCGGCATGCTGATCCAGGGCTGGCTGCGCGCGGGCGCCTACCGCGTCGCGGTGGCGCCGGTCGGCTCCTCCGGCCACGGCACGATCATGGTGACGCCTGCGCCCCTTCGTCCCGGCGCGACGCTGACCCCGAACGGCCGGGTGCACGCGAGCCTGCCCGCCGGCACCGGCACCGTGTTCCCGCTTCTGGTGACGCGAGCCGGCCGCTATCGCCTGGAGGTGTTGTCGGAGGGCAGGCCACCCGACGCGCGGCTCGACGACGCCGACGGCTGGCCGATCACCCATGCCGGCCCGATGACCGGGCTGGAGCAGGACCTGCAACCCGGCTCCTACCGCCTGCTGGTGTCCGCAGCCGCAACCCCGGTGGTCATGGCGGCACGCCTGCTCCCGGTCACCACCGACAGGACCGTCACCGGCCACGGCCCGCACCTCCTGGCCGCCGGGGTGCCGCGTCATGCCACCTGGCGCGAGCCCGCGACGCCGAACGCCCGCAGAACGCCCGACCTCTGGACCTTCACCCTCGACGGCCCGGCCCACACCACGATCAACCTCGACGACGGCATGGACGGCACGCTGACCAGGCCGGACGGCAGCCACGTGCACGTCGCGATCCAGTGGCGGGGGGAACTCGGCCCCGGCTCCTACCGCCTGGAAACCACCAGCATCGGACGCAACGACCGGCTCGACTACACCGTGTCCCTGTCCACCGCGGAACTGCAGCCGGGCGAGGAGCGGCCGATCGCCCTTCCGGCCACCCTGCCGTTCAGCCTCGCCACCGACCGGGTGGTGAACCTGTCCGGCTGGGGCACCACCGCGATCAAGGCCGTGCTCAGCCGCGACGACGGCACCGAGCTGCTGTGCACCGGACCGCGAGCCGACGACTGGTCCCTCGGCCTGTCCCGGCGCCTGTCCGCGGGACGCTACCGCCTCGAGCTGTCCGCCGCGGTGCCTCCCGGCGCGACGGACGTGCCGCAGGATCCCGGGCTGCGGCCACCGCCGCCGGTCGACGAGGTGACCGCCCCGTACGAGCCAGGCAACACCGCTTCCGCGGCCGGCAGCGACGATCCGGACAGCGGCAACGGCACCGACAACGCGGGCGACGCCGGCCCGGCGCCCGACAGCGACGCCACAGCACCCGACCCGTCACCCGACCCGTCACCCGACCCTGGGCCGGCCACACCCGCTCCCGCAGCAGACGACGACGCCCCTGCCGCAGACGACACCGACACCACGCTGACCGCACGGCTCGACCTTCCGCCCGTGCTCCCGACGACGCCGGCCCCGGCAACCGCCACCACCCTGACCGGCAGTGGCGTGCACGTGCTCGCGGTGAAACAGCCCAAACCCGGCACGCTTCTGGTGGCGGACGCCGCCTCCGCCGCAGCCTATGTCCTGTCCCTGGAACGCCAGCACGGCAGCGGCTGGCGCACCGTCGCGGTATCCACCGGCACCGCACCACGCCTGGCAGTTCCCGGCGACGGCGACCCCGCCGCCTGGCGCCTGGAAGCCTGGCCGGTCGACGGCGGCGACACGCCGCTGTCGCTGGCGGCCCGGGTGCTGGACGACGCCGGCAGCGCCCTCGCCACCGTCGACGGCTTCCCGGCAGCACTGGCCGTCGCCCGCCGCCGCCTGCCCGACCGGACGCTTCTGCACGTGACCACTGCCCCGGATGGGCTTCTCTCAGCCGCCTGGCCCGGCCATCCAGCAACGCCCGCAGGCGGACAGATCGCGCCGCAGGACGACACGCTGTGGCTGCTGGCCGCATCACCGGGCCCGCTGACGCTATCGCCGGTGGATCCGGTGCCCGGCACCGCCCGGAGCGTCACCATCCCGGCGGGCGGCAGCGTCACGCTGCCGCACTCGTCGCCGGACAGCGGCCACACCCGCATCTGGCTTGCCGAAAGCGGCCTGGGCCAGCCCGGCCTGGTCGGCGGCCCCGTCTCGCCCGGCAGCGCCCTGGCCCCGGCCGACACCCCAGTCCTGCTCCGCAACGCCGGCGACAGCACAGAGCTGGCCGCCGAGGTGACGCTGCTGGACCTGGCCATGCCCGAACCGGTCAAGACCACCCTGCCGTTCCACGTGCAGATCCCGCCCCGCTCCGCGCTTCTGGTGCGGCTGTCCGACCAGCCGACCCGGCTCCGCGTCGTGCTGCCGCCCGGCACCGCAGTGCTGTCCTCCGCCGCCTCCGTCTGGACCGGCCACGCACCCACCTCGCGCGACCTCGTCGGCACCTCCGGCCCCCTCACCCTGGTGAACACGACCGACCACCCCGCCCCAGTGAGCCTGCTCCCGGCACCCGCGGACGCATCCGGCACGCTCCGCCCCGGCACCGTGTTCAAGCGCTTCTTCGGCGCCGCCGGCTCCCTGGACCTTCCGGTGGAGGCAGCGTCCGGTACCCGGATCGCCATCGCCGGCGACGCCATCCTGCAATGGACCGGAGCCGACGGCGCGGTGCTGCGCGGAACCGCGCTGTCGCCCCCCTCCGCCACCGGGCGGCTGCTGCTCCGGCACGGCCCGGGCGCCGTCGTCCTCAGCATGCAGGCCCCTGGACGGTCCCCCTGGCCGATGCCCGCCGCCGCACCGCTCCCGGCGGATGGACACGCGACCCTGTCCGGCGACGCCATGGCCTGGCAGCTGCACCCCTCGGCGCCGGCGCTGCTGGACGTGTCCACCACCGCCCCCGTGCTGCTGGCCCTCGGCGACGCCCCGCCGGACCTATTCCCCGCCGGCGCCGAACTGCACCGCGCCATCCCCGCAGGCGCCACCGAGCTGCGCGCCTATTCCCCCCATGACGGGCCGCTCGCAGGCACGCTCGCCCTGGACCTGTCGCCGCTGCGCATGCTGGGCAACGGCGTCGGCCCCGTCACCGCCGTGGCACCCGGCGGCACCGCCCTGTTCGGCTTCACCCTGCCGCGCCCTGCCCTGATCGGCGTCGGCGTGCGCTCCGAGCCTGACCTGGCACAGGTGCGGCTGCTGCGCGCCGACGGCACCCTGATCGGCGCGGGCGTGGCGCAGCTGCACGCGCTGCCTTCCGGCAGCTACCTGCTCGAGGCCAAGGTGCCGGCGGACGCCGCGCCCACGGTGCTGCGTCCTGCGGTGCTCGGGCTGGACACCCCGGGCAACGGACCGCCGCCCGAGATCATACGGCACTACCTCGAGCTCGCCGGCCTCAAGGGACCCACACCATGACGCGTCCCGGCCTCGCCGGCCTCGCACTCCTGCTGTGCGCTACGGCAGCCGCCGCGGCGCCGCCAGCCACCTACGACCGGCTACAGCGCGCCGACGGCACCGCCATCGTGCCAGACCGCTTCCTGCGCAGTTGGGACCCGGTCACGGTGCTGCTGGACCGCGACGCCGGCCCCGCGAAGGGCGGCGCGGAGGACCACCCCGAACGCTGGGCCATCCTGGCGCCCTCGCATCCCGGCGCCTGGACCTGGCTCGGCCCGCGCACCCTGCAGTTCCGCCCGGCCACGCCGTGGGAGCCGCTGCTGCGCGAAACCGTGACCGCCGCCGGCCAGACACGGCGCCTGGTGCCGCTGCTGCCGTTGCCGGTCAGCGCCGGCCCGGCCGACTCCCCCGACGGCCTGGCCGGCCTCGACACGGTCGCCCTCACCTTTCCCGGCCCGATCGACCGCATTGCCCTGGCCCGGCTGCTGACGATCGAGCTGACCGCGCAACACGACGCCGCTGGTACCGCCCGGCAGGTGCTGACCGACGGCGACTTCGACCTCAGCGCGGTCCCGCAGGCCGACCCCGCCGCGCGGCAGACCGTTCTCGTCACCCTGCACGCCCCGGTGCCCGACGGCATGCTGGCCACCCTGCACCTGCGCTTGTCCGACGAGCCCGGCCTGGACGAGCCATCCTTCTCCCTGCCCCTGCACGGAGCCACCCCGTTCACCCTGACCGACAGCTACTGCGGCAGCGACCACGGCCACACCGTCACCGACGGCGTGATGACCTGCGCGCCCGACGCCCCGGGAAAGGCGCCCGAGCTGGTGCTGCAGTTCTCCGCCGAGCCGGAAGCGATGGACATCGTCCGCGCCCGCAGCGTGCTGCGCCTGACCCCCTCGGTGGACGACCTGACCGCCACCGCCAGCGGCGATAACACGCTGCGTCTCGGCGGCCGCTTCGCGCCCGACACCCCCTACCGGCTCACCATCGCCCCCGACACCCTCAAGGACGCCGGCGGACGCCCGCTCGCCGCCCCGGCCACGCTGCGCTTCGCCTTCGCCGCCGGCACGCCGCAGATCGGCTGGGACGCCACCGAAGGCATCGCCGAGCGGCTCGGCCCGCAGATGATCCCGGTGCGTGGCCACGGCTACGACAAGGCCGACCTGCGCATCCACCCGATCGACCCGCTGGCCCGCGATTTCTGGCCTTTCCCCGCCGACGGCCTCGCCACCGCCGACGATACCCCGCCCCCTCTCCCCGGCCACGAGCCCACCCACCACGCCGCCTCCGACCCGATCACTGGCGACGACATGGCCGCCCGCATCGCCATGCTCGGCTCGCCGGCGGTGAGCACGCTGCTCCCCCTGCCGATCCACCGCGGCGGCGCCGACGCCCGGTTCGGCATCGACCTCCAGCCGCTACTGTCCGACATCGCCGGCCCACGCCAGCCCGGCACCTACCTCGTCGGCCTGCGCGCCACCGACGGCAGCCGCCGGCAATGGCTGCGTCTCCAGGTCACCGACCTCGCCCTCGCAACCGTCGAGGAGGCCGACCGCACCCGCTTCGTCGTCACCTCGCTCGCCACCGCAGCCCCCGTCGCCGGCGCCGAGATCCGCCTCGACGGCGTGCGCGACAACGCCTTCACGACCCTGGCGCACGGCACCACCGGAGCCGACGGCAGCTGGACCGCCGCCGCCCCGCTCACCACCGACTGGAAAAGCGTGCCCGCCGGCCTGCGACGCATCGTGGTGCTCAAGGCGACCGACACCCTGGTGCTCCAGCCCGGCCGCGGCCCGCTGCAGTACGCGAACGGCCAGTGGAACAAGGCCACCTCGCCCTGGCTCGACTGGATGACCCGCAGCCCCGCGCCGCGCGATCAGCCGCCGCAGACGCTCTGCCACCTGTTCACCGAGCGCCCGATCTACCGCCCCGCCGAGCCGGTGCTGATCGCCGGCATGATCCGCCGTTACGGCGCCGGCACCCTGTCCTATCCCACTGCCGCATCCGGCGAGGTGCTGGTCACCGGTCCCTCCAGCCAGCAATGGCACATTCCCGCGCCCCTGGATCAGGTCGGCGGCTTCCACGTCCGCTTCGACGCGAAGACCGAAGCCACCGGCGACTACACGATCCAGTACGTCCCCAGGGGTGCCCAGGGCTGCGGCCTCATCAGCGTCAAGAAGGAGGCCTACCGCCTGCCGACCTTCGAAGTGCTGCTGCAGCCGCCGCCACGCGCCGCCCTGGACACACCCTTCACCGTCGGGCTGCTGGCCCGCTTCTACGCCGGCGGCATGCTGGACGCCCGCCCGCTCACCTGGCGGGTGAC
Organism: uncultured Acetobacteraceae bacterium; assembly: GCA_964247755.1. Taxonomy (GTDB): domain Bacteria; phylum Pseudomonadota; class Alphaproteobacteria; order Acetobacterales; family Acetobacteraceae; genus Lichenicola. The sequence continues at coordinate 18,167 of CAXTVX010000032.1, read as the reverse complement.
CCAGTTCCCGGCGCCCTGGACCCCGCCCGGCCGCGACGGCTACCTGTTCTCCTCCGACAGCCGCTATTCCGGCGACGACGAGTTCCGCTCCACCCCCGTGCTCGGCCGCGACGCCCGCACCGACGACGGCGGCGCCGCCAGCATCACCCTCGACCCCACCGCCGAGCCCACCGCGCAGCCGCGCCAGTACCTGGTCGAGGCAACCGTCACCGGCGACGACGACATGCAGGTGCGCGCCACCCAGCGCATCACCGTGCTGCCCCCCTTCGTGCTCGGGCTGAAGGTCCCACGCTACCTCCCCTCGGTCGGCAGCATCGACCCCGAGGTGCTGGCGCTCGACGGCGCCGCCAGGCCCGTCGCCGGCCTGAAGCTGACGGTGCGCCTGGTGCACCGGCAATGGAACCCGGTGCTGGTCGCCAGCGACTTCGCTCAAGGCTCGCCCAAGTACGACACCCAGACCATCGACATGCCGGTCGCCGAGCAGACCCTGACCAGCGGCACCGCGCCCACTGCGCTGCACTTTCCGATCAAGGACGCCGGCGTCTACCTCGTCGAGCTCGAAGCCGAGGACAAGGTCGGCCGCAAACAGCTGGTCCGCGTCGACCTGTTCGTCGCCGGCGACACCCCGGTCACCTGGTCCAAGCCACCGTCGCAGGTGGTGACGATCTCCACCGACCGGACCAGCTACGCCCCCGGCGACACCGCCACCCTGATCGTGCAGAGCCCGTTCCAGTCTGGCCGCGCCCTGGCGATCGTCGAGCAGCCGGACGGCCGGTTCGACTACGACTGGCTCGACATACGCAACGGCTACGCCCGCACCACCCTGCGGCTGCGCAAGCAGCAGGGGCCGCGGCTCGCGGTGCACGTCCTGCTGATGCGCGGCCGCATCGGCACCCCCACCGCCGCCCCGTTCGACCAGGATAAGCCGGCCACCCTCGCCGCCAGCGCCTTCATCAAGGTCGCCCCGGTCGACAACCAGCTGAAGCTCCGTTTCGACGCCCCCGCCAGCGCCCATCCCGGCCAGAACCTCGACCTCGTGCTGCACCTGTCCGACCCCGCCGGCCACCCGCTGCCCGGCGAGGCGACGGTATGGATGCTCGACCAGGCGGTGCTGTCGCTGGCCCCGGAACTGCCGCTCGACCCCCTGCCCGCCTTCATCGTCGATCGCCAGCCACGCCTGCTGGCCCGCGACACCCGCAACCTCGCCTTCGGCCTCCTGCCCCTGACCGAGAACCCTGGCGGCGACGAGAAGGCGGCCGGCGGCCTGGAGAACATCTCCGTCCGAAAGAACTTCACCCCCGTGCCGCTCTACCTGCCGCGGGTGAAGTTCGGCCCCGACGGCACCGCCCACGTCCCTGTCCACCTGCCCGACAGCCTGACCGTGTTCATGCTCCGCGCCGAGGCGGTCAGCGGTCCCGATCGCTTCGGCTTCGGCAGCGGACAGCTTCCGGTGCGACAACCCGTGGTGGCCCAGCTGGCGCTGCCGCGCTTCGTCCGCCCCGGCGACAGCTTCACCGCCGGGCTGATCGGCCGTCTGGTCGAGGGTGCTCCCGGCCCCGGCCAGGCCAGCCTCGCCGTGCAGAACCTGACCCTCGCAGGTCCCGCGCAGCAGAACCTGACCTGGACCGGCAGCCAACCGGCCCACGTCGACACCGTGCTGACGGTGCCGGACCCCGCCCCTGGCACCACTAGCGTGCAAATCCGCGCCGCGATGGAGCGCTCGTCCGACCACGTCGGCGACGCCCTGCAGATCGACCTGCCGATCCGCCCCGACCGGCCGATCCTGCATCGCCGCGACCTGCTCGCCACCGGCAGCGACGGCCTCGCCCTGCCGGCGATCGCCGAGCCGCTCCGGCCGGCCTCCTACCGCCGCGGCGTCACCCTCGCCACCGACCCCGACCTGGTGCGCCTGCTGGCCGGCATCGGCGCGCTCCAACGCTTCCCCGTCGGCGGCACCGAGCAGCGCATCGCCCTCGCTTCCGGCGAGCTGGCCCTGCTGCCGTTCACCCCGCTGATGGACGCCTCCGGACTTGCCGGCCGCCTGGGCGACGACGTCGCCGCCGCCCGGTCGGCGGCCGCGCAGTCCACCGACGACAACGGGCTGGTGGCGTTCTGGCCGCACACGCGGGGCAGCGTCTGGCTGACCGCCGAAACCTACCGCATGCTGGTCGGAGCCGCCCGCCTGGGCCAGCCGGTCGACAAGGGGCAGATGGACCGGCTGCACGCCGTGCTGCTCGCCTCCCTGCGCTCCGACTACCCGCATCTGCCGACCGACACCGGCCTGTTCGAGCGCGTCGCCGCCCTGACCGCGCTCGCCGACGGCGGCCAGATCCCCCCCGCCGACGCCGACGAGCTGGCACGGCGCGCGCAGAACATGCCCACCGACTCCGTCGCCGAGATCGCCACCGTGCTGTCCCGGCTGTCGCAGGCCGACCCCACCGAGCTGTCCCGGGTGATGGACCTGCTGTGGACCCGGATCAACGTGCTCAGCCGCGACGGCCACCCGGTCTATGGCGGCATGGCCGACTTCGACCCCGGCGCCTCCATCCTGCCAAGCGAGGCGCGCAGCCTCGCCTTGGCGGTGCAGGCCGTATCCACCGCCACCCCCGCCGACCCGCGCAACGCGGTCCTGCGCACCGCCCTGGTGCAGATGGCGGACGGCAACGGCTGGGGCAGCACCGACGCCACCGCCGCGGCGCTGCGTGCCCTCGCCGCCGCCTGGCAGGCGCCGCCGTCGCCGGTCCCCGCCAGCATCCTGCTGCCAGACCGCACCATGCCCGGCATCCTGGACCGCGACCACCCGCTGCTGGCCGCCGACACCACCCACACCGGGCCTGTGCGTGTGCAGGCGCCCGCCGGCCTCGCCGTGCTGTCCTCCGCCGACTACGTGCCGGCAGCCCCCGGCGCCCAGGCCCCAGCATCGCAGAACGGCTTCGTGCTGGCCCGCACGCTCTACCGCGTGCTGCCGAACGTCCCGCTCGCTCGCATCGACCCCGCCGCCGACGGCAGCATCGCCCTCCATGTCGGCGACGTGGTCGAGGAGGTTGACGAGCTCACCAGCCCGCAGCCCCGCTCCCACGTCGCCCTGCACATGCCGCTCGCCGCCGGAATGGAGCCGCTGAACCCCGCTTTGGCCACCGCCACCGCCGACGCCACCCCATCCGCCGCCCCGACTGTGGCGCCCGACTGGTCCAGCTATGGCGACGACGAGGTGCTGGCCGTCTGGCTCGACCTGCCGGCCGGCACCGCGACCCTGCGCACCCGCCTGCGCGCCACGATCCCCGGCCGCTACACCCAGCCCCCCGCCACCGCCGAGATGCTCTACCGGCTATCCGTCACCGGCAGCACCGCCGGCCGGCTGGTCGTGGTCACCCGCTAGGCCGATGCCGCCCCGGCCCCACCCCGCCGGACGGAACCAGGCCTCCCCCTGGCTGCGCCACGGCCTCGGCCGTCTGGCCCTTATCCTGGCTGCCGCCACCCTGCTCGCCTGGACCGCCGACGTGGCATCCGGCGTGCACCTGGACGCCCCCGCGCCGACCGCGATCCTGCTCGACCACGACGGCGGCTTCGTCACCCAGGTCGGCCACGAGACCCAGCGGGCGGACGGACGCCGGCAGGTGGAGTACGGCTACTGGCGCACCGTCCCCCCACCCCGCGTGGTGGCGGCGACCCTGGCGATCGAGGACCACCGCTTCCGGTACCACCCCGGCGTCGACCCGCTGGCGGTGCTGCGCGCCGGCTGGGACCACCTGCTCGGCCGCTCCGCCTCCGGCGCCTCGACGCTGGCGATGCAGGTGGCGCGCATGCAGCGTCCCCGGCCGCGCACCCTGTGGAACAAGAGCGTCGAGGCCGCGGTGGCGATCGCCCTGACCGCCCGCTACGGCCGCGACGCGGTGCTGTCGCAGTATCTCCGCCTGGCCCCCTACGGCGAGAACAGCCACGGAATCGGCCACGCCGCACGCTGGTACTTCGACCGCAGCGCCGCCGACCTGGATTGGAGCCAAGCCGCGCTGCTCGCCGCGATCCCGCAATCCCCCACCGCCCTGCGCCTGCGCCATCCCGGCCCCCGCCTGCGACGCCGAGCCGCCCGCGTGCTGTCGCTGCTGGCGCAGGCCGGCCTGCTGGACCACGACGAGGCGTCGCGCGCTGAGGCCGGGCTCGCGGATCCGGGCCTGCTGCCGCGCCGCCGCCGCCCGGACTGGCTTCCGACCGTGCTCCGCCTGCGGACGCTCGCCGCCTCCATGCCCGGCAACCCCGAGCCGATCCTGCACGCCAGCCTCGATCCCGCCCTGCAGGCACGCGTCGGCGCCGCCGCCGCCGCCGCCCTCGCCGGCTGGCAGTCCCAGGGGGCCGGACAGGCCGCGGTGATGGTCGTGCGACGACGCACACGCACCGTGCTGGCCTCCGTGTCCGCCAGCCTCCCCGGCCAACCGAGCGGCATCGACTTCACCGCCACCCCCCGCTCGCCTGGCAGCACGCTGAAGCCGTTCCTGTTCGCCGAGGCGCTGGACCTCCGCCTGATCGTGCCGCAGGACGTGCTCGCCGACCTGCCCGGGCTGGTGCCCGGCATCGACAACGCCGACCACGCCTTTCTCGGTCCGCTGCTGCCGCGCCAGGCCCTCGCCAACTCGCGCAACGTTCCGGCCGCCGCCCTGCTGCGACGGATCGGCCCCGGCCGCGGCTTCCGGTACCTGCGCCGGCTCGGCCTGCACCACCTGGACGGCGACGGCGCACAGTTCGGCCTCGGCATGTCGATCGGCAGCCTGCCGACCCGGCTCGACCGGCTGATGGACGCCTACGACACCCTGGCCGAGGACGGTGTCGCCCGGGACCTGCGCTGGATCGACGAGGCCGAGCCGGCGCCGCCGCAACGGCTGGTCTCCGCCGACAGCGCCCGCCTAGTCGCCCGCTTCCTCAGCGACCCCCTGGCCCGCCTCCCCACCTTTCCGCGCTACGGCAGCGGCGAGTTCCCGTTCGCCGTGGCGCTCAAGACCGGCACCTCCCAGGGCTACCGCGACGCCTGGACGCTTGCCTGGTCCGCCGGCTACGTCGTCGGCGTCTGGGTTGGCCGCGCCGACGGCGGCCCGATGGCCGGCCTCGGCGGCGCCGCCGCCGCAGCCCTGGCGCAGACCCTGCTGCTCCAACTCCAGGGCGCCGACCGGGTCGACTTCACCGCCGGCGACCTCGCCCGTCCGGACGGGACGGCATCGGAGCTTTGCACCACGAACGGCGCCACCGCCCCCTGCCCGAGCCGCCTGACCGAGTTCTCCCGCACAGGCCAGCCCGCCCGCGCCGTCGCCACCGCTGCGGACGACGCCGACCAGCTGCGGATCGTGCAGCCGGCGCCGGACCTGCACGTATGGCGCAACCCGGAAGCCCCGGCCGGGCTCGACCGGCTGGTGCTCCGCGCCGCCGCCGCACCCGCGGTGCACCAGCTGGTCTGGCTGGTCGACGGCGCCCCCGCCTCGATCGGCGCCCCCGGCACCCCGTTCTACTGGCCGCTCGCGCCCGGCCGGCACCGCTTCCAGGTGCGCCTGCCGTTGCAGGACGAGCGCTCCGCCCCCCTCTCGGTCATGGTCGACTAGTGCACCCGGCGCCCCGAGGCAGGTTCGCCGCGATCTGGCGGCATCTTCGCGGCACGCGGCAGGAAGACCCGTACGCCACCCGCCCTGCCGCCTACGACCCGAACACGCGGATCAACGACGGCGAGGCGACCGCCTGGATGGCCGACACCCGTCCCGCTCCGGTCTTCATGCTGGACGCCTGCTTCGACGCGCCGGCCCACGTTCCCGGCTGGATGCTCGAGCAGAACACGTCGAACGGCCCAACGATCGATCCGGTGCCGCTGCCGAACCACGCCGGCTTCGTCACGACCACCGACGCGATCGGACACGAGCAGACCCTCGCCGCGCACTACCGCCGCATCCTCGCTGCCGCCCCGCCTCCGGCAAGATGGCGGCCGGACATCGCCCGCTTCTGCTGTTTCGAGGTCGATCTGGTGATCGGCATCGCGGAGGAACATCCTCTCCGCATCGAGATGTTCCGCGGCGCGACCCTGGCAGCCACCGAACTGCTCGGCCAGCTGGCCGACCCCGCCTCGCCGGACGGGGTCCTCTACGACAACCTCGACCAGGGCTGGGCGCTGCGCATGAACGCCGTCGGGAGCGACGTGTTCACGCTGGAATGGAACTGGGAACGACCGCTCGGCGAGGACGAGCCGCGCATCCTGCGCTTCCCCCGTCCGCTCCTTGCCGTGCAGGCGCGAAGCGCCCTGCAGCGGCTGCATTACGTGCACCACGTCCTGGTGCAGGCGATCGGCATCGACCTGTGGAACCTGCCGCCACGCCGGCCCTGACGCCGCGATCAGTGCGGCGTGCTGCCCGGCATCCCCGGCATGCCACTCGGCATCGCCGGCATCCCGCTCGGCATCGCCGGCATGCCCTCCGGCATCTGCGGCATCCCGCCGGGCATCTGCGGCATCGACATCGCCGGATTCGACGCCACCACCTGCTTCACGGTGCTCGCCATGCGCGTGCACAGGTCGGCCTCCGTCGTGTTGCCGCGAGATGCCATCTCCGACATCGGCACATTGTTGCCGTTGGCGCCAAGCAGTACCCCCTGCTTCCCGAGCGCCTCGGCACTATCGGTCGAGCCGGCGCCGGCGGGAAGCCGCGAGATGGCCGTCTTCTGCGCCGTGATCGCGCTGTCGTCGGCATGACCCTGCGCCTGGCAATACTCGAGCACGCCCAGCTCGTTCGCGGCGCTGTTGCGCGCCATGCTGGTCATGTCGGTTTGCGCCAGGCACGGCAGGGCAGGAAGCACAGCGAACAGCGACACGCCAAACAGCGTCCGGATCGCAAGATGACGGTCCATGAATCGTTCCCCAGGTGAACCAGCTCGCCGGCTGGCGTTCACCGAAACGAACGTCCCGATCCAAAAAAAGTTGCACAACCGGAAAGGTAGCGCGGTCGTCGATCAGGTTGCATCCAGGGCCCGACGGATGTTGCAACGGCTCGCGCATCCAGCGCCGCGTGGAACATCTCAGGATGAAACGACCGCGGCCGCCCGAGCTGCCCGGAGAGAAACTCCTTGCGATCGGTCCGGTAGGCGTCCGCGCCGAACACCAGCAGGTACCGCCTGCGACGTCCGCTTCATAGCGATCATATTCGACGGGCGGCGCGCGGAGGATCGCCAGGTCGAGGTCGAGGAAATACGCGGTCGATAACCCGCCCGTCCGGCAGGCCCGCCGGCAGCAGGTGGTCCGCCGTCCGCTCCACCATCAGCACCGCCGCCGACCGGCAGGCCGCATCCACCAGCCCCATCATCTCGGTGCGCAACAGCGCTGCGTGCCGCCGGATCATGCACTGCGTCGTGGTACCAGATCGCCAGCTCCAGCACGTGCGGGTCCGCCACCCGCCCCGCAAGTCATGCAGCCCGCGCAGCAGGGCGTCGACATGCGCCTGCCCGTGATAGCGGCGGTGCGCCTCCCCGTAGCGGACCCGCAGGCCGGCCCGGCGCGTCGCCATCAGCCCGAACATCCGGCTGCCTCCGAATTTCCTTGAACGTCGTTCACGTTTCGCCTAATCATGAACAACGTTCACGAAACAGGGCAACCCCATGTCGCTTCTCCTGTCGCGCCGCCTCACGCCGCTCCTGGTCACGCAGACGCTGGGCGCCGTCAACGACAACCTGTTCAAGAACGCCCTGGTGGCGCTGATCCTGTTCCGCACCGGCCAGGGTGCCGGCTCTGCTGCGGGCGGTGCCGAACTGGTGTCGCTGGCCGGCGGCATCTTCATCCTGCCCTACATGCTGCTGTCGGCCACCGCCGGACAGCTCGCGGACCGCTGCGAGAAGTCGCGGTCGATCCTGGTGGTGAAGCTGGCGGAAGCCGTGCTGATGGGTCTGGCCGCGCTTGGCTTCCTGCTGGGCAGCACGCCTTTGCTGTTCGCGGTGCTGTTCGGCCTCGGCGTCCAGGCCACCTTTCTCGGGCCCCTGAAGAACGCGATCCTGCCCAGCCACCTGCCGGAGGCCGAGCTGCTGGCAGGGAACGGGCTCCTCGAGGCCGGCACCTTTCTCGGCATCCTGGCCGGCACCATCGCCGGAAGCTGGCTGTTCGGCACCGCGCTCGGGCGGCTGGTCGTGTCGCTGGCCGGGGCGGCGGTGGCGCTCGCCGGCATCGGGAGCGCCGCGCTGGTGCCGCCGGCCGCGGCCAGCGCCCCGCAGCTCCGCATCGGCTGGAACCCGCTGCGCGACACCGTGCGGCTGGTCGCCGCCGCGCACGACAACCGGACGGTCTGGCTGTGCGTCCTGGGCCTGAGCTGGTTCTGGGCGGTGGGCGCGGTGGTGTTGACCGAGCTGCCGACCCTGGTGCGGGCGCTCGGCGCCGAGCTGCACGTCTTCACCCTGCTGCTCGCCTTCTTTTCCATCGGCGTCGCCGTCGGCTCGGTGTCCTGCTCCAGGCTGCTGCGCGGCGAGGTTTCACCGCGGCTGGTGCCGTTCGCCGCCCTCGGGCTGTCGGTGTTCATCCTCGACTTCGCAGCCGCCGCGCACCACGCGCAGGGCCTGACCACCACGAGCCTGCTGCTGCACAGCCTCCGCGGCTGGCGCATGCTGCTCGACCTGCTGCTGCTGGCGGCCTGCGGCGGCGTCTACTCGGTGCCCTTGTTCGCCATCATCCAGGAACGCTCCGAACCGTCCCGCCTCGCTCGCACGGTCGCGGCCAACAACGTGGTCAACGCCGGCGCGATGGCCGGGGCCGCCGTCGCCACGGCGCTGCTCGCCGCCTTCGGGCTGACGCCGGTGGCGATCCTCGTCGTCGCGGCCGCGGCCAACGCCCTGGCGGCGCTGTGGATCGTGCGCATCCTGCCGCAGGACACCATGCGCGCCCTGTTCCGCGGCTACTTCCGCGCCCTGCACGGCGCCGACGTGTCCGGGCTGGAGAACCTGCCGCCGGCCGGCACGCGCACGGTGTTCGTGGTCAACCACCAGAGCTTCCTGGACGGCTGCTTCGTCGCCGCCTTCCTGCCCGGCACCCCCACCTTCGCGGTCAACGTCCACATCGCCAGGCGCTGGTGGGCGAGGCTGTTCCTGGCGGCGGTGCGCCACTTCGCGGTCGACCCGGCCAATCCGTTCAGCACCAAGACCATGGTGCGCGCGGTGCGGGACGGCCACGCGCTGGTGGTGTTCCCCGAAGGCCGGATCACCACCACCGGCGCGCTGATGAAGGTCTACGAGGGCGCCGGCATGGTCGCCGACAAGGCCGGGGCGGTGGTGGTGCCGGTGCACATCGACGGGCTGCAGTTCACCCGTCTGTCGCGCATGGGCAGCCGCGCGCCGCGGCGCTGGTTCCCGCGTCTGTCGCTCACGGTGCTGCCGCCGGTGACGCTGGCGGTCGATCCGGAGCTGCGCGGCCGTCCACGCCGCCGCGCCGTCGGCACCGTGCTGCAGGACGTGATGGAACAGGGCAGCTTCGCCACCGCCCGGGCCGGCCGCACGCTGTGGAGCGCGCTGCTGGACGCGCAGGACCGCTACCGCGCCGCCACGCCGATCGTCGAGGACATCGCGCGCACGCCGCTCAGCTACCGGCGCCTGGTGCTGGGTGCTGCGGTGCTGGGGCGGCGGCTGACCGCAGAAGCGGCGCCTGGCGAGCATGTCGGGCTGATGCTGCCCAACGCGGCCGGCAGCGTGGTCACCTTCATGGCGCTGCAGGCGCATGGCCGGGTGCCGGCGATGCTGAACTTCTCCGCCGGCGCCGACGGCATGCTCGCCGCCTGCACCGCGGCCCGCGTCACCACCGTGCTGAGCTCCCGCGCCTTTGTCGCCAGGGCCAAGCTGGACGCCACGGTGGCGCACATGGAGACGCAGGTCCGGTTCGTCTGGCTCGACGAGGTGCGGGACCAGCTCGGGCTCGCGGCGAAGCTGCGCGGCTGGCTCGACGCGAAGCTGGCCCGCCGCTTGCCAGGCAGCCATGCCACGCCCGACGCCGCTGCGGTGGTGCTGTTCACCAGCGGCTCGGAAGGCGCGCCAAAAGGCGTGGTGCTCAGCCACCGCAACATCGTCGCCAACATCGCCCAGGTATCCGCGGTGATCGACTTCAACTCGTCGGATCGCGTGTTCAACGCCATGCCGATGTTCCACTCGTTCGGCCTGACCGGCGGCACCCTGCTGCCGCTGCTGTCCGGGGTGCGGACGTTCTTCTATCCCTCGCCGCTGCACTACCGCATCGTGCCCGAGCTGATCTACGACACCGACAGCACCATCGCCTTCGGCACCGACACCTTCCTGACCGGCTGGGCGCGGTTCGCGCACCCGTACGACTTCTATTCCATGCGCTACATCTTCTCCGGCGCCGAGAAGGTGCGCGAGGAAACGCGCCGCCTTTATGCCGAGCGCTTCGGGGTGCGCGTGCTGGAAGGCTACGGCGCCACCGAGACCGCGCCGGTGCTGGCGCTGAACACGCCGATGCACGGCCGGCCGGGTGCCGCGGGCCGGCTGCTGCCCGGCATCAGGCACCGGCTGGAGCCGGTGGAGGGCATCAAGGACGGCGGCCGCCTGCTGGTGCACGGCCCGAACGTTATGCTGGGCTACCTGCGCCACACCGCACCCGGCGTGCTCGAGCCGCTGCCGAACGGCTGGTATGACACCGGCGACATCTGCAGCGTCGACGACGAGGACTTCGTCACCATCCTGGCGCGCGCCAAGCGCTTCGCCAAGATCGCCGGCGAGATGGTGTCGATGCCGGCCGCCGAGGCGCTGGCCGCCTCGCTTTGGCCGGACGCCGCGCACGCGGTGGTGGCGGTGCCGGACGGGCGGAAGGGCGAGGCGCTGGTACTGCTCACCACGCAGCGCGATGCCAGCGTCGGCGCGCTGCTGGCGCAGGCGCGCGGGAAAGGCTCGGCCGAGATCGCGGTGCCGCGTTCGGTCCGGATCGTCGAGGCGCTGCCGCTGCTCGGCACCGGCAAGGTCGACTACGTCGCCGCCACAAACTTGGCGGCGGAGCAGCGGGTGGCGGCGTAGGCGCGACTATCCGGCCAGGCCGCGGGCGATGGCGTCCACCACCAGCCGGATCTGCTGGCGCAGCACCGGCAGGGTCACGGTGGTGATCCTGCCTTCCAGCCCCAGCACGATCATCCCATGCACCGCGGAGAACAGGGTGCGCGCCAGCAGCGCGCAGTCCGCTTCCGGCAGGTCGGGCCGGAGCAGCGCCACCGGCACCGCGATCGGGTTGAAGGCGGCAGCCCGCCGTTCCTCGTACCAGGTCGGCAGGGCATGCCCGTCCGCCATCCGGTGGTCGAACAGGGCGTTCCAGCGGCGCCGGTTCAGGAAGGCGTAGTCGAGATAGGCATCGGCCAGGCGACGCAGGTGCAGCGCCGGGTTCCTGCCTGCGGACGCCGTGCCCATGGCCTGGTCGATCGCGTCCAGGGTGCGGGCGTTCACCGCCAGGACCAGCGCGTCGAGGTCGGGGAACACGCCGTAGATGGCGCCCACCGAGCAGCCCACCGCGTCCGCCAAGCTGCGCGCCCGGAGCTCGCCCAGGCCCGCCGCCTCGATCACCGCCTCCGCCGCCTCGAGCAGACGACGGGTCAGGCCCTGGTGCCGCTCGATGGTGGAGGCTCTTTGTGAACGACGTTCATCTTTTTTTTGAACCGTGTTCATGATCACGCTACGTCTTTTGTGAACATTGTTCATACAGGATGGGCCGCGATGATCAAGACGGTATCCCTGCTCCTGCGCGGATCCGCCGCCGCGGCCGCGGAAGAGCTTGCCGACGGCCACGCGCTGCTCCTGCTCGACCAGCAGATGCGCGATGCCGAGGCGGCGCTGGCGCGTGCGCAGCGGGCCCTGGCGATGGCAGGAGCGGAGGATGCGCAGGAGGAGTGCCGGCTCGCGGCGGCGGCGGAACGGATGGACGAGCTGGAGCCGCGTGCGCTAGCCGCCCTGGTCGCCGGCCGGGAGGACCTGGCGGCGGAGGCGGCCGGAACCATCGCCGGTGTGGAAGCCGATGCCGTGGCGGCGCGGGAGGCCCGCGCGGTGTTCCGTCACGAGATCGGGCGCCTGCGCGCCGCGGTGGCACGGGACACGCAGCGCCTGGCTGCCCTTGGGCACGGCCGCCGGCTGGCGCGGGCGGCGGAAGCGGTGCGGGTTGCCCGGCGCGGACGCATCGAGCCGGCCGCCGGGCTCGGCACCTTGGCGGATGCGGAAGCCCTTCTGGCCCGGCTGCAGGAACGCCAGCTCCGGGCCGCCGACGCGCACGACCTGGTGGACGAACCGTTTGCGCCGGATGCCTCGGACACGCTCGATCGTCGTCTGGCGGAGGCCGGCTTCGGCCGCCCTGACAGCCCCACCGCGGCCAGCGTGCTGGCCAGGCTCAGGCGGTCCGTTGCGGAGGAAGCGCGGTCATGAACCAGCACGGGGACCGGGTCCATGCGCCGGCCTGGGTGTTCTTCACCTATGCCTCGTTCGCAGGCTCGCTCAGCATGCTGGTGCTGGGCATCTCGCTCCTGCCACTGGACCTGTGGATGCGGGCCTTCCTGTTCATGGGCGTGCTGATGCTGGTGCAGGCCTGCGTCACCATGACCAAGACGCAGCGCGACTTGCACGAGGACGCGCGGCTGGTGAACCGGATCGAGGATGCACGCACCGAGAAGCTGCTGATGGAGGCGGGCGGTCGATAGCGGGCTCGGACGCTCACGGCGCCGGGCGAGGTTGTCATATCGTTACTGTTCCGATACGCTGACGTTATCTTGCTTGGGACAGCAGGACCAGGAACCGAGACATGACCGTCCACGATGCCGGGCAGCCGCGGCGGATCCTGACGTATGACGGTCGTCTCGGCGAGCTCTACCGCATCTTCCTGCTCAACCTGCTGTTGACGATCGTCACGGTCGGCATCTGGCGCTTCTGGGCGGTCACCCGGCTGCGCCGCTACGTGTGGTCGCGCACCGCCAGCCTCGGCGACCGGTTCGAGTACGACGGCACTGGCTTGCAGCTGTTCCTCGGATGGCTCATGGCGCTCGGCGTGCTGATCGGGCTGGTGCTGGTCGCGGTGGTGCTGGGCATCGTGCTGCGCGGCGCAGGACCGGTGGTCTCCATGCTGCCGGTGCTGGCGATCTACCCGGTGGTCTTCGTCCTCGCCCTCGGGGCGCGGTTCTCGGCGCAGCGCTACCGGCTGAGCCACACGGTATGGCGCGGGATACGCGGGGGCATGCAGGGCTCGATGATCGCCTACGGCGTGTGGTCCGCCCTGTACCTGCTGGCGTCGTTCCTCACCGTGTTCCAGCTGCTGCCGTGGACGGCGCTCCGCCTCTACGAGCGCCGCGTCAACGCCAGCTTCCTGGGCAACCAGCGTTTCGCCGCCAGGGGCCGGGCGCTGGCGGTGTACCTGCGGTTCCTGGGTGCGTTCGCGGGCTTCGTGGTCCTGGCGGTCGCGGTGTTCGGCGTGCTCGGCTTCCTGGAGCGGGACAGCCTGGTCATGCTGTTCACGCAGGACCCGAGCCTGGTTCCGATCGCGATGCGGGCGATCCTGCTGCCGCTGCTGCTCGCCTACCTGGTGCTGGCGGTGGGCGGCGCGCTGATCTCGTGCGGCTACACCGCCGCCTTCTACCGGCACGCCACCAGCCACACGACGCTGGGGTCGCTGCGGTTCGGCAGCGACGTGACGGCAGCGGGCGTGCTGGGGCTGATCGTCGGCAACCTCGTGATCCTGTTGCTGACCCTGGGCTTCGGCCTGCCGATCATCATCCAGCGCAACATGAGGTTCACCACCTCGCACCTGCTGGCCACCGGCAGCATCGACCTCGCGAGCCTGCTGCAAAGCGAGCAGCCCGTGTCCCGCTACGGCGAGGGCATGTTCCAGGCTCTCGACGCCGGTGCCGGGATCGGCTGAATGGTGGCGGCGCGGCTGTTCGACGGGCGGTCCGCGCTCGACCGGCCGGTTCTCGTCCACGTCGACGACGACGCGCTGGAGCTGCGCGAGCCCGATGGCGCGGTCGTCGCGACGTGGGCGGTCACCAGCCTTCGCCGCTGTGACGGCGACGCGCCGGGGCCGGGTGCGCTGCTGCGGCGCCACGGTGGCGCGGAGCGGCTGGCGGTGGCCGATCCGGAGCTGCTGCGTCGCCTGCAGGCCGCCGGCGCCAGGCTCGGCCATCGCAGGCAGTCGAGCGGCGGCTGGACCGGTCTCGCCATCGGCCTGTTCTGCAGTCTCGGCATCGCGATCCTGCTGGTGGATCAGCTCCCTGCCCTGGCAACGCCGTTGGTGCCGCGGGCGCTGGAACGCAGCTGGTCGGCCGGCATCGAGGCGGTGCTGGAACGAGGTTCCCGTCGCTGCGAGGCCACAGCCGGCCTGGCGGCGCTGGATGGCCTGATCACGACCCTCGCCGGAGCGGCCGGGATCAGGCCGGTGCCGCGCTTCGTCGTGCTGGACGATGACCGCGTCAACGCCTTCACGCTTCCCGACGGGCGGCTCGTGATCCTGCACGGGCTGATCGCGACGGCGGCGGATGCGGACGAGGTGGCCGGGGTGCTGGCGCACGAGCTGGGTCGCGTCGCGCACCGCGACCCGACCCGCGAGATGCTGCGCGGGATCGAGCTGAACATGCTGGCGCGCAGCCTCGGCTGGGGCGGCGGGCTCGGCGGCGAGATGGCGGCGCTGTCCTATGGGCGTCGCGCGGAAGCGGCCGCGGATGCCAGCGCGCTGGCCACGCTGCACCGCGCCGGTCTGCGCGCCGACGGGCTGGGCCGGTTCTTCATGCGGCTGCAGGCGCGGGGCGGTGACGGCGCCGGCTTCGCCTTCCTGTCGGACCATCCGGCCACGGCGACGCGCATTGCCGCCGTGCGGACCGGAACCGCTGGTGCCCCGTCCATGACCCCGACGGCCTGGACCGCCGTGAGGGCAATCTGCGACTGATGCGACGGCTGCCCTGGGGGTCCGCGACCGGGACCAGGCACGCAAGCTGGTGGCGGGGACGCTACTCCGGTCGCATCGCCCTGGCCGGCGCTGGCCGGGCGGCCATGGCTCCCAACGCGATCGCCCCGAACAGCACGCCCAGGAAGCCGAACATCCACCCGATCCCGCGCGCCAGCAACGGTGCCGCCAGCAGCGGTCCGGCGATCGTCCCCAGTCCGAACAGCAGCAGCAGCTCGGTCGAGATCTGCGCCGCCGGCCGCCCCCTCGCCTGCGCGTTGGCGATCCCCACGCACAGCCCGTACAGCGGATATTGCGCGCACCCGAACACCCCCAGCAGCAGGATCAGGGACAGGCCCGGCAGCGGCCGTGGCAGCACCAGCGGCACGCACACCACCACCCCCAGCAGCGCGATCCCCGCCAGCAGGGCCCGCCGGCCGAACGCCCGCCCGAGCAGCGCCACCGGGATGGAGGCCAGCGCGCCGCCGACGGTGTTCGCCGCCAGCATGACCGTGTCCTGTCCCATGCCGAGCCCGCCCATCATCCCGAACACCGGCCCCAGGCCGCCGACCGCCCCGGTGATCATCCCGGCCGCCACGCAGCCCAGTGCCCCCACCGGCGACTCCCGCACCAGCCCGACGACGTCGGTCCGGAACGGCCTGGTCCGCGCCGGCTGCGTATGCCGGCACGCCAGCACCGGCAGGATCGAGGCCAGCACCACTCCGGTCATCAGCAGGAACGGCGCGGCCCCGTGCGGATCGATCACGTCCAGGCTGAGCGTGCCGCACAGCGAGGCCACCAGGGCCGCCGCGCCATAGCTGGCGAACCCGATCCCCACGCCGGCCTGCCCGATCAGCCACCCCTCGACGATCGCCGACAGCCCGCCATAGCAGAACCCGATCACCACACGCAGCACGATCCAGGACGCGTCGCCCGGCACCAGCCCCAGCAGCATCGCCGCCGCCGCCGACACCACGCCCAGCAGCGCGAACGCCCGGACCGGCCCGAGCACCGCCAGGATGGAGCCGGTGGACAAGCATGCCAGCACGAAACCGGCCGACCAGCCGGCTGAATACAGCCCGATCGCAGTCATGCCGGCGCCGCGCATGTGCCCCAGGATCGGCAGCAGAACGCCCTGCAGGTTGGTGCCGAACACCAGGAGCATCACCGCCAGCAGCAGCGATGCCACCGCCCAGCCTCCGGATCGAACCTCGTTGTCGCCCGTCATGCCTCGTCCTGCACGTTCTGTCCGCCGCCCCGCCGATGTCCTGCGGGCCTGTCTGATGCACCGACCCCGGTATAGCGCGTTCCGACACGGCCGGCGGCGGTCCCTCGGCAGGGGAAGCTCCTCACCGGGTTCAGGCAGGACATGGCGGCTTCATCGCGTTGCCCCGACGACAATGGCGATCCGTCAGACGACATGACAAGGTCGAGAAGGCCGCAGGCCGCTCTCCGGACGCCACGGCATCAGCCCAACGCCGACGAAGACGAGCGGACGAGGGCCTCATCGATCGGCTCGTCCGGATCGACATCGCCGACGTCCCGGACCATCGGAGGCAGGCTCCACCTTCATGTTCCACTGGCCGCACCAGCAGGTTCACCAGCTCCTTCTCCGGCGCGAACGTCATCCGGACGCTGTCTCGGAGGACGAAAACCGTTATGAAGAACCGGCATCACAACCCGGGAGATCAAGTCGATGACGACCGCCGCACGATCGGCTCCGGTTGTGGCTGCAGTGCGATGGCATGAACAGCTTGCAACGCCGTTCCAGCACGGCCTGCTCGACGCGTCCGGACAGGTGGCGGTCGTTCACTATCGTGACATCGATCACCGGATCGATCAGCCACCGCTCTCGGAGAACGTCCTGTCGATCCACCTGGGAGGACCCAAGCGGGTCACACGATGGCAGGGTCGTCACCGCAGCATCCATGACGCCGCGCTCAACTCCCTTACCCTGATGCCCGCAGCACAGTCATATCGTTGGAGCACCGAAGGGCCGATCGACTTCGCTCACATCGCGATCGGACAGGGTCTGCTCAGCCAGGTGGCGATAGAGGAACACGACAGACATCCTTTCGACCTTGCCCTGCTCGACGGCGTCGGTCTCGTCGACACGCTGATCGCCACGTTCTTCACTGCTCTGTTGGACGATCTCGATCGCCCGTTCACCGGACGATTATACCGCCAAAGTCTTCTGACCGCCCTCAGTTGTCGTCTGGTTCGCGACTATTCGACGATCGCCTCGTCGTCCGGGCGGCGATCCCGGGGAGATGCAGGGAAAACTCCCGCGCGCGGCGGAATGGCAGGCTGGCAGTTGCGTCGCGTGATCGACTTCATGCACGTTCACATGGCTAACGACATCCAGCTCATGGAGATCATAGCCTTGACAGGTTTGAGTCGCGCCCAGTTCTTCCGGGCGTTTGCTCAATCCACCGGCTCCAGCCCGCACGGTTTCCTGACCGAACTTCGGATCCAGAAGGCTGCGAAGCTGCTCAAGTCCACGAGGCTGCCGTTGAACACGATTGCTGCTCGTGTCGGCCTGGTGCAGACGCAACTCTACAACGTTTTTCGTCGAAGGATGGGTCTGTCTCCGTCTGCATATCGACGTTCGGTGGGCGGCTAGCCTCAGGGGCGGCGTCATTCGACGACGAGCGCTATCGCTTGTCGGACGACATGACAATCCGGCTTTGATCTCCGACAAGGCAGGTGACGAGCTGGTCTTCGCCTGCCGACCCGGAAGCGCGCAACACCAGCAACCTGTTTATGAGACTCAGGCCACGATCAGAGACTACCTCAGTAAACAAGCGAATTTTTGCCGGTGCTGCTTAGGCAGACAGGTGTATGATCACGATGACAAATACGGGCTGCATGACGTGTCGCTCAAGACGATCCTGCGGCGTCAGGGTCATGCCTATGGCAGGTGGAGAGGCTGACGGGTCCAGATGATCGATGGCCCGGCGAGGCTTTGCCTGACAGGGACCGTTTCCCTCGAGCTTCAGTCGACGTCGGCGTGCCCGCTTCAGGAAGATCCGTCAACGCGCTTCAGCCGAGCTCCCCGGGCTTCAAGCGGATCAGCGTCCGGGACCAGTGTGCCTCGGCAGGGCGGATGGTCCGGGCGCGGAGATCCGGCTTCTACAGGCACCCTTCTCTGGCCAACCCGGGTCCACCTGCCCCTTCCGCAAGGAGAACCCCATGACCGTTGCTCCGGCTGCTGCCGCCATCGACCCGCGGCGCTACTTCGAGCAGGTGGCGCCGGGGCGCGCCC
>CAXTVX010000031.1:14076-34815 GCA_964247755.1 uncultured Acetobacteraceae bacterium | reverse complement strand
AACCAGCAGCGTCGAATCAGAACCAGCGAGTCTGCGCAACCTCAAAGTGGTCTAGAGAGTGCGGCATCGGCCTGAAG
Source organism: uncultured Acetobacteraceae bacterium (assembly GCA_964247755.1). Taxonomy (GTDB): domain Bacteria; phylum Pseudomonadota; class Alphaproteobacteria; order Acetobacterales; family Acetobacteraceae; genus Lichenicola. The sequence continues at coordinate 34,738 of CAXTVX010000031.1, read as the reverse complement.
GTCCAGAACCTCTTCACGGTGGGCAGCCCGCTCGTCGGCAATCTGCTCGCGCAAACCATGGACTGTGGATCGGAGCACACTAGCGCGGGCACCTTGGGCAGCCGCGGCATCCTCAGCACTGCGGCGGGCGTCATCCTGGCGGGAGACCATCCAAGCGGCGATCGCGGCTTGGCCGATGCCGCCGATGGCTGAGTGCATGCCGTGCGCGATGCAGTCGGGGCTGCTGCTGCTATGGATACCCATGAGACCCTCCAGATCCGGACGCCAACGGTCGATTGTGACAAATCAATATCTCTATATGCTTACTCGTCCTTCGACGTCAATACATTCCCGCACTATCCCGCACGGGAAGAACGTCTTGGGAAGTGGCTGTAGCTAGGTGGGACAGCAGCTTCTTCAAGCGTCGGGCTTATGGAGGATTCTCTATGCTCGCACCTTAGCCCGGCTGCGGACCGTTGCCTGGAGCTATCTCGCTTGCGTATACCCAAAGATCGTCGTCGCCGTTGAGGCGGATGTGCCCGACCTGCTTTTGCCCAGCTCGATCGAATGATTTAGAATAATGAATCGCACACAGGCGAAAGCTGGTCGTGCGGCTGAAATGAGCAGGCGAGGATCAACAGGCGCTCTATCTAAACGATGCCTCTGCCTAAAACCGACCAGCCATAGCCGCGCGATTCAAGTTACAGCTAAACTTGGATGCTGTTCCGCATCGGACCGTCAGGACTACCTGCGTGTGCAGCGATCCATCAAAAGAACGGCGCGGGCCGCTTCCGTAATGGAAGCGACCCGTATCTATGTCCGGCATCTGCGTGTCAATTGGCTACGCCGTCGCAATACACGCATCTTTACAAATTGTCAAAATGAGCGTGGACGCCAAGTCCCGGTTATTATAGTTTAATTATATCCATGGGCGCTATGCCAACTAGGCTGGCGGCCAGCTGTCGCTAGACGAAGCGTTGGCCAAGGCGGCGTTGACTAGCGGTGCAGCCTCATCGTTAGCTAACCAACAGCGTTCGTCGAGTAGGCCATCAAGCAACGTGACGATAGCACGCACATTAAGCTCGTCGGCACCGTGCACGTGTGCACAGTGCATCAGTGTCCGGCCGTGCAGCATCTCGCTGTAGGGCCAGGCCCGTGAAGGACTGCGGACATGCCCGACGGTTGGTTCGCGGAGCCTGAAGCGACCCGCTTTATCAAAGTCGCCAGCTGGATGCTCAAATCGCTGCCTACGACGTAGGTAGGTTTGTGCTGCCTGAACGGTTGAAGCGAATGCTTCAATTGAGGAAAGGTCACGGATTCTGGACACCTTCTTGATTCGCGAAGCCATGTTGATCGCCATCGCTCAGCCCTCCACCTGCTGAGGACAGGCGTCACCGGGCGTCTCGTCCCGCTTTTCGCATTTCTTCATGGAAGGGAGGGCAGGGCGGTCGGACAGCGACAAGATCCAGGTCATGATGTCGCTTTTGCGGTACATCACCTTGCGGCCGATGCGGATGAACGCCGGACCGTCTTGAAGACCATGGCGACGCTTCTCGCCGGATTGGCGGAGCCGCGCGAGGAAGCTCGTTGACATGCCGCACATCGCCGCAGTTCTAGACGGTGTAAGCACGATTTGAGAATGATCTGACATTAGACACAGTTCTCCTGAGAACCGCGTTGTGCCGTGGCCCCTGGTAAAGTCGGGTTGCCCCGCGTCAAGATTATGACGCGAGAGCCGTCGCTCCATGACGACGGCATCCCTCTTCAGCCCGGTCGACACAACACGGCTGAGGAAACTTGTCCTGAGGCCGCCCTGCATGATTACTATCTGCTTTCCCGCAACGATGCGTCAAGCAATCTTGTGCATCATGGTGCATTTGCAATGTTGACAGAAGCCGACGTCAGCCTATTAAAAACATCGTGAATCGTTTCACGAATTATAATAATCTCAGGAAGACTATGGCACTTCTAGCTCGGGAGTATGAATACTATTTAAAATAACGAAGATTTCGTTATACATGCAACGCGGTATATTAGAACTTCGTCAGTTTCGGGCTTTATGGTAGATGATGTCCTTGCTGACAGCACCAGCCAGCGTTGTCGTTCGACTTCGAATCAGGGACAAAACCTTCTGACCTGACGCAGGCAGATGACCGCGCAGGCAAGGGTTGTGAGGGCGAGATGCGGGTCGGCACGGCGCTCGTAGCGCACGGTCAGGCGCCGGAACTGGTTCAGCCAGGCGAAGGTGCGCTCGACTACCCAGCGGTACCGTCCTGACTTCTAACTACTTTCGATGTCGTGCCGAGCGATACGGGGCCTGATCCCGCGGGCGCGGCACTCGCGGCGGCAACGGCGGTGGTCATAGCCCTTGTCGGCGTGCAGCTTGTCCGGACGTCGCCGAGGCCGTCCACGGTGGCGGGCCCGCACGCCAGGCACCGCGTCCAGTGTCGGCGCCAGCATCAAGCTGTCGTTGCGGTTAGCCCCGCTCAGCGTGACGCCAAGCGGTGTGCCCCGGGCATCGGTGATGATGTGGCGCTTCGTGCCAGGCTTGCCGCGGTTTGTCGGGTTCGGCCCGACCTCCGCACCCCCCTTTTCGAGCGCAGGCTGGCGCTGTCCACGGCCGCCCGATGCCAATCCAGGGCGCCCGCATCGTTCAGCCGCTCCAGCAGCACCCGGTGAGCCCCATCCAGGCTCCGGCCGCGTGCCACTCGCCCAGCCTGCGCCAGCACGTCTTGCCGCAGCAGCCGAGCTCCATCGGCAGCTCGTGCCACTGGATGCCAGTGCGCAGCACGAACAGGATGCCCGCAAGTGCCGCACGGTCCGATGCACGGGGGCGCCCGCCTTTCGGCTTCACCCGCTTGAGCGGCAACAGCGGCCCCACCACCGTCCAAAGATCGTCAGGAACAAGAAGAACCATGCCGTTCCAACGCCGCACAGCCGGTTTTGTCCCAAGCTTTGAGTTGAATGATGAGTCGCAAGCTAACCAACGACGGAAGTATAAGCTTCCAGTAGCGAGCCTTGTGATAGAAAGGAAGCTGATGCAAGGGAAGGGCTATATAGTGGGATAAAGGCAACGAAACTGATGCAGTCGAGCTTCTGAGGTTGTCGAGCAGGGTCAGCACTTCCAGAGAATCTTCCACCTACCTAAAGTCCCTGGTCGGCACTTTGATGCCCGACCCAATCCTCAGGTCCGGCAGGTAGATGTCTCGCACCGGACGCCCTCCAGGCCCGGCATCCGGCCCGTGCCGTGGATCCGGCGCGCCTGGATGCGTGGCGCCATCCCCGCGCCCGTAGTCGATCGGAAAGCCGTCATCCTGGTCGCCCACTGACCGCAGCAGGTCCGTCAGGTCCTCAAGGCGCTCCGTGACGACATGGACGACCTCGCCCTCGCGCTGCACCCGGCCGTGGCAGGCAATCATCCCGGCCGACAGCACCAAGCGACGCTGCCTCTCGAACCGGTCGGGCCACAGGATGAGGTTGGCCACCCCCGTCTCGTCTTCCACCGTGATGAACATCACCCCTTTGGCCGAGCCCGGCTTCTGGCGGACCAGCACGATGCCGGGCACCGCGACCCGGCGGCCGTCGCGGACGTGGCTGAGCCCCGCGCAGGTCACCATTCCCCGTGCCTGTAGTGCTGCCCGCAGAAACGACACCGGGTGACGACGCAGGCTGAGCCCGACGCTGCGGTAGTCCTCGACCACCTCGCGTCCGTCCTTCATCGGCGTCAGCGCCATCGGCTGCTCGACCACTTCTGGCTGTGGACGGCGTCCAGCATCCGCAGCCGCGAACAGTGGCAGCGCACCGTCCGCCAGTCCCTTGACCGCCCACAGTGCCCCATGCCGGTCCAGACCGATGCCCCGATAGGCGTCCGCCTCGGCCAGGCGCTCCAGCGCCGCAGACGGGATGTCCGCCCGGCGCCAGATCTCCTCGACGCTGCGGTACTCCTCGTCGCCACGGTGCGCGACCAGCCGTGCCGCCGCCTCGTTGGCCAGCCCCTTGACCATCCGGAAGCCGAGACGCAGCGCCAGACCTGGACGCCCGTCGTGCCGCGGCTCCAAGGTGCAGTCCCAGCGGCTGGCGTTGATGCAGACCGCCCGGATCTCGACCCCGTGCTCGCGCGCGTCCCGGACGACCTGCGCCGGGGCGTAGAACCCCATGGGCTGGCTGTTCAGCAGGGCGCAGCAGAACACGTCGGGGTGGTGGCACTTCATCCAGGATGAGGCGTAGGCGATGAGCGCGAACGAGGCGGCGTGGCTCTCCGGGAAGCCGTAGGAGCCGAAGCCCTCGAGCTGGCTGAACGTCCGCTCGGCGAAAGCCTGCTCGTAGCCGTGGTCGACCATGCCGCCGATCAGCTTGTCCTTGAAGTGCGACACTCCGCCGGTGAACTTGAAGGTGGCCATGGACCGCCGGAGCTGGTCGGCCTCGTCCGGGGTAAAACCCGCGCACTGGATGGCGACCTGCATGGCCTGCTCCTGGAACAGGGGCACCCCCAGCGTCTTGCCCAGCACCCGTTCAAGCTCGGGCTTGGGGTAGTCCGGCTTCTCGATGCCTTCCCGGCGCCGCAGGTAGGGGTGAACCATGTCGCCCTGGATGGGCCCCGGACGGACGATCGCGACCTGCACGACGAGGTCGTAGAACGTCGCGGGCTTGAGGCGCGGCAGCATGCTCATCTGCGCCCGGCTCTCGATCTGGAAGGTGCCGAGCGTGTCGGCTTTCCGGATCATGGCATAGGTCGCCGGGTCCTCGGGCGGGATACCCGCCATGTCGATGCGCCTGCCGTGGTGCTCTTCCACCAGCTCGAACGACCGCCGCATGCAGCCGAGCATGCCTAGCCCCAGCACGTCGACCTTCATGAACTTGAGCGCGTCGATGTCGTCCTTGTCCCACTCGATGACCTGCCGATCCGCCATGGCGGCGGGCTCGATGGGTACCAGGTCGTCCAGCCGGTCCTGGGTCAGCACGAAGCCGCCGGGATGGGTGCCGAGCTGGCGCGGGAAGCCGATGAGCTCGCGGGCGATCTGCAGGGTCAGCCGCAGGCGGCGGTCCCGGAGGTTGAGGTTGAGCTCCTCGGCGTGCTCCTCCAGCACGCCGTCCCCCGACCAGGCGGAGACCTGGGACGCCAGGGCCGCCGTCACGTCCTCGGTCAGCCCCATGACCTTGCCGACGTCGCGGATGGCGCCCCGCGAGCGGAACCGCATGACCGTGGCGCACAGGGCGGCGCGGTCACGGCCGTAGCGCTCGTAGACCCACTGGATGACCTCCTCGCGCCGCTCGCTCTCGAAGTCGACGTCGATGTCCGGCGGTTCCCGGCGCTCGGCGGAGACGAAGCGCTCGAACAGCAGCCCGGACCGCACCGGGTCGATGGAGGTGACCCCCAGCACGTAGCAGACTGCGGAGTTGGCGGCGGATCCGCGTCCCTGGCACAAGATGTCCTGCGACCGGGCGTAGCGGACGATGCTGTTCACCGTCAGGAAGTAGGGCGCATAGCCCAGGCCCGCGATGAGCCCGATCTCGTGCCGGAGCTGCCGGGCCACGTCCTCGGGCAAGCCGTCCGGGTAGCGCAGCGGGATGCTGTCCCGGACCGCTCGCTCCAGCGCCTGCTGCGGCGTCTCGCCCGCTACGTCGGCTTCGTCCGGATACTGGTAGCAGAGCTCGCGCAGGCTGAAGCGGCAGCGGTCGGCGATCTCCACCGTCCGCGCCAGCGCCTCGGGATAGTCGCGGAACAGCCGCCACATCTCGGCGGCGCTCTTGAGGTGGCGGTCGGCGAACCGCTCCTTGCGGAAGCCCGCCTGGTCGATGGTGCAGCCCTCGCGGATGCAGGCGACCACGTCCTGGAGGATGCGCCGGTGCGGGGTGTGGAACAGCACGTCGCCGGTGACCACCGTCGGCACGCGCGCCTCCTGCGCCAGATCGTGCAGCCGACGCAGCCGCACGGCGTCACCGGGACGACGACGCAGGCTCAGGGACAGATAGCAGCGGCCGCCGAAGCCCGCGCGGAGACGGCGGAGCTCCTCCTCCAGGCGGCTGTCCGGCTCGTCCGGCAGCATCACGACCACTAGGCCCTCGCCGTGGGCGACCAGGTCCCGCCACGCGACGTCGCAGCCACCCTTGCCGGTGCGGCTCTTGCCCAGGGTCAGCAACCGGCACAGGCGCCCGTAGGCGGCGCGGTCGGTCGGATAGACCAACAGGGGCAGGCCGTCGCGCAGGGCAAGGCGGCATCCCACGACAAGGCGGATGCCGACCTCCTCGGCGCGGGCATGCGCGCGGGCTATCCCGGCCAGGGTGTTGTGGTCGGCGATGGCGATGGCTTCGAAGCCCATCTCCTTGGCCTGGAACAGCAGCTCCTCGACGTGGCTGGCCCCGCGCAGGAAGGAGTAGTTCGAGGTCGCCTGGAGTTCGACGTAGTCGGACATGACCCGGACCTAGTCGCTGTGCGGATGCCGATGCGTGCTGGTCGACGGCGCCGTGGCGTCCGGGCGCTTCATCAGCACGTAGCCCGACCGCTCGAGGTGCTGCACCAGCCGCTCGGCCGTGATGCGCGCCATGGCGTCGTCTGCATGGCGCACGCGCTTGCGGCCGTCATAGCGCAGCGCAAAGCTCAGGCTCTGCTCGATTTCCTCATGGCTCGCCGGACGCAGGCCACGTTTGTCGTCATCGGTCATGATGGTGTGCCGCCGCTAGAAGAAGCCATGGAGGAACCAGGCGAGCCCGCCCGTCGCGCCGTCGATGCCGTCGCCCTGGCGGAACAGCCAGAAGCGGCGTCCTTCCTGGTTCTCGACCGTCCAGTAGTCGCGCACCGCGACCAGCTCGCTGGACCGCACCCACCATTCTCCGGTGATGCGCTCGGGCCCGTCGGCGCGGACGATGCGGTGCTGGATCTTGCGCCACGTGAACGCCTTGGGCGGGTGGTCCGGGATTGCCGCCAGCGCCGCCACCGGTTCCGGCGGATCGAGCAGCCGGACGGGGCGGGGCCATGCGGTCGCCGTCGCGGTCGTCATGAGCGAGGCGTGCACGGAAACCGATTGCTGCGACCGCTCGGGCACCTCGCTTTCGACGGGCTGCACCCGGTAGACCTTGTCCGATCCCAGCCGGTTCACCAGCCGGTCGATGAGCTCGGACAGGTCGGCTTCGTCCTTGTCGTCCGGCGCCAGCCCACCACCGCGCTGCACGTATTCCAGCGGCTCGACCAGCGGCAGTACCAAGCGCATGGCCTCGACGCCGAGACCCGGGTCCACCTCCTCGACGCGCTCGTCCAGCAGCCGCGCCAGATGCCGGACGTCGCGCACCGGTCGCGCGGTGCCGATGCGGACCACCTGGACCGTGCCGTCGACCCGCTCGAACACGAGGTCGAGGCGGCGGGCTCCCAGGCTGCGCCGCTCGAGCAGGGTGCAGGCTTCCCCGACCAGGAGCAGGATCACCGCGACAAAGGACTCCGCCGTGGCGATGGGCTCGACGAAGGTGCGTCGGACGACAATGGTTTCCGGCGGCAGCACCGGCTGGATGGGTTCCGGCATCCGTCCCAGCGCCTGGTCCAGCCGGGTCATCAAGGCATTGCCGAAGCGGCGTGCCAGCGGAGCCCGTGGCGCTGTCGCCAGCTGCCCGATGAGGTCGAGCCCGAGCCGACGCAGGCCGTCCACGGTAGTGGCGTCCAGCCGAAGGGCTTTGACCGGCAAGAGCGCCAGCGCGTCGACGTGCGCCCCTGGCTCCACCAGCGTCAGGGGGCGGCTGCCATAGCGAGCGAGCGCATGTGCGGCGCCGGGGGTGTCGGCAACTGCCACCTGTCCTGTCAGCCCGTGCCGTGCCAGATGCTCGGCGAGCAGCGACAACATGGGCCGTTCGCCGCCGTGCAGGTGGGTGCAGCCGGTGGCGTCGATCCACAGCCCGTCCGGCGGATCCGCCGACGTCATGGGGGACAAGCGCAGGCACCAGGCGGCCAGGCGTTCGAGGGCCGTGGCGTCCTCGGGTTCGGCGGCATCCACCACCACCAGGTCGGGCACCATGGCCTGGGCGTGGGCCAGGGCCATCCCGGCTCTCAGGCCAAGCCTGCGTGCCGCGGCGTCGGCTGCGGCGATGACCATCCGGCGGCCATCGTGCCCGCGGGTGACCAGCGGCACGTCATCCGAGAGCGCGGCGCAGCGGTGCCGACGCAGCCGGTCGGTGGGCCAGAACGGAAGCCATAGCGAGACGACCCTGCGCATCGGGCGCCTCCACGGTCCAGGTTGCGGATTCCGCGCCTCGGCAGCGGACGAGTTCGAGCTTCCAGAGCGGGCGTCCGACCCCGTGCACCTCCGGGGCGTGCGCCAGGGGCGGGGGCGATGGCATCCCGCTGATGCGCCATCGGCTGGACGCGGCGGACGGGGCCACGAGCGACGGGTCGTTGAAGCGTCGGCTGCGGCGCAGCACCAGGCCCAGCACGTCGGTGGCCTCGGCTGCGAGCTGGAGGCGGCGGGACGCCACGAGGTCGAACCGCCCCTCGAGCTCGCACACGACCCCGGCGAGGTCGGGGTGGCGGAGTCCTTCCTCCATGGCCTGCAGGGCGTCGCGGCGCGCCTGCACCATGATCAGGCGGCCGGGGTCGAGACCGGCCTGGGCGAGACCCGCGCAGAACAGGTCGCGCTTGCCGAGGATCCACAGCACGGGCCCGGGACGGCGTGCGAGCAGGGACGCGGCGAACATGGCTGGAGCTGCGCACTGCTCGACCTCGGGACCGGCACCGGCGACCTCGTGCACCGCGCCTAGCGCCAAGCCACCCCGGGGAAGGTGTCGGTCCAGCGGCTCGATGCCGAACGGTAGGACGGCCGTCTCCGACGATGCGCTACCGTTCCGTTCCGCTGCCGCTATGCGGGTTCGCAGGTCTGCTACGACCTCCGCCCGTGCTGCCGTCTCCCCCATCTCCAGCCCTCCCAGGTGGAGAACGTATAGGGAACATCATGGTTGTGGGAAGGGCTGATTTGCACGCCGCACATGTAAACCAGCGTGAAATGGAGCGGCTTCAAGGGGATGATTCGCGACGTGAAGACGCCGTATCAACGTGGCAACCCGAACCAGCTTCGTTTCATGAAGCGTGCGTTAGTCACCGCCCGTGGACGACGCATGCCGACGTTCCTGGCCGCCGCACCGACACATCGTCCGCCGGTGCATCATCGCGGTTGACCAGCGCTTGGATGCGGCTACCGTCAATCTGAAGCCTGTGGAACGACCGCGTGACCAACGAGATCTATGGCCTGCCACCCTGTTCGAGCGTCTACACTTCGGCAGCCACATCCATTCATGCCGTCCCACGAACGGTGATCAGAGATGCGGCAGAGTTTCGACGTTCATGGTCCGGTGCATGCGCGCAGGTCGATGGTAAAGGAGGCTGGATAAACCGCCTGACGAGCCACCGTGGCTTCCTGGTTGTCGCGACCCTGTTGCTCATCGCCGGACCGGCGACGGCAGCGCCTGCCGGTGACGCCGACTGGGCCACGACGACCTTGAACGATCTGGCCGCCGCTCGGAACGCGATCCTCGCCGACCATCCAGGTCCGGTCGATTCACAGCAGCCCGGCTTCGTCGCGGCCATGGACCAGCGACAGCAGGAACTGCTTCCCCTGGCCCGCGCCGCGCAGGGCAAGGCTGACTGGCAGCGCGTCCTCCAGGACTTCGCCAACGGCTTCGCCGATGTCCACGTCGCCATCGGCTTCACCCCGCCGCTGCTAGCCGCGTGGCCGGGCTTCCTGTCCCGCACCGATCGCCCCGGTGCGCCTACCTGCGTCGTGCTTGCTGCCGATCCCGCGGCCGGTCCGCATCCGGGCGACACGCTGCTCGGTTGCGACGGCCACCCTGCCGAGGCCCTGCTGGCGGAGCGGGTGCTGCGCCCGCTGCTCAACCCGGCCTTGCCCCAGCGCCTGCCCGTGGTTTCGCCCGCCTTGTTCACGGCCGTAGCCGACGACCCCACGGACCAAGCCGCGTCCTGCCGCTTCCGCGATGCCGCTGGCACCACGCACACGGTTCCGCTGCGCTGGCGTCCGATCGACCGCTCCGACCTCGACTCCCGCCTGGCCGAGGCCAGCGGCATCCCGATCCCGCCGCTCGGCCTCCGCCGCGTCGGCGACGTGTGGTTCGTGTCGATCCCCTCCTTTACCTGGGAGAACGCAGACGGTGTCCGCATGCAGGCGTTCCTCTCCGCCCTGCAACGTGCCGTGTCGACCCTGCATGCCGCTCGCCACGTGGTGATCGACCTGCGCGGCAACCATGGCGGCAACAGCGCCTGGGGCGAGGCGGTCGCGTCGGCGCTCTGGAGCCAGCCTGCGGTGGATGCCGCGGAGGCCACCCTGGACTGGACGGTGGAATGGCGACCGTCCCCGGGCAACGAAACGAGCCTGCGACGCAGCGCGGCGTCCGAGCGGCAGGGCGGTCTCATGTCGGAAGCGGCCAGCGTGGACGTCCTGGCCGACCGCATGGCCCAGGCCCGCGCGGCTCACCATGCGTTGCTCGCCATACCTGGTGAGCCGCACCCCGGCACCATGTCCCCAGCACCGTCACCCTTCACCGCCCCGGTGCTGGTGCTGACCGAGCCGCGTAACATCAGCGCCTGTCTGGACTTCCTCGACCTCCTGGCCCGGCTTCCCGGCACCGAACGCATCGGCCTGCCGACCGGTGCTGATACCCTCGATATGGACATCGCCGAGGTGCCGTTGCCGAGCGGGCGGGCCAGCCTGCTCCACCCGATGAAGGTGTTCCGCCACCGCAGCCGTGGCGCCAACGTCGCCTACCAACCGGCGGTCGTCTGGTCCGGCGGATCGATGACCACCGATGCCATCGCCCGTTGGGTCGACATGCTTCCGGTATCCGCTCCGATACCCGACACCGACAACCAACGCGCGGTGGCGATGCCTCCAACTCGACGTGGCACCGCGGAAGTGCGCAAGGGATCCTGAACCTGAAGCTCATGTGCATCCGGGTCCGGAAGCCCGGCTCGAGTGGCGGTCATCCAGCAGGTCGTCGTGAGGACCTATCATCCTGGTCAGGTCGAACTTGTTGCAAGACTGGTATGGCTGGCTTAGCCTGAAGTCTTCAGGGAGTTCGTGAACATGGACCACATTCACCGCTGAGGCGGATGGAGATCGTAGGCGGCTTCGCGCCGCCCGACATGGTCCTGCGAACACCCGAGGTTTCGGTGTCTAGATTGAGTGGAAAGACGTGTGTCGTCACGGGCGCCGCACGCGGTATCGGTCGTGCAATAGTTGAGGCCTTCGTAGGGGAAGGAGCCAGGGTCGTCGCCACGGACGTTGAAGAGGTCGCTGGCGCTGCCTTGGCTGCAACAATCGGCTGCGAATTTCTTCGACTGGACGTCAGCAGCGAAGAGGACTGGGACGCCCTGACGTCGCGCGTTCCCGCAGCCGATGTCGTCGTGAACAACGCAGGCGTTACCGGGTTCGAGAAGGGGCCGGTCCCTCATGATCCGGAGAACGCCTCCTTAAGTTCCTGGCGCGAGGTCCATGCGGTCAATCTAGACGGAACGTTCCTAGGCTGCCGCTACGCCATCCGGGCGATGAAACGGCAGGCGAAGGGGTCGATCATCAACATCTCGTCGCGCTCCGGGCTCGTCGGGATACCGATGGCATCGGCCTACGCATCCTCCAAGGCTGCGATCAGGAACCACTCGAAGACCGTCGCCCTCTACTGCGCGCAGAACGGGTGGAACATCCGGTGCAACTCGATCCATCCGGCAGCGATCCTGACCCCCATGTGGGAGCCGATGCTGGGGTCCGGTCCTGACCGGGAGGCCCGCATGGCTGCGCTCGTCGCCGACACCCCTCTGAAACGCTTCGGGCGGCCAGAGGAGGTTGCGGCTCTGGCTGTCCTGCTGGCTTCCGACGAGGCACCCTATGTTACGGGGGCCGAGCTGAACATCGATGGCGGGCTGTTGGCCGGGTCGGTGGCTTCGCCTGGTTGAGCATCCATGTCTGACTGCCGGTATGAGAGGCGGCCTGCCGGGACAGGCAGAAGGGTCTGGATTGACCGCCCTTCATGACCTCGGCATCCAGCACCTATGAGTTCCAACTTCGAAGCGGAATACAGACCTGTCCGCCCGCCGCTCACGGCCCGATGGAATGAGTGGTCCGCGCTGCTCCGTCCGCCACCCCGGGGTCCGGAAGGGCAACTCCCGGACGGCCTTCTTCGCGATGCGGCAGCGGCGGCGGGTCCCGTTCTGGTTCTTCCAGGCATCGGACGCGGAGACAGTCAGACGTTCCGCCTCCGGCGTCACCTCATCGGTCTTGGATTTGACGCCCGGGGTTGGGACCTGGGCGTGGACATCGGCCCGACACGACGAGTGTTGGACCGGCTCGAGGCACTGCTCTGCACGACCACGGATGCGGACGGCCCGGTGAACCTGGTCGGGCTCAGCATGGGCGGGTTGTTCGCGCGCTGGATGGCGCAGCGTCATCCTGTTCTGACGCGTCAGGTCATAACGGTCTGTTCTCCGTTCAGGGCGCCGCTGGACAGCTTCTTCTTGCCGCTGCGCCAGCTCGTGCCGCTTTGGCCATGCGATGTGACCGCGTTCGTCGAGGCCGTCAGCCGTCGTCCTTCCGTTCCATCGACCTGTCTCTACACGGTCACGGACGGCACGGTGACGTGGAGCAGCTGCCTGGATCCGGAAACGCCAGCGGACTGCCTGGAATTCCCGGGGGTGCATCTCACCATGGCTACGAACCCGGTCGTGTGGTCCTTGCTTGTGGAACGGCTTTTGCGACCGCTGACCTGAGTTCGCCAAGTCCGGTCCGCGCTGGCCCTGTTCAAGGTAGTCGTGGCGCTTGCGCCATGGCGGTTTCGGCAGCGTGTCGGCGGCCGTGCAGCCAGGACGATGTCGAGTGGAGCGGATCGGACCATTTTCACCAAAGACAGGATGACCTGGGTCGTGTGGCTGGCGAACCGCCCGGACCCTTTCGACCTCTGGCGAAAGCTGCGGAAGTGGGTGGGGAACGGCCATGTCGCGACGTGGGGTGATGCTCGCCTGGGTGTTCGTTTCTGGGTCGAGGCCGAGGCGGTTGCTGCCCGGTTCGACACGGGGCCAACGTCATGGAAGCCTGGAGCACGGTATGCACGTCATGACCAAGCCGTTCGCGATGGAGGCGTTGGCCAGCCGGATCAGGGAGCCCATCCGGATACCCCGCCAGGGTCGGGGTCGCCTCCGGGGCTGAGCCGTCGTCCTCCTCGAAATAGTGCCTGCTCAGCGGTACGCCCGGCTGAACGTGGCCGTGGTAGCGCCTGTCGGTGCAACCGGGGGCTGCACCAATCTGTTGGGGAACGTGGGAGGACAGCTCAATGACCATCGCACCGCCGATCCGCTTCTCGGAGGACCTGGAAGTTCGCCGGGAGGACGAGGAGAAGACGATCCAGGAGCTGAACGGCGCCTTCGATCGGATCCTCAAGACCACCGCAAACGACTACGGCCATGCTGTCCGCTCGGTGCACGCCAAGGCGCACGGCATCCTGCATGGCACGCTGACCATATCGTCCGGGCTGCCCCCGGAGCTGGCGCAGGGCATGTTCGCCACTCCGGGCGAGCACCGGGTCTACATGCGCCTGTCGACCAATGCGGGCGACATCCTGCCGGACGCGATCAGCCTGCCGCGCGGCTTGGCGCTGAAGGTGCTGGACGTGGCGGGCGAGCGGCTTCCGGGCGCGGAAGGGCGGACCCAGAACTTCGTGATGGTCAACGGCCCGGTGTTCCAGGCCAAGACCACGGACAAATTCCTCGGCAACCTCAAGATGCTGGCTGGGACCACCGACAAGCTCGAGGGCACCAAGACGGTGATGTCGAAGGTGCTGCGTGGGGTGAACACCGCGCTGGAAGCGGTCGGCATCGAGAGCCCCAAGATCCAGTCACTGGGCGGTGCGCCAAACGTCGATCCGCTGGGGGAGACGTACTACAGCGTGACCCCGTTCCGTTACGGTGACTACGTGGCCAAGTTCGCTGTGGTGCCGGTGTCGCCCGGCCTTGTGTCGCGAACCAAGAAGATCATCGACGGCGGGCAGGCGCCGGATGCGATCCGGCAGACGCTGCAGGAGGAGATGCCGACTATCGACGGGGTGTGGGAACTGCGGGTGCAGCTGTGCCGCGACCTCGACAAGCAGCCAGTCGAGGATTCGACGGTGGAATGGAAAGAGGAGGACAGCCCGTTCCAGACCGTCGCCACCATCCACGCCGGGCCGCAGGATAGCTGGGCTGAGGAGCAGGTGCGCAAGGTAGACGAAGAGATGCGGTTCTCGCCCTGGATCGGGCTATCGGCTCACCAGCCGCTGGGCAACATCAACCGGGCCCGCAAGGAGCCGTATGAGCATTCCGCTGCGTATCGCGCCCGGTTCAACCAGTGCCCTATCCACGAACCGAGCGGGACAGACTCCTAGAAGCGCGCAGAACCTGGATTGCAGTTCACTCAGTGCATCCGCGGTTCCGTCATGGCCTCCGCGGCGACATCAAGGAGGATGCCATGGTGGAAGCGCCATCGGAACTGAAGAAGTTCAACGTCATCGTACGCCGCTTCGATCCTGCCGGACGTTTCGACGACGGCGTCGACTTCGTGCTGCCTGTGGATAGCCCGGACGAAGAGCACGCGGTCTCGGCCGCGGTGTCCAACGCCGTTGCCTTCACGCACAAGGTTGAGGCTGGCGCCGCACTCTCCGTGGCTTTCGCCTGCGTGGGTGTTTCCAGCCGCTGAACCGGACCGCGAGACGACGCAGCCGGGAGCGGGGGAAGCAACTTGTCTCAAGCAGCCCGCTGTAAGCCAATCCGCTGCCGTTCAACCCTCTCCACCGGCATTTGCTCGATGAGGTTGACCAACTGCGGCATCTTATGGCTGACAGCAGAGGTGTTCTCCTCTCGGACAGGAACCTACCGGCCGTTCAGCCCTCGCGGGCCTTGGCCACGAACTCGTTCAGCTGCGTCAGCGTAGCGTCGTAACGCCCTTCGGCCTCGGCGAAGCGCAGGAAGTGCACGCGTTCGACCAGGATCTCGGATGGCGTTGGCTGCCGGGCGAACAACGCCATCACCTCGTCGGCGAACTCGTTGAGCGGCTGGTAGCCGGGACGGCTTGCCTGGCCTGGCGTGAGACCGGTCTGCACCGCCGGGGGTGCGAGCTCGATCACCTCGACCCTGTCCTTCAGAACCTCGCGCAGGGCCACCGTGTAGGAGTGGATGGCCGCCTTGGTGGCGTTGTACGTCGGCGTGGTGAGGAGGGGCACGAAAGCCAGTCCGGATGTCACGTTGACGATGGCGGCACCCGGCCGACCGGCCAGGTGGTCGATCAGCGCGTCGATGAGGCGGATCGGGCCGAGCAGGTTGGTGTCGATCGTCCGCTCTGCGTCCTCCAGGTCGCGTGACCGGTCCACCGCCTCGAAGCGCATGATCCCGGCGTTGTTGACGAGCACGTTGAGCGTGGGGTGTTCGGCCAGTAGCCTCTTGGCGAAGGAGGCGATGTCCTGGGCGCTTTCCACGTCCAGTTCGATCGCGTGCATGTTCGGCCTCCCGGCGACTGCAGCCTCCAGGGTCTCACGACGTCGACCGGAGACGATCACGGTGTTGCCGAGGTCGTGGAAGCGATGCGCCAGCGCCTCGCCGATGCCGGACCCGCCCCTGGTGATCAGGATGGTGTTGCCGGTCTGGTTCATGAACTTGCTCCCTCAGGCTGGAAGTGAACAACGTGTCCACGAGGCGATCCGATGCGTGTCGCCACGCCTGCGTGGCACACCGCCGTAAGCGGCTTCTCGGCCTTCCAGGGCTCAGCCTATGGCCTCACCGGTCCGATGGCAGGACTGCTGACCGATCGCCACGCGTATGTGGTCGCGTTCCTGTTCGGCGGGCTGGCGGCGAGCCTCGGCTTCGTACTGGTGGCCGCCATCGCGCGGCCGGACCGACGGCAGGCGACGTGGCGCCCATAAGTTCACGCGACGGCTACCATGTCGGCGACGAGTACGTCTTGCCGACCTGCGAGATCCAGGTCGGGTGCCTACGCTGGCCTTCACGACCCTCGCCCTGCCGTCATCTGCATGCGCCAGGTCAGGCAGTTGTTCCCTGGCTGTTGCGCTGTAGAACCGCGTCCGCCTGCGTGCCGCAGGAGTGGCAGAATCGTGCGAAGGCGCTCTTGCGAGCCGTGCAGCTGGCGCAGCGGTCGAACACGCCTATCCCGCAATGCGGGCAGAAATCGTTCGCCAGGTTGTGCAGATCGATCGGCCTTTCGCATCCAGGACAGGCTGCCTTGGTCAACCGGGCCAAAGCCGTATCGTAATCGAGTTCGTCACGGCGGATCTGGTCCGGCAGCTGCTCGGCTGCCTTCTGCTGGGCGAGATAGCGGTTGAGCGACACGATCGTGTAGCGGCCGACGAGGACGGTGATGAGCAGGCCGACACCGTAATGGACGTAGCCGCCGTAGCTCGGCAGGTAGGGCACGAGCTCGACGAAGAAGGTGAAGAGCGCGAAGAGGATGAATCCCCAGACGAACGGCCACCAGGTCGACTTGCGCCTGCGCATGAACAACCATCCCGCGATCCCGAGCAGGGGCAGCGTCAAGGCGAGCCGGTAGCCGAAGACGCGGAGTTCCGCGCGGTTGTTGGCGGCAGCAAGCTGGCTGTCGGCGGCGGCGTTCAGCGTATCGAGCCTGCCTTCGGTTTCGCTCTGCGCCTGCTGGGCGTCCAGGACGGCTTGGCTTCGAGCATCGACCGAATGCTGTGCCGCGACCCGCGCGGAGTTCAAGGCGTCCAGCCCCTTTGTCCGGACGATGAGTTCCTGATCCTGGTCGGGAAGGTTGGTCGCCTTGCGGGTCTCCACCCAGCTGCCGAACGCCTCCTTGGCGTTTGCGTAGGCCTGTTGCGCCGCCTGGAGCTTGAGGGCTGCCTGTTCACCGGCGCTCGTGGCGTCTGCCTCGGCGTGCTTGGCCTGCTCGATCGCCACCTGCAGCGGCTGCACCGCTGCCTGGTCGAGGAAGTCGTCCCGCTGCGCCTGCCGTTCGACATGGGGCAGGTCATCGACCACGATGCTGCCGAAGCCGATGAGGCAGAAGGCGAACACAAGCGCCACGATCCAGAGACCCCTGTGGAACCATCGTTCGGAAAGGCGAAGCGACCTGCGCATGGGGTGAATTTCCTCTAGCGTGCTGACAGGCGCGTTGGGCGGACCAGCAAATGAGTTTTGGGATGTTGCGTTCCGCGGTGTCCTACCTGAGCTGGTCGATCTGGCTCTGGGTCTTCTGCCGGGCCGTTGATGAGCGGGTTGCAACCGGTCAGATCCAGGAGACGGAGCTGCTGGATGCTGGAGGAGGCCGCATCGCGGCGCGCTGATGCGTTGGTCGACGACATGCTGGCTGGTCACTCTAGGCGGAAGCCGTATTGAGACCGAAATGGAACCGCTTGTCGACCACCATCCGTCTCCACTACGCCTGCTGAGTTTACTGCCGCATGGCCTCCACTCCTGTATCCAGGCGAGTAGCCGCGGCTTCGACCAGTAGCGAAGGCGCATCTTGGTCTGGTCTTCGCACGTCGTGGCGTGAGTAGAACCGATGCCGTCCAAGCTCCTCCGTCACCGACGGGGCCAAACCACCCTTGTATCGGTTCGGCAATCTGTTCTGATTGGACGATCACGCCGGAAGGGTTCGAGGGATGGGCGCAACGTCGGCCGGAATCGGAACCGAAAGCGTCACGCCTCCGTGGCTGAGGGCGGCACCCGATGTCCGTGGTCGCGTCAAGGCCGGGCTGCGTTTCGGCCTGGACCTGCTGTTCGTGGCGGTCTTCGTCGGTGTCGCGCTCTACATCCTCCAGGTCGTCTTCCACATCCATCCTGACCAGAGCGTTCTGCCTTCTATTGGGCTGTTGCTGGCCTCGCAGTCCGTCATCGCGCTCACGACCGTCGTGGCACCCACCGCGCTGATGGTCGCAATCACGCGCGACGGTCCGACCTCGTTCGGGTGGGGGACCGGCAACCGGATGCGGAATCTTGCAGTCGGCGTGGCGAGCGGACTGGCCGTCATGGCGCTTCTGATCGGTCTCATTGCCGTCTTCCACGGGGTCAGCGTGCACCTGACGTCCTCGCCGCCCGGGGCGGTGATCTGGCACGGGCTCGGCTACCTCCTCGTGTTCGCGCTCGTCGCGATCTCCGAGGAGGGTCTGCTACGGGGCTACCTCCTGGTCGCGCTCAGCCGGGCGATCTCATTCTGGCCCGCGGCGGTGATCAGCAGCGTCGTGTTCGCGCTTCTGCATTCTCCCCGCGGGGGCGAAACCCTGTCCGGCCTCGTGCACGTGAGCCTAGTGGGCCTCCTGCTCGCCTACAGCTTCTGGCGGAGCGGCAGCCTCTGGTTCGCGTGGGGATGGCACGGCGCATGGGACTTCACCGAGACCTTCGTGTTCGGCGCCCCCGACAGCGGCGTGCCAGCCCGTGACTCGCTCCTGGTGACCCTGCTGCATGGTCCGGTTTGGCTTTCGGGTGGTTCCGCCGGGCCGGAAGGGAGCTGGCTCGTGCTGCCCATCCTGGCACTCGTCGCAGTCATCATCCATCTGACGCTTCGGCACTCGCCCTCGGACGAGCAGCAGCGGCTCGACCTCGCGGGCGCCTCCGCCAGGCCGAACACGAACTCGGCCTGAAATCAGCTTCCGCAGGTCTCCGGTAGAGCTCGACACTTGCCACGACAGCCGAGAGGTGACGGCAGCCATGATGCGGACGACCTGGAAGGTCCGGACGCATCACCTTGCTTCATCTTCGGACCGCTGATGCCAGAACGGCTTCCAACCCCGGAGGACCGCGGTCGTCGGGAGCCGCCTCATTCCGCTGCGCTGATCGTTCGGGTTGCTGTCCGATCAGGCTTCCGGATGAGATCGACGTCCCGGCGCCCCGGTCAACTCCAGGCTGAAGACCGTCCGGACGACAAGGGCGCGGCGGCGGAAGCCCGAGGCATCCTGATCAGGAGCGGCGACACGCGCTTGAAGCCGACCACGTCGCCTGTCACGTAGGGTACGACACTCGATTCGGAGGCGGCCATGCCCAGCGGGACCTTGCCTACTGACAAGCCTCGAACCGACGAGATCCTGGCCATGGCCACCGAG
Source organism: uncultured Acetobacteraceae bacterium (assembly GCA_964247755.1). Lineage (GTDB taxonomy): Bacteria > Pseudomonadota > Alphaproteobacteria > Acetobacterales > Acetobacteraceae > Lichenicola. Next base: position 15,685 of record CAXTVX010000031.1, on the reverse strand, counting down.
GTCCTGGGTTCACGGGAAGCCGCGGGGCGGTGGATGCAGGAACCGGCGATCGGCTTGGACCAGAGACGGCCCCTCGACATGCTGTCCACTTCGGCGGAAATGGACATCGTCAAGACCTTCCTGGAGCGCTTGCAGCACGGCGTCTACACGTAGGGCTCCTATCGTCATTGGACGGACTGGCGGCTGGATGCCTGTCGATGGTGGACGACTTCCAAGGCAGTCCCCTGCGGGTAGGCGCGGCATCCCGATGAACTGGTACGACGCCAACGCCGCCGAGGTCGCCGTCCGCTACGAGGCGCTCGACCCGCGGGAGCTCCACGCCTGGATGGCGGACCTCCTGCCCGGCGAGCCGTCGCTGGTGGTCGACGTCGGCGCCGGGACCGGGCGCGACGCCGCCTGGTTCGCCGCCGCCGGACACGAGGTCGTCGCCGTCGAGCCGTCTCCCGCCATGCGGGCCGAAGGGCAGCGGCTCCATGACGCGCCCCGGGTGCGGTGGCTGGACGACAGCCTGCCGTCGCTCGCGTCCACGCTGCGGCTGGGCCTCGCCGCCGACGTCGTGCTGGCGGGCGCGGTCTGGCAGCACGTAGCCCCCGCCGAACGTGCCCGCGCCTTCCGCAAGCTGGTGACGCTGCTGGGTTCGGGCGGCCTCCTGGTGATGACCCTGCGACAGGGTCCGGACGACGGTCGAGGCTCCTACGAGGTCAGCGGCGACGAGGTCGAGCGCCTGGCGCGGAACCATGGGCTGGAGGTGGTGCGCCGTGTCGAGGCTGAGGACGCGCTCGGCCGTCCGGAGGTTCGGTGGACGAACCTGGCGCTCCGCCTGCCCGACGATGGCACCGGCGCCCTGCCGCTGCTCAGGCGCTTCATCCTGCTCGACGCCAAGAGCTCGACCTACAAGCTGGGGCTGCTCCGGGCCTTGTGCCGGGCCGCCGACGGCTCCGCTGGCCTCGCCGAAGAGGATGGTGGGGAGCACGTGCTCCTGCCGCTGGGGCTGATCGCGCTGAACTGGCTTCGGCTCTACCTGCCGTTGACCGCAGCCGACCTGCCGCAGGCTCCGGGAAACGGTCGTGGGGCCGAGGGTCTGGGGTTTGCCGGGCCTGGATGGAAGGCCTTGGCGTCCGGGACAGCCTCCAGGCGCGACCTTCGCGTCGGGGCTGCGTTCGCCGGTGAGGATGCCAAGGTGGTGTTGGCGGCGCTGCGTGAAGCTGCCGACCTCATCCGCGACATGCCTGCCAAGTACCTCACCTACCAGGATGGTACCACGGTGTTCCGCGTCGTCCGGGCCCGGGCCGCCCCAGCAGCTGGGACGTTGACCCTGGACCGGGCGACATTGGGCTCCTTCGGCACCATACGGGTGCCGCGGGTCGTCTGGCAGGCGATGCAGCGGTTCGCCGTCTGGATCGAGCCTGCTCTGGTCACGGAGTGGATCCGGCACATGCGGGAGTATGCCGACCGCCAGGGACGACAGCTCGACGAGGCACGGATGGCTGTGGCGATGACGTGGTCCGACCCTGTCAGGAGCACCGCGATCGTCCGCGACCTCGCGCTCGACCAGATGGGCCGCGGGGAGGCGACCCATTGCATTTGGAGCGGCAAGCGGCTCAGCCCG
>CAXTVX010000031.1:0-13976 GCA_964247755.1 uncultured Acetobacteraceae bacterium | reverse complement strand
GATGGGCCGCGGGGAGGCGACCCATTGCATTTGGAGCGGCAAGCGGCTCAGCCCGGCGAACCTCGACATCGACCATTGCCTGCCCTGGTCCGCTTGGCCATGCGGCGACCTGTGGAACCTCGTGCCCAGCGACCGGGAGGTGAACCAGCGAGGCAAACGGGATCGGCTGCCATCGGCCGAGACCATGCAGGCGTCCGCCGAGGCCATGAAGACGTGGTGGACGGAGGCCTACCTGCGGGCGGGCAATCCTTTGCTGGCACCACGCTTCCAGGCGGAAGCGGTGGCAAGCCTGCCGGGGCTGGCGGCGGCCGTTGATGTCGACGACATACATGCGGCGGTCGGGCTGCAGCGGGTCCGCTTGCGGCGGAACCAGGGTATCCCGGAATGGAACTGGCGAAGGCACTGAGGTCGAGATTGGCTGAAGCGGCTGATTTGCTTTGGAGCGGAGCATAGGCACGAGCGAACGTTGGCTGCAGCGCTTGCCACTTGCGCCGCCTACCCGGTCTGGCAGGTCGCACACCAATACAGCATCCGCCCTGCCATCGGCTCCGCCAGCACCGGCATGCCGCATACCCGGCAGGGCAGCCCCGCCCGGTGCGCAACGTAGCTGGCATCCTCCCGAAGCGCCTTGCCCGCAGCACGCCCCCGGTCGGCGGGCTCGGTCGTCACGATCCGCCCAGCCTTGACCCCGTCGCGAAGCAGCGCCGCGAGATCTGTCCAGAGCGCGGTCCAGAGCGCCGCCGGGATCTCCCGTCCGGGCCGGTGCGGATCCACCCGCGCCCGGAACAGGATCTCCGCGCGATAGATGTTGCCGATGCCCGCCACGATATCCTGCCGCATCAGCAACAACCCGATCGCCGAACGCGAAGCCTGAATCTTTGCAAAGGCCCGGTCGAGATCCGCATCGTCTCGCAAGGGGTCCTCGCCCAGCCGCTGCATCACCACCGCCTTCTCCGCGGGCGAGATCACCATGCATGCCGTGGGCCCGCTCAGATCAGCCACGTTGCTCGGCGTCAGCAGCCGCAACCGCACCAGCCCCCGGGGTTCCGGCGGAAAGGCGACTTCCTCATCCGCGGCGACCCGCAGCGCACGACGTCCGAAGCCCGCAAGCCCGGGTCCGGCAAACCGCCACATCCCGTAGAGCCCCAGATGAACCCGCAGCCAGAGCTCGTCGGAGAACAAGAGAAACATCTGCTTGCCGTGCGCTTCCGCCGCGCGCAGCACGCGCCCGTCCAGCAGCGCCGCCCCCTCGGCAAACCGTCCCTGCGGACTGCTCGCGTCCACCGTCTTGCCGACGAACCGTGTCGCGAATGCGCCAGCAAGCCGGTGCACTGTGTGTCCTTCAGGCATCCACCCCACTTCGCCGAGCCATGCTCGCTCCACCGTCCCGCTTTAGCACATTCTCCGCCACCGACGTCTCCACGTCGCTCACGGTGCGGCCTTCCGCCCGGGCGCGGGCCTCAAGCATGGCGTCCACCTTTTCCGTGCGGGTCAGGCCGGGATGCATGGTGGTGACCGTGATGCCGGTGCCCGCCAGCTCGTCGGCCAGGTTCTTCGCCAGGGCCACCACGGCGACGTTGCGTATGGTGCCGACGACGTCGCCGGTCCGTCGCGCTCCCAGCCCGCTGACGTTGATGATGCGGCCCCATCCCGCCCGGCGCATCGACGGCAGCAGCGCGCGGCTGCAGCGCAGGTAGACCATCACCTCGGTATCGATGTGCGACACCAACGACGCCCACTACGCCTTCGACGGTGCGGACACCACCTTCTATCCGGTGGGCTCGGCTGCGCAGCTCACAAGAACGTCTGTGCCGTCAAAGCAGGTCGTCTGCGAGAGGCTGTGTAAGGACGGACCCTTGCGGTCGTGGAATCCAGATGGCCGAAACGTCATCTCCATAAGGCATAGCTTCGCCTTCCAGTATGTTGATCGCCACGCAGACGCAGACGACTGCATCGAGCATGTCCTCGTATGCCTTGAGTTCGACGCCTCCTGCGGCAGCATCCGGCATGGGTAGCGCGGCCTCGACGCCAGGCAATCGGGCGTCGAGGACGCCCACGATGCGTTTCCATTCCCGCAGGAGGAGGCTACGCCTTTCGGTCGGTGTATGGCCCGGCCAATACGTCCGCCCTTTGGCCGCCTTATACTTCAGGCGCATCGGCGCGCGAGCGAACTCGACCAACGCGGGATGCGGGTAGACTTCGACGAGTCCCGGCGGCTCGGCGTTGGCTAGTGTCAGAAGCGGATAACCAGCGGCGCCGAAACCTTCTGTAAGCTCGTCGCTGATCCTCCCGGGTCGTACCGTGTTCGGCGTATGGGTACTGCAGTGGCGCGATCCGTAGGCCCGGGAAACCGCATCGTCGGATGCCCGTCTGCTCGTGATCGGTTTACGAGAAAGCGGCATGTCGATGGCCACCAGATCTGGCCCCGAACCACATAGCATCGTCGCCGAGGCCAGCAAGTCCAGTGCGTTCGGTTCAAAGCCGGTAAGAGGCCGCTCGGAAGGGACTTCACCGCGGGCAAGCGCGTGGAAGCGCTGGTAGGACGGTGCAACCGCCCTGAGGCACCATCCCGTCCCTGAGTTCAATGCCACAGCGACGCCGCTCGGCTGGCTATTTGTCCAAGCCGCGTCAATACCCAGAACCACCCGCATTTTGCACCTCGGTGAAACAATCCTCCTAGCCCAGCTCACAGGCGGCGCAAGTCCCGTTGCTTGCCTGCCCTATCGTTGATCGCGTTCGCAGCCGGTCACAGCCAATCCGATCTTATGCCGTAATAGAATGTAGACGCCGGGTCGTGGTGAGCATAACCAGTTCCTGGAGCTGGTGCGGGTGAGCCTACTTCCGGCGGCGCTTGCGCTCCGGCAGGTGCTGGACCTCCGGCGGATCCAGGACGGTCTCGGGTTCTGCTGTCGCACTTTTCCTGTGACCTAGGCCAATCTGCTTCGCGAGCGCACTGCGCTTCTCGGCGTAATTCGGAGCCACCATGGGATAGTCGGGGGGGAGGTCCCACTTGGCTCGGTAGTCCGCAGGCGTCATGCCGTAGGCGGTCTGCAGATGCCGCTTGAGCATCTTGAGCTTCTTTCCGTCCTCTAGGCAGACGATGTAGTCGGGAAAGACGCTCTTCTTGGGATGTACCACCGGTACCGGCTTCTCGACAGCCACCGCAGGCTCGTCCACGGAAGCGAGGGCCTGATAGATCTGGTGGATCAAGCCAGGTAGCGCCTCTGCATCGACCACGTTGTTCGCGCAGTGCGCGCTTGTGATCTGGGCGGTCAAGGCCATCAGGTCGGCGACAGCTACAGTCATGGGAGAACCCACCTCATCAAGGACCGGCTTGACGCCAATAACGCTTCTACTACGCGAACATAAATGCAAGCTGGTATTCTGTCATGAGCGGATATACCGCTCAACGGCTCGCGCTACCGCAAGGGAAGCCCGAAGGCAGCACATATGCGATAGGCGTTCTCCGTCGGCGTGATGCCGAAGGTCTCGATTTCCAGGTCGTAGGCCTGACCGCGGTGGACACGGTCGAACTGCCATCGAGCCAGTCCTAGCTCACGGTCACCTCGTGCTCGCTCACGTGCTTCGAGCACGTCGAGTGGCGCGAAGAGCCCGACGAAGCGCAGGTCGGCGTGCGTCAGGAGCGCCCTGTACTCGTCGGCTTCGGACGCCTCCATCATGACGTCGTCCACGACGAGGTCGTTTCCCTGCGCCGCCAGGGCCGCGATGGCGTGGCGCATGCCCCGCATGGTTCTGGTCATAATGGGCCCCGTCCGAACGATCACCGACGGCTTGCCGTCATCCTGGATGGCCTCGAAGATCATGCCGTCCGGATGGCCGAACAGGCGTTCCGGCAACATCGCGGCGAACGTGTCCATGGAGACGTGGAGGAACGGTTTCGCCAGGGTCTCCTGCAGCGCCCGTGCGGTCGAGGTCTTCCCGACGCTGCCGACGCCGTTCAGGATGATGACGTGGGGTCGTGCTAGCAACGGTCGGCTCCTGATGGTCCTGCTCCGGCGGCGAGAAGAGCCTTCGTTCACTGACTACCTACCGTGGAGGCACGCGATGGCTGGAAGCAAAGCCTCATGGGCCGCGCTCGCCTACGCAGCGATAGCCACCGGGACGATGGTGCTGAACGCTGCAGCACCCAGTGCCGCAAGCCAGCCGTCTCCACCGGTGATCCACGAGTATCCGCCGCGCACCGTAGCATACCTGCTCTGCTCGACCGCGGTACGGTGAGCTCTCGACGTGGCGGTGTTTGACGGTCATGGATTAGAACCTAGCGAGCTCGATTAGAACCTCGGGCCTTACAAGGATGCCGACATCGGCATGCCTTCGAGTTCGGCTCGGAAGTAAGATCATCCGTACCTGACGGTAGGCCATCCGCCTTGCACGGATCTAGCGTTCGGGCCGTATCCGTCGTAGAGCAGGATAGCGTTCATTACCTATAGCTGAAGTCTTGCCTGAGCGGCTGGATAGAGTCGGCAGTCTTCCGCTGCTTGATTATTAGCGCTCAACCTAATGGTATCACGGCAGAACGGACCTCAAGCGGCAGCGCTACCTCCGGTATCAAGAACATCTCCAACAAAGCTCCAGGCCGTTCGAGATTTAGGGTTGACTTCTCGATTTGTAATCCGATGCGGCTATGGCAATGTGTTCTGTGAACGTAAACCATCGTCGGAACGACATCATGCATCCATCTCTTGTGACTAGTCCTGCTCGTCGGATACGAAATCTAGGCCGATGGTATATTGAACCGAGTGGTGGGTGGTCCGTCCGTGAAATGGAATGGCTGGACGAAGTCACAGGGCATTGGAGTACAGCAATTGGATGCCGTTGGAATGGGGACCTCAGCAACGCAACTGATATCGGGCACCCGAGCAGCTTTAACAATGCAACGTGGTTCATCCTCCCCGAGTTGTTTCAACAAATGGCGTCAGCTTTGATAGAGGCGGCTGGGGTGAAGCATTCGCTTGAATGACAAGCCTCAGAGGGTCGATAGCGGAATAAGGATCTCTTCGTGAAGCCGATAGAAATTCATGATTATCCGTTCAATCGGGTAGAAATAACGTGGCATGGACCATTTCTTTGGGGCAAAGATATGTCGGCGCTTGCGGTTGACAAAAATCTCGCAGAGCTGCCGGGCCTATATCGCGCCGAAACCCGTGGGCGTAATCGGGAGATTATTAAGTACATCGGTAGCGCATCAGCAAGCTTCACTACACGTTTGAAGCCCGGCCATCGCATCAAGCGTGAACTAGTTGATGGCAATGCACGGAATGTGCAGATATTTTTAGGGGTAATCGAAGCGAAGCGGCGTATCACGTTATCGAAAAAAAACTATGTCGAATTAGAGTACATTCTCCAAAATATCTACTGGAAAGACCTAATCTCCTACTATGGCTTGGCAAAGCTTCCTCAAACTAGTCGGGGCGAAGGATGGCACATAGTAAATAAAGGTAAGCGAGGGTCTCTCCACCGTGTCATTGCTTACCCAGCGTTCGCAGTCTCCGGGCGCGACGCCTGATAGTAGACGCTGAGGCGAAGCGACCTGCGCATGAGCGGACATCCTCTAGCGTGCAGATAGGCACGTTCGCAGACTAGCGAATGAGGCAGGCGGTCTTACGTTTCGGCGCCCTGGCTGAACTAATTGAGATGGCTCTGGTTCTTCTGCGGGTCCGCCTCGCAGGCCAGCATGCCGCGGTAGAAGGTCCGGACCTTTCCAGGCCACCGCCTTTCAGCTCGCCGATGCGGACTGGTGTCGCCTTGCCCTCGCCGTCGGACTGCAGCACGTTCACGTCATTTTCCAGCCCGTTCTGCTTGTTGGAGCTTACGGGATCGGCAGGCGTGGCAGGCGTCGCCCCCCGAGTGCAGGTCCCGTTGTTCGTCATCAGGAACCAGGCATGCCCGGCGGCCTCCTCGAATGCCTCGGTCGCCGCCTTTCGGGCCGCGTACTGGTCTGCCTTGAGCTTGCGAACGTCGACTCCCGCGGCCTTGGATTGGCCTACCGTCACGTAGCCGCAGCGCGATCTTCTGCTCGAGAAGCTCCGTCTTGAGCAGCATCTCGCCGAGCCGGGCCTTGAGGCGGTCGCTCTCGCGCTCCTCGCCATCCGAGGGCTTGGTCCCAGGCTTGGCCTCGCCGCCGTCCAGGAAGGCGTCGCGCCAGCCGCTCAGCGTCGCCGCGGTCACGCCGAGCGAGCGCGACACCGTGTCTAGATCATCGCCCCGCAGAAGACGCAGCACCGCGTCACGCTTGCGCTGCCGCGACACCACACCCGGCGGCCACGGTATCCATCTGCTGTGTCGTCATCGTCCACCCCTTTCACGGATACCGTCCGCTTGCGGCATGTCTCAATCAACTGTGGGGCGGAGGACCTACGAACATCCGAGAGGCTCCTCGATCCGACGCGGCGGTGATCGGCTTGGCAGCCCGGTACAAGCGCTATGGCGTCTTCGATCGGTCGGATGCCTGGACCCGAGTCGGCCGGGACACGCCCCTAGGCTGAGTCGGTAAATCGTGCTTGGTATCCACGCTTCGGTAAGGTGGCATGCTACGCTGGCCCAGGCGAGACAGCCGGTGCGTAAGGCAGACGCCGCCTCTTGGTCGCGTCGGTCGCGCGGGGTAGGGAAGGTTCGACCTTAGCCTAAATTCCCGCTCCGGTTGTTGGCATGCGCTTCTTCTCGCTTTGATATCGATCTGATTTCGATTATCGACGTGTGGATCCGAAAGGCCAATCGGGGCCCCGGAGCGAACTTGAGCCTGAGGGCATTGGTCGGTGGGCTTCGACTTACTGGCGAACCCATTCGCCGTCCTGGACCTGCCGACGACGGCGTCGATCGAAGAGGTCGCTGCCCGCGTGCGCGCAATGGGAACAGCGGAGGCCTCAGTGGCGGGCCGTATGCTCATCGTTCCTCGCACACGCCTGGATCACGAATTGCGCTTCCTTCTTGGCGCCACGGAGGAACAGGCGCGGGGTTCCTTAGCCGCCCTTCGGTCAGGCGGCGAAGTGGACCTCTGGTCGGTCGGCCCGGTTGGAAGGGCGAACATCCTCGCTCACTTTGCAGCATCTGGAAGGGCCTTGCCTGAACACCTCCGGCTCCTGAGCGGTATACAGGCCATCGTGGAGACCAGCGCGCCGGAAGAAGTCGCGGCGGCGCGGCAGAAGGCCAAGCTGCCTGTCGGCTCCCCTGAAACTCTCTCAACGAGCCAAGTTACCCTCAGGACCGAGCACGCTCAGGCACTTTGTGACGCCTTGCTTCGTCTGGACCGTGGCTCGGACCTGTTCGCCGAGCTCCTGGGTTCCACAGACGCATCGGATGTCGCCCGACAGTCATTCTTGCGCGAGGCCGCCGCCTCCTGGGAACGGTCGAAGGCGGCTGAGCTCTCCGCTCTCCTTGAGCGGTCGGAGGAGGCGGAAGGCCAGTTGCGCTCGAACCCGACCAGCGCTGTGACGAACACGCTCAGCGAGATCATCAGAAACTGGGCGGGATGCACCAGACCGCCTCGGCAGGCGGCTCGGGCTATGGCGCTACCGCATGGATCTTCCGCTGCGACACTCCAGCGCTGGCGGTCCTTGGCGGTCGATCTCGTCAACGACCAGGACGCCGTTCTTGAGGCATCCGTCATCACCGGCGCCATCGTCGAGGCGGTCGGGGACGAGGAAGAAATCGCTCGGCAAGTCGCACTTGAACATCAAGGTCTTCTGAAGCGGATCGAGCTTGGTGAAGGGACCCGGGAGATCCGTCGCCTGCACGCCGCTCTTAAGGTAGCCTATGCCTCTCTCAAGACGATTCAGACCGGGATCTCGACGAAGGCTGGATGGTGGCGCGACGCGCCTCCCGAAGTGCTTGAACTCAGGGACGCGTTCATCGCCGCCGCGACTGTCGCCGTATCCAATCAACCTTGGTTTCTGATGAGGGCTCTCGCCCTCCACCTCTGGAATGAGCTCGCAGCCGCCGAAGCGGCGGCGGGCATCACCCGGCTTGCCCTTCAGCAAGCTCGTGGCCGTCCCGTCGCGGACAACGCCCGTGCTCGTCTGGAGGAGGACAGCAAACAACTCGGCTCGCTGATCCTTGAGCGCGAGGTAGCTGCCGCCGTGAAGGACAAGAAGTGGCGGCAGGTCCGGAAGCTGACCGCCAAACTGATCCCGCTTCTAACCGATCCCATCGCGAAAAAGACCTATCAGGACATCCTCAGGAAATCCCAAAGACAAGTTTTCGCCAGTTGGGGGAGTTCCATCTTCCTTACCGTGATCGTCATGGCCTGGATCGCGGCTCGCCAGGATCGCGTGCAACCGTCCTATGTCTCTGCTACGCCAAGCTCGCCTCCGGCTCCGTCAAGCCCGGCTGCTCTACAAACGCCGCCATACGCCCCGCCGCCGTCAGATACCTCCATGGCGCCTCAAAAGTTCGCGGAACCGCCGCAGGATGGGTCCGTGCTGTCGCTGCCGGGGCTTCGCTGGTGCGTCTACCGGAACATTGGAACCGCTGCAGCCAAGAACCGTCTTGAGCAACTTCGCCAGCAGGCAACGGATATCAATCGGTTCAACGCGGCCGTACAATTCTTCAACGGCTTCGTCGACCGTACAAACACGCTCTGCCGGGCGCGGAGCTACTACATCCGCGACAACGACCTCCTCCAGTCGCAGCTGCCGAGCCTCCGTTCGGAGCTGGAAGCCAACGGCACAAACATGATCGACAAGGCTTACAAAGAGGTGACGGGTCCGGCGCCGCCACCGCAAGGAGAAAGCGGTCTCGCCGCATCGGTCGTGAGTGGCACGGTCGGCACGGCCGGGTCGGTGCCACCGCTTCCTAGCGTCTCGGTCCCTCCTCCTGTCGCACCAAATATGCCCTCCGTGCCAGGCTCGCCCTCAACCGCCTTCTCCGACGGCCAGGCCGACAGGCGGGCGTGGGAGCTATGGATCTCAACCCTATCAGGCGATGAATTGGCCGGTGCGCAATGGTGGGCAAGCGTCCGGTCGCTGCGTCGGCCACCCTCGTGCACTACCGCACCAAACGCGTTGAATGCGACATTCGTCGATGGTTGCCGACAGGCTTCCCTGCGGCTTGCCTTGAGCGACAAGCGGCGTCTGGAGGACATAGGCTACCGGCTGGGATGGAACGATCCATGAGGCATGCAAAATGAGTGAATCGCTGTCGGACGACGCCGCAAAAGCGATGGCGCTGCTCGCCTCGGAGTGGTTCAAAGCGACGAGGCGTCTTTTGAGTTTGACGGAACAGGCGGCAAGATCGCGCCACGAACGCGAGGTCGCGCGCTCGGCCTACGCGGGGGGTCAAGTCGAGACGGCGCTTTCCCGGTTCGGGCTCAAACTGGTGACCTACGAAGGGCTGGCGTTCTCTCCGGACCTCCCGGCGGAACCGGTGAACCCGGAGGATTTCGACACCGAGGACGGCTTATGCGTCAGGGAGACGCTCGAACCTACCGTGGTCCGCGACGGGCGGGTCATCGCAAGGGGCCGTGTGGTCCTGGCGCGAGAGGACTGACATGTACCTCGGCATCGATCTCGGCACCTCGAACTCGGCCGTCGCTGGCGTAGCGGATGGCAAAATCAGGATTTTCAAGACCCCGGAGGGCACCGACGTGATGCCCTCGGTGATCCACCGCGACAAGCGCGGCAGGCAAACCGTCGGCGTCCGTGCCTACGACCTCGCGGCGCTGGCGCCGGACAACGCCGTCGAAGGCTTCAAGCGGTTGATGGGCACCGACACCAAGCTGCGGTTCGCCAGCACAGGTGACGCACTGACGCCGGAACAAGCGGCGACGGAGATTCTTCGATCGGTTGTAGGCCACGCGTTAATTGAAGCCGGTACGGACATCGTAACCGGCGCTGTCGTGACCGTCCCGGCCGCCTTCAACCAGATCCAGAGCGAGGCGACGCTTGCGGCCGCCCACAGCGCCGGGCTGGACAAGGTGGCGCTGCTGCAGGAGCCCGTGGCGGCGGCGCTGGCGTCGATGGCAGGGGCCCGAGACAGGAGCGGTCTCTTCCTTGTCTATGACCTGGGGGGCGGCACATTCGATGCGGCGCTCGTGCACGCGATCGAAGGTGAGGTGACGGTCGTCGCGCATGAAGGCGTCAACATGCTCGGCGGTCGGGATCTGGACCGTCGCATAGTGGAGACGATCGCGCTTCCGTGGCTCGCCCGCAACTTCGCGCTTCCATCCGATTTCGCGGTCGCGGAGGGCTACCGTCGCCTCCTCCGGACGGCGCGTCGCGCCGCGGAAGTCGCGAAGATTGACCTGTCGACCAAGGAACGGGTCACGATCTCCGCCTCCGACGAGGAGGTTCGGCTCGAGGACCTGCGGGGCGAGCCGATTTACCTGGACATCCCGATCACGAGACAAGATTTCGAGGAACTCGCCGAGAGTCTCGTGACCCGGTCCGTAGAATGCTGTCGGAAGATGCTCGCGGACGTTGGCTACCGGAACGAGGACGTCGCTCGTGTCGTCCTGGTTGGTGGTCCGACCAAGATGCCCATGCTCCGGCGTCAGATACAGGACGAGCTCGGCATCGAGGTCGAGGACATCGGGCGTGTGGATCCCATGACGGCCGTCGCGGCGGGTGCGGCGATCTACTGCGAGGGTCGTGATTGGTCGTCCCGGGGCAATGCAGCGAAGGCTAGCAAGAGGACCGAAACGGCGGGAGATGCGACGGAGGTCGCGTTCGACTACGAGTCGAGGACTGCCGGGGACAAGGCTAAGCTGACCGCTCGCCAAGTTTCCGGCGAAGGCGCGGCCGAGATCCTCGTCGAAAGCCTGCTGGGATGGTCCAGCGGGCGCCGGAGGCTGTCTGGGACTATCTCGATCGATCTTCCGCTCAGGGAGATGGGGCCGAACGCCTTCCGAGCGTCCGTATTCGGTCCCAAAGGACTGCCGATTCAGAGCTGTTGCCGCGACATCGTCGTCGACCGGCTGATCGCGACGACGGGCGGCATGCCTACCCCGCACCACATCGCGCTCAAGGTCCTCGGCGATGACGGCAAGGACCGCCTCGATATCATCGTGAAAAAAGGGGACGTCCTGCCTGCCTCCGGCGTCGTGCGGTATCGGCTCGCCGAGACGATGCGGGCGGGAAGTGGCTCGACCGCCCGCATCGAGCTCTATCAGGTCAACAACGAGCGAGCCGCCGAGGCGCACCTCAACCTATTCGTCGGTGAGTTCCGGATCTCGGCTAACGACCTGCCAGCGTCCGCAACACTTCGGAAGGGCGACGAGGTCACGATTCACTGGACGATGCTTGAGGGCCAGGGCATCTCGGTCGAGGTCGAGCTCCCGAGCGTCCAGCAGAGGTTCGACAACAAGAACTTCTACAATTGGCAACTCGCCAGGCAGGATTTCTCCGGCGAGGAAGGCGCGAGCCTGGCGGGAGCTCATCTGGCAAGGGCGGAAGAGGACATCGAGCGCGCGGAGGAAGCCCTGCCGCCATCGCATGGCATCCAGCTACGGGAACTTCGTCGGCGGCTGGACGAGCAGCGAGCCTGGCTTCGCGGCTCGCTCGATCCGGATGCGAGGCGGCAGGCCGTCGAGGAGTTGCGCCTCATCCGGCAGGAGCTCGCGATTGTCTGCCAGCATCCGGACGCGAGGCGCTACCTGTTGCGGCGCCGCCTCAAGCAGCAGTTGACCTTCTACCAGCGGGACGTGCGCCAGAACTCCACCCCCGAGCAGGTCGTCCAGTACGACCGCCTCGCCGGGTTGATCGAAGCAGCCCTCGACCGTGGAAGCGTCGACCAGATCATAGCCGATCAAATCGACGAGTTGCGGCGTCAATATTGGCTGCAGGGCTGGGACCAGCCTCGGTTCCTCGTCGAGCAGTTCGCACTGGAGAAGGCCAACCGACATTTGGCGGCCGACGTTTATAAATTCGACGAGTCGATTCGACAGGGCGAGCAGGCCATGGAAGCCAACGACATCCAGGCGCTGCGTCAAGCCTACTTCAACATCGTCATCCACCAGCGCAACGTGGACGGCGAAATGCTGGAGCCGCGGCGGTCGGCTTTGATGCGGCTATGAGGCCGCTCGAGGTCGCATTGCCAAAAGTTAGGCAGCGCCATTAGAGGCCAGTCGTAGAGATGAGTAGCTGAATGCCCGGTGCCAGTCGGTGGATGAAGTGGAAGGGGTGGACGACGGTCTACCTCGAAGCAGGCAACCTGTCGTTGCCGTTGCGCTTCCACCATGAGGCACTCCCGGATTCCGAGAGCCTGAGGCGTATATGGCGAGAGATCCGGACGGAAGTCGAAGGCGGTACGGAAGGCCCAACCGCGTCATGAGGTCCGACGACCTATTCCGAGCGACCTTGCGCGGCAGGCGGATGACCATCGGTCCAGCAGCCGCGGTGGATTTGACTGCGATCGCGGGGCCAACCCCTACTAGCGCAGTCACGGATGTGCTGCGGCCCGCAATGCTGGTCGCCATCCACGCGAGCGGGTTCCAAGGTGCCGCGGTGCATGCCGTTGGTTGGCGGAGAGGTCTTGCCGACGTGTGGGCAACCTCGGCGCTGGTGTCCGTCGACCTGGAAGTCAGGGTCATCGTGACCTCTTCCGGCAATGCTTATTTCATTCCTGATGGCGTTGGCGGCGACCTGCATCCGCGCCTCTACAAGCACTTGGCTTACGCGCTCCAGACGTGGGGATGCGACGATATCCGCCCGACCTCAGGATGCTTCGCGGAACATTGAGCGCGCTCCCAGAGCAACTCCGTTGTTGATGACTTGGTGACAAACGACCTGAAGGCAGCGCAAATGGAAGATCTCCCCCCTGTCCTGGACCAAGACCAGTTGTCACCGGAGAGCCGCAGGCGGCTCAGCGGCCCGGGCCTGCGAACCTTCGTCCATATCGCGGATCTATGGGGGCTCGGTGACGAGGAGCGGCGGGGTGTGCTCGGGCAGCCAGCTGGCTCGGACTACTGCGAGTGGCTCGATGCCGCCGGTAGGAGGCGAGACTTGGTCTTGTCGGCTGACGTCCTGACCCGGATCTCCGCTGCGCTCGGCATTCATCGGGCCCTGCAGGCCATCCACCGCACCAATGGGGACCGCGTCTCGTGGCTGCGGGGAAGAGACTGGTCCGCGACCTTCGGCGGCCACGCTCCGATGGAGCTCGTGACAGGTGGCTCAGTCGAGGAGTTGCTGAGCGTGCGGCGCGTCCTCGACGCAGCGGCGTCCGGCAACCATCGGGTCGAACCGAACGAGGTGGATCGGGATTTCGTCCCCTACACCGGGGCGGACATCGTCATGTCCATCCTTCAATCAACGTCCGCTTCATCGGCAACGGCCTCGCGTTTCGACGAGGGCTGATGGCTGGAGAGCGCGCTCAACAGGCCGAGCGCCAGTTCGAGCTTGTCTCCCTCGAAGCCAGCCAGGAGCGCATCGATCTTGGCTCTCGTCGCCACCGGTCGCTCGTGTTCCCGGCTGCCGACGCCCAGAACTTCATTCGGGGTGATACCGAGCGCGGAGCAGATACGGACGAACGTGGCGAAGTCCGGTTCTCGTGTCCCGGTGACGTAGTTCGAGTAACGGCCTTGAGCCAAGCCAAGCCGCCTGGCCACCTCGGCATCGGACAGCCCCAACTCCCGCGCTCTGGCCTGCAGCCGCACTCCGATCTCCCGCATACCCCAATGGTTGCCGCGGGAAAGAGAGCTGACTAACCACTAATCGTGTTGTCCATAAAAACGCTTCGTGTTAATCCCTGATGCTGCACATAGCGCCTGTAGTCGAACGGCCGATGCTCGAGGCTCGAGGCTCATCAGCCGAGCACATCATCCGGGAGCCTGTCCTCGACTCGCGCCCATCATCCTACGGGGTCCAGGGGGCATCCAAGAGTGCGGAGTCCTCCATGCCGCGGAACGACATGTTGAGAATCACCTAGTCGGCGACCGCCGCGAACCGTCCGGGACAACCATGCAACAACAGTATCCGTCCGGTGACTGACGTCTTGCTGGGTTGAGGTGCGGCCGCTTTGCTTAG
>CAXTVX010000030.1:0-35897 GCA_964247755.1 uncultured Acetobacteraceae bacterium | reverse complement strand
GGCGTCGGCAAGTCGACGCTGGCCCGCGCCATCGCCCGGGAGGCGGCCGCGAACGGCCTCAAGGTGAAGCTGGCCGACCTCGACACCCAGCAGGGCACATCCAGCAACTGGCATCGCCGGCGGCTGGAGGCTGGCCTTGAGCCGACCTTCAGCGTCGAGGCCTACAAGACGGCTGCCCAGGCGCTGAAGGTCGCACCCAACTACGACTTCCTGGTGCTCGACGGACCGGCCCGAGCCAGCGCCGCCACCCTGGAGATCGCACGGCAAGCCGCCCTGGTGGTCCAGCCCACAGGAGCCAGCGCTGACGATCTGCACCCCGCTGTGCTCACCTTCCACGAGCTGGTCCGGGCCGGCATTCCAGCCAGCCGCCTCGTGTTCGCCCTCTGCAAGATCGGCACCGACGCAGAGGAGGTGGAAGCCCGGGCCTACGTGAAGCAGGCCGGGTTCGACGCAATCGGTGGATGCGTTCCAGAGCGCCCGGCCTACCGCCAGGCTCAGAACCTCGGGCTGACGATCACCGAGACCCGCTTCCCGCAGCTCAACCGGCGCGCCGATGAGGTGCTGCAGAACTTGGTGGATCGGATCGATGGCTGACTTCAAGAAGATCCGGCGAAACCTACCGGCACCGCCGACCGCCGCAGAGGCGCCAGGCAACCTTTCGGAACCGGAGGTCGCGCCGTCTGATGGTCGCTCGGCAAGGGCCACGGGACGCACCAAGCAGCTGGCGACGCGGGTGCGGGAAGACTTCTACGACGAGCTCAAGGTCTACGCGGCGACGCATCGGCTCAAGCTGGTCCAAGTGCTTGAGCAGGCATTTGAAGCATTGAAGGAGAAGACAGGAGCTAGATAAGTAGCAGCTAGATTTCTAACCTCGTGTCTGGACGTTCGCGACAGCATGTTTTCAGTTAAGGGCAGGGCAGGGTCGGGATGAAGAACCTTCCAGCGTGGCTATCCGTGGCCGTTGCCTTCATGGCCTTCGCATCAACAACCGTCCTCGCTATCGGCAACTTCCTCCGCGATCGACGAAACGACACGCGCGAGGCATATGCTATCGCCCTCTCCATCATTCCGGACCTGTTCCGGCTGCGAGCCGAGATCAGTTCCATTGGAGCAAAGCTGCGCGTTCTGCAGGTGAGAATTGAGGGTATGGACGGTGTATTGAACGATAGGGCGTTGGGTGAAGCATTCAGATCCGCGCGGTTATCAACGCCCTATTTGCTTGAACGGAATATTGATCGGCTAGGAAAGCTTGAACGTAGGGCAGGCAAAGCTTGTCTCGAAACAGTTAGCACCTTGACCCACTACCAGCGTGATGTTGCCAAATTGACAGATCGCTTAGCTGCGGGAGAGGCCATCGATGGCGGCCAAGCGATGAAAGACATCGAGGGCATGCTTCAGATACTCGCGCTAGAAAGTCACCGTGCAGGCGAGGAAGTAAACAAGCGCTACAAGGTGCTGTAGAAGTGACACCATCGTGCTGCATGAGATCGCTCATGTCTTGCCATAGATGTAGTCATATAGACGTGTGACCTACCGGCCAGCGACCCGCAATTTACCGTAAGCAATTCCGGTCGCTTCTTGGATAGTCATCGATGGGCTGGTATCGCAAACACGTCTGACCTCCGCCATGATGCCATCAGCGTCGGTGTTTTGCCCAACATGGTGATTTACGGGCGCTGCGATGTTGGCAGCAGTCCAGAAGCCGAGCACCCACGACGTGACGACGGCCTCATCTTGACCCGGCTTCCAGGTCGCACAACTCACACTACCCAGCCCTGTGATGAGGTATCCGGGCTGACTGTCTGCCTGCGCCTGCCCAGCACACAGCAGCAGGAGGGCGGCGGCGTAGAAACCAGCCTGCTTGATGCCCTTCGCCGCTACCACCGCCGGAACCTCTGCTTCCGGCTGCCGACGTAGATCCTGCCGATCACCAGCAGCACCAGCGTCAGCAGGATTACCGACCAGCCCTCGCTCAACTGCGGCAGCGTCCGGAACAGCGCCCAGAAGACCAAACCAGGGCTGATGATCTGTGCCATCCGGCTCACGCTGTCCCCCATACTACCGGCCGCTGCGGGCTGGCGATCCTTTGCCACTTGGTGCGCGCCCACCTCGAACGCTTCCCCAGCCGCCCTCGCCTTCCCGGCCGGATCGCCTTCCTTTAGGGCTCAAGGTTTACCCGACCCGCAAATCCATCCGGAGCACCGTGCAGCTTGGTAGGTTGCACAAAGATTGGCATCTCAGTTTCCCAGTCATCTAGACCATTGACTACCATTTTGAACCTCATGACGACATAACCTCTCTCATCAACGTCAGACAGCGGAAGAACACTACTGACCGATTCTACGCATTCAAGAGGAAGGTATTCCCTCTTAAAGGTCGTGTCATACATTGGAATAGCAGCCGATCTGATGACCTCAAGTTTAATCAAGCGTCCGAGCCAGGGCGAGCCTTTAAAAAGAATGTAATAATCGCTCAGCCTCACACCTGCCTCCGGATGGAAATGCATTTCTCCCTTCTGAAGGCTGAGATTCAACATTATCTTTTGTGGAAGGGCATCAACACCTGAAACGATTGCTATATCACCGTTCTCGAAAACCAGGTCATGTGTTGGGCCAAGCTTAAGGTCGCCTCCAAGCTTTTGAACGGGGATCCGAGGAAAGCGAGGAGATATCTTACAATTCAGAGAAAACCGTTCGCCAGACTTTGTTAGTGTCGGGGACTCACAGAGAACCCGGCCATCGCCCAAGCCATTAACCAGTATATATCGCTCACTCAAGTTTATTTGGCTAAACTGCTCAATGAACTTTATGATCGAGCCGAACCCTCCCGAGACGAAGTGGTCGATGCTCACGCACCAGTCGGTGGCCGTAAGCAGATTGAACTCTCCTAAAAATATGGTGTCAGGACCCAGTGCAATAAGGTCTATGCTTCGGGCGCCATGCGTGTTCTCCGCTAGCCCTGCGGCTACTGCCTCCTCATGCTCCTGCTTCATCTGAAACAGCAGCGCTGCCGGGAAGCGCCTCTCATCTTGGTCAATCAGAGTACCATGAAGACCACATAACCATATCGAATTGTCGATACTGGATCGCTCTGCAGGCGTCATCTCCTGAAGATATCTCTTACCCAAAGGTGCCGCGGCGTGGATATGCGCGGCAACACCAATCCGTGCCACTGCCGAAGAGGATTCCTCACTCGGACCCGACGTATGCCGACCGCATCCCCGGTAGCTACAGCGATGACTTGCCCGAAGAGCAACCGCATCTCTGACCTTCTTGCTAAAATCGTCCCTGTTGCTCATCGTCCAGCACTCGTTCGCGGTCTAATGTTGCAGGCAGGCAGGCAGCTCGAGCCGGTCCGTGGTGGCTGGCTGGTCCATGCTGTTCACGCTGCTGCTACCTCCAGCACCACCCGGCGGCCGAGTGCGCGCAGTGCCGCCTCGACCTGGCCGACGTGGCTGCGGTGCAGCGGATCGCGCAGGCGACGGATGCTGTTCTCGCCCAACCCCATGCGCCGGCCGAGCTCGACGTTGCTGACCTTGGCCGCCAGCATCGCCTCGTGGAGCGCTAGCTTGCTGGCTTCCAGCAACGGCACGGACACGACCGGGCGGCCGGCAGCAGGGCTGGGAGCTGGCAGCAGCTTGCCCTCGTCCACGTAGAAGGACAGGGCCGACACCAGGGCGTCCTGTGCCCGCTCCAGGGCTTCCTCGCGGGTGTCGCCACAGGTGACCAGCTCGGGCAGGTCCGAAGCGGTGACGGTAAAGCCGTCCGCCGCCTCCAGCATGTCGACGGGATACTCGTACCGCATCGTCAGTCCTCCAGGTCCCGCTCGGTCAGGCCGAGCTGCTTCAGGATCGCGCGGAAGGTGCCCGTGGGCAGGTCGCCCCGGTGCATCGGAACCACTGTCACCCGCCCATCGTGTCGCACCTTCAAGTGCCCGCCCTTGCCTGCCGTCTCGGTGTGTTCGACGCCGATACGAGTAGCGCGACGGCCAAGGCGGCGGAGAAGGTCGGTCGAGCGCATGGGCAATACATCGCACATATGAGTGCGAGTATCAAGCACATATCTGTGCGAGGCGCAGGCTGTCTTACCCCTTCATCCTCGGCGCCGGCCGCTCCAGCCATCCACCAGCACTAGGCGCCACCTTCGCCCGCGCGATCCGCAGCAGGGACTTCCGGGCGTCGTCGGACAGGCGCGGCCAGAGGGTCAGGAGCTCGGCTAGGGCGGGATCGTCGGTCACAACGCCGGCTTCCGCAGCCGCACGCCAGCGCCGCCGCCGTTTTGGGCGATGAACTCGATGCCGGCTTCCTCGAGAGCGCGGCGAATTGCATCGGCGTTCGCTCGCATCATCCCGCCTAGACCTCGCGCACCTTCAGCGCGCCGGATCGCCACCAAACTCACACCCGACAGCTCGGCCAGCCGCTCGCCAGATATTCCAAGCAGCGCCCTAGCAGCCTTCATCTGCCCGGCTGTCACAGAGACATTTTCCATATCTGGCGACATTAAAGGTTGCACCCCGTAGCTGGTGACACTATAAGTATCTCCAGACACGTTAGAACGCAAGGCAAACTGCCATGGCCTACCAGACTACCAACCCCAAGGCCGCCTACCAGCCCCTCCGCTCCATCCCACTCATCCGCCCGGTGTCCTGCCTCGGCCCGGCCTTCCTCGCCCAGCACGATCCGCAGGGCGTGGCGCTGCAGATGGCGACCCGCACGCTCGACCTTGCCCGCAAGGCGCTCGCCGACACCGAGGAAGCCTACGCCACCGCCAAGGCCGCCGTGGGCGCATGCAACCGGATGCGCCGGCGTGACCGGCACGACCGGGCGATCTTCTCCGACCGCGCCGTGGCCCGCCGTGTGTCCGTTGCCTTCGGGGTCATGAACCGCAGCCGCGGCCACGTCAGCCGGGCACGCAAGGCCGTGGTGGCTGCCGAGACCGCGCTGCTGGCGCTGGCGAGCTGATGCGCGTCCCCGCCATCCCGCCGCAGCCGCCCACGATCCGGGCCCCTGCCTACACGCCCCTCGCCCTCGCCAGCCGGGAGCGGTTCCTGCGCGACGCTGCGGCCGCCTGGGCCAGTGCCGGCGACGCCGAGACAGCCGCCCTCCTGACGCGTGACGCCGACGTGCAGCGCGGCCGGCACGGCGCCTGAGAGACCACCCCTTCACCAGCGGCCCGGCCAGCGATTGCAGCGCCGGCCGGGCCTGATCATCCCCGGAGACACCGACAATGACCGCTCGACTGCCTAGCATCCATCCGCGCCGCAGAGCCACGGACCGCTTGCCTGACGCCCCCTTCACCATGCCCAAGTCGCCAGCGGATGGGCGTCTGGTGGCGCTGTGCGCCGAGCTCGGAACCAACGAGCGGGAGCGCCGGCGCATCATCGCCATGATAACCAGCCAGCCCGACACCCGCGCCGGCCTTGCTCGTGCGGTCGGCATGCACCCGGACCTGACCCGGCTGACGGCCGAGCGGAGGGCGCTGATCCAGGACATCACCGGCATGCCGGCCCTGACGGCGGATGGGCTCAAGGTGAAGGCTGGCGTGGTGCGCCTCCTGATCGACGACCTGCCGGTGCCCCGGAACGTGCGCGTCGAGATGGCGCGCAGCCTGGCCTCGGACGTGATCGAGGTGGTGGCGTGACCGCCGCGGTCCTGGCGCAGGTGGGCGCCATCTCGGTGCCGACGGCCGATGGCCCGGATGCCGACCTGATCCGGCTGTCCGCCGAGTACGTCGCCCTCACCCACGAGATGAACCGGCTGATGGAGAGCGACGGCGACAACGTGCCGGCGGGCGATCCCGCCGTCGAGGCGCAGATCAAGGCCCTCGTCAGTCGATGTCACGAGATGCGGGACACGATCGCCGCGCTGCCGGCCACCACCAGCAACGGCCTCCGGGCCAAGGCGGCGTTCGTGCTGCACTACGTGTCGGCCGATGCCGATCATGACGCGGACCCGGCGATAAGCGAGAGCGCGGGCCTGCTGTCCGATGACCACGTGCCGGCGCACAGCCTGGTGCTCGACGTGCTGCGGGCGCCGGAGCCGGTGCAGCAGGATCTGGATGCGGAGCTGATCGCTGCGTGCGCCGCTTTCGACGCCCTGGAGCGGCAGTCTCTCGCGACCTTCCGCACCATCGACGACATCGACGGACAGGATGCCGGCGACGCTGAGCGCGACCGCATCAGCAAGCTTCAGGAACCCCATCTCGACCGCATCCTGGATCTGCGGGCGACCACGATCACCGGGGTGCAGGCGAAGGCGCGCAGCCTCGCGCTGGAGGACCAGGAGTTGCTCAAGCCGGGCCCTGGCGATCGCCGGGACTGCCTGATCTCGTCCATCGTCGAGGACTTGATCGGCGAAAGCCTAGCAACCGAGCCGTCGGTTCCGGATCTCGCGGTGGCCACGGTCTGCGATGAGGCCCGCCACGCCAGGAGCGAGGTGGCCGCCGCGCCCCGGGCGATGGACGACGAGACCTTCGGCCTCCTGCTCGACCGCGCACGGGATGCTATCTTCGCCGTCGCGTCGACGCCGACGGCCTCCCTCGCGGCGGTGCGGCTGCAAGCCAGGGCACTCCTCGAGGAGCACGAGTTCGAGCAGGCGGAGGCGGGTAAGCAGGCGGACGGCGGCTTCAACCACGGCACGGCCGAGCGCGGGGCGCTGCTGCTGTTGAAGCAGCTGGCCGGAGTGCCCGCGCCGCTGCCGCCCGATCCGGATGCCGGGCTCAAGGCCGCCTGCAACGAGCTCATCGCCAGCATCGACCAGATGAACGTCGAGGGCCTCGACATCCCGTTCGGCAGCGAACATCCCCTCCGGGCTCGGCAGCGCGAACTGCTGGCGCAGATCCTGGCGCAGTCGCCCAGCACGATCGAGGGACACCAGCTGCGGGCCCGCGCTGTCCTGGAGTGGCACGGTGGCATGGGCGGCGACGGTGAGCCGGCGAGCTGCCTGGACCACGACGACATCTGGCCGGTGATCCGGGACCTGATCGGCGCGACCACCATTGAGGCGATGAGCAAGCGCACCGCCGCGATCTGCGCCAGCTACCCCGCTACGGTGCCGTGACCAGCGGCCGCTCCTGGACCCCGGAGGAGGACGCCATCGTGCGTCGCCTCCGGGCCACCGGCCTGCGCTGGTGCGACATCGGCACGCAGGTAGGCCGGGATGGGGCCTGCTGCCGCCTGCGGATCACCAGGGTGCTGCGCGAGTCGGATCCTCTGGCCGCGGTGCGCCAGGCCGAGAAGGCAGCGCAGCCGAAGCCGCCCGGTCGGGACGACTATGGATCCGCACCGCTGCCGTCCGGCAACCCGCTGACCTGGAACCAGATCACCAGCGGCACCGTGCTGGACGGGAACAGCTACCGATGAACAAGCCGCACGATCCCAGCCGGTGGATGCCAGCGGACATCACCATGCCGCTGCCGCCGAGCAAGACCCGGCTGGTCGTACGCGACTTGGAGCGCGAGGCCAGTGCCGCCCGCGCCCGCGGCGACTTGGTGCTGGAGGGCAAACTGCGGGACCGGATCCTCGAGCTGCAGCGCGACCAGCAGAGGAGCCGCCGGAGATGATGGCATCCGGCGAGATCTACAAGTTCCGCCTCGGCCGCGACGCGAGCGGCGCCTACGTGGGCGAGCTGGTGGACGATTGGGGCTGGACGATCGCGCTGCGGGCCGAGGTGGTGGAACGTGATGGCGTCCGAGTGTTCGAGGGCACCGGCATGCTGACGAACCTCATAGACGAGAGCATCCGAGAGGATCATTCTGCGCCCGGACAGACGAGGCAAGAGACGGTCGCATGAAGCTTACGGCAGCAGCGATGGCTTGCCTTCTGGCCGCGCCAGCATCCCGCGGCATCGCACAGGACCTGCTCGGATCCGACCGCCCGCTGTTCTCGCACCAGATGGCGGACCTACAGCAGCAGCTTGACGCGGCGCGCCAGCAGCAGGCCAGCGACGTCTATATGAGCCCGGAGGCCGTGCAGCTCGACCAGATCAAGATCCAGGCGATCCAGGAGCAGATGAGCAGCCTGGCCTCGCAGTCGTCGTCGCCAATGGCTGGAACGGAGGCGTTGACCCGCCAGCAGGATCAGCAGGAGGGCGAATTCCAGACCAATGCAGCGAACGCCGACGCATACGACGACGACCCAGATCCGCCCTGATCGGCTACTAGGTTTGCCGCGGCATCATACGTCCATGATTCCTTTCCATGAAGAATTGACTTTCTCCGGGTCAGCACAATCTGACGGATAACCGGCTCATGTCAGCCCTGGTCTTGGAGAAGTCCTCTGAGTACTTCGCACGATGTTGGTCCTTATCGGACCGCTCCGTCATCAGAAGATGAGACGATCCTTTCCGCGATACGAGCGTACACACCCGAGAAGATCCCAGACCTTGCCTGGACTAAGCCGGACTTCTCGGCCCCTGGGCACAAGATCGTTCGCGAGTTCGCTATAGACAGCAAAAACCGTCCAGGCCGAGAGCTGATACCCTGTGCCATGTGTAGCGGCAGGCACCCCAAATACCTTTCTGGCGCCGTCCTCTGGTCCCCTGACCAACAGCTTAGGATCATTGGACACGTGTGCGCCGAGAAGGACCAGCACTTCGGAGTGGCCGGCTACCGAGAGCTCCAAGCAAGGCGGAAACGGGAAGATTTGGGCAACGCCGCATTCGAGTGGTTCGACAACAACCTCGGACGTCTGCCCGCTCTCGTGTCTGATCTGAGACTGCTACTGGAGAATACCCGCTATATCGAGCAGCAACAGCATATCTTCTTTCGTGATGCCGCCGCATTGGCGCGAGAACTAGACATCGCTGTGAGACAGCAGGGATCCCGCCTGACTGTGGTTCAAGAGATCTCCGACGATGTCCGGGATGCCTACGAAACAGAGACAAGGTCAAGGAGCCGGTTTGAAACTGTTGTCGTCGGCTCACTGCAGGGAGCAACGTTCCTTAATCGGCCTAGCAAGCGCCGCTCTCACCGGATTGCAGGCGTCCTGGAGGCGTTCGACCGGATCCCACTTGGTGATCACGACACGGCGCTCTTCAGCTTGATTGAAAGCGGACCAGACGAGACGGCAATTAATGCAGGTCTGCTGATCCGCAATATCCAGCTAGCTACACGTCTCGCCGAGGAGTGCGCTGACGCACAGCTTTTCGTCAGCCAGGAGAACTTGGCAAGCTTGGAAAGCTGGGGGCGTCATCCTCAAGCAGCGCTACGGTTTCGACTTGAACCAGCCGGCTCCCAGATCAGGTTCGTTCTCGAAGATCGAAGCCGTGCCGTCCTCTCGTTGTCGTGGCCAAAGGCGGTCGACTGCTCGGTCTGGAAAAGCATCGCTCCAGCCGGCAGCAATCTGGCGCGCGTTGATGCAGTGTAACCTCACCGTCCAGCTGCCTTCTTCGGCGCCGGCCCGAACGTGATCCCCCGCATCCAGTCCGCCAAGCTCTGCGGATCCTCCTGCCCGCCGGCCACGTTCGCCAGGAACTGCGCTGTTCCGGCCGCCTGACCTGTCGGCAGCCCGAACACGTAGCCCGGTGCCGTGATGGCCTGCTGCACCCACCGGTCCGACACCGGCGCCTGCCGCAGCCCGGCCTCCGACCCCGCGTCCTTCGCCAGCGCCACGATGCTGTCGAACGCCTGGCCGGTCGGCGACATGGCGTAGTCCTTCCCGTGGATGGCTGCGTTCGCCACGTCGCGCAGCACCGGCACACCGGCCGGGATCGCGCCGCCGATCGCCTTGACGGCCCACCCAAGCCACCCGTCGCCGTCCTGGCCGCTCGGTAGCCCCTCAGCGACCGTCGCCTCGATCAGCGCCGGCATGGCAAGGTAGAAGAAGAACGTCGCCAGGCTGTGCGCGAAGTCGCCGCGAGCCGCGCCGAACTGCCCGGCGCGCACGTTGCGCA
This sequence comes from uncultured Acetobacteraceae bacterium, assembly GCA_964247755.1. GTDB lineage: Bacteria > Pseudomonadota > Alphaproteobacteria > Acetobacterales > Acetobacteraceae > Lichenicola. The sequence continues at coordinate 26,008 of CAXTVX010000030.1, read as the reverse complement.
CGCCGCTGATCGCCGACTGCACGCCGACCACCTGCCGGTTATAGATGTGGTTGAAGAAGCCATAGAACATGGTCATCAGCTTCTGCGCCTCGCTGCCGCGCTGGATCGCAGCCAGGTCCGGCGCACCGTTGGCGCCGTGGGCGTTGCGCACCGTCTTGTCGGCGTAGGCGACCGCGTCCGTGTCCTCCATGCCCTCGGCCTGCGCCTTCCGGTAGGCGCCCATCCAGGTCGGCAGCGCCGAGCCCATGTCGAGCATGGCGACGCCGTAGTGCGAGAAGCGGGCGAGCGCCGGGATCACCCCCGACTTGCCCATCGTGTCGCGCAGCGCGTCTCGCACGTCGCGGTCGATCTCGCCGCTGCGGTTGCGCATCTCGGCCGACACGCTGGTGATGAACTCGTATTGGCGCCGCATCTTGTCCGGCGAGCCGAAGAACTCCCGGCTGCCCTGGAGCATCCACTTCGGCCCGAGCTCGCCGATGCTGTTGGAGAGCGCGGTGCTGCCGTGCTTCAGCATGGTGCTGGCGCGGAAGCCGATGCCGACCACCATCGCGTTGGTCCGCAACCGGTGCAGGAAGCTGTCCATGGCCGCCAGGCCGCGCGTGTCCTGGTTCTGGTCGTTGGCCACACCCTGCAGCCAGCGGTCCAGCTGCTTGCGCTGGTCGCGGCCGATCGTCGCGTCCATGCCGGCGGTGACGTCCCGGTTCCGCAGCAGCCGGTCGGCGTTGATGATCGGCTCCCGGTAGGCCAGGTCGTGCACCGCCTGGCGCAGCTTCCAGGCCATGGCGTCCGGGTCCAGCGACAGCGGCTCCCTGACCTGCTGCTGCCGGCTGATCGTGTGGCCCTTCTGGGTCGTGGCGCGGACATAGTCCGCCTCGAACCGCTGATCGCCCTGCGCCTGGATCCGGTCGCCGAGCGTCGACAGGTTCGGGTCGTAGATCACCGGGTAGTAGCCGCCACGGAACACGCCGTGCGGGGTCTGCACGTCGCGCGGCTCGATCTTGTCCAGGCCGACGCCGGTCAGCCGGCGCTGCATTGCCTCGATGCGCGGGAACAGGCTCTCGAAGGCGTCCCAGCTGCCCTGGACGAACCGCCAGTCGGCCTCGGTCATGTGCCGATCCAGCAGCGCTTGCACCGCCTCCCGGGTCCAGCCGTAGCCATCCACCAAGCGCTGGAGGTTGCTCTCGTTGCCGACGTTCAGGGCGATCCCGATCAGGCCGCGGCGCTTGAGCGCCATCGGCGCGCCGGTTCGTGGATCGACGATGCCGGGCTGCTCCGGCAGCTGGCGGTCGAAGTCCTTGCCGTAGCCCTTGCCCAAGCTGTCGTGCAGCGCCTTCAGCTGGCCGGTGACCTCGCGCAGCAGGTCGTTCTCCATGCCCTGCGCCGCCTTGATCGGCCGCCAGACTGCCCGGTTGAAGATGCCGTTGGGATCCCGGCTGTCGAGCGTGTCCAGGATCGTTTCCGGCTTGAGCAGCATGGCGTGGAAGCCGCTGACGCCCTTCACCGCCCGCTCGGCCACGCCCCTGGCGCCGGTCTCGCCACCCTGGTTGACGAAGTCCCGTGCCGCCTTCTGCCGCAGGCCCGACATGGTGCCGACCATCTGCTCGACCACCGCGACGCGCGCCTGCTTCTCTCCGTCGACCGTCACCTGCTCGAGGGCGCGGCCGGCGTGCGCGATGCTCTTCACCGTGTCGGCCAGGTCGCGGAACTGGCTGATGCTCAGCTCGTCCACGTGCCGGGCATAGGTCGGGTCGTATAGGTCCGGCGCGATGAAGATCTCGTTGCCCTCCGACAGCCGCTCCGTAGCCCAGGACTGCAGCGACAAGCCGGCCAGGCCGCGGTCGAGCTCGGCGCTGTCCCTGCGGAGCGGCATGCCGAAGCGGCGCAGCAGCTCGTGCACGCGGTCGACGAAGTCGGACTGGATGGTCGGGAACTCAGCCTTGCCACCGAACCGCTCCATCCGGCGCATCCCGGCGTCAACGTCGTCCTTGGCCGCCTTCGCCGACAAGTACAGCGCGTGGTTCAGCAGCTGGGCCTGCTTCTGCCGGAACGCCTCGGCGTGGTCACCAGCAAGCAGCGCGCGCTCGGCAGCGCGACCGGCCTTGGCCTCGGCACGGGCATAGAGCGCCGGCCTGGCGCCGTCCTTGATCGTCTTCGCGGCGATCGACCGGTCCGCCCACTGCTTCGCCACCTGCAGCGGCGTCGCCTCCATCTTGGTCCGCCGGCCCAGCGCGCGCAGCTCGGCCGCCAGCACGTCCAGCTGCCGCTCGCTGTGCACCCGGTCCATCGCCTCGCCTTCCAGCGACCCGTCCGTCAGCACCTCGCCGTGCCGCTCCACCATCCGGTCATGTGTCGCGGTGTCGATCGAGTAGGCGCGCACGGACCGGGTATCGCCCTGGTCGCGCAGCTGCCGCCGCAGGCCCTCGTGTGCCAGCAGCGCCTTCACCAGCGCGTCGCCGGAGCGCATGCCGACCATGCTGGCGACCACGTCGGCCGACAGTCCGTCCTCACCGTAGATCGGCGGGACCCGCTTTGGCAGCATGTCCAGCACAGCCGGCGAGCCGTACGTGTCGACCAGTTCGGCCCGGTCCAGCTTGATCCGCTTGCCCGGCTCTCCCTCGCCGCCGGCCATCCGCCCGGACCGGAACAGCTCCAGCGCGCGCATCTCCGGCCGGGCGTCGACCTCGCTCTGCACCTCCTCGCGGATCGGCTCCTCCTGGTGCCGCCACCAGGCCTGCCGCTCGCGGCGCACGTCCGACATCGTCCTCGTGGTCAGGCTGTCGACCGCTTGGCTGCGCGCCCGCTCCACCGACGCGGTGTAGGCGCTGAACTCGGCATCCGTCATGCCGGCCTCGTCCGCCGACTTGAACAGCCCGCCCAGGCGCTGGTCGTCGCGGGCGCGGGCGATCTCGTCGTCGGTCGCCAGCAGCCGGTCCATCACGTCGCGGATGGCAGGCGTCAGCTCGACGTGCAGGCCGGCGATCGACCGGTAGATGCCGACCAGCCAGGCGCGGAACCGGCGGAAGGCGCCACGCAGCGCCAGCGACGGCGCCGTGCCCTCCATCAGGTAGGCCTCAAAGCCACGAGCGAACTTCTCGTGCTGCTCGGTGGTGAGCGCAGCACCATCCTCGGCACCCAACCACTCCCGAACCGCGGCCATGTCACTGCGGATCTGCTCGGGCGCGCGGGGCAGGGCAGCGTCCCGCGACAGCTCGTCGACGAAGAGGTGCGCGCCCTCGTGCAGGAACGTCGACAGGTCGCGCTTGGCGAACAGGCTGATCACCGCGCTGCCGTCGCGCAGGCGGATCGAGCCGCGCAGCACGTCGTTGGCCGGCTGGAACACCTCGTTGCGACCGGTGTCCAGGTTCATGCGGACGTGCGCGCCGGGCTGCAGCACCTCGTCCGGCTGCACGTCGCGCCAGGCACCGGCCTGTGTCGCCGTCTCACCCTGGTCGAGGTCACGAACCTGCATGTTCACGTCATCAGCGTTGACGCCGTCGGGCGATGTGACCATCCTCTGTTCGTAGGTGGCACCGCCATCTGCGACGCCCTGTGGACCAGCTTTGTGAGCGGTATCCCTAAAGGCGTCGTTCGGCTGCTCCTCGCCTCCGGTTCCAGGTCCGCCTTTGTCGGCGGGTGCCAGCGGGCCGGAGGTCGGGGCATCAGCCTCCGCGGCGGACCGCGCCTCCTCGATCGGCGAATGGTTGTAGTACAGGTGGCCTGCGGTGTCCTCGCGGACGGTCACGCCGACATGCACCGTGCGGCCGTCCAGATCTACCGGCGCCGTCAGGAAGTGATAGGCCTTGGTCGACTTCTCCAGCAGCGGGTCCCGCGGCGCGGCGCTCTGCTCGAGCTTCCCATGCGCCACCACATCGTGCAGCGCCGCGAACAGCCGCAGCTTGTCGGCGTTCGCGCTTGTGGCGAAAGCTTTGCGGCTGCTCCGGAACTCGACATCCCGTCCGAGCGCGTCGCTGTGCACCGCCTTGCCGCGCAGCTCGTTCGCGTAGAAGTCCCGCGCCGCCTGGCGCAGCGTCGGCAAGTCCGCATCCTTCGGCGCGATCTCCTCGCCGCTCAGATGAGCAACAGGCTCGGCCGGCTCGGCGGCGGCCTGGCCGAACTCGCGGTCCTGCTCCCCGCCGTAGAGCGCCGCGCGGATCTCCTCGTTGCTGGCGGTCTTCGCGTCGATGCCCTTCCGGTCGAGCGTGTCCGACAGGTCGCGCACCGCCTCGCGGTATTCGGCCGCCCGGCTGCTCGACTGCTCGGTGTAGACCGGATCGCCGGACAGCTCGCGGCGCACCGCGTCGTGCAGCGTGTTGATGTCGGGCCGATCGGCGCCGGGCAGGTAGCCGGCCTCGTGCGCCGCCAGTGTCGCCGCATCCGGCGAGAACCGGCTGTCGCTGGCGCGTGCCATGCCGGGTAGGCCTGCGCCCGCGTCGGCCCGGGTTGGCCGGATGAACCGGCGGGTGCCTGGCTTGCCCTTGTGCCAGTCGGCAGCACCCATCGCCGCCAGGTCACCGCCCGGATCCTCGACGCCTCCGCGCTGCGCCAGGAACTGCATCAGCGACGGCCCGAACAGCGCGCTGTCGCTGGCTTCCGGCCGGTTGGACCGCACCGCGTTGATGAGCATGTCCAGGTTGTCCGGCACCTTGCCCTGGAGCGGCGCCTGCTGCTCCGGACCGCGGATCTGGATGCCCTCCTCGCGGTAGAGCTCCAGCGGATCCTCACCCAGCCGTTCGCCGCGGGTGGCGTAGCGGGATGCCATCAGGGCGGCATACTGCTCGGCCGTGTCGGGCGACAGCCCGGCTGCGCGCGCCTGGCTCAGCACGTCGTCGTGGACCGCCTGGACGCCGCTCCGGCTGGCCTGCTGCGCGTCGAACTGCTGCTGCATGTCGTCGCCGCGCGCCTGCAGCGCGTCAGCGTGCGCGGCCATGTACCCGTCGACGTCGGACTGGCTCATGCCGTCCTCGCCGATCCGGACGTGCGGCATCAGCGCCTCGGCTTCCGGCGTGCCGGCCATGTGCGCGACGAAGCCTGCCGTCGGCGCGACCACGTCGCCGCCGGTCAGCCGCGCCTGCTCCATCTGCTCGCGGATGTCGGGGACGAACTGCCCGAACAGGCCATCATCCGGGCCCGGCGTGACGCCTCGGCTCTGGTAGAGCTCCTGCACCGCGTCGCCCGGCACGAACAGCTGCTCGCCGCGGCCGCCGGCGGTCTGGCTCTGAACCCAGCTCTCGAACATGGACGGCGCACGGGTCTGGGTGGCGCTGTCCTGCGCCGTGCCCATCAGGCCCTGCAGCGCGTTCAGGTCGTCGGTCGACCGCCGGGCGCGCAGGTTGTCGCCGATCAGCTTCGGCAGCGCGCCGACGCCGTGCACCAGGCCGAGCTGCAGCGCCATGGTGGCGGCGCTGTCGGCGATGTCGTCGACCGCCTGCTGCCGCTGCTGCGGATCGTTCAGGATGGTGTCGAACTGGCCGGGGCTGGCTATCCGCGCAGCTTGGCTGGCCAGGACGTTCGCTGTCTCGGTCACCGCGCCCAGCCCGGCACCGGTTAACCCACCCTTGCCGATGTTCACGGCTGCACGCGCCAGTGACGCGCCAACGCCCGGCCGCTGCACTGCCTGCGCCATGCCCTCGCTCAGCAGACCCGATAGGCCTTCGCCAACAACACGGCCGGCCGAGCCCAGACCCACCAAGTTTAGGGAGCCACCGACGACGCCGGCGATGAACCCCGCCGCCACCTTGGCGGTCGGATCGATCCCGTTGCCGTTCGCGTCCTTCACGCCGTCGAGCGCGTGCATGACGGTGCCAGCGTTGGTCCGGTAGCCATCCAGGAACATGCCGGTCTCGAAGCCGGCCGTCCCGCCCAGCACACCACCAGCCGCCGCACCGGCGGGAAACGCCACGCCGGCCGATGGCAAGCCGGCCGCTGCACCGCCCAGGGCAGCACCGCCGGCAAGTCCGGTGGCAGCCAAGGGTGCCGCATGGGCGATGCTATCCGCCAGGCCGCCAGCCACGGATGCGAAGAAGTGGATGGCGCCGGATGCGGCCGGGCTGTTCGCACCAGCCTGCATCGACGCTTCGAGCGATGCCACCCGTTGAGGATCAGCTGCCGCACCCTGCGCGTAGAGCCGGTTCAGCGCGTTGCTGTTCACCGCATCGGACCAGCCCTGCGACCACTGCTGCGACCAGGACGTGACCGCGTCGAGGTTGTGCAGGTCATCCGACGCGACCCGCGGCGCCAGAGGGTTGTTCGCCAGCCAGTCCGCCAGTGCCGGGTTCGCCGTGAGGGTCTGCTGGTTGCGCAGCAGCTGCGCCTGCTGCTGGTAGGCCGGCAGGTTCTGCTCGATCACGGTGGACGCGCCGCCGATCTGAGGCTGCAGCGTCGCGGCGGCCGCAGCCTTGTCCGGGTCGGAGTCCTTCGCGCCGTACAGCGCCAGCTGGCCGACCATCGTCCGGGCTTGGTCGACCTGTCCGATCACGTCGGAGTAGGGGTTGCTCGGATCAGCACCTGCCGTGCCTGGCGCGGGCGCAGCCGCAGGCGTCGAGAAACCCGGCGCGGACGGGGAACTGCTGCCATCGGCGAATGGATCGTCGGCAGGCGCAGCGCCAGGAAGCGCGTCCGGCTGGGGCAGGCTGCCGGCTGGTGCTGTCGGAGCCGCCGGCGCATCCGGGGCGGACCCAGAAGCAGCCGAGGATGCCTGCCGGCCCAGGCCCGCGATGATGCTGGCGTAGTCAGTCACTGGCCGTCCTCCTCGTGCTCGATGCGGCTGGTCTGGCCGAGCGACGCCAGCCGGGCGGCTTCACGCTCCGCAGCGGCGGCACGCCAGGACGCGACCTCTTCTTCCCGGCCGCCCTGAGCGATGCGCGCGAGCGCGGCGCGGATCCACTCCTGGTTCTCCGCGCTCGGCTTCGAGGGTGCAGGTGCCGCAGGCTCATCGTCCCACCAGCGGTGCTGGCTCAACCCTGCGCTCACTGGCCGAAGGCTCCATCGTCGCTGTCGCTGTCGGCCTGTACGTATGGGTTGGCGACGCTGCCCGGTGCGGTCGATGCGGTCTGCACCGGGACCGGCAGCGGCATGCGCGCTCCAGGCTGCGGCGCACCCGGCATCCGCGGCCGACCGGGAAGCGGCGCCGGCATGCGGCTGCGCCCGGCCATGTAGTACGTCGAGATCTCGCCGTCGGTCGGCTTTGCCCCACCGTGCAGCGCGGCATAGGCGCTGACGATCTGCGTTCGGTCCGCCGGTGGCACCTGTGGCATGAAGCTGCCGGTCGTGCCGCCCGTCTGCGCTTGGTAGAGGCGTTCCTGTGTCGGCCCGATCACTCCCCACAGGTGACCAGTCCCGGACTGGAACCCAGGCGTCAGCAGCGTCTGCCCGATGGTCTTGATCTCGGCGTCGTTCGGCCGCCGGTTGTTCGACTGCTGGAAGGATTGCAGCGCTTCGTCCAGGCGCCCGTCGAAGTCGGCGTAGGCCTGCCGCTGCGGCTGTGTCGCGTTCGGCGCGGAGGCGGCCCGCGGGTTGATCCCGGCGGCGATCAGATCCGGCATCACTACCGCCCGCGCATGCGTCATGGTCGCAACGCGGTCCTGCTGCTCGGCCTGCTTCCCGTCGATCGAGACCTGCCGGTTCATCAGCTGCGACACCATGCCGCGGGGCAGGGTCGCGAGCAGGTCTGGATCGGCCAGGTTCTCCTTTAGGAAGGAGGTCGGGTCGTTCGTGCTCTCCGAGAGCAGGCCATAGTACCGGGTCTGCGCCTGCGGCGTGACCGGCGGCCCTTCGGTGGCGTTGCGCTCGATCATGCCCAGGATGCCGCGCTGCGCCTCAGGCGAGGCACCAGCCCATGCCGCCTTCACGGCCGGGCTGATGGCGAGCAGCTGGTCGATCGACGTGGGACGGGCGGATGGTGCGGCGCCGCTCGCACTGGCAACGGCGGCGGGGATGCCGGGCACGGCAGACGCAGGCGGCGCGGGCTGTGCCGGCGGCGGCGCATTGACCGCGCTGTTGATCGGGGCACCGGGGACAGGCGGCGCAGGCGTTGGTGCCGAAGGTGTTGCCGCTGTCAGCCCCAGCGCAGCCGACAGCAGCGTGTTCTGGTTCGCCCTGTCGGTCTGCTGCTGGCCATACTCCAGGTCCGCCACGTTCGCCCGGATCCGGGACTGCACCATCTCCTGGTAGACCGGATCAGGTGTACCAAAGGGCGATAGGACGCCCTGCGCTTGCGCGAGCCATCCCTGCACGTGGTCGCGCGGATTGGTCGACGTGGGCGTGCCGGGAGCCGTCCCAGGCGGCGGTATGGTGACCGTGCTGGCGACGTGCTGGAAGTTGGACTGCCACAGGTCGCGGAAGGCGCCCACCGTCATGTCGGCGGTGCCACCGTTGCCCGTGATCGCCTTGGTAGCCAGCTGCACGTTGCCTCCATAGGCAGGCGCTAGCGCCGCGACCGCCGACATGCCGGGATCGGCCTTCAGCAGAGCGGGGCCGCCAGCGTTACCCTGCTGATGGGTCAGGTAGACCTGCCAGGGCGCAGCGTTGCCGCCCACCGCCGCATTGGCGATGGCCGTGCTGGAGGCCAGGTTGCGGACGCCCGCGCCGATCTGGGTCGGAATGTCGTTAGGATTGGCGTTCGGTCCAGCGTTGGCCGCGAAGGTGCCGGGCATCATCCCGAAGACGCCGCTGGCCGCGCTGGTCGGCGACTGAAGCCGCGACCCCAGCCCGCTTTCGATCCTCGCGGTCGTGAGCGCCAGGACCGGATCCACACCCTGCTTCTGCGCCTCGGCCGCGACACCCTGCGCGACCTGGCCGGACGCGCCGGACATGTAGCTGTCGGCTTGAGCCCGGGACGCCCACTGGTAGAGGGATGGCTTCAGCTCGCGCTCGACGGCGACTTGGTCGAGGCCGCCGATCAGGTCCTTGTGCTGGGTGTAGTACTGGTAGGCTCCGAGCGGATCGGTTTCCGCCTTCGCAGCCACGACACCGGCATACGTCGTCGAGGTCCAGTCAGACAGCTTCTGGTTCGTCGTCGCAGGCGGGTCACCGAGGGTCTGGCTGTAACCCTGGATCGTGTTGCGCGCGTCGGTTACGGACGCGTTGAAGCGCGCTGGATCGTCACGGTAGGCGATAGCGGATTGCCGATCGGCCTCGACGGTCGAGTTGGCCGTGTCCTGCGCGTAGACCTGTTCCTGCTGGATGTTGTGCCGGCCATAGTCCTCGAGCTGCTGGCTCACGAGGCGCCGACTTGCGTCCTCGAATTGTGCCGCCGCATCCGGAGACAGGCCGGTGGCAAGGCTGTCTCGCGTTGCCTGGAGCTGCGCGACGACGCCAGGATAGGCCGTCAGGGCATCCTGTCCGCGCTTCGAGAAGAAGCCTGGCGTGTTCGAGGTGGGATCACCAAAGCTCAGCGTGTTCGCTGCCTTCTGCAGCTGGGTATAGCGGGTGTTGACAGCCGTAGTGTTGGCGAGCTGAGCCGCCGACATCGTCATGTTGGACAGGTTGCTGGACGCCTGCTCGGTGCCCTGCGCGACCTGGTCCAGGCCCTGCGCCAAGCCGCCGCCGAATGCTTCCGGGCTGGTCGAAACGCTTTGCGGCGTGTCCGCGATGCGATCCGGAAGGACCGTCTGCGGCGCGCCGGGATCGGGGATCTGTGCCATCAGGTGGATCCTGTCAGCATGGACGACGCCCACGGGTTCGAGGCGACGTTCTGCCCGGTGACCGGGTTCGGGCTGACCGGCTTGTAGCCGTCGATGGTCGCGTTCTCCGGCGGCGTGAAGACGCCCGCCTGCTGGAACGAGGCCCACTTGCTCGCAACACTGGAAGCGGAGCCGATCAGGCTGCCGGCGGCACCGAGAAAACCAGAGGTCACGGCATTTGAGGCAGCCGACCGATCCACGCTGGCCTGCGTGTTGTAGTTCGCGGCTTGGTTCCGGAACCCTACGGCTTGGACATCAGCGTTGTAGCCGACCGCGCCCACGTCCAGCGCCGTGGTGCGCGCGATCCCGGACTGCACGTCCACCGCCGAGCCGCTGTTCGCAGACACGCCGTCGGCACCGAAGGCAGCGCGCGCCTGCCCCTGCCGCTGGGACCCGACCTGGTATTGCTGCTGGGCTGCGACCTGGCCCTGCGCCAGCGCGGTATCGCCGGCCTTGGCCGCGGTGCCAGCGTTGTTCAGGGCGACCTGAGCCTGGTAGCGGTCGTTGGCCGCTTGGCTGTTGCCGCCGAGGATAGACCCAGCGGCACCCAGGAGGCCGCCGACGCCGCCCATCGCCAGCGACGTGGAGCCCATCGCTACCGCGCCCATCAGCGTGCTCCCACGGCGATGGCCGAACCCAACAGCGAGGGGCCGAACATGGTTTCCGCCAGTTGCGCCCGTTCGGCTGCCTCCTGCTGGCGGCCTTTCTCAATCCGGATCCGCAGCGCCTCGAGCCGCGCCTCCTCCCGGCCGTGCACGCAGCACAGCATGGTGTGCAGCTTCTGGCGGGCGTCTGGATCGGTGGGGGCGGTGCGGTGCCAGACGGCTGCGGCCGCCAGCCACGCCGGCTCCGCATGCTCCCGGAACTCGAAGATCACGCTGGCCATGCAGTCGGCCTGACGCACCAGCAGCGGATCCGCCGGGTCGACCGGGTGCGACAGCAGCTGCTCCCAAGAGACATCCATGCGCCGGAGCAGGTCGTTGGCCGCCGCCTCAGCTGCTTCCGGCCGGTCATGATGGGCAGCGAGGGTGTCCTGCAGCGCGTCGACGGCGTGCTTGCGGCGGATCGGGTCCAGCATCACGCGGCTCCCAGGCTATCGAGCCGGATGCCGTTGGCGGCCTGGTCAGCACGCAGGGCCGCCAGCTCGGGGGCCGATCGGGAGAACTCGGCCATCCGGAACAGGCCGACCGCCGTCTGGTCCGGATGCGAGGCGAGCAGCCCATCGAGCAGCACCGCCTGCTGGTCGTTCAGCCGGCGGCCAGAGGGCGCCTGCAGCGTGTAGCCGGCGCCGCGCTCCATCCGAAGCAGGTCGCCACCGCCAACGCGCCGGAGCACCTTGCGGCACAGCGCGATGCGAACCCGCACCACGTGCTCGGCCCGAACGCGGCCTGTCGGCTTCGCCGGGCAGAGGTCGAGGATGTCACTGCTGGTGAAGATCTGGCCTGGGCGCGCCGCCATCGCCGGCAGCAGCCGCGCCGCACTGCCGCCCAATCGGCATCGACCACCCGGTCCTGACAGGATGCCAAACTCGGTGTCGATCCTGATCTGCCCAACCTGTAGCAGCACCGTTTGTGGCACCGGTTCATCCTCCCGAGTGTGCATCAGGGGAGTCTGCCAGACCGGCATAAGCGCGCTGTAAGTTCGGTGTAACCGGCGACAAATATTTCCGGCGATGGGCGCGGACTATGGAGGAGCCACCAGGCCGCCTACTGCCGAAACCTCGTGCGTCTTGCTTGGGTATACCCTAGCAACACGTTCCGGTGAGACAGCAGGAAGCCGGCTTTCTGCGTCTCGTTTGGGTTGACTTCTGCCGTGTGAGACACGACAAGAGGAAGGTCTAGAACCTAGCGAGACAGATCGGACACGCCATGTCGACGCTCTATGGCTACGCCCGGGTCAGCACCACCGACCAGGATCTGACCATCCAGCGGGCGGCGCTGGCGGCGGCCGGCTGCTCCATCATCCGCGAGGAGATGAAGTCCGGCACCACCGCGGCCGGCCGTGCCGAGCTGCGCACGCTGCTCGACTTCATCCGGAAGGGCGACAGCCTGGTGGTGACGCGCATCGACCGCCTGGCCCGGTCGATCGCCGACCTGCAGGCGATCATGGCCGAGCTCAAGGCGAAGGGCGCGGCGCTCCGCTGCACTGAGCAGCCGGTCGACACCAGCACCGCCGCCGGCAAGGCCTTTCTAGACATGCTGGGGGTGTTCGCCGAGTTCGAGACCAACCTACGCCGGGAGCGGCAGTTGGAAGGGATCGCTGCGGCGAAGCGGGCGGGGGTCTACACCGGCCGGAAGCCGACGATTGACGTGGCCCGGGTGCAGGCGATGCGCAGAACTGGCACAAGGCCTGCCGAGATCGCCAAGCAGCTCGGGATCGGACGGGCCTCGGTCTACCGGGTGCTGGGGAAGAGATCGTGACGATTGCAATTGATTGCACGGTGGCCGAGCGCGTGATCCTGGTGGTTCTGTTCTGAGGCCGGAAGGCTACCGGACACTTCCTTGACGATTGCAAAGCCCCGGATCGGGCATCTTTATCTCGATCGCTCTTCACCTGAGAGGCGATCATGCTCAAGACCCAACATCGCGGACACGTCAGCCTAGACACCAAACTCCAGTTCGCCACCGCCTTGGTAAAGGCGGCCAATGTCCTGATCCCGTTGCTGTTCGGGTCCGGTCAGGAGATCGCGGAGAACCTGCACCGGGCGGACCTGACGGTGCAGGAAAGGGCTGACCATATCGCGGAGTGGGTTCGGCTGACGGACAGGGTTCAATCGGCGCAGATTGCGCCGATTGAGAGTAAGCGCGTTGATGGCAGGGGGCATCGCAAGGAGAGCGGCGTCAACGCCGTCGTCCGTGATCTTGGTATCGACCGCACGGAGGCGCAGCGGTCCGTCAAGATCGCCAGCATTCCTGCGGACGCCCGTGCTGCTGCCGATGATGTCGGCTGTGCCGGTAACGAATAGGCGAACGAATGGTCGCAGCTGCTCAGCCGATCAGATGCTGCTTGATCCACGGCCAGGCCGCGGCGATCAGCGCCAGGATCGTCAGCATGCTCGCCAGGACCGGCACGGTCGGGATGCGGCCTACCCGACCCTTCAGCTCCCTGAGGTCCGTGGCATCGGCCTTGGTCTCAAGCTTACCGGACAGAGTAGCTACCTCAGTACGCACCTTCTCCACGCCGATCGGGCCGAGCTTGTAGACCCGCAAGCCTGCTTCCTGGCCCGTATCGCGCAGGTCTGTCGCTCCCGTTTGCGGGTTTGGGCTGGTTATAAAACCGGCGCCTCGACGGGTTTCCGACCGGTATCAACCCGTTCCTGCCGGCTGGACCCCCAGGATCTCATTCACTCGGCGGACATCCGCCTCAGTGCCGATACTGGCAATCGGGATGTGCGTGTATCCGACCGCCACCGAGGCATAGAACCGATGGCATCCATGGTAGAGGCCGTGGTGGTACCCGGCGTCATCGCCACCCTCGATCTCGAAGGCGTGCACCGGCTCGATTGCTGCACCATCCCGGATCGCCTGCAGCACGCTCACCATCCCGGTCCGCCTGAAGCCGCTCGCGTCCATCGTGAAGCCGGGGGACCGCACCAGCGGCCGGAGGCGATCCAGAGGGACGACTTCAACCGGCCGGCCCTCGGGCTGCTCGCCGGGCGTGAAATGCGGTGCGGCTGGTCGGAACCGGTCCATCCCCGCGGCAAGCCACCACTCGTCCGGGATCTCGAACCCCAGCGGCGGATGCGGCATCCGGAACCATGGCACCGCTACGCCGCCGCTAGAACGGCGGGAACGGCCGCCTGTAGGCCCGCTTGCCCTCTCTCAATGCGCGCGCGTTGGCCTGTGGTAAGTGTGCGAAGCTGACGCTTAATGCGGGGCATACACGCGCGTCTAAGGTGTCCGAAGTGTCGGAGGTTGTCGTCACGCCGCATCAGCCCGCCCTCCGCATCGCCTGTTCCGCGCCTGTATGAACAGGACCTGACCGGCTCGCCGCCGGCTCGATCGCATACCCGCACCGTACCGCAGTCCGGATCGTGATCGCATACCCTGCGCCCACTTTGGCGATCAGCCGCCGCAGCTGCACGACCTGCTGGCGCACCATGACCTCGGGGTTCTGTGGCTCCTGGCCGCCGTCATAGAGCATGGCCACCAAGTCCGAGATCGACACCAGCGCCTCTGGCCGCCTCATCAGGCGCTCGAGCACCAGGAACTGCCGCCCACTCAGCGGCACCCGGCCGGCTGGACCTGCCAGCACCATGGAGGCCCGGTTCAGCTCCAGCGGCCCGTAGGCAAGGATCTCAGGGTTCATGACCGGGAACTCCACCCGAGATGGAGCCAGCAGCGCCGGCCTCGCGCGCATACGTGTGCGGAACGTTCAGCATGGCGCTGGACGGGGCTACCTGATGTCGCCGTGCCAGCCCCTCGCGCGCGGGCGCAGGCACGTACCCGGGCGCGTAGTGTGCTGAAAACCCCGCCTCGCGCGCGCACCCCTGCGCGTATCGCAAAGCGAAGCACTCGCTGGCCGATTTCCTCCAGGCTCGCGCAGCACCGGAAATCTGCAGTCTTCCGCCGTTCCTGACCGATTTCCTCGGCAGGCCGCAGCATCCTCGCGCGCATACGTGTGCGCGTATCTCGCTCCAAAGCCCGGCCTCGCGCGCGCATGTGTGCGCGTATTTCGCAGTAATGCCCTGCCGGCTCTCGCGCGCACCCGGGCGCGTATGTGCTTGCCAAGCCATCACGCCGCCCGCTCCCCGGCGGTTGGACCGGGCTCAAGCTGGGCCGCCGTCATAGCCAGGGCAGAGACCAGCGCCTTGTCGGCGCTGCGCCGGGCGACCCAGACGACCGGCGGGCTAGGCGCTGGCAAGTCCATCCGGACCAGCTGCACGGGGATCTGGCCGTCTCTCGTCCGGATCGAGAACAGCCCCTCGATCTGGGGCGGATGGCAGCAGTTGGCATGCAGCACGACAGGCTCCTTCGCCTCGGCGATCGGGGCAGTTGGCAGGGTCGCTGGGGTGGGCGGCGGCAGGGGGACCGTCTGCCCTGCCAGTGGCATCGGCAGGTGCTCCACGTCCGGGCTGTGGGTCGACGAGCCGACCCTGCCCGCGGCCACAGGCTCCGGCTCTGGCGGACCATCCACGCGGCACCACGCGAGGCTGCCAAGCCGGCCGCTCAGCCACGCCGCGATGTCAGGGATCAGGAGGGGGTCGAACCACGCTTCCGCCGACTTCTGACCGGCACCAGCCACCTGATAGGCGGCGCGGGCTCCGTGGACAGCGCCGTCCCGAGGTTGGGGACATTCCTCTATGAATAGATAATACTCATAGAGAGATGTCCCCAACCTCCGCTGCAGCGCCTTCTTTGCTGCCTCCCGGTTCGACCACAGAACCGGGTATGCAGCGGCTGCCTGTCCGGGGTTGCGCAGCACCACCCCGCCGGCCCCCGCCATCATGTCATCCGGCGTCGGATCAAGATCGGCGGCATTCAGCGTCTCGGCCACCGGCACCGGGATCGGAGCGTCCGTCAGCACCAGCACGTCGAGCGGGTTGTCAGCTGTGCGGTTGACGCCGCGACCGCGGCCGATGATCTGCAGGAGCTCGCCCTCGCAAATCTGCCAGCGGACGGCCTCGGCGACCGGGTGCGGATGCCGCTCCGTCTCGACCGCCTCTGCCTGCCCGTTCAGCCCCTCGCGGATGGCGTCGCCGCGCTCGTACCACCCGCCGGTGATCTCCTCGATCGCCGCCCCGCCCAGCGCCTCCGCCAGCCTCTGGACGGCGCCGATCGCCGGCATGGTCCGGCCCACCACGATGAGCGCCCGGGTGCCGCTACGGCCCGGTTGCGGCCCCCACTCGTCGCGGCCGGCGACGGCGTTGTGATGGGCGAGCTCCACGTTGACCGGCAGCGGACCGACGCCGGGCAGCGCCTCCTTCACGGCCTTCAAGCACACCACCAGCACTCGCTCCGGGGCATAGCGGCGGGCCTCCCGGCACAGGATGGCGTGGACACGGCGCAGGTTGCGGTTGCGGCGCTCCGGTGCCTTCGGGTCCGCCTTCAGCAGCCGGAACACGTAGGGGTCGGTGTCCGCCATCTCCGGCGTGATGGGGTCCAGCATCGACTTCGAGAACGCCCGGTCGATCACCTGGCGGACGTGCTGGTGCGGCGCCTCCGCCAGCAGCTCGGCCGTCACCTGGAGGTGCGGCCAGTAGGGGCGCACCAGGTCGACGTTCATGGTGGCGTCCAGCAGCAGGGTCGGCACCTGCCATCCCTTCTTCACGTCCCGCCGGCCCTTCATGTGCAGGGCCTGCTTGACCGAGCCGTCCTTGTCGTCGGGCTCCGACGCCAGGGAGAGCCATCCGGACTTCTCCGGCCCGTCCTCCGCCAGCAGCGCCTGGATCCCCTTCCAGACCTTCGCAAACCTCAGCACCTGCGCATTGCCACGGGCGGCGCCTACCGCCTCCCTACGCTGCTCAGGCGTCATCCTCGGATGTAGGCCAGGATCAACGAACCGCTGCCACTCCAGGGTATAGGCTTCGCCGGCGTTGGCCGACGTCAGGTTGAAGTCGGCCAGCACCTCCCGCACCAGCGGCCCGTTGGCGTGCTGCTCGAGGATGTCCGCCAGCGCCACCCGAAGGAAGGACAGGCGGTCGGTGGCGCCCATGTCGACGCTGCCCTTCCTGACGATCGGGCAAGGCTGGCGCAGATCCCTGACCGCCATCGCCATCGGCTTGCCATGGACGCCCTCCAGCCCATCGGCCCAGCAGCTCTCGTCCACCACCAGGGCGGCCAGGCGGCCGAGCGACTTGGGCTTGGTCAGGAACAGCAGTTCGTGCGGGACGATCCACAGGTCGACTGCGGCCTCGCGCTGGCGCTGGTAGCCGCACTGGCTGAAGAACGGGCAGCTGATCCGTTCGCCGTCGACCTTGCGCTGGCAGGCGGAGGAGAACACGTCCGCGTTGACCTCCCGCGCGTCCTTCACCGCCTCCAGGTTCCGGCACATGCGGGTCTTGGCCAGCAGCGGCACCGTGTCGTTGGCGGCATCGCCGTGGTCCGGATCCACCGCCTCCATGCCACGCCACACCCTGACGGTGCGGCGGGCTAGAAGCCGCTGCAGGTTGCCGAATGCTGTCCCGGCCGGCTCGGCCATCTCCGGGTTCGCGATGGCCTGGAAGATCTCGGCGTGCTCGTCGGCGAGCTTGTGGGTCGGCACCGCCACGGCGATCGCGCGCTTGTCGCCGGCCGGCCGCATCCGGGCCAGCATCTCGGCGGCATAGCGGTAGGCCGACCGGGACTTGCCGGCGCCGACGTCGACCTTGACCGCGTGTGCCGGAGGATCTGGCGTGTTGGTCCTGGCTTGGCCGGGGATGGCCTCCTCGCCGTCCGGAAAGTCATATTCCGGCGCGTCCGGCTCGCTGCCAGCACCCCAGGCCGCAGCGTCCTCGAAGAAGCGCCGGATCACCCTGTCCAGCTGCTCGCGCACGAGCTCGATCGGCTCGCGCCGGACTGCCGTCGCCTGGACCCGCAGCGCCCGCTCGATCCGCGACTGCACCGCCGGCGTCCCGTTCGCCTTCAGCGTGTCGTTCAGGTCGGACTTGTCGAAACGACGGATCCGCCAGGGGGTCGCGACGGTCACGGCGTGGCCAGCAGCCCGCCAGGCAGCTACCGTCTTGCGCAAGGCGTTGTCGGCCGGCGAGAACCGGCGATCGTCGTCCCGGCAGACCACGTTCCGTCGGCCGGCCTCGAGCGGCGCCTTTGTGAACCCGCCGCAGAGCAACCAGGTCTCGTGCCCGCTGCTGACCCACGCCGAGATGCCCGTTTCTGGACCCTCGGCCAGGCAAAGCGGGGCGCTGTCCCGGGCGCCGAGCGTCCGGACCGGCAGTCGGACCGCGGCGCCATCCATCGACCCGTTCGTCATCTTCACGGCGGGCAGGTTGCGACGCTCCAGCTCCTCGCCGTCGACCTTGCGCCCGTCCGGCGTCAGGAAGATCCGCTGGACCGCCTGCACCTCGCCTGATGGCAAGGTGGCCGCAACGATCAACGCCCGGCTGCGCGGGTGGAAGCGGATGCACCAGGGCCAGCCGAGCGGCGGCTCCGGTATGCCGCGGGTGTCGACGAGGTAGACCTGGCCCGCGGTGCCTTGGATCGGTACGGACTGGTCCCAGAGCCTGCGGGCGTACGCGACCCGCTCCGCGACGGCCGCGGCGGCTTCCTGCTCCTGCTCGGCCCGCTTGGCGGCGCGGGCGGCCACCACCGCGTCGCTGACCGGCTGCGGCACATAGCCGGGCTGGTCGTGTCCCAGCCAATGGGTCGCCCAGCTGATGGCCTCGGCGATGCCGCACGACCGCGCGAACATGACCAGGTCGAGGGGCGAGCCGCCCTCGCTGGCCTCGTGGTTGTAGAAGGCGCCGCGCCGCTTGCCGCCGCCATCGCGGACGATCAGCGCGGTCGACGCCTTGGCACCCCAGCGCCATTCCGACCGGCGGACGGTGTCGCGGTTCGGCTCGCCCAGCAGCTCGCGCGCCAGATCCTCAACCCGCTCGGAGAGCTCCGCCTTGATGTCATCCAGGGACGGGCGCCTGGCGGCTCCAGCTAGATCGGCTGCGTGGTGCCGCCCAGCCATCACGCCGCACGTCTCCTGATCCGCTCCAGGATCTCCGCGACCTTGCCCTGCTGCTTCTCGGTGAAGGCCGTTCGCGCGGCCATGGACCGCAGGAACCGGAACTCCCAATCGACCAGCAGGTCGGGCTCAGCGAGAAGGTCCGCTGCCGCTCTGGCCACCGCCGCGTTCTTGAACATCGGCTTCTGCCGGATCTCGGCGACCGGCGCGCCCAGCCGAGGAGCGGTGAGCACCTGCGTGATGGTCAGGCCGTGCGACCGCAGCAGCCCGTGCGCCTTGGCACCGGCGGCGGCACGCTCACCTGCATGCTCGGATCCCAACATCTCCAGCAGCTTTGCCAAGCGCTCGATTAGGCTGTCGGGGATGTCGTCGCTCATGCGCGGCACCTACCGGCGCCGGCGTACACGCCCAGCACGGCCGAGACGAACCGATCCTGGCGGCGGAACAACTCGTCCAGAGCAACGTCGGCCAGCCGGTCCAGCCTGGCTAGCGCAGCGGCGTCGAGGTCGGGGCCGTCCAGCCGCGGCTCCCACCCCACCACCAGGTTGAATGCGTCGAGCGCGCCCGGCGTCAGGCTACGGATCGCCTGCACGGCAGCACGATGAACCCAATCGCAGGGACCAGGGATCAGCCGAGCGGCCAGGCTAACCGCGTGCCGGAGTTCATCGCGAGCGGTGGCGCTCATAGCACCGGCACTCCAGCTGCCGCGCGCCAGCAGCTCCGGATCAGCTCGCAGGCGCCGGCGACATCATCCGCACCAGCCTCGGAGGCGTGCTGCAGATCCGAGGCATCGACGCCGGGATCGCCGACCAGCAGCCGCCAGTAGGTCGCCTGGTGCTCAGGATCCGCGAACGCCTCGGCTGGCAGATCCCCGACCGTCTGCACCGCCTCCGGATGGCCCTGCAGCAGCGACCGCAACACGACCAGCTCGGCCTGCCGGAGCGCGATCATGTCCCCGCACCGAGGCGCTTCCGGAATGCGAGAGCATCGCCCAAGCAGGCGAACTCAAGGGCGACAGCGCCTCCCGTGGCGAGAGTGCCAGCGGCCAACGCAGCATCGGCCTTGTCCGGCCAGGACAGGCCGCGGTTATGGGTGAGGTAGGCGCTAACCTGCCCGACAGGCGGCACAGGAACCAGCCCGGGCGCACCGGCCGGACCGATGAAGACGAGGGCTTTCCCGGCAACCAGCGACGTCCTGACGTCATGGCCTTCCGGGACGGCGATGGAAATGGACATGGGCGCAGTCTCCTGACTGGCCCAGCGCGGCGACTATGGAACCCGGACGCAGCTCTGTGGTAGAAGCGTCTGTTGAGACTGTAGAGCCTTCCGGGACACCCCAGCGCCGCCAGCGCCGGGGTGTTTCGTTATGCGGCCGCGCGATGATCGGCGACGCTGGAACGAGCAACGATCTCCGCGATCGCAGACAGGCTGCTGCGCTCCACCATGTGGAAGCGCCCTACGCGCCGGGTCACAATATGGCCGTCCAGGACCAGCCTATAGAGATACCGATACCGCGGTGCCGCCCGTCCGGTATGGCTCTTCAGTTCATGCGACAGCTGCGTAAGGGGGATAAGGTCGGGCGCGTTTTCGGCGCTCCGCGAAAGGTCGTGGGACATGCGGCTCTCCTGATTGGGAATGGCCGCTCCGCTGATCCTCGCTTCCGTCCTGGTCAGGGACGGAATACCCTTGAGCTTGTGGGGCTACTTCGGGCTGCAGGATTGCAGAACGGGTAGACTTGGCGGAGGCTGGCGGGGGTGGTTCCCCGTCGGCCTCCGCGGCTTCCGGGCTGAACCCTGCCTGATCGCCGTCTAACGACGGGTCAGGAAGCGTCGGCTCCGGTTTCGGCGTCAGAGCATCGAGCGTCTGCTGCACCGGGATGGCGTGCTTGATCCCGGTCTCCGCGAGGCGTGCTACCGCAAGCCTGCTGCGCCACACGACGCGACCGAAGGCGGCCAGCGTCAGTGACGACACTTCGGCCTGAACACTACGCCGAAGGGTCTTGTAAGCCTCAGACGTTGGATGGGCGCCGTAGTTGTTCTCGGTCAGCCGATGGTAACGGTTCCGCTTCGTCTCGAACTCGATCAGATCACCATCATGTAGGCGCAGGGCTGCCCGGTCCGAACCGTGCCAGACGATTACCGCATCAATGGCTGTTGTGACCCAGGGGAGACCTTCGGACCGCGCGGTAAGGTTGATCAGCGCGCTGATGATGTCCCGACCGAACCGGACCTCATCATCGGCAGCCGGCAGCTGAACGCCGAGGCTGGTCAGATCATCCCGGAGCCTTCCTAGAGGTGTGGCTGCGGGCAAGTTCCAGGCGAAATAAACCTCTCGTGCCGCTTCGGTCTGCTGACCCGTCGTCAGCATCGCGAGCAGGATCACTACGGCGTGTGGCAACTCGATCTGCGGCTTCGGCGAGCGGGTCCGGTCGCTGTCCGGCATGATGCCAGCGGTGTTCAGGTAACGGCCGATCGCGCGGACAGCGGGGGCGCTGACGCCGACGATCCGACCGCCAAACTCCCATCCTTCCGTGATCGTGAACCGTTCTACCACCGGCTTGCCTCATCGAAACGAGGTAAGCCTATCGCGTCTTCCCGAAGCTATCAATCACTGAATGTGGTGTCGGATAAGGATTGCGCCACAAAGCCTCTTCATCCCCTGGCCTGCCATAATCCGCCCACTGGACAAGCTCCCGCTTTATCGCCAGGTCGCGGTTCACCTCACCTCAAGAGCCGGGCATCATCCCCGATCCCCGCCGCTCTGCCGGCTTACGCTGCCCCGCATGGGCACCACCAGCACAGCCTCTCCAGCCTCCCGGTGCGCCTGGCAGGTCCACACGGTGCCGGTCCGGGTGTCGAAACCGAACGACGCGTGATCGGAGCCGCAGACCATGCAGCGGTGCAGGGACAGACGAGGGGCAACAGGGTCATCGCTGGGCATGTCTTTGGCCGCGTAGCTAACGGTAGTCGGGCGGCAGGGACCACATACGGCTCCAGAACCAAGCAGCGACGAGAAGCGTGCCGAAGAAGGCCACGAGACAGGGTCCGAACGCCTGAGCCATGAGCAAGGCGTAGGAAAGTAGCAAGCCGATGATGAGGCTCGCTATGCATCCAAGAGCATACTTCTTCACCGGACTTTGTGGCCGCAGCGCGACCGCCAGGATGATCAGCATCGCGACGCCGAAGGCCATCAGGACATGCATGCATCCTCCTAGATCACGGATAGCGCCCTACGCCGGGGCGCTATCCTCGCGCCGCCCACCACCTCGTCGCTGCTGCCGCCTCACGCGCCACCCGGACGGCTTCCAGAGCAGCTAGGGCCGCTATCCGATCGCTGGTCGGTGCTGGTAATGATCTTCTGCTAGCCTCTACAGGGTCAACGTGGCAGCCGGTGTTGAGCCGGGCCACGGGCGCTGCCGGAAGATTTCTCAACTTGAGAACTCTTTCCGCCGCGACCCCAGCCGGGAACGTCAGCACGTAGGCGTTGCTGGTCTGCTCCACCCGGACCGCCCCTCGCCCACCCTCCGGCCAAGGCCTGCGCACCAGCCGCCGGATCCGCGTCAGCAGCCCGAGCTCGGCCATGCGCGCCAGGTGCCGGGCCACCGTGCGCAGCCCAACGCCCGCCTTGCCGGCGATGGCCTGGTGCGACGGGTAGAGCTCGCCGTCCTCCCCCATGCAGGCCAGCAGCGCCTCCGCCGTCAGCACCGCCTTGCCTGGCAGGTTGCCCGCCCGCAGCTCGGCCACCACCCTGCGCCGCCAGCAATGCCGCTGCCCGCGGTCGAGCGCGTTCCTCGGCGCCTCGCAGTAGCTCGATCCGCTGCGCCACGGCCGCGCGCGTTCTCTCGTCATCGTCGTCTCCCAACGCGATGGGCGGCCTGAAGGCAAAGCTCTCCCGCATCCAAGCCGAAGGGGCTTGAAAAACAACCGGACGGTGGGCATGATCTGAACAGCGACGGACAGAACATGCCCCGCGAGGGGTGGGAGAGGCGGTTCCTTCCAGGGAGCCGCCTTTTTCGCGTCTGCTAGATCATTGCGTTCTCACCGGCCGGGGATCGGCCGAATAGCGCACCGTGCCCCGGTGGCTGTCGGTACGCAACAGGATCAGGCCTGGGAGCGGTCATTCAAGTGGCTCTCCTGCCTGCCAACTCTCTGGCTGCGTAGCCGTGTCAAGGACAAAGCTATTTGTCCAAAAGTGCTGTGACCTGTTAGTAAAGAACCACCAGCTACGAATGTACTCAATCTTGAAATCTATCTGTGCCTTAGTGATTATTGCTCCTGGCTCAAATCTGAAGAACTTTGTGAAGGGGCATGTATATGGCCTTGTCTGTCCGCTTGCGAGCGTCTCAGGATTTGCCTGAGCTTCTATACTGAAGGCAGTCACTACATTGCCAACGGAAGTCTCAATCCGCCGGATCCCGCATGCGATCCTCACGTTGGAATAGCTAAACAGGCTAGGATTCGTTATGCTGAAGGGGATGTCCAACGGTGACGCAGCTGAAAGAGCTTGAGGCGTCACGGTGGGGCGAAGTGGCCAAAACGGACCATAAAGTGCCTCAACGGTCTGCACTATTGTCGCGAGGCCAAGGCCCCATGCTACAAATCCGGCGAGTAGAGGCAGAAGACGCCTACGCGAAAGCGATACTGGTGGGGGTGGCTGTTGCGATTGTGATGGCCGCGGTGACGTTGTGCTGCGTGCTACTACTGTAGATGCTCCCAACAAGAGCAGGGTGAAGATCAGAAAGACGAATTTCATGCTGGGGCACACCTATTTTGGTGCGGAACCATACTGACTTATCCGCTGCCGCCAACGGCCATCACTTCCGCCGTGGATTAGGAGCCACCCATGAGTGAACCCATCCTCGGCACCTTCATGCTCCAGCCTGCAGACCAGAAAGCGCAGGCTGAAGGCAAGCCAATCGGCCCGCTGTCGTTCGGGGATGCCGTCGCGGCGCTCATCACCAACCACGAAGCACACGCGCACGACGCCAGGGAGCTGCTGATCGGCGCGGCTCGGGATGGAACACGGGATCGGATGAGCGCCCTAACCCGCAGGGGCGTGCGGATCACCTACTCGGCCTGATCCATGGACCCGGAACCGTTCAACCACCCCTTCCCCACCCGCCGTGACATGCTGGCCTACCTCGACGTGCGGACATTCCTCGATCTCTGGACCCTGACTATACGGTGCGCCTGCGGCCGCGAACGGGTGGCGCCCCTACCCGGGCTGGCGAAGACGAGCCAGTGGGATCGGGAGGAACGCACTCTCGGTAAGTTGGTGCGGCAGCTTGTTTGCCAGGACTGCGGGCAGCGCCCGATCAGCGTCATCGTTGAGCATGCGCCGTCTAACGAGCGGGAAGAAATGGTCGCCTGAGCGGGGCAGCAGCAGGACAGCGGCGGGACGAAGGCAACGTCCTGGAGCTTCTACAGACCAAGGCACCCCTGGTGGATCTGTCGGTTCAGGTCGCGTCCCGGTGCACCACAGGTGCATTGGTGTATGGAAGGCCGATCTGGGTGTACGCGAGACGATCGCCGGGCATTCGCGAGACGTTCGCGAGGCATGCGCCGGGCGTCTACTAAGCCAGCCTCAGAAGCCTAGTCCCCTGCCCTGCCGCTGGCCCGTGTAACGCATCTTCTGCCGGCACTTCGGCGCCCTGCACGGCCTCGTCCCCCCGTTACTCCAGATCCGTGCAACGCGGTTTCCTGCTGCGTCGGCCTGGCGGCTGCCGTCCCGCCCGGTCAACCTGATGAGCGCTCCCGCACCCGGGATCGCACTCCTCGATCGACAACCCTAATCCGGATTAGGCTGCGGCTAGAACAGCCCGAGAGGACGGACCATGCGCGCGCAGACAAAGGAGGAATGGGAACGGGAACTGGTCGACGTCATCGGGGACACGATCCGCAAGGATGCGGCGGATCCCGCGGAAGCCCTCCGGCTCGCTCTCGGAGCCAAAGGTGTCCTGAACCTCCATGTCGTGTGGAAGAAGCTAACCAATGAGGGACGGCATCTACCTCTCTCGGCAGAAGGTCGCGTCACGGACGTTGCCGGTAGCGAGCACGATTTCTCGGCCTGGTTTAACGTGGACCCGTTCATCTTTCGCTGGATCGGCTAGAACTATCGCGACCGTGGATAGCGGGCAAGTACGCCAACCTGAAACTTTGCCGTTAAAGCATGTCGGAGAATGGAATGTGGAGAGCTTTGGGTTCTGTCTCATCCAAGCTAGATGAAGGAGCAACCGGAAACGCTTTTCGGATCTGGCGCGCGCGATTTGCAGTCGAGCAGGCAGAAACCCGGCTTACATCACATGCAGCAACGCTTACAGCGCATGAAGCCCGGGCCACTTCTGTGATGGGCTGGCTAAGCGCTGAAGCTCTTGGCGGCATCGCGTTACTAGCTAGACCACATAGTTGGCCTTTCCTGTTTACGGGCGCCGCATTTCTTATAGCCGTGCTAGTTGCTGTTCTTCTAACAGCAAGGGTTTTCCGTGCAAAAGACTGGACCATCGTAGGAACTGATGTGGAATGGCTACTTCGCCAAGACAACGATCCAGCCGAAGTCCACATCCTTGAGCTAATGGCCCGCGAGTACGTTTCGGGTATTGAGAGGAACGAGAGAATGCTAGACACGACTGTCCGTCACGTTCGGGCTGGATGGATCGCGTTTCTCTGCGTCCCGGCCGTGACGGTTCTAGCCGCAGCTACTTCTTTTTCGGCGGCGGCGGGGGTGGCAGCTTTGTTACGGGTTTGCCATCGGTTGTTCTGAGACCAGATGGCCGCTTATCGTTCGCAAACGACTCGGTGCTTGGCGAGCCTCGTCCGACCGTTCTAGGTTTGGGCGGATCCTTTGGTGGGTTTGACACACGGCCTCCAGGAAGTTGATCGTGTGGTCAATGGTGACGGAGGCGGAGAGAGTCGGCAATGACTTCTCCTATCGGTAATGGCGATGTTTGGCCTCTAGTACTTCCAAGGCCAACTGCACGGACGGACAATGGACAGCCGGTTGCAAAAGACGCGGGATCGGCGGTAGATTGCTGAGTCGCCAAAGCGTCCTTCGGGCCGCTTTTCCCGTTTGGATCTATTGCCGTATAATGGTCATTATGCCAACTCCAGCGGGCACCTTGGAAGGGTTCGGACAGTCGACCTGACAGCCCGTCACCGCTCCCCCAACTGGGTGTTTGCCGTAGTGCCTGAACAGCAGGTCCAGAACCTCTCCGACCAGCGCCCGGATGGTCGTGTCCTGCCCGGCTGCCAGGAGCTTGACCTCGCGGCTGAAGCGACCGCTGGTCAAGCTGCGCACGCCGGCTCGACAGCACATCCTCGCCCCGCTGGTGCGCGCGTATCCGAGCCAGCACCTCCGGAGCATCGCGCAGGAAGCGCTCGACCGGCTGCGTCCGCTTGCGGCTGTTGCAGCTCCAGCAGGCCGGAGCACGATTAGACGCCTCATCGGTGCCGTCTCCGCTTCGGGGGATGATGTGGTCGACGGTGGTAGCCAGCAGCCACAGTAGATACACGGTTCGCGCAAGGAAACACCATCTAGCCGCTAGATAACTCGCCTGTAGATATCTAGCGGCTAGATAGCTAGCGACTAGATTTCTTGCTGCTAGATCGCTAGCGCGATGTTATGCGCACGGCATGACAACGATCATCGGCCTCATCAGCCAGAAGGGTGGCGTCGGCAAGTCGACGCTGGCCCGCGCCATCGCCCGGGAGGCGGCCGCGAACG